>DMDA01000130.1:98588-128389 GCA_003451595.1 Chloroflexota bacterium | reverse complement strand
CAAAGCTCAGCCGACGTTGCTGGCGCGCCGCAATCAACGCCCAGCTGCCCAGCCAGCTGCCAAACGCCAGCGTCAATGCCAGCGACGCCAGCGACGCACGCAAAAAAGCTGTCGCGTCGGCCTGAGTCACAAAAAGCAACGCATAGCCGACTACGACGCTCACTCCTAAGAGCGCTGCACCACCCGCCAGCAATCCGCGCAAGACGCGGCCACGCGCCATGTGCACCGCCACCGCATCGAACCCAACCCCTGCAACCACGCTCATGCCCACTGCCCAGAGCACGAGCGCACGCGCCGGCGCGCGCAACTGGTCGAACATCGGCAACCACAACGTTAACCAGCCGTGCACGACGGTGTAGATGCCAAACGCCACGAGCAGACCGAACACCGCCAGCCCCAGCCACATCCACAGACGGCGGCGCTGCTCTGGTTGCGCCAGTTCGACGCCCGCAGCCGCCAGGATCAGCGCCGGCACGCCCAGATAGGGTAGCTCGACGCGCTCCCACAGACTCCAATGCAGCGCCGGACCGCGACCGAAGAGCGACGGCGTCACTAGCCCAGCCAGCGCCTGCGTCGGCGCCAGCGAGTAGGCGACCGTATCCTGGTAGGTGAAATCGCTGCGCACGGCATGGCGGGCCAGTTCCAGCGCGGGCAACAAGATTGGTGCGGTCAGCAGGGCGCCCAGTATCCCGGTGAGGAGCAACATCACCGCCGGCTGCCAGAGTGCACGGCGTTTGGCGCGCGGCGTCCAGGCCACGGTTGCCGTCCAGCCGATGGTAAGGAGAAGCAGCGCTAACCCGATGTAGAGCGAGCTTTGGGCATGACCAGCGTAACTGCCGATAGCCAACAGCACACCCGCCACACCGGACCACACCCAGCGACCGCTCTCTAGCCCACGTGCAAAGGCGGCCAGCACCCAGGGCAACCAGCTCAGCACAGCAATCAAGTTCAGATTGCCGAGGTGGATCAGCAGCGGGTCAGCAAATGTGAATATGACCGCAGCAAAGAGCGCAGCCGGACGGCTCACCGGGGTTGCGGGCCAACGCAGCATGCGCAGCAGGAGATACATCCCTAGCCCGGCCCAGTAGAGATGTCCCACTGCCAACGCCTGCAGCATCGTGTAGGGAAAACTCGGATTGGTGAGGAATAGCAGCAAATGGGGTGGATAGAGAAACCCGGCTTGAATGTCGCCGACGAAGGGCGCGCCAGCGTAAAGCGTTGGGTTCCAGAGTGGGAGGCGCCCCTGGCTCAACTCACCAGCCGCGAAGCGATAGGTGGGAAAAAGAAAGCTGACCAAGTCACCGCCATCGGCGGGCTGAAAGGCGGCGCCACTCAGAGTGCGCCAGAAAAAGCCGTAGACCAACAGCCAAAGTGCACCGCCTGCCAGCACATCGCGCCAGAGACCGCGCCGTTGTTTCAGTTGCTGTTCGCGTCGGCGCAGCCAGCCGATGAGAATCAGCCAGAGCACGCCCAAACATGCCCACCCGATCAAATTCACGCTACACCGTGCTTGTTCACGCTACACCGTGCTTGGCAGAAACGACAAACATGGTTTGCAGTATACAATTGTCATAAAACGAGTGCAAAGGCGTCACTGTTGCAAGCTACGCGTGGGATTTCTAATCTCTATTGGTGTGTGATAACATGCTTACAATGGTCGTATTGCGCTGAATCGAACTCAACTGGAGTCAAACCATGAAAAATTTTCTCAAGTTCCTCTTTTTCGCTGCGGTAATCGCTGGCGTCGTCTATGTCCTGAAACAGGTCTTCGCGCCAGCAAATGGTGGTTCGGCGGCAACCAGCGGTGTTCTACCCTCACAGCCGGTCAAGTCGTTGGACGAGGCGCCATTGGGCGGCAAGATCAGCGAGGAACTGCTCAAAATCCTTGTCTGCCCCGAAGATAAAGGCCCGCTAGAGCTGGTCGATGATGGCAAGTTCTTGTTGAACCCGCGCAACGGCTACAAGTACCCCATCCGCAACGGGATCCCGGTCATGTTGATCGAAGAGGGCAAGAAATACCGCGATCCCAATTTCCAACCGAAAGCCGCCTGAATTCCTTCCGCGCCAATCTACACTGCGCTCATCTTCACCGCGTAGCAAACCTGGGGTCAAATGATGGACCCCAGGTTTTTTCATCATCTTCCTGGATGCTTTGGAGCTTTTAGGAAGATGAACAGCTAGCCTAAAGGTCGGTAACAAATTTCATATGCTGTTGGGTATTGACAGTTATGACGCAATGCGTTATACTGTTGTTTGTAACGCACTGCGTTATAGACGTAAAATACGAAATCGGTTGAACGAAACATCGTTCTGAAATCTGAGGAGTAAAGACAATGAGCGACAAGATTACCATGAACATCGACCTCCGCAACGTGCAGGAACAGGTCGAGGATGGGGTCAAGCAGGCGCAGAACTTTGGGCGTAAGGCTGTGCTGGCGTATGCGGGCATGTGGGGGCTGGCCTATGACAAGGTGCAGGAACTGTTGATGGAGAGTGGCAAGCTCCTGGAGAAGGCCGAGAAGCGCGGTGAGGAAATCGAAGCCGAGTGGATGCAACAGTTCAACAAAGTGCAGGAAAAGCCTGAGGTCAAGCGGGTGGTCGACTATGTCGAAGATCAGGTTGATCAGGTGAGCAAGAACGCCAAATCGGTTGTGGCCGAAGTGGAGAAATTCCTGGCGCAGTTCCAACCAGCCGCCAGTAACGTCCAGGCTGCAGTGAAAGATGTCGCCATTGAAGTGCAGGCAGCTGTTGCTGAAGCTGTGGTCGAAGGCTATGATGAGATGTCGGCGAAGGATGTGATCGCCATGTTGCCTTCCTTCTCCAAGGAGATGTTGGCAAAGGTGCGCGACTATGAAGTTGCCAACAAAAACCGCGTGACTGTGCTGCGCGAGATTGATGCATTGCTTGAAACACCTGTGGAACAGGCAGAGGCGGTTACTGCCTGATCTGGGTTCTCCTTTCTCCTTCGTGGTGTGGGTTGAATTGGTTGTGGGAAACGCTCCGGCAATTTGTCGGAGCGTTTCCTGTTTCTTGCCTCGTTTCGCCTCCGCGTCTGGCTGATCTATACTACCCCGTACATCTTCCACACTGGTCTAGCTGTAATATTCCATTGGGAACACATCATGCACCGACAGGACAACCGTCAGGCAGCTGTATCGCGACGCATCACCAATACTATCTTTCTGAGCGAGAGCATCTTCAGCGCGGCCTTTATCGCCACCGTGACGCTATTGTCTGTCAATGCTGCGCTGTTGAGCGGCGCCGACACACTGGCCGGGCTACCCACAACCATGGGGCTGATCGGACGTGCGGCGCTGGCGGTGCCGATGGGCTGGTTGATGGATCGCGCTGGACGCCGCGTGGTGATGGTGTTGGGATACAGCATCGGCGCCCTGGGCATGGCGACCGGTGCATGGGCGGTGCAGAGCTTTTCATTTGTGTTGCTCTGCGTCAGTTCGCTGATCGTCGGCGTCAATAGCGCCACCAGCCAGCAGGCGCGCTTCATCGCTGCTGAGGTGTGGCCGTCTGGTCGCCGCGCGCGTGTGATCGGCTTTATCGTCTTTGCCGGAACGATTGGCGCCATCGGTGGCCCGCTCCTGGTGTCGCCAACTTCGGCGCTGGCGACGACGCTTGGCTTCGAGGAGAACGCCGGCCCTTATCTAGTGGGCGTCGGCTTGTTGACGCTAGCAGCGCTGCTGGTGGCGGCGCTAGTGCGTCCCGACCCGCTGCGCATTGGCCGGCAATACGATACGCCCGCGCAGGGTAGGGCGGAGAGCAGCCCGGCTACACGCGTCGTGCGCGAAATTTTCGCAGATCACACTGTCCAGCTGGCCGTCGCGTCTATGGTAGTCGGCCAACTGGTGATGACGCTGATCATGGTGATCACACCGGTGCACATGCTCCACGAGCATCACACAAATGGCGAGATATCGTTCGTGTTCATGGCGCACACGCTCGGCATGTTCGGCTTTGCCTTCCTCACGGGCTGGTTGATCGGCTTGCTTGGCGCCCGGCCAATGATCGCCTTCGGCGCGGTTGTATTGGTGATTTCCAGCATCATGGCGGCGTTGGCAGCCAATCTGATCGCGTTGACTGTTGCGCTCTTTTTGCTGGGGCTGGGTTGGAACTTCTGTTTTGTCGCCGGGTCGTCGCTGCTGACTGGCGCTTTGCACCCGACCGAACGCGGACGCATTCAGGGCGCCAACGATGCGCTGGTGGCGCTGGCGTCGGGCGCCGGCAGCCTTTCGACCGGCGCCATCTTCGCCAGCGGCGGCATGATTGCAGTGGGCGCCGTCGGGTTGGGGTTGACGTTGGCTTTTGTGGCGCTAGCGGCCTGGCTCAATCAACGTCGCACGCCTGCCACGCTGGGGATGTCTTGAGATGGCCGGTGTCATCACGACCTTGAAGGTGCAAACCAATCATCGGGAACGGGTCAGCGTCTATCTCGACGGTGAATTTGCCTTTGGCGTGACGCTGGACGTCGCCGCACACCTGCGCAAAGGCCAACACCTGAGTGACGTTGAGATTGCAGCATTGCGCACACAGGATGACGTCGACAAAGCGTATCAGGCGGCGCTCCACTACCTGGCTGCTCGCCCGCGCAGTCGCGCCGAAGTGGAGCGGCAATTGGTGCGTAAAGGACATGCGCCAGAAGCCATCGCCGCCGCGCTTGCCCGGCTTGAAGAGCGTGCGTACGTCGATGATGAAGCCTTCGCAGCATACTGGGTCGAAAACCGCAACCACTTTCGCCCGCGCAGCGTCGCCGCGCTGCGCCATGAGTTGCGCCAGAGAGGCGTCGATGCGGCCTCAATCCAGGCAGCGACCGCAGCAGTGGACGAGTTGGCGGCGGCGTGGTCGGCGGTTGAGGGCAAACTCAAGCGCTGGGAGACATTGACCCAAGATGAGCTAGCGCAGAAGATTGGCAGCTTGCTGGCGCGGCGTGGCTTTAGTTTCGATGTGGCGCGCCAGATCACGCGTCGCGCCTGGAATGAACTACACGCAACGGACGCAACATGAGTGCACGGAAACGTAAACCACGGATTGTCGTTCGCACATGGACGCTGGAGGATATTCCTGACATTGTGGCGTGCCACCGCGCCGCCTACCCGGAGTATCCCAAAAATGCCTACTATACTGAACGTTTCTACGAGATGCAGTTTGCCGCCTTCCCCGAAGGTCAGTATCTGGCCGAAGTCGACGGCCTGGTGGTGGGTTACGCCACTTCACTGATCGTGCAACTCGACGACGACGCACATTGGTACACCTACGAGGAGATCACCGGCGGCGGCACATTCAGCACGCACGACCCCTCCGGTGACACCCTGTACGGCGCCGACATCGGTGTGCGTCCTGAATACCGCCGTCTGGGCGTCTCCAAGGCGCTCTATGAAAAGCGCGTCTCGCTGATGAAGCGCTACAATCTGCGGCGCATGGTCGCCTACGGACGCATTCCTGGCTACACCGAATTTGCTGGCAAGATGACAGCCGAGGAATATGTACAGAAGGTCGTCGCCGGAGAAATGAGCGATCCTTCGCTCTCGGCGCATCTGCGTGCTGGCTATACTGTGCGCCGTGTCCTGCTCGACTTCTTGTGGGACGACTCCAGCCTGAACTACTCAACGCTGCTGGAGATGCCCAACCCCAACTATCAACCGGAGAAGCGCAAGATCGCCGCTGCGCCGCTGCAGCGTGTTGTGCGGCGGATTCGCGTCTGCGCCGCGCAGTGGTTCATGCGCCCGATCCATTCCTGGGACGAGTTTGCGCAGACCGTCAACTTCTTTGTCGATACAGCCAACACCTATCACTCACACTTCCTGCTTTTCCCGGAGCTATTCACGGCGCAATTGTTCACGATCATGCCGCCCGATCTCGACTCGCGCGCTGCTATCCGCCGCCTGGCGTCGATGACTGAAAGGTACATCGACTTGTTTCGCGATCTGGCAGAGAAGCACGGGTTGTACATCATCGCCGGTTCGCAGCCCGAACTGCGCGAGGGCGAAATCTACAACGTCGCCTATCTCTTCACACCCAGCGGTCAATATTACAGCCAGGATGCCCTGCACATCCCACCCATTGAGCGCACCGATTTCGACATCGAGCCGGGCGAGGAGATCAAGGTGTTCGACACGCCGCTGGCGCGTATTGGCATTCAGGTTGGCTACGATGTGGAGTTCCCCGAAGTGGCGCGTTTGCAGACGCTTTCCGGCGCCGAGATCATCTTTATCCCGTACAGCACCGACGAGCGCAAGGCGTTCGATCGGCTTCGCTATACGGCGCAGGCGCGTGCAGTCGAGAACTTTATCTACACCGTGATTGCTGGCAATGTGGGCAACCTGCCCGCCTCTAAGAATTATCTGATCAACTATGGGCAGGCTGCGGTCTTCACGCCCAGCGATTTTGCCTTTCCACCGGCGGCAACGGCGGGCGCCAGTGAAGCCAACGTTGAGACTGTGTTGATCACCGACCTCGATCTCACGTCGCTGGTGCAGCAACGCGACCTGGCGACTGTGCGCCATCTCTACGACCGCCGCTCCGACCTATATGATGTGCGCGCCAAACGCGCCGTGAAGATCGTGCGGACTGAGTAAGGAACTCACATGGCAAGAATTTTTCAGTACCGGCTGGGTGAGGATGTGCGCGAGGTGCAGGTCGCAGAAGAGGACGGACAATATCGGGTGCACGTGGGCGAGCGCGTCTTTACGATCGCGGCGCATGCGGGCGAAGCCGGACGCCTCGATCTGTGCGTTGACGGGCGACGGCTGCGCGCCTACGTCGCCCGTCAGGGGGATCGCACCTATGTCTGGCTTGAAGGTCAGGTATGGACGTTCATGCGGCCCGACCCGCGTCGGCGCACACTGCGCCAGGATACTGGCAGATCGCTCGCGGCGGCGATGCCCGGACGTGTGCTTGATGTGCTTGTGACCGAAGGCGACGCCGTGACGCGCGGGGACACGCTTGTGTTACTGGAAGCGATGAAGATGGAGCTGCGTATCCAGGCTGCCAGCGACGGTGTCGTGAGCAAAGTGCATATTCAGCCGGGACAGGTTGTCGAGCGCGGGCAGCAGCTTGTTGAAATTGTCTGAGCCAACGCCACCTTGAGAAACTGAGCTTCTGATTGCCGTACCCCTGACTGGCCGCTAACTGGAGCAACGATCCTACAACTTGATTGTGCGAGCGCGCATCCCTTTCGTCTTCCAGTCGATGCGTGTGGCGATAGCTTATTGCTCGTGCTCCACCCACATCACGTCCCCATCGCTGTACACATGAATCCTCCCATCCAGATCGGTGCGCAGCACCGTGCTGCCGGCCAGTTCACTTAACACCTCGGCATGTGGATGCCCATAGTCGTTCCCAGCGCCGACCTGGATGACGGCAAGTTGTGGCGTCACGTTTGCGATAAACTCTGGGCTGGAGCTGCTGCGGCTACCATGATGGCCGACCTTCAGCAATGTAGACGCCAGCGGCATCTGCGCAACGACGAGCTGATGTTCGCTGGCCAGACCGGCGTCGCCGGTCAGCAGCGCACTGAAATCCCCATAGACCAGCTTGAGCACCAGAGAGTTTTCATTATCTGCATCCTCGCCGACGACACCAGCAGGAGGCGGCCACATCACCCACAACGCTACCCCATCGCCCAGATCGAGCCAGGCGCCCGCCGCCATTTCGGCAACGCTGACGCCGCCATCCGCCATCCGTGCGCGCCAGAGTGCTTCATCAGGATGTTGGGCTGCATGGGCGGTGTGGATCGCCTGCGCCACTTGATACCGTGCAGGAACCTCGACCTGCGCCAACATGTGGTCGCCATCAGGGTGTGTAAGTACAAGCAGATCGAGTGTGCGATCCCAAAAGGGCATCACTGCGCCCAACTCGCCAAAAAGCGTTTCTGGACTGGCGCCCCCGTCGATCAACACTTGACGCCCCGATGGCGTCTGAAGCAAGATGCCGTCGCCCTGGCCTACGTCAAGAAACCAGAGATGTAGCCGACCGTCGGGCAAGGCGCCGACTGCCGCCCACGCCAGCACCGTCGTCAGCGCCAACCCACTCACGGCAGCGGGACTTACCAGCCGGCCCCACCAATCCGGCGCCACCCAGGCGTGCAGACGGTTGACCAATCGCCGCAAGTGAGAGCGTTGCTTGACGACGACGATAGCAGCATAGGTTGCCAACATAGCGCCCGCCCCATACCCGACGACCTCTAAACTGGCGCCGGGAAGCGCGGACGTCCATCGCACCACGCCAACAGTCCATGCCAGGCAGAGCCAGGGTAGCGCCAACACCCATTGGCCAATCTGTTCCAGCCCGACAATGCCAGCGACGACGCCCGCGCTGCCTGCCAGCATGATTGGCGGCTGCACGGGCAGGATCAGCACGTTGGTGAGCAGGCTGACAATGCTGAGGCGGCCAAAATAGTAGACCACCAGCGGCAGCGTCGTGACATTGGCCGCCAACGTAACCATGACGCTTTCCTCCAAGAACGAACCAACCGGTCCGTGTCCAATGACAGCTAAATTTACACGCTGCAGAAACTCGCGAAAGCCGGCGATCATACCTGGCGCGACCAGCATCAGCCCGGCGGTGGCGGCGCTGCTTAGTTGCAAGCCGACATCCCACAACGCCAGCGGGTTGAGCAGTGTCATCAGCGCACACGCGACGCCCAGGCTCACCAAACCGGTGCTGCGCCGATTCAGCCCTGAGGCGATCACAGCCAGGCAGCCCATCACCGCTGCGCGCATCACGGCTGCATCGCCGCCAACCAGCAACGCATAACAGGCGATCCCAGCTACAGTGAACCAGACTGCGCGCTTGCCGCCGACCACCCGCACCATCAGCGCCATGATCACGCCCGCAATCAACGCCACATTGGAGCCGGAGATGACGATTACATGCGAGCTGCCAGTGGCGTTGAATTGGTCGTAGAGTTCATCGGGGATGCCGGACTCAATGCCAAGCAGCATCCCGTTGGCGAGACCGGCGTAAGGTTCGGGCAAGGCGCGATTGATGAACACCTCCCCACGCCGACGCACGACGTAGAGCGCTGCCAACAGCGGATTACCCTGCAACGGCCCCTCCAGCACATCGATGCGGGCGCTGTAGAAGAGGCTGTGAATGCCTTTCCTGGCCAGATATTCCTTGTAGCTGAAGTCCGTAAACTCTGGCGGCGTGACCAGGCGTCCGGTGACGCGCACAGGCTGGCCGTAGCTGTAGCGTTCACGAATGCCTGTGCTCAGCCGCACCTTGCCGGATACAGGATGCGACTGGCCGTCGACTTCCAGCGCTGTGATACTTACAACCAACTGTTGTTTGACATCGGCAACCAGCGGGTAGCTGTCGATTGCGCCGATGGCAGTGACTTTGGGCGCGCCATGCTCAAAGGCTTGATGTGCAGGCAGGTTGTAGTAGGCCAGATCGGTGGGTGACCAACAGGGTGTGAAAGGCTGCCCGGCGTAACGCAGCGCCCCCGCAGCAAAACAGAGTGCAAGCCCTATGGCCAGGGCGGGCAAGTTACGCTCTGCAGGAAGCTCGAAGCCTGCACTGATCGGCCAGCGCAGCGACGGGACATCTTTGGGATCGGGCTTGCGGTTGAGCAGCGCAGTGAGGGGCAGCAGCGCCAACGGCAGCAGCCATAACCACCCTGGCAGTGGACAGGCCAGCCCCAACCAGTCATAGAGGATGCGTCCGGCCAGAATGCCGGCCATATAGGCGAGGGCAAGGTATAGCAGGGTCACGTAGAGGGGTCTCCGCAGGTGCAAGCGCGCGATGCATCTGCGGGCGATCATAGCGGTTCAGGCGCGCCGTGCAAGCGACAAAATGCGTAGCCGCCGGTCTCCAGATTGTCTGGCGGGAACGTCCGGCTCCGAGCCACGCCTCTTTCGATTATCGAGTTGTTTTGTTAACCCTCATCAAACCGTAGGCGGCAAAACTCATCCACCGAACGCGCCTCACAACGCGCCCTTCGTCTACTTCACCACATCCAGCATCACCTTTGCCACCGTCGGCGGGTGAAGCAGCATGTTGGCGTAGTTGGCGTTTGCCATCGGGCAGGCGCACTCCTTGCGCTTGATGCTGCCGCGTAGTTGCGCCATAGCCTGACCCTTCCAAATCGGCATGAGGTCGTAGTTGGTCTGGCGCAGGTTGCCGACCTGCTCGGCGCGGATGCAGCAGCTCCACAGGTCGCCGTTGGGGGCGATGTGCGCGCTGGCCCAGCCGGCGTAACAGGGGATCACCTGGTCGCGCTCGTGGAGGACGCGCTTGGCAAGCTGGTAGTATTGGGCGCGGAAAGCCTGCGTGAAGCGGGCGATGCCCTTTGCCGGCGCCTGCTTCGCCTGCTGGCTCAGGAAATCGGCAATCTCGTCGTAATCCTCCGGGCGCGGGGTGATGCCCCAGCCGACGGTGTCGAGTTCGACGCGCTCCTCCGCCACTTCGGTGATGTAGGAATCGGGTTCGAGGAACTTCAGCCCAGCCTGAATCTCCTTGAAGCGATGTGCGTTGAAGCGGCTGATCACGGTGTGCACGGTGAGCACCAGATTCTTGTGCTCCTTCTGCAGCTCCTTCAGCCGCGCCCACGTCTGCATCGAGAGCTTCCAGTTGCCTTCGACGCCGCGGATGTCGTCGTGTTCGTCGCCGATGCCGTCCAGGCTGAGGTTGATGCCGATGCTGCTGGTCGGGCATTCGCGGCACATGCGCGCCACCTTCTCGACGACGCGCTCGGTCAACATGCCGTTGGTGGGGATAGTGATGACCTCCGGCTTACAGTGGTTGTAGGCGCTGATCACCAGGTCGTCGAGGTCAGGGCGCAGGAACGGTTCGCCGCCGGTGAAGGTCATGTAGAAGGGCGCGTTGCCCAGGTTGGCGAAGACCTTGTCCCACTCCTCCAGCGTCAGGTCGTCGTTGGGCTTCCGCCACACGTCACAGGTGCGGCACTTAGAGTTGCAGCGAAACGAGACGCTGATCACGACGGAGAAGGGCTTGACGGTGGGCCAGCCAAAGGTGCGAAACGCCCAGTACAAGGGCAATTTGGGGATCAGTCCAAGCATTTTTTCACCTGCTGCAGGTCTTTCACATTACCGGCGTCTTGACCAGACGTTCCATCGGAAACCAGTGATTCGCGTCGGCGTCCTGGATTGTGGTCAATGGCGCGTGTTCGTGCGGTGTGTAGGCGACGTTGTTGGCGTCGAGCCGTGCGGTGATGTGGGCAAAAGCAGCGTTTGCAGCAAGAGCGTCAGGTGCAGCGACGTGCGTCATCGGTGTGCGAGAAATTCGTCTATGGTCAAGCCGATGTCTTTTGCAATCTGACGCAGAAGGATTGGGGGACAGATCGCGACCACCATGATATGGAACCGTCGTTGCACGCCCGTCGGCATGTCGATACTGGATATGTGAACCGCGCTGGCGAACCTGCACAAACCCCAATCGATCCAGGATGGCCATCACTTCCTCCGGTCGCAGCACCGGTGGTTTCTTTCCCATCGCTATGCAACGACAATTGTCTGTGTGCCGACAAACTCGGACTCTGGCTGTTGCTCTCCATCTTCAAGAAGCATAGTAATGACTTCTTGAAGATTTCGATACAACTCATCTAATGTCTCACCCTGAGAGTGCGCTCCTGGAAAATTGGGAACATACCCAACATAAAGTCCGGTGTCTGGGCATTTCTCAATGACGGCTGTGAACATTTGCATGGCGTTCTCTCCTGAGCACCCCAACTCCTGTGATGCTGCCCATCGTATCGCTAACAGGCACGCAATGTCCTGCCGCAATTCTTGCTCAGCCCCAAGCAAACGATGCTATCGACTTCCCTTTTGCGTTCACGGGCGCTCCTGGTCAGTGAGCTGAGACAGTCTTGCGGCATCAGCGCCGTAGAATCAACTGCCAGTCGGCGGGAATTGAGTAATCCTTGACTTGTGCAGATGATTTCACGACGACTGTGCGCTACCTGGCTTGACACCTTCGTCAATCCGCTGCCGCTGCCACCTTCTCCACTGGCGCCTGCTGATCCTTGGCCCCGATGAAAAAGCGCTTGATTTGGGCGAAGGTGTTGGGCAGGTTCGTCCAGTTCTCCTTGAACATCATCTTTTCGACCACGCGCTCCGGGCGGTAGAGATAGAAGCGGCGATACGCCTCGCGCCACTTCTTCACGACGAGATCGGGATCGTAGCCTTCGTTCATGGTGAAGCGCGCCTTCTGGTCATGAATGGCGAAGTCACCCCAGTTATCGGCGAAGACCTGACCGCCTTCCTTGATCTGGTCGTACATCACTGTGCCGGGGAAGGGCGCCGCCAGCATGAAATTCGCCAGCTTGGGGTCGAGTTCGAGCGCAAGCTGGATCGTCTTCTCCATCGTCTCCTCATTGTCGCCCGGCATGCCGAAGATGAAGAAGCCCATTGTCTGCAAGCCGGCGGCTTTGGCATTGGCGAACGCCTCGCGCACCTGCTCCAGCGTCTGCCCCTTGCGGATGACGTTGCGCAGCATGTTTTCGTCGCCATTCTCGACGCCGAAACCGACGCGCTTACAGCCTGCCGCCTTCATGAGTTGGAAGAGTTCCAGGTCGGTGTGGTTGACCTTCATGCCGTGCACCGTCACCCAGGGCACGGTGTTCAGTCCCTCCTGGATCAGGCGGCGACAGAGTTCTTTGGCGCGCGGCAGCTTGAGATTCCAGATGTCGTCGGTCACGCCGATCTCGGTGGCGCCCAGCCCGCGCACAAGCCATTTCCACTCCTGCACGACGCTCTCCACCGAACGCGCCCGCCATGTGTCGCCGGTCACCGGTTTGGAGCAGAAGGTGCACTTGTACGGACAGCCGCGACTGGTCAAGATCGTGAAGCTGCGCGCATGCGGATCCATGCCGTCGGTGAGCGGTTGCAGGTTGGTGTAGCGGTCGATCTTGAAGAGATCGTGCGCTGGGAAGGGCAGCGCATCCAGGTCGGGGATCATCGGGCTTTCCGGGCTGGCGACGATCTCGCCGTTGCGCTTGAAGTGGATGCCCGGAATCACACCCGGCTCGCGCCCGGCTTCCAGGGCATTGATCAGCTCCAGGAATGAGTACTCCGCCTCACCTTTGAAGACATAATCTACGTACTGGTCATGCGGCGGCTGAAGCGACTCCAGCGGCATGATCGTCAGGTGTGGGCCGCCCATCACGGTGACCAGCCCGCGCTTCTTGGCGATCTGCGCCATGATCCAGGCGTCGGGCATGAGCGGGGTCGTGGCAGTGATGCCAATCAGGTCGTAGGGACGTCCTTCCCGCTCGGCTTTGTCCAAATAGTAGTCAACGCCGACGTCCTCGATGGATGCGTCGTAGATCATCACCTCGTGGCCGCCTTCACGCAGCACGGCCGCCAGATAGCCTAGCCCCAGCGGGATGTGCTTGCGCACACTCCAGACTTTGGCTTCAGGACTTGCAAGAATAACTCGCATTGGTGGTTTTGCCTCTGAATAAAGAGATTGGGAGATTAGAGATTGGAGATTGAGAGATTAGAGATTGGCATCTTGTAATCTCTCAATCTCCAATCTCTAATCTCTAATCTCCAATCTCCACTCTCAAATTGCGCCTTCCGCCTCGACTGCGCGCCGCAAACCGGTCTTCTCCTTCTTCGGCACGAAGGTATTGGCAGCAATACGCATGTTGCGCGGCAGATTCAGCCAGAAATCTTTGGTCTTGACGCGGCGCAGGATCGGCGAGGGCCGCAGATAGAATTGTCGATACGCCTTACGATACATCTCCTCGACCAGCTCGGCGGTCATCTCGCCCATTTCATAGCGCGCCTTCTGCTCGAAGAAGACGTAGTCTTCCCAGTCGTTGATCAGGAAGCGCCCCTGCCGTTTCACGATTTCGTAGACTTTGGTGCCGGGGTAGGGCGTCATCATCGAGAAGTTGGCGATCACCGGGTCAAGCTCGATGGCGAAGTCGATGGTGCGCTGCATGGTCTCGCGCGTCTCGCCGGGCAGACCGATGATCATGAAGGCGATCGTCTCCAGCCCGACCTCCTTGGCGTTCTTGAACGCCTGGCGGATCGTATCGTGATCGACCTTCTTGTCAATGGAGCGAAGGATTTCCGGGTCGCCGCTTTCGACGCCAAAGGCTGTGCGCTTGAGGCCTGCCTGCTTGAGCAAGCCGAGCAGTTCCTTGCTCGCCAGGTTGGCGCGGATGCCGTTGACGAAAATCCACGGCACGTGGTTGAGCTTGTTCTCGATCAGCGCGTGCGCCAGCTCTTCCAGGCGCTTGACGCGGATGTTGGCGCTGTCGTCGAGCACGCCGATCTCCTGCGCGCCCAGGTCTTCGACGAGATGTTTCCATTCCGCCAGCACGCTCTCCGGGCTGCGGCTGCGCCACTTGATCGGCATGATGCTCTGGCTGCAGAAGGTGCAGCGATAGGGGCAGCCGCGGCTGGTCAGGATGCTGAAGCTGCGTGCGCCGTCGACATGGTCGGTGGCAGGCTGCAGATTGGTGTAGCGATCCATCTTGAAGAGGTGATAGGCGGGCCAGGGAAGGCTGTCCAGGTCGGCGATCGGTGTGCGATCCGGGTTGTTGTGGATGCGCCCGTCGCTGGTCTTGTAGGTGACGCCCAGGCAGTCCTTGAAGATTTCATTCTCCGGGTGCATGAACGCCTGTGTGTGATATTCCGGCTGATCCTTGAGGTACGCTTCCAGCCGGTTGGAGATATCGATCCATGCCTCCTCGCCCTCGCCGCGCACGACGACATCGACGTAGGGCTTCTCGCAGCTCTCCTCGGGCAACACGCTGACGTGAGGACCACCGAGCACGATCAGGCAGTCGTGCACTTCTTTGATGGCGCGTGCTGTGCGCCATGCCTGTTTGACCTGCGGCGTGTTTGCCGTGATGCCGACCAGGTCAGGCTTGAACTCCTGTACGAACTCGGAGACAGGCTTGCTCTCCACGTCGGCGTCAAAAATCACCACCTCGTCCCCGCGCTGCTCACTCATGGCGGCAAGATACGCCAGCCCCAGATGTGGCGTAGTGCGGGTGTCGATCGGGAGACGAAATCTTGGGTTGATAAGTGCTACTCGCACGCTGTTCCTCCTTCAATCAGGATGCTTGTCCGATAAGACAGTTGCGCATTTTAGCATGGCGGGGGCAGAAAACCAAATTAGTATGAAACTTATTATAAAAATTAGGTGCGGGGTGCGTGTGACGTGGTGCGTGATTCGTGTTTCGTGTCCGATATTGCAAGCGCATACTTGACACGAAACGCACCACGTCACACGCACCACGTCACACGCCTCATTTACTGCGCACAATCGTTTTCTGCATCACCGCCTCGCGGTCATACAGATCGCTCAAACTCACATCGGTAATGGCGTTGACGCCGGTGATTTCGGGAAAATGTTCCTTGAGCAGGCGCTGGATGCCCAGCTTCATCGTCAAAAGACTGATCGGGCAATCGATGCACGCACCCAACATCTTGAGATGCGCCACGCCTTTCGCGTCTACCTCCAGCACCTCGACGTCGCCGCCATCCATGTATAGATTCGGGCGATAGTCGTCGAGCACTTGTTGGATGCGCTGCTCTAATGTCGTTTCTACAAACAGATTCATGAACAATCCTATCGAATATACTCGTCAATGGGACGGCGCCCGGCAAAGCCTGCGTTTAGCTCATGCCAGTAGTCGATGTCCTCTTCGCCATAGCGCCAGCACAGGTAGACCTCGCGCCCGTTGCGCACGCCGATGAAGTCGACCAGCCCGGCGTCAATGTCCTTGAGCACCACGCCCAACGCCTGGATGCCTTTGACGCCCTCTTCCAGCCGCATCACGTGAACCGTCAACTCGCCCATCTGCCTGTTGCCGCCGTTGAGCGCCGCCCGCTGCACGATGGGCAGCACGTCGGGACGCAGGCGCAGAATCTCGCGACGGGCAGCTTGCACCTGCTCCATCAGCGCCTTCACCTGTGGCAGCGTCGCTTTGGCTTCGTCGAGTGTGAAGTAACGTGCTTTCATGGCAGGATCGATTTGACCGAAATGACGCCGACATGCTGACCGTGGATTTCCACCGGTACAGATTCGCTTTCACTGAAGCTGCGCTGATTGAAATAAAATGGCTGCGCTGTCTGTCCTGAAGGCTCCGAATAGACTTCTACCATCTGGTCGAGCAGATTGACGATCCAGTAACAAGGGATGCCTGCACGCGCACAGATGCGCCGCTTCGAGTAGCGATCTCGCTCCAGTGTCGCGTCGGCAATTTCCACAACCAGCGGAACCTCATGCGCATAGGGATGTCGTGCTGAATAATCCCGGATCGTCCCCTGCACAACTGCTACATCGGGTTCTGGCTCGCTGTCCTCAAGCGTGATCGGCTCTTGCATTGCAGTGTGATAGTCGGCTGGTATCACCTGACGTAATGCCAATTCTACAAGCTGAGCCGCGACACGATGGGGTGGACGCTTCGTCATCTTCTCGACCAAATAGCCTTCGAGCAGCTCAATCGGCGCCCCCTCCTCCAGGATGCCGGCGCGCGCCATGGCGTGATACTGTTCCACGCTAAGTGGAGCAATTGTATAGTCGGCTGGAATCGATGCCGCTCTAGTCGCTAAGATCGGCGCGCGGCGGATCATGGCGTCTCCGGTGCAAAAGAAGATGCGCAGTGTGCAAGCCGGTTCTGCAGGCGTACACACTGCGCATCTGTGCCAGTGCATTAGTGATGACTGCAGCTTTGCGGCATCTCTTCGCCGGTGTGGCTCTTGGCGGTGCGGAAGCTGCTGCCACAGCCGCAGGAGCTGGTCGCCTGCGGATTGTCGATGTGGAAGCCGCCGCCCATCAGGTTGTCGACGTAGTCAATGCTGGAGCCGTCGATGTAGAAGAGGCTGGTCGGGTCTACGATCACGCGCAGTCCGTGCATTTCGTACTGCTCGTCACCCTCGCGCGGCTGGTCGAAGGTCATGCCGTACTGCATCCCGCCGCAGCCGCCACCCTTGACAAAGACGCGCAGCGCATGTGATTCCTTCAAGCCCTTCTCGGCCATAATGCCGCCAAGCTTGCTGGCAGCGGTTTCAGTCAACGTGATCATTGTGTCCTGGTCTCCTTGTCTCAAAAAACGTGTTGCGTGTTACGTGTTACATGTTGCGTGGTGCGTGTCTGTGCGTCGTCACGCACCGCGCACCACGTCATTTCCTTACCCGCCGATCTGGTTCATTGCCCGATTTTCGGCGAATTTGCCAGCCGATAGTTCGTGTCCCCACGGCTTGTGATAGGCGCCGTCGCGCATCAATGCACGCAGTTCATCCCACGACGCGCCCGCCCGCAGCGGCGTCAACAAGTCTACTTCGTCATCGCGCAGCAGACAGAGACGTAGCTTCCCATCGGCGGTCAGGCGCACGCGCCCGCAGCCCTGGCAAAACGGCTCGGTCACGCTGCTGATGAAGCCCAGCGTGCCCATAGCGCCTTGAATCCGAAATGGGCGGCTCGGATCAACGTAGTCGTAGCTTGCCTCTTCCAGCGGCCCGAAGTGCGCTTCGATACGCGCCTTCATCTCGGCGTAGGTGACGACATTGGTTTGCTGAAAATCGCTCACCTCCCCAAATGGCATCATCTCGATGAAGCGCACCTCCCAGTCGTTTTCGACTGTGAGCTGCGCCAGATCAATCATGTCTTGACCGTCGTTGAAGTGACGCACCACCACGGCGTTGAGCTTGATCGGCGCCAGCCCGGCTTCCTCGGCGGCGTGAATCCCGCGCCACACGTCGTCGAGATACCCCCAGCGCGTGATGCGATGAAACTTTTCGGCGTCGAGTGTGTCGATGCTGACGTTGACGCGCTTCAATCCTGCCTCCGCCAGCGGGCGCGCCAGCTTGTCGAGCAGGATGCCGTTGGTGGTCATCGCCACATCTTTGACGCCGGGCGTTGCCGCGATCTCACGCACCAACTCCACGATGCCGGGCCGGATCGTCGGCTCGCCGCCGGTCAGTCGAATCTTGGTGACGCCCAGGCTTGCCGCGATCTTGACGAGATAGAGCATCTCCTCGTCTGACATCAGTTCGCTGCGATGGCGGAAGGTCATATCTTCCGGCATACAGTAGACACAACGCAGGTTGCAGGCATCGGTCAGGCTGATGCGCAGATAGTTGATGCGCCGCCCGTAGCTGTCGTAGGTCGGTTCGATGGTAAAGCCAGCAGGCAGCGGCGCAATCGTCACTTTCCCGTGCGAATTGGTGTAAAGACTGACGTTGCTAATCACGGCTTCCTCTTTCGAACAGCTCATTCAAGCGTTTCACGCCGCTAACAGGATTTCCTGCGGGCGCAGCGTCAATTCGATCGGGATTCCACGGCTCTCGCCGTCGATACGATAGGTGCAGCAGCGGTCGTTGTTCGCCACCGACGCTGTGCGGTCACAATGCACGCCGACCAGACGGTCGATCAGCATCTGATCCATCATGCATAGCTCGCGATGCTCACCCGCCATGCCCGCATATGGACAGTTGTGCTTGTAGAGCACGTAGGCATCGCCATCGCCCGCGCACGGCTCCCAACGCGCCAGGTAGCCGCGCTCATTGAGAAAGTCGGTCACACGGTCGAGGCGCTCCGTCAGTGGCAGCGTCGCCAACTCAGCAACATCGACCTCAGCGATCATTTCGTCCGCCAGCGCGTGAAAGACCGCTTCCACCTGATCCGGCGGCAGCATCTGCTTGATCTGGCGCGCCATGCTCGCCGCCAGTAGTGCGAAGTTGTTGGGAAACAACGCGTCGGCGTCGTCGGTGAGCTGATAAATCTGCTGCGGGCGTCCCACACTGCCCGTGCGTTCGATGCGCCCGATCTTGATCAGGTTGTCGCCCTGGAGGATGTCGAGATGATGGCGCACAGAAACCGGCGCCATGTCAAGGCGCTCAGCCAACTCGGCAACGGTTGCCCCGCCCAACTCTTTGAGTATCTCCAGAATATGCTTACGAACTGCGTGCACGGTGCTGCATTTCCTTATGGCGATGCTCTGCCTGAATCAACCTTTATCTGCGTGTGTCTTTATATCACGGCGCTGGCGTTGTGTCAATTATTCTAAAATTTATGAGAATTATTCGATTTTACCCGAAATTGCGCGGCCCCATCGGCATTTGTGTGCTGCCGGTGAGTTTGGCGGCGGCGGCGATGCCTTTGTCGGTGAGCAGAAACGTGGCGGCGGGAAACTTCATGTTGCTCTCGATCAAACCGCTGCGCTCCAGGCTGTCGACGACGGCGGCAGCGACTGCGCTGACGCCTGATTCATCAATGCGGTGGAGCAGGTAGCGCTTCTCGCCGTCGAGTGTGCGATGCACCTTCAGCCGGTCGCCTGCCTGCAGCGCCACGAGCAGCGACCGTTGCGCGTCGTTCAGCCGCATCTCACCCCAAATCGTTGACGTATTGCTGCAACTCGCGCTGATTGATCTTGATGAACTGGTCGGTTAGAATCTCGCTCATCTCCGCCTCGCTCAAGCGGATGCGTAAAATCTCCAACGCGTCCTCTGGCGACTCGCCATACGCCAGCTTCTTCTTGCCGTTCTTGAGGGCGAAAAGATACATATAGTGTGGGTTAGAAAAGCTGCTCATAGACCTCGATCATTCTGCGGACAGAAGGGAGACTGGGAGAGGAGGAGAGCAGATGCCCGTGTTTCTGCACGCAATCTTCAATCTCCAGTCTCCAGTCTCCAAATCTCACGCCTTCACCAATGTTCCCTGATACAACTCCGCCCCATGCGTCGTGTGTCTGATGCCTTTGTTGATTTCGGCGTCGTACTTGCCGGCCAACAGATCGCGGTAGAACTGATAATCTACACCCTTGACCTTTTCATCGTCTGGGAAGCGATGGTAGTTGTCATTTGACATCAGGCTCTTCCCTTCGGCGATGAGCTGGAAACCTAATGCTGAGCCAGGATAGGGTGCGTAATAGGAGATCGACGGGAAGACGCGCTTCATGTGCTTCAACATGCGCATCGTCTTGAAGGCGTCCTCGTGCGTTTCGCCAGGGATGCCAAGCATGATGTTCGACCAGAACTTGGGCGGCTGTTCGCCCTGCGCTTCCAGCTCGTCGCCGATCCGGTTGACCAGGTCGATGGCGAAGTAGTTATCCTCCTCGGTGCACTCCTTGTTGAGCAGCTTGAGGATGCGGTCGCTGCCCGACTCGAAACCGATCGAGATCGTGCGCCAGTTGGTCTCTTTGACCAACGCCTCGAAGAGATCGGGCCATTGGCGCACCGTGTCGGCGCGTCCTGCCGCCCAGTAGGTCCAGCGTCGAGTCTTACGCGGATATTTTTCAATCCACTCGCGCAGCCACTTGGGATTTTGGAAGAACATCGAGTCGTGAATCACGACCGAGCCGACGCCATATTTGCGGTCGAGGTAGTTCAACTCGTCGATCACCTGATCGACCGGCTTGCGCCCCATGTTGGGGATGTAGGAGTTTTCGTTGCAGAAAACGCACTGCCAGGGACAGACGCGGCTGGTGATGATCGTCGCCACCGGTCCTGGCCCCCAGCCGCACTCCGGTTCGAGCGGCCATTTCCACTTCCAGCGCCGCTGCATGCGCCAGCCGACCGGCTTGGGCCACAGCTCGCGATCCATCATCGGCCATTCACCCATCGACTTGGCGCCGACGCCCTGCACCAGACGCGGATACGCCGCCGGGTCCTTGACCAAATCGAGGATCGTCTCCTCGCCCGGCCCCTGCACGACGTGATCGAAGGCGTCGATGGCAAGCATCTCGTGCGGCGCCACCGTGGCGTGCATCCCGCCGGCAATCACGATGCCGTTGGGGTTGACTTCCTTGAAAACCTTCGCCGCTTTCTGACCGGTGGGGAAGGTGTAGCTGCGCACATTCATCAGCAGCATCTCGTAGCCCTGCATCTGCCGCGCCAGTTGCTCCCACGCCGTCACCGCCCGCGTCGAGACGATGTCGGTCATCACGCCATTGTTGTGCATGATCGTCCGCAGCAGACCCAGCCCGTGATCCTGCCACTGTTCGTGCGGTCCGCTCGGATTCACCAGGTCGCCCAGATCGCCCAAGTCAACCCACAGAATCTTGTGCTTGACGGATGATTTCTTGCCCCATGGCCATGAAAATCCCACGATAGTTGCTCCTCAATTGGCTTGACGCCTTGACATGAAAACAGGGGCAAGGGGCGGGTTGCGAGGGGCGACGCCAGCGGCCGCTGTTTTCATTCCGATCGTTGCCCGCAAGAGAGAGTGCTCATGCATTCAGTTGGCGTGCATCCTCCTGCGTGTCGAAAATCGTTGCGAGTATAGCACGCAGAAGCAAGGCATGTCAATTATTATGAAAATCGTGAGAATTATTGAGCCTGGCGCGTCATGCGTGATGCGCCGGGCAATTCTGACACTCGCCCTGGCTTAGCTTCTGGTGACAACTAAGCGGGCCAGGCGTCAAGCTAACAGCCGGTGAGCGGTCCACAAGATGATTGACATCGATCAGACGCCGAATTTATTTGCCAAATTCGCGGGAAGTTGCCAGAAGCATTCCGATCATGTAGAATTTTGCACAATCCAGGCGAGTCAACGTTTTTGCAGGGATAACTGACCTGCATGACAGACCTGTGCAACAGACCTGCATAACAGCAGTCTTCTTCGTTAGCGACAGAGTGCATTGACAGCGTCTTGATGCGAATGAAGTCTTGACGCGAAAGAAATGAAAATGGCGGCGAAACACCCTTTACAACTCGCCTCTCGCCCCCATTTTCCCAATCAGGGCAGCCGCCACGTGGGTGTGCTGCAAGCTGCGAAAAAGGGAATGGCTCTATGACGACGACTCCGGTAGTGAAGTTTAGTGAGTTGAAGCAAGAACAGCTGAGCGAGTTCCTGCATGACCGTATCCAGGTGCCAGAAGACCTGCAAGCCAATGTGATGGTCACGACACTGGACAAAGTCTACAATTGGAGCCGCAAGTCCAGCATGTGGCCACTGCTCTTTGGCCTGGCATGCTGCGCGATCGAGATGATCGCCACTGCTGCCAGCCGCTACGATCTGGCGCGCTTTGGCATGGAGGTCATGCGTCCCAGCCCGCGCCAGAGCGATCTGATGATCGTCTCCGGCACGGTCACGAAAAAGATGGTGCCAGCGATCGTGCGCATCTACAACCAGATGGCCGAGCCACGCTACGTGTTGAGCATGGGCGCCTGCGCCACCGGCGGTGGGCCATTCAAGGAGGGTTACACCGTCGTCAGCGGCATCGACAAGTACATCCCGGTCGATGTTTACGTGCCCGGCTGCCCGCCCACGCCCGAAGCGTTGATCTATGGCTTGCTCAAGCTGCATGAGAAGGTGGAGCGCCAGAGTATCACGACGGTGCCGTGGTATCGCAAGGGCGCTAGCGAGGCGATTCCCGTGCCCGTGCTTGGCCCAGATATCTTTGACCCGCGCAAAGTTCAAATCATCAAGGAGCAGACACTGGGATCGGCGGGTGCGGCCAAGGGCGGCGCGGCTGGCAAAGCGCGGTTGCAGCCGCAGCCTATCCCAGAAGATGTCAAGGCGCGCATTCATGCGGCACAGGCAAAATATCGGGCGCAAAAGCAGCCTGCATAGACAGGGGGTTCTTTCATGACTGAAGCTACAATGGTCGCCACAGCCCCGGCTGTAGATTCTTCGCTGCCGTACAACGACGCCGTGCCGGGCGCAGTCGTTGGCGAGTGGGCTACTGACACCGATAAGGCGCTCTTTGTTGCGCCTGACAAGTTGTTGGCGTTGCTGACACACCTGCGCGACAAGGAACAATACGATTTGCTCTCCAGCGTCACCTGCGTCGATTACTCGGCGTACAAAGGGAAGGCGCGCGCTGGCATCCCTGAGCGCTTCGACGTGGTCTACCACCTCTACAGCACCAAGAAGGGCGGTGGCCCGGTGCGGTTGCATGTGCGCGTGCCTGATGATGAAACTGTCCCGTCGGCAACCAGCGTCTATCCCGGCGCCAACTTGCAGGAACGCGAAGTCTACGACCTCTTCGGGATCAAGTTCGAGGGACACCCCAATCTGCGCCGCGTGCTGACGTGGGAGGGCTTTCACGGCCATCCGCTACGCAAGGATTGGAAGGAAGCCTATTACGAAGAAGAAGCCAAGCCCTTCAAGAGCCGCCACCCTACCGGTGGTTACCACTGGCACGAAGACAAACTGCCCTGGGGCGACAACAACACCTATCCTGCCGGCTGGGACCCCGATTCGTGGCAAGAGCCTGTCACCTACGTGCCGGTGAGCCAGGCGCCACATCATGGCTTTGGTGAACTCGATACACAGTCGATCGTTATCAACCTGGGGCCGCACCACCCCAGCACACACGGCGTCTTCCGCATGTTGACGCGCATGGAGGGTGAGACGATCCTGGCGTTGGAGCCAGAGATGGGCTACCTCCACCGCAACCACGAGAAGATCGGTGAGCGCAACACGTGGCTGATGAACATGCCCTTCACCGATCGCCTCGACTACATCAACTCGATGAGCAACAACCTGGGCTATGCGTTGGCGGTCGAAAAGCTGCTCAACATCGAAGTGCCGGAACGAGCGCAATATATCCGCGTCATCATGGCCGAACTGACGCGCATTATCAACCACACCTGGTCGATCGGCTTCATCCTCAACGACCTGGGCGCGCTGCAGACGCCAGCGCTCTACGCCATCGAAGAACGCGAAATGATTCTCGACCTCTTCGAGGAAGTCAGCGGCGCCCGCCTGATGTGCAACTACATGCGCTTTGGCGGCGTCGTGCGCGATCTGACGCCCGGCTGGGAGGAACGCGCCAAATATCTGGTGCATGATCGCCTGCCGCGCGCGCTCGACCAGCTTGACGAGCTGCTGAGCGGCAACGAGATCGTCAAAGCGCGCGGGCGCGGCGTTGGTTACCTGCCGGCGGAAGACCTGATCGCCCTGAGTGTGAGTGGGCCGATGATCCGTGCGGCAGGCATCCCTTATGACATTCGCAAGGTTGAACCGTACTGTATCTACGACCGCTTCGACTTCGACATTCCGACGTTGCCGGAGAGCGACATCTACGCCCGCTACTACATCCGCCTACTGGAAGCGCGCGAGAGCGTCAAAATTTTGCAGCAGGCGCTGCGCGACATCCCCAAGAAGGGGGAGGTTTTGGGCGGCAAAGGCGGCTACACCTTCCGCCCGGTCGAAGGCGAGGCATATGCCCGCGTCGAAGCGCCCAAGGGCGAGCTAGGTTACTTCGTCGTCAGCGACAATAAGGCCAACCCCTATCGCTACCACGTCCGCAGCCCCAGCTTCATCAACTTGAATGCGTTGGGGCCGATGTCGGTGGGCTACAAAGTCGCCGACGCCGTCGTCATCCTGGGTGCGATCGATATCGTGCTTGGCGAAGTGGATCGGTAAGGAACTTCTGGAGGAACTTGCATGTTTGGAACCGGACTGCTCAAAGGACTTGGCATCACGCTCAAGCACTTCACCGATACGTTCACTGATGACCGTCGCAAGGAACCGAGCCGCTATGAAGGCAGCATCAAGCTCGATGACAAGCGGCGCATTATCGACCAGCCGATCACACAGGAAGGTCTGCTGACGATCCAATACCCGGAGGAACGCCGCCTATTGCCGGAGCGTTTCCGCTACATCCCGATGTTGATTTGGGATACGGAAGTTGGCGAAGATCGCTGTACTGCGTGCGGCATCTGCGCCAAGGTCTGCCCGCCGCAATGCATCTGGATCGTGCGCGACATGGACGACCAGGGCAAGCCGGTCACACGCCCCGCCGAGTTCTACATCGACGTGGCGGTGTGCATGAGCTGCAGCTTCTGCACCGAGTTCTGTCCCTTCGACGCCATCAAGATGAACCACGACTACGAGCTCGCCGTCTACGATCGCTATCCGCAGCTTGTGTATGACAAAGAAGAATTGACAGTACCGCTCGAATACTACGCCGCGCTGTGGCCCACGCAGTTCGCCGAAGAGCAGGAGCGACGCGCTCAAGAGAAAGAAGAAGAGCGACGCCGCGAAGAAGAAAAGAAGGCCGCCGCCGAGGCCAAGGCGAAAGCGAAGGCCGCTGGCGCCGAAGCTGGCGAGGCGAAACCCAAGCGCACGAAGGAAGAACTCGACGCTATGAAGGCGCAGGCCGCCGCCAAAGCCGGCGCCAAGAAAGCTGGCGACGCCGAAGCGCCAACACCCGCCGCCGATGACGCCGAAGCCGCCGCCAAGAAAGCGCGTCTGGAAGAAATGAAGCGCAAAGCAGCCGAAAAAGCCGCACAACGCAAGAAAGAAAGTGGCGAGTAAGCGACGCGATCTGGCAAACAGCGGGGTTCATTCCTGCGCCAATTTATGGTACACTTCACCAGACTTGTCGTAATGGCAAGTCTGGTTTCTATTGGCGACGATTCTTCCAGGCCTTGCAAGGAGGTAACCTTTATGGCGCTTACCATTACCTGGTACGGACATTCATCCTTCGGCATTGACGCAGATGGCGTCAAACTGGTTGTCGACCCCTTTCTGAAGCCGAACAATCCGGTGGCGTTAGTCAGCGCCGACGAGGTGGCCGCCGACTTCATCCTGCTGACGCATGGACACGGCGACCATGTTGCCGACGCAGTGGCGCTTGCCAAACGCACCGGTGCGCTCGTAATTTGCAATTTCGAGATCGGCAACTGGCTCGCTGCGCACGGCGTTGAGAAGACGGCGGGCATGAACACCGGCGGTGCGGGCACGTTCCCCTTTGGTCGCGTCAAGCTGACCGTCGCCCATCACAGCAGCTCGCTGCCCGACGGAACCTATGCGGGTAATCCCTACGGCTTTTTGATCAACTTCAATGACGGTCACGATCTCTACATTGCTGGCGACACGGCGCTGACCTACGATATGAAACTGATCGGCGACGTGGGCGGCGTTGATGTGGCGATCCTGCCGATCGGCGACTTCTTCACGATGGGGCCAGAGGATGCCGTGATTGCGGCGCAGTGGGTCAAGGCCAAGCACGTTATCCCCTGCCACTACAATACCTTCCCGCCAATCGCCGTTGACGGCCCAGCTTTTGCCAAAGCGCTGGCGCGTGAGGCGGGCATCGACTGCACCATCCTGGCGGTGGGTGAATCCGCAGCGTTCTGAGACGACGATCAGGGAAACTACTTCTATGTCAGATATTAGCGAATATGGCGTACACACCAAAGCTGAACTGCTTTTCCCCGCACACTTGATCCCCAGCCTGCGCGACCTGCGCGGCGACGAATGGAAGGCGCTGGTCGATCGCGTAGCCGCGCTGCCTGAAACGCACCCCGACAGCCTGGCCTTTGTGCTGATGATGATTGAGCTTGACGGCTGTCTCAAGTGCAACAGCAACAACTACAAGTTCCTGCGCGGCTGCTACCTGTGTGCGACACAGACAGTGCAATCCTTCAAAGGCAGCGACCAGGATTTGCTGGCACTCTACGAAAAGGCGCGCCAGGAATTGAGCACGCACCTGCAGCACGGCGTCCGTCCCGGTGAGCTGTCGCTGGCGGCGTAACCCCAGCGGAGATTGACGACGACCAGACCAGCGCTGGACAGGCGCTGGTTTTTGTTGCGCACGCCCCGATGCAGGTCACAATGATGAATTGAGAATTGACAAATCATGACGATTGACAACCAGGATCGAGGAAGCGGCGCGCGGCGCGTCGCCATTATTGGCGGTGGCGTCACCGGGCTGACAGCCGCGTACGACTTGACGCAACCCACCGCGCAAAAGCGTTTTGCTGTCACTATCTTCGAGCACGCGCCCTATCTTGGTGGATTGGCGGCGGGCTTCAAAGGGCGCCCAACCTGGGAATGGCCGCTTGAACACTTCTATCACCACCTTTTTCTCTCTGACCGCGCTATGCTCGCTCTGCTCGATGAGATCGGCTTTCGTCATGCGCTTAAGAGCTATCGCCCCAACACGGCTATCCACACACAGGGTAAAAATTACCCCCTCGACAGCGTCACGCGCGTGCTGAGCTTCCCTCTGATCCCATTCGTAGATCGTCTGCGGATGGGCATGGTGATCGGCTATCTACGCTATCACCCGGCCAGGCCCTGGCGCAAGTTCGATAAGATCGGTGCTGACGCCTGGCTGCGGCGGTGGATGGGCGACAAAGCCTATGCCGCAGCATGGGAGTTCCAACTGCAGGGCAAATTCGGCGACTATTACCGCGAGGTTAATCTGGCATGGTTCTGGGCGCGCATTTTTGCGCGCACGCCCAGACTGGCCTACTTTGATGGCGGCTTTCAGGCTTTCGTTGACCATCTGGCGCAGCGCGTCCGGCAGCAAGGGGCCGAGACCGCGACTGGCGCCAATGTACAGGCGATTCGTCCCGTAACAGGCGGCGGCTTCGAGGTCGTGGTAAACGGGCAGACGCAGCACTTCGACTTTGTGCTCAGCACCGTAGGACCGGGTGCGATGCAGCGACTGGCGCCCGATCTGCCCGCTGCCTACCTGGGACAATTAGGTCGGCTCAAAAGCATGGGAGCAGTCGTGCTCACTGTGGCTCTCGATCGACAGCTCACCGAGGATATGTACTGGATCAGCCTGCCCAAACGCGAGGGCATCCCCTTCCTGGCGCTGGTGGAGCACACCAACATGATCGACCCTCGCTACTACGCCGGCGACCATCTGCTCTATCTGGGCGACTACTTGCCGCCGGAGCATCGCTACTTCGCGCTGTCGGCAGAGGAATTGCTCGACGAATTTGCGCCCCATCTGGTCAAATTCAACCCCGCCTTCGACCGCACGTGGATCACCGGTGCATGGGTGCACAAGGCAAAGTATGCACAGCCTGTCCCACCGGTTGGCTACCTGGAGATGATCCCTGACCTGCGCACGCCGCTGACCGGCCTCTATTTCGCATCGATGAGTCAGGTCTATCCCTGGGATCGCGGGACGAATTTTGCGGTGGAACTGGGGCGCAAGGTGGCGGGACTGATGCAACAGGACGCGTGATCAGTTTTCGGCGATCAGGCCACGATTTACCAACGGTTAGCGCACAACGGTCTTATCCTCGTCTGTATCCAGTCCAGTCAGACGGCTGGCAATTTGGCGATTGGCGCCGTGCATCCTACAATCTTTACAGGTGCAGTGAGGTGTCGATGGGGGAATCATGCCAAAAGAACGATTCAGCAACGTATTGCTCATACTTGGCGCCGCAATGCTGTTGGCATTCGGGGTCATGGAGGCAACAGGGTTTCATACTGACCCATTGCTGCCGGCCTTCTCGGCTTTCTTGATTGGGATGACAGCCGTGCTGGATCGCAGCAACTTTCGCCGCCTGCGCTGAGAAAAGGCAATCAACATCAAAGGGGATGCCAGCCAGCATCCCCTTTTACATTTTTACTCACATTATCCACATCCATGCACAGTTGAGGTGCAATGACCGGCGACATTGCTGTCCTGGTCGAGGTGCGCCTGGTTATTCGTCGCCGACGCACGCCTGCCCAATCATCTCCCCGGCGCGGCTGGCTGGAACGACGCTGACAGCGTGCACCAGGACGCCATCATCCGCCATCCAGAGATCGATGCCGCGCACGCCGGCTTCGCTCATGCTGAAGACCGCCGGTGCACCATCTACGCCGTTCAACTGCGCCTGCCAGGTGAAACCTAGCTGTCCTGCAAAACCCGATAGCGCCACCGGTGCACCATCGTCCGCCAGGATCGTCACGCCATCGAGGCTGGCAAACAGGGCTTGATTGCGATCGGACGGGCTGGTGCGGTCGGCGTCGGTGAGGTTGGGGGCGCAGCCACACACCAGCAGGACATAATCGCCCGCTGCCAGCTCGACCTCGAAGCCAAGCGATGGCGCACCCGTCGGGTTGTCGGCTACGGCGTCATCCAGGAGGGTGGCACTGCCATCTCCTGGCGCAGGCGTTAAGACATCGTCCACCACCGGGCAGTCGCCAAAATCGACTGGCGGCTGCCAGGCGTAGCCTGCCAGTGCATCGCTGCCAGGCATCCTGCGTGCAGCACTGCCAGCTGTCATTGTGATTGGCGCGGCTGTGGAGTCTGTCGGCGTTGGCGTTGCGCCTGGCTCCTCGTCAGTGGGCGTCGGCGTGGTCGCTCCCCCGTCGTTATCTCCCCCATCGACATCCACCGCAACGACGTTCCAGGTGACCTCTGTTTCAGTGACAGCATCGGCGGCATCTCTGGCGACGATGCGAGTCAGATAGGGGCTGTCAGCTGTTGCGTCAGGAGCAATGATCCCGGAAATCATCCCGTCAAGATACTCCAGGTCTGGCGGCAGCGCCTCTACGGTGACAGTGATGGGGTCGCCTTCGATGTCGGTGACGACGACGGGCAGCGCCACTTCTTCGCCGACGGTCACCGTGTAGACCGTCTCCAACTCGATGCGCGGGGCGTCGTTGATGGCGTTGACCGTGATCGTCACCGGCGCCGTGATTTCGCGCTGGCGGTCGTCGCTGATGTGGATCGTGAAAGCGTCTTCGCCAGCGAAGTCGGCCAACGGTTCATATGTGAATGCGCCGCTGGCTTCGTCGATCGCAATGATGACGCCATTGCGTGGTTCGCTGTCGATGCCGTAGAAGAGAGCTGATCCTTCGACATGCTCAGCGGTAAACGTCGCATCCAGAGGTGTATCCTCCTCCGTCGTAAAGCTCAGTTCGCCCAGGCGGAAGGGGTTGGGATCGATCTCCACCGTGATTGTGAAACTCTGGGTGATCACAATACCGGCGCTATCGGTGGCGAGCACCTCTACGGCGTACTCGCCCTCATCGCCATCCAACGGCATCCCCGTCAATGCAATCTCGCCGCCGTCAAGCATGGTCAACAGCAGCCAGGCAGGGCGCACGGGAACTGTCACTGTTAGCGCGCCATCTGCAGTGACGGCAAACGGCTGCGAGGAGATGACCTCCTCTGG
>DMDA01000130.1:97122-98331 GCA_003451595.1 Chloroflexota bacterium | reverse complement strand
GGCTGTCACATCCTCTTCCGCAATAGGCGCAAAAGTCACAGTGTACACGTAGCTCTGATTGAGATAGGCGACAGCAGGCGGCGTGCTGGCAAACTCCCAGGCTGCCGTTGGCGAGGAAGTGGCCGTCGGCGTCGCCGTTGCGGTTGGCGTTGCTGTTTTGGTCGGTGTGGCAGTCTCAGTCGGCGTCACTGTCGGCGTCACTGTCGGCGTGAAAGTAACCGTGACCGTTGCGGTCGGCGTCGGGGTTTGGGTGGTCGTCGCCGGTTCAGTGGCAGTGGCGGTCGCTGTTGCAATCGTTGTCGCTGTAGCGGTGGGCGTCGAGGTTTGAGCGAGTGTTGCAGTCGCCGTTGGCGTCGAGGTAGCCGTTGGCGTAGCGCTTTCCGTTGCCGTGACAGTCGGTGGCGTGGTGGGTGTGGTGGTTGGCGGTGTGGTGGACGTGGCAGTCGGCGTGGCAGTCGCTGTTGCGGTTGCCGTGTCTGTGGGCGTCGGGATCAACGTCGGCGTCGAGGTGGCGGTCGGCGCCAGCGTTGCCGTATTCGTTGGCGTTGGCATCAAGGTCGGCGTCCAGGTGGGCGTTGCGGTCCACGTCGAGGACGGAATGGGTGTCCACGTCGGCGTGAAGACCGGCGTCCAAGTGGGCGTGGCGATCAGGGTGGGCGTCCAGGTGGGCGTGGCAGTACGCTCGTTATCATTAGTGGCGGCAGGCGCAGTCGGTGGCGGCGCGGTGTTGGTCGGCAGCGGTGTAGGCGTCGCCGCTGCTGTGACGACGATGAGGATCGGCGTCGGTGATGAAGCGGCGGGATTGGTGGTTGGTGGCGATGCCGGAGTATGGGTTGGCAGTGCAGTAGCGGTCGCCGTCGGCGCCACCGGTGATGGCGTGAAAGTGGCGATCAGCGTGCGATCGGCGGCAGGTGAGACCTGCGCCACTGACGCCGGTGGTTCATTCACCGGGAACAGCGTGGCGCCGATGACGTAGCCGATGAGCAGCAGGATCACTGCCCCGCCGCCAAAGACCGCCACGCGTGCCCAACGCTGATTGGATGGTCGGCCATTGCCAAGACTCATAGTATATTCGCCTCCCTGATCATCCATGCTGTATGCTCAACGCACCAGGCTGAGCACATCTCTACCCGATATGTACGTGCACCGACATGTACGGCTATCATCGTTGACGCACTGAAGCTAATCGCGGTTCCGCAGCAGTGAATG
>DMDA01000130.1:96284-96928 GCA_003451595.1 Chloroflexota bacterium | reverse complement strand
GCAAGCTTGTCCACTAACCCTGTTTCCCAGTTTTCCCAAATTCATAAGACAAAGGAGTTTACAGATGGCAGTCGCAACACAGGAAAAGCCACCGATTCAATGGTGGTTAGTATTGATTCAGGGCATTGCAACACTTGCTATCGGCATCTTTTTGTTAATGGACCCGGTCGGCACCGCACGTTTGATCGTCTTCTATATTGGTCTCTACTGGATTGTCACGGGCGTGCTGTCGCTGATTCGCATCTTCACCGATCGCGGCAATACCATCTGGAAATTGATCAACGGCATCATCGGTCTTCTTGCCGGTTGGTTCCTGGTCTCAAACATTACAGATGGCTCCACACTGGTTTTTGGCATTGCGGCAGTGATCATCCTGGGTATTCAGGGTGTCATTATGGGCATCTTCGGCTTGATTGAGTCCTTCCAGGGCGCTGGTTGGGGGCCTGGGGTGCTTGGCGCCATCTCGATCATCATCGGCCTGATGTTGCTGGGTAGCCCATTTGGTTATGCATTGGTGCTGCCATGGGTGATCGGCAGCTTTGCTGTCGTGGGCGGCATCTTCTCCATTATTATGGCGTTCCGGCTGCGCAACGCTTGACGACAAGCATAATGGACGCTTGAATCTGTTTTCTGCAAACTTGCAA
>DMDA01000130.1:95627-96058 GCA_003451595.1 Chloroflexota bacterium | reverse complement strand
GTGCACAACGGCGCGCGTGGCCCACTAGGGCCAACCGCGGAGTGCCTGGGCTACATCGTTGGCGACGATGGGCAACGCACCTACTTCGCCGGCGACACAGATCTCTACCCGGAGATGGTGCAGATGGCTGGTAGCGTCGATGTGGCCTTAATGCCGGTGTGGGGTTGGGGGCCGACCTTGGGCGCCGGGCACATGGATCCTTACCGCGCTGCACAAGCCAGCCAACTCATTGCCCCGCAAGTCGCCATCCCTATTCACTGGGGCACACTCTACCCGCTGGCAATACACTACCTGACCAAGGCGTTTCTGATCGATCCCCCACGCCTCTTCCGCGAGTTCATGCTGCGGTTGGCGCCCCAGGTTGAGGTGCGCATCTTGCAACCGGGCGACCATTGTGAAATTTGAATGCCCCTGGCGCTAACAGCAGATAG
>DMDA01000130.1:89533-95423 GCA_003451595.1 Chloroflexota bacterium | reverse complement strand
GCTGGCTGCAGATGCTGCGCCTCGAGCGCCGGAACGAGCACGCGCAGCGCCCGCCAGAAGGCATATTTGCTGTATGAGCGATAGAACTCGCCGATGCCGGTCTGCCAGTAGCGCGTCGCCAGTCGCCAGAAGCCGGGGTAGCCAGCCACGTCAAGCGCGTCGCGCAGGGAGAAACTGCTTTTGCGATAGCCTTCGCGCTTGAACGCCAGCACTGCGTTGGGGCCAGCCTCGATGTTGCCATCGATCTTGCGCGTGAAGTGGACGCCAAGAAACGGGAAGTTGGGGTTGGGAACCGGATAGATCAGGTTGCGCACGAGATGGCGGGCGTCGGGCGTCAGTTCGTAGTATTCGCCGCGGAAGGGCGTGATGCGCACACCCGGCTCGACGCCGCACAGCCGCGCCACGCGATCCGCCTGCAAGCCCGCGCAGGTGATCAAGTGCGCGCAGGTGATCGCCTCCTCGCGGGTTGAGATGATCGTCAGGTGCTCAGGTTGGCGGCGCACGCTCGCCAGCCGCCAGCCAGTGCGAATCTCGCCGCCGTGCTCGCGCACCCGCCGCGCATAAGCCGCCGCCACCGCCTTGTAATCGACGATGCCAGTCTCGGCGATCCACAGCCCGGCCACACCGGCGACGTGCGGTTCGTACTCGTGCAATTCGCCCGCCGCCAGCCGTCTGGGCGCGAGACCATTGGCTTGCGCGCGTTCCGCCAGCGCGTCGAGGCGCGCGCGTTCGGCTTCGCTGGATGCGACGATCAACTTGCCGCAGCGATCGTGGGCGATCCCTTCTTCTTCGCAAAATGCATAGAGCGCCTGGCGCCCCTCCGCACATAGCTTTGCCTTGAGCGAACCGGGGCGATAGTAGACGCCAGCGTGAATCACGCCGCTATTATGGCCCGTCTGGTGTGCAGCAACTTGCGTCTCCGCTTCGAGCACAACGAGCGACCGCGCGCCTTGTTCCTGTAACGCCAACGCCGTCGCCAGCCCGACAATCCCGCCGCCGACAATCGCAACCTCGAAATGCATGGCTCCTCTTTCTGTGCAACCGTCTTTGGTCACAACACTTCTGCATTGTAGCGAACGACGACGATGTGTCTGAAAATCACCTTGTGATGATTGATGCTGTTATAATCCAGTCAAGGCGGGAAGCTTCCGAGACGCGTCCCACCGCCAGGATTTGGCAAACACAGGAGTTCGGGCAGAAAAGAATACGAACCATGAGCGATATGCCTTTGTTTCGATCCGCTGCATCGATTGCAACTCAGTACAGTCAGGATGCAGAGATTGTGTTGGGGACAGGCGATGTCAACAGCTTTGTCCAGCAGATTCCCGATCGATCGGTTACGTTGGTGATCACATCACCGCCGTACAATCTCGGCAAGCAGTACGAAGATCGCGTCTCTATCGAGCATTACCTGCACGAGCAAAGCAAGCTGATCGCTCAACTTCATCGCGTGTTGGCTGACGACGGCAACCTTTGCTGGCAGGTCGGCAACTTTGTCGAGAATGGCGAGGTGTATCCGCTGGATGTGCTCTATTATCCGATCTTCAAAGCGTTGGGCATGAAACTGCGCAACCGGATCATTTGGAAATTTGGGCATGGTTTGCACGCCTCCAAGCGTTTTTCGGGGCGCTACGAGACGATCTTGTGGTTCTCGAAGACGGACAAGTATGTCTTTAACCTTGATGATGTGCGCGTGCCTGCCAAGTATCCTGGCAAACGTCACTTCAAGGGACCGAACAAAGGAAAACCGTCAGGCAACCCGTTGGGCAAGAATCCATCCGATTTCTGGGAAGTTGTCGTCCAGGACTGGGAAGACCTGGTCTGGGACATTCCGAATGTCAAGTCGAATCACCCAGAGAAGACAATTCATCCTTGCCAGTTTCCAATCGAATTGGTGGAAAGATGTGTTCTGGCGCTTAGCAATGAAGGCGATTGGGTTTTCGATCCCTACATGGGCGTCGGCTCGTCGTTGATTGCAGCGGTGATGCATAGCCGGCGTGCCATTGGCTGCGAAAAGGAGGAAGAATATGCTGCGATTGCCCGGCAGCGTCTAGCAGAGCATTTCAACGGAACACTGCGCCGTCGCCCGCTTGGAAGACCGGTGCATCAGCCGACAGGTACGGAAAAAGTTTCGCAGATTCCCGATGAATGGAAGGACGCCCGCCAGGACCGGTTGCTAGAAAGCAAGGGTGAGTACGAATGATCATTGCGGGCATCTATTCCTTCAACCTCGGTAGAGAGATAATTGAGGAAAGGTTTGGGGCAGAACTGGCAGAAATCGAGCAGGCGATCACATCGGTTGACAGTTCGCTCTGCAAGACCAAAACTAGCCTCGAAAAAACAATGCCCGGCAGGACTCTCTACAACGTGTGTGCAAAGATGACTATCTTCCACAATCTCGGCGTAATCGACGTCGGCGTCGAAATCGTGCCAGTGAAGGTGTTTGCTGAAGAAATGTCGACCGGCGTTTCCTACTTCGAGCAGTTCATCTGGGATTTGGAGCAGCGCGGTGTGGCTGATATTGACATCCCAGTTCTGATTCTGGGTGTCGCTGCATCAACACCGATCAGCTAAAGCATTGCTACTTTGAGAAACCGAGTTTCTGGTCAGCACAGCCCTGACCGAATCGACGGCCAAGAAACTCGGTTTCTCTATCGCATATCACTTTAATGTCGTCATTCGATAGTTCTCTTTCATTAGATCATGTAAAAACTGAGGTCATCATGCAAAACATGGCTCTCGACCACGCCACCGTGGTCGAACACGACAAACAACAACTGCATCCCCTGCATCATCCCAAGCAACATGCCAACCCACTGGTCGTCGACCGCGCCGAGGGCGTCTGGCTGCACACCACCGACGGGCGCACGGTGCTCGACGGTATGGCTGGCTTGTGGAATGTCAACATCGGCTACGGCAACCAGGAACTGCCCGAAGTCGCGGCGGCGCAGATGCGCAAGATCGCCTTCACCTCCAACTTCGTGGGCATGACGACGCCGCCGGCGGCTGAGCTGGCGCACCGCATGGCCGGCATGGCCCACCCCACGCTCAATACAACCTTCTTCACGTCGGGCGGCTCCGAGTCCAACGATTCGGCGTTCAAGACCGCGCGCTACTACTGGCATCGGCTCGGCAAGAAAGACAAGTTCAAGATCATCTCACGGCAAGGCGCCTATCACGGCATCACCGTCGCCGCCACTGCCGCCACCGGCATTCCGCGCTATCACACTATGTTTGGGCCGCTCTCGCCTGGTTTCTCGCACATCCCGGCGCCGAATCCCTATCGCTACACCGGCGACATCCGTCCCGGCGAAACGGTCGGGCAGGCGGCGGCGCGGGCGCTGGAGGAAGAGATTCTGCGCCAGGGACCGGAGACGGTCGCTGCCTTCATCGCCGAACCGATCCAGGGCGTGGGCGGGGTGATTGTGCCGCCAGACGACTACTTTCCGCTGGTGCGCGCGATCTGCGACAAGTACGACGTGCTGCTGATCGCCGACGAGGTGATCTGTAGCTTTGGCCGCACGGGGCTGTGGTTTGGGCAGCATCACTGGGAGCTGCGCCCCGACATCATGTCCTTTGCCAAGGGCATCACCAGCGGCTACTTACAGCTCGGCGGCATCCAGATTTCCGACGCGATCCGCGAGGTGATCGACAACGCGCCGCCCGAAGACACCTGGATGCACGGCTACACCTATTCTGGTCATGCGGCGGCGTGCGCGGTCGGTCTCAAGAACCTGGAGATCATCGAGCGTGAGCATCTGCTCGAAAACAGCCGGGTGATGGGCGAACGGCTCAAGGCGGGTCTCGAAAAGTTGCTCGATTTCCCGATTGTCGGTGAAGTGCGCGGGCGCGGGCTGCTCTGCGGCGTTGAGATTGTGAAGGACAAGGAGACGCGTGAACCCGATCCGGCTAAAGCGCTCGAAATCTACAATGCCTGTCTGGCGCGCGGGCTGCGAAGCCGCAACGTTGGTGCAACGATGGCGTTTGCGCCGCCGCTGATGATCAACGCCGACGAAGTGGATCAGATCGTGGATATCCTGGGCAGCGTCATCGACGGGCTGGCGTAGAGGCCAAGCCAATCAACGCCCGGTTGCGCAGGCAAAACAAAACGTCCCCAGTTAGCGACAAAGGTGGCGGCTAACTGGGGACGTTGGCTGTTGTCTAAACGAGAAGTTGGCGCTACTGCTTCTTTTCGACCAACGCCAGTGACGTGTTCGCCGTAACCAGGCGCTGCTCGAGTTGCTCGACATCGCCAAAGAACGCACGTGCGTAGGTTTTGCCGTCGTAATCGCCGGTGAAGAGCCAGCGCTTGGTGTAGTTCATGTAGGCCAGCATACCAGTGTTGACATCGTGGCAGGTGTTGCCCTGATAGACGGTCGTCCAGCCACCGCCTTCTTCAATTTCGACGGTGTGCGGCCCGGTGCAGTAGACCTCGACGCCCTTACCATCGGCCAAGGGCAACACTCCCGTCGGGTCGCCGGGTTTGGCGCCCAGCCAGTAGCCGTACAGAAAGTTCTGCTTCGCTTCGCCAGTGCGTTCCTCGCCGGTGCTCTGGCTAACATCGAAGGTCCAGGCATCGGTGGAGAAACAGGCGTCATCCCAGGTGACAGTGTGCTCGACGGGCAGATAGCCGCCACTAGGGGCGCGATTGACCACCGCCTTCACTTCAGCCGCGCACTCTTTGATCTGACAACGCTCAGAATCGCATTTCCAGTTCACTGCCCACTCTGCCGACAGGTCAGGCTTCAGCAGAATATCGGCGCCGGTCGCAACGACAGGGGCGTCACCCTCCCCGGCCACGCGCACCAGCTCGGCGGCCACCCACCCCTTGTCGGCGCTCTGGCCTTCGACAGGGGTGATACCCGCAACATTGGTGGCGACCTGATACCAGCCGCCATCCTCACTGCGCCCGATTACGTCAAAGGTCAAGCCGGGATTCGCCTTGGCCACGATGTCGAACGTCGTGCCAGGTCCGCTGCGCAGATTGGCGCGCACCTGGCTGGCGATGACGATGCGCAATGGTGCATCTGATGTTGGTGTGGCAGTGGGTGTAGGCAGCGGGGATTTGGCGTCGTCGCCAGGCGTCTGATAGGCGTCCAGCGGCTCGATGACTGTCGTGATCGCTGGCGGCAACGCAGCGTCAGCGATGCTGGCGGCATTCTGCACAGTGGCTGCCGATGCAGTGCAGCCGCCCACGATCAAAGCGGTAACGAGTAGTAGCAGCGACAACGCCGCTCGTCTGTTCCGCATCCAATGTCCCGCTGTGAAGCGGTGCGTACTATTCAGTAATTTACCGTTCATAAGCCATTTCTTGAACCTTAGCTAACTGACGAACGCAGGCACAACGGCCATTATAGCATCAGCCTCGATAAGACGGGAAACAAAACGCAACGATAGCGGCAATGATAGATGCAGTGCGTCATCATTGCGGCATGACCAGCACGGTTTCGAGTAAGCCCATGTCATCCAGACCCTCGTAGGCATAGGCTCGCACCAGATGATTCGGATCGTTCAGCAATGCGTAAAGCACGCCCGCCGCTTTCATCGTGGCGATTTTGCGCAACGCGCTGGCGGCGCGTGTGCGTGCGCCCTCATGGTTCTGCTCAAAGAGAATGCGCGCCAGAGCGGGCACTGCGTCATCGCCACACTGGGCCAGGGCATCGGCGGCGACCTGACGCACCATGCCATCGTCATCGCGCAGGCATTCGGCCACGCGGTCGAGAGAGGGCGTCACGGCCTCCGGGTAGCGTTGATGGAGATGCGCCAGCGTCAGCAATGCTGCTGCGCGGACGGCAGGATCGGCGTCGGTCAGGCGCGCCGTCACGTCAGGGACAACTGCTGCCCCACCGCACACCGCCAGCGCGCGCACGCCCCACCAGCGGCGATCGGC
>DMDA01000130.1:76154-89277 GCA_003451595.1 Chloroflexota bacterium | reverse complement strand
GTGTTCATGGTATTTGCACACGTATCTCGTCGAAGGTGACAGTGACGCTGCGCGCATTGGTGGCCTGGGCGCCGATGCCGACCGGCGCCACCGCCGTCGCTTCAACAGGAAGCACCGCCAGTGACGCGTCATTGGCGCGAAAATCCAGCACTCGGCCATCGTCGCGCAGCGTCAGGCGATTGGCGACGCCGGCCGGGTTGAGCATCGACGCACCTGTTGGTTGGATAACTTCTTGCGCTACGCCCGCCTGATAGCGCACTACCCGAAAGCGGCCCGCGCCATCGACGGCAAAGAGATAGTAGTTGGCTTCATCGACAAAGCGCCCGATGAGGGCAACGACAGCGTCCGGCGTCGTTGCGTCAATCGTGGCGGTGGCGTCAATGCGCAGCGATGTGACGTCAGCCACAGTGAAGCGGCTCCATGCCAGGTAGCCAGGCCATACGTCCAGCCGATAGACGCCTGTGTCCGGCAGCACCGCCACTGCTGCCTGATCGGGAATGGTGATGGCGCGCAACATTCCATCATCGTCTGTGAAGTCCGTAGCAAAGATGACGTCCGTCGAGGCAACGGGACGATTGAGCAGCAGGTTGACTGCATCGTCCAGGGTCCGCGCGGGCGCAACCACGCGCGCCACGATGAGGATGCCAATCGCCAGCATCAACATGATCAACAGGTAAACCAACCACCACGCCGAGAGCGCCAGCCCGGCGTTGGGCGGGCGTTGTACGGTGCTGGGCGCAGTAGGTCGATGCGCAGAGAGACCTATCGAGGTGCGCTTGCTGGCCTGCGCCTCGGCGTCAGCCTGATAGACGCCTGCGTTTGATGGTTGTGCGTCGAGCGATGCCATATCTTGCCTCTCACTCAGAAACACGCAAACACGTTTGGGTGTTCCTTCCCGCAAGCGCTGCGCTTCCGGGAAGAAGGCGGTTGTCTATGCCGCCCGACTCAGCTCACCCGAATCAGATCAACGGATTGTTGGGCGTGTGCTGGCCTTTTTGCAACTGTTCCATGTCGGCGTCCACCATGATACGCACGAGTTGACGGAAGTCGACTGCTGGCTCCCAGCCGAGTTTGGCGCCTGCCTTGGCAGGGTTGCCTACTAGCAGATCGACCTCTGCAGGGCGGTAGTAACGCGAGTCCTGCACAACGTACTGACGCCAATCCAGATCAAGATAGCCAAAGGCTTCCTCGACAAATTCCTGCACACTGTGCGTCTCGCCCGTGGCGACGACGTAGTCATCAGGCTCATTCTGCTGCAGCATCAACCACATGGCGCGCACGTAGTCGCCGGCGTAGCCCCAGTCGCGGCGCGCTTCCAGGTTGCCAAGACGTAGTTCCTTTGCCATGCCCAGCTTGATGCGCGCTGCGGTGTGCGTGATCTTGTGCGTCACAAATTCCAGGCCGCGGCGTGGGCTTTCGTGGTTGAAGAGGATGCCGGAGCAGCCAAAGATATTGTAGCTCTCGCGGTAGTTGACGGTGATCCAGTGGCCATAGACCTTTGCCACCCCATACGGGCTGCGTGGGTAGAAGGGCGTCGTCTCGCGCTGCGGCACCTCGACCACCTTGCCAAACATTTCGCTGCTGGACGCCTGGTAGAAGCGGATTTGAGGATCGACAATGCGGATCGCTTCCAACATGCGCGTGACGCCCAAGGCGGTGAACTCGCCGGTCAGCACCGGTTGGGTGAAGCTCGTCGGCACAAAGCTCTGCGCGGCCAGGTTGTACACTTCATCCGGGCGATAGTCGTGTAGGATGCCAATCAGGCTCATCTGATCGAGCAGATCGCCCTGCACCACTTCGATCTTGTCTTGAATATGGTTGATGCGGTCGAAATTGATCGTGCTGGTGCGACGCACCATGCCGATCACGGTGTAGCCTTTTTCCAGCAGTAGTTCGGCCAGGTAACTGCCGTCCTGTCCGGTGACGCCGGTAATCAATGCAGTTGGCATACAGTCTATCCTTCTCCTGAGTTACATTGGGAGGCAGAGACGCGTCGCAAGGGGCGGGGCGCGATGTCCGCCCGCCCCGCCTGTTCAGCGCAGGTGGGCGCGCCAGTCCTCCAGCAAGTCTTGCAGTGTCGTGCGCAGGTCAATCATCGGTTGCCAGCCGGTGGCCTGCACCAGACGCCGATTGTCACAATAAGAACGCGGCACGTCGCTGGGACGCAGCCGCGACGGGTCAAGCTCAACACGAATCTGCGCCGGTGAAAGCTCGATCAGCGTGTCCAGCACGACGCGAATTGGAAGCGGCTTGCCAGAGCCGATATTGTAGCAGAGACCAGCCTCGCCGCGCTGTGCCAACAGCCAGTAAGCGCGCACTACGTCGCGCACGTCTGTGAAGTCACGTTCGGCGCTGAGGTTGCCGACATACACCACCGGCTCGCGGAGTCCCAGCTCGATCTCGGCGATCTGACGGGCAAAAGCGCTGGCGGCAAAGTCATCTGCCTGGCCAGGGCCGAGATGGTTGAAGCTGCGCGCCCGAATCGTCGGTAAATGGTGGCTGTTGAAGTACTGCAGCGCCATCATGTCTTGCGTCAGCTTGCTCACGCCATACGGCGAGTTGGGGCGAAAGGGCGTTTCTTCGTCGATGGGCAGATCATCCGGGGTGACCAGTCCGTAGATTTCGTTGGAGGAAACGACCAGTGTGCGGCAGGTCGGCTGCCAGCGTCGCAACGCCTCCAGCAAGTTGAGTTGGCATTGAATGTTCAGCTCGTAAGTCGTCCAGGGCTGCTGCCAGCTTCCGCCCACGTCACTCCAGGCGGCCAGATGCAACGTGTAGTCGGGGCGTACTGCCTCAACCACTTCACTCACCCATAGGGCGTTGCGCAGGTCGCCGCGATGCAGGTGGATCTGCCCGACCAGGTGCGCAATGCGCCGATCATGGCGATGCACGATGCCATGTAACTCCACTGCGGCTTCACGCACCAGCAGTTCGGCCAAATAACTGCCAGCGAAACCAGCAATCCCCGTCAACAGAACGCGCACGCTCTCAACCCATTCCCTTGATCTGTTTATGCCGGTAAGCATACAGGCGACAGGACCCACCTGATTAAACGGCGGCATTGGCTTGACCTGCACCAGCACTGTTCGTAACCAGACTGGAGCATTTTACACGCTCCGCCCGTCCCGTCTTTCCAGAGACAGTATAGACGAAAGCGCACGGCTGCCCAAGCGTGGCGCGCAAATACTTCGCTGACAATGTGCTTATTCTTCGATAACGCACTGTTTGCGCCCTTCTAACACGACGCCGCTAAAGTAAAGACCATCGAGAGCAAGTAAACCGGTCGGAAGACCGAATTTGAAACAGGAGATGCTACCATGCGCACCGATGTTTATAATCAGATGGTTCGTGACTTTGTGCAGATGACCGATGCGATGAATCGCCGCTTGAGCGCCACGCCCTACGACTATGCTCGCAATGGCGGCCATGATGGCGAAAGCGCGCAGGCCACCCGCACCATGCGCCTGCCCATCGATGCTTACGCCACCGATGATGCGTTTGTGTTGAGCGCCTATGTGCCCGGCGTCAGCCCAGAGAATGTTGAGATTGTCTTTGAGGGTGAGGAATTGACGATCCGCGGCAAGTTCGATCCGCAGACAGAGGGCGTTGACTACATCAAACGCGAGCTTTTCCATGGCGCCTTCGAGCGTCGGGTCACCTTTAATGTGCCGGTTAATGCCGACGCCATCGAGGCGACCTACAGCAATGGCGTGCTGACGCTGCGTGTGCCCAAGGCTGAAGAGATCAAACCCAAGCAGATTAAGGTGCAGGTCAAGTAAAGTGTCTGTGAGCGGGCGCTGACCAGTACAGATGACAAACAGACAACAAACCGGGTTCCATCGTGAAACCCGGTTTGTTGCTTTGGGGGGGATTAGCCGGGGCGCGCGGTTATGGCGGCGCCAGGCGGATCGTGGACGCCCCTAATGTAGTTGTGCGATCGACAGGATCGTCGCACCCCCAACGTTGGCGCTTGATGATAGAATGAGCTGAGGCACGCGTCAATCATATCTCTTCACGCTTTTGCGGATTCACGGACAAAGGAACCTCTGCTCATGCAATGGCTCAATGAACCGCCACGCTGGCGTCATCGCGACCAGGAAGTGCAAGTGACCGTCGGCGCCGGCACTGATTTTTGGCGCAAGACGCATTATGGTTTTATTCGGGACAACGGTCACTTTTACTACACCACGGTGACCGGCGACTTCGCGGTTGAGGTCATGGTGCGAGGCGCCTATCACGCACTGTATGATCAGGCTGGCTTGATGGTGCGCAACGACGACGCCCACTGGATCAAGACCGGCATCGAATTTGTGCACGACGTACAGTATGTCAGCGCTGTCGTGACCAACGACTTCTCCGACTGGTCGGTGGCGCCGCTCGCTAACCCGGCTGCAATCTGGCTGCGCTTGGTGCGCAAGGCTGAGGCCGCCGAAATCTTCTATTCGCTAGATGGCGTCGATTATACACTGCTGCGCATCGCCTATTTACGCCCCAGCCCTGAGGCGATGGTGGGTGTGATGTGCGCAGCGCCTGACGGCCAGGGCTTCGACGTGCTCTTCGACCACTTTTCCATCCGCCCCATTCCCATGCAGGAGGTGGGCTGATGGCGCGCAAGGCAACGCCGGCGGGAACCTGCGCCTTTTGTGCTGGCGAGGTGGCCGCCGCCGGCGTCGTCCGTCATCTGGCCGCCTGTCCGGCGCGCTTGGCTGCCATCGACAAAGCCGAGGCCAGCAAACGCAAGCCGCAACTCCTTTACCACCTGATCGTGCGCGATGCCGTCGATGGAACATACTGGTTGCACCTGGAGGCGCCCGCAGCTACGACGCTCCAAGAGATCGACGCCTATCTGCGCGCAATCTGGGTCGACTGTTGCGGCCATATGAGCCATTTCGTCTTTGGCACGACACGCTATCAGGAGTTGATCGACGGCTTCTTTGCAATCGGCGACCAAAAGAACATCACCACCAGGATCGGCGATGTTTTCCGGCCCGGTCTCAAAGGTAAGTACGAATATGACTTCGGTGCGCCCACTGAACTCAAGCTCGAGGTGGTGGCGGTGCGCGAGGGTAAGCCCCTGACGACAAAGCCGGTTGTCTTGCTGGCGCGTAACCTCATGCCCGCCTATTTCTGCGCTGAATGTGGCGCGCCCGCGACCCATATCTGTATGCAGTGTTATTTTGAGATCGGGGAGCCGGGCTGCTATCTCTGCGCCGATCATGCCAGGCAGCATGGTTGCACGCTGTACGGTGGGCCAAAGCGTCGCTTCAACTCCCCACGCACTGGCCGCTGCAAATACGACGGCCCTGCTAGACCACCCTATTGAACTACGAGAGCGATTCACAGCATGGCCTTTACCACATTGATCTCAAGTGCAGAAGTTGCCGCTCATCTCGATGACCCGGCGTGGGCGATCATCGATTGTCGTTTTGCCTTGACCGATACGGACAAAGGGCGCCGCGATTATCTGGCTGGTCATATCCCTGGCGCCGTCTACGCACATCTGGATGAAGACCTCTCCGGGCCAGTGATTCCCGGCGTGACGGGGCGTCATCCGCTCCCACCCGCCGAAGTATGTGCGGCGCGCTTCTCCGCATGGGGCATCGATGCCCAAACGCAGGTGGTAGTCTACGACGACTTGAGCGGCATGTTTGCGGGGCGTCTGTGGTGGATGCTGCGCTGGCTTGGGCATGATGCAGTAGCCGTGCTGGATGGCGACTGGCGCCTCTGGCTGGCAGAGCAGCGCGCGATCCGTGCTGGCGTCGAGGCGCGCCCTCCGCGTCGCTTTGTCTCGCACCCGCGTCCACATCTCCTTGCCACGGTTGATGAATTACTCCAACGTCGCGCCGACCCGACCTTGCATCTGTTCGACGTGCGCACCGCCGAACGGTATCGGGGCGAAAATGAAACCCTCGATCCGGTGGCCGGCCACATTCCCGGCGCGGTCAGTGCGCCGTATACCGCCAACCTGGACGTCGACGGGCGCTTCCTCGCCCCGCACGTGCTGCGCGAACATTATGAGACATTGCTAGGTGACGCACCGCCGGCTGAAGCAATTTTTTATTGCGGTTCCGGCGTCAGCGCCGTGCACGACCTGCTCGCGTTGGAGGTGGCTGGCCTGGGCATGGGACGACTATACGCCGGCTCCTGGAGTGAATGGATCGCTGATCCTGGGCGTCCAATTGCCACGGGGCCAACACCTTGATGAATTGATGGGCGCTTGATGAATGGAGGGCAATGGTCAGGATGATTCTGTTCATTTCCATCATGGCGCCAGTCTTCCGCAACCGCGACCAGGGGAAACCTTGTGTTATAATTGCCGCTCATGAAAGCCTTTACCGTGATGTGGCGCATCATCAAGGGCGCCTACGATGAACTGTTCCTGGTGGTGGCGTTAAGCCTAATCTTTTGGGTTGGCACGCTGCTGGTGGTGACGGCGCCGATGACCTGGGTGGGCGTCAATTATGTTGCCAACCGCATGGCAAACTATCGGCGCACCGGCTTTGACTTCTTCTGGGAAGGCGCGCGCCAGCATGTCATGCGCGGCGTGTGGCTGTGGCTGCTGATCGTGCTGGCGCCGCCCGTGATGGGGATCAGCCTGAATTTCTACTTCAGCGGCGGCGGGTGGTTGATCGTGCCGGGATTCATCACCTTGTGGTTGCTGGTGTTGGCGGTGCTGGCGGTGCAATACTTCTATCCGCTGTTTTGGCAGCAGACGGAGCCATCACTGGGGTTGATTGTGCGCAATGGCTTCTTGCTGGTCGTGCGCCATCCACTCTATTCGCTGCTGATGTTGCTATTCCAGATGTTGTTGATTGTGTTGTGCATTGTGCTGGTGGCGCCGATCTTACTGTTGCTGCCCGGCTTGCTCATCCTGAGTCACAATTACGCGCTGATCGGATTATTGCAGGAAATGAACCTTGCGCCGCCGCCGCCAGAAATGTCGGGAACGTGACCCGTGACCCGCGACGATTCATCCAGAAAGTACACTTGCTTGTGAATAGGGTTGCCGCTCGTCGAATTGTAACCGTTGCTGAAATGCAGGCGCTTGAGCGTCGCGCCGATGCTACCGGTCACTCATTTGCCGCCATGATGGAACTGGCCGGGCGTCGCGTGGCGGAGGCGATCCTGGCGCGCTACGGGCGAGTCTCCTGTCTGGTGCTGGCCGGGCCGGGCAACAACGGTGGCGATGGGCTGGTCTGTGCGCGTTATCTGCACGAAGCCGGCGCAGCGGTGCGCGTCTATTTGTGGAAGCGTCCAACCGACCCTACCCACGACTATGAGGGGCACTACACAAAATTGACGATGCTCGGCGTTCCTGCAGCACGCGCCGAAGATGATCCCGACTTTCTCACGTTGCGCGACTGGCTGGAAGCGGCCGGCGTCATCGTGGATGCGTTGCTGGGCACTGGCGCCAATCGCCCAATAACGGGGCAACTTGCCGACCTGCTGACAACTGTGCGGCAGGGGTTGCAAAGCGCGCCGGCGCCAGTCGTCGTGGCCGTCGATTGCGCCAGTGGTATGAATTGTGACAGTGGCGCGCTCGATCCACACACGCTGTCGCCGACATTGACCGTCACCTTTGCATGCGCCAAGCGCGGCCACTATCTCTTCCCGGCAGCAGAGGCAGTAGGCGAACTGGTCGTAGCCGACATTGGAGTGAACGCAACGCTGTTGGAGGAAGTGCAGACCTTTGTGCTCGACGCTGCGCTGATCCGCCAGTGGTTGCCGCCACGACCGGCGTATAGCCACAAGGGCGCCTTCGGCAAGGTTATGCTGGCGGTGGGCAGTGAGGCTTATCCGGGCGCGCCGTATCTGGCCAGCGCCGCCGCCGGACGCGCCGGCGCGGGACTGGTGACGGTGGCGGCTATTCGTAGTGTGTGGGCGTTGGTGGCGGCAAAGTTGCCAGAGCCTACCTATCTACTACTGCCCGATGCGCCGGGGCCTAATGGCGCCGTGATCGCAGCGGAGGCGGCGGGGCAGGTGGCGGATGCGCTGGCGGGCTATCAGGCGTTGGTGCTGGGTTGTGGTCTGGGCAACACGCCGGCGACGCAACGCTTCGTTGCCGACTTGCTGGCGCAGCCCCTGCCCGCCACCGTAATCGACGCCGACGGTTTGAATGCGCTCACCGCCCAACCTGATTGGTCGCAACGCCTGCCGTCGCAGTGCGTCTTGACGCCTCATCCCGCCGAGATGGCCCGTCTGTGCGGGATGTCGGTTGCGACAGTGCTGTCCGATCGCTGGGAACTGGCGCGGCGCATGGCGGCAAGCTGGCAGTGCACCGTCTTGCTGAAAGGGCCGTACACCGTGATCGCTGCGCCCAGCGGCGAACTGGCGGTGCTGCCGGTGGCGACGGCGGCGCTGGCAAGCGCCGGCGCGGGTGATGTGCTGGCTGGCGTCATTGGCGGCTTGCTGGCGCAGGGGATGGCGCCGTTCGCCGCCGCCTGCACGGGGGCATGGCTGCACGGCATGGCGGGCATGACCTGTGCAGAGGAGATCGGCGTCGCTGGCGTGACTGCCTCCGATCTGTTGGCGGTGTTGCCGCGTCTCCAGCAGCGTCTGCGCCGCTCTTCAACGTCTGTCACAGGAGGAGCAGAATGACGCCAGACTTCATGACTGCCGAGAACACGCGCATCGTTGTCGACACCAGCAGCAATGTGCCCGACGCGCTGCTGATGCGCTACCGCATGATCGAGACGCCCGCGCTGGTCATCTTTGGCGAAGAGTCCTATCGCAACAAGTACGAGCTGAGCGAACAGGAATTCTACGCCAGGCTGGCAACCAGCAAAGTCTCGCCAACGACAAGTCAGCCGCCGCCTGCCTACTTTGCTGACGCCTACCGTCAGGCATTTGACGAAGGCGCTGCCCACATCCTGGTCGTCACGGTCACGAGTAAGCTATCGGGCACCTACCGCTCGGCGCAAATGGCGGCGCAGGAGTTTGGCGCCGAGCGCTTCACTTTGTGGGACTCGAACAGCATCAGCATCGGCAGCGGTTGGCAGGCCATCATGGCGGCGCGACTGCTGGAGCGTGGCGTCTCTCGCGAGGAGTTCCTGATCAAGATGGGCAGATTGCGTGGCGAAATCATTGGCTTTGCCGCCCTGGAGACGCTAAAATATGTAGCGCGCAGTGGGCGCGTCAGCAATCTGCAGGCTGGCGTTGGCGAACTACTACAAGTCAAGCCCATCCTGGAACTATGGGACGGCGCTGCAACGGTTATCGCGCGCGTGCGCGGGCGTAAGCGTTCTCTGCAAGAGGTGATTGAGCGCCTGCACAACTTCTACGGTGACCGTCCGCTCAACGTTGGCGTCCTGCACGCCAACGCGCTGGCAGACGCCGAAACTTTGCTGGCGCAAGCGCGCGAAGTGTTGCGCATCGACGAGGCGCAGTTCAGCGACATCGGCCCGGCGATTGCAGCGCTGGCCGGGCCAGGGGTCGTCGGGTTGGCCGGCTGCCCAAACGATCTGGGCATCTAGCGGAAAAAGGATTTAACGCTTGAGAGATCATGGTTGGCGCCGAACCGGCTGCCTGCGCGTCGCACAATCTATTACTGACCGCTAGATTCGCTGTTCATCCTTCTGGAAGCTCCAAAGCATCCAGGAAGATTGTGAACAATATGACGTTACAACCTAGAAATCAATAAACGCCGAAGCTCTATCTTCCATCTCCAACACCTGGAGTAAATCATGTTATGAATATCGCACTAGATGCAATGGGTGGGGATCATGCCCCAGAGGCGATTGTGGCAGGCGCCGTCGAAGCAGCGCGTATCTACGGCGTGACCGTATCATTGGTGGGCAAACCCGATGTAATCGAAGCTGAATTGAAAAAGTATGATACAAAGGGGCTTGATCTGCCGATCGTACCGGCTTCGCAGGTCATCGAGATGGACGATAAGCCGGCAGCCGCAGTGCGCGCCAAAAGCGACAGCTCGATGGTTGTAGGCTGCAAGCTGGTGAAACGCAACGAAGCGCAGGCGTTTGTCTCGGCGGGCAACACTGGCGGTGCGCTGGCGGCGGGCATCCTCCACATCGGGCGCATCAAGGGCATCTTGCGCCCGGCGCTGATCGGCCCGTTCCCTACGCTCAAGGGTGCGTGCATGATTCTGGACATCGGCGCCAATGCCGATGTGCGCCCGGAACATATCCAACAATTTGCCATCATGGGCACCATCTACGCCCGCGATGTCATCGGTATTGCACGCCCAACCGTGCGCATCCTTAGCAATGGCGAGGAGGCTGGCAAGGGCAACCAGCTTGTGATTGACAGTTTCAAGTTGCTGGAACAGACGCCCAGCATCAATTTCGAGGGCAACATCGAGAGCAAAGAGATCCCGACCGGGCTAGCGGATGTCGTCGTGACTGATGGTTTCACAGGCAACATCTTTGTCAAGACCGCTGAGACGACGGCGCGTCTGATGAATCAGGTCATCACAGAAGAAGTCAAGAAAAGCCCATTAGCCGTTGTTGGAGCCTTGCTCGCGCGCAAGTCGTTGCGTCGTGTGCGCGAACGCATGGACGATAGTCACTATGGCGGCGCCGTATTGCTGGGACTGTCGAGCGTGGTCATCGTGGCGCACGGACGCAGCAACGCCTTCGCTATCCGCCATGCCATTCGCGTGGCCAAACAGGCGGTCGACCAGGATTTGTTGACCAAAATTCAGCGCGGTATTGCCGCCATCGAACATGACCACCCTGTGCACGAATCCGCATCAGCGCATTAACCTTTCCATCATTTATGAAATGGCCGATCGATGAAAATTTACCGAAACCTGACGCAAATTAAGAAAAAAGAGAGTATGGGGCGTCGCTTCAGCCTAGCCGGCCTGGCGATCCTCTTTGTTGGCCTGCTGGCGAGTTTTGTGCCGAGCTGGATTCCGCCTGAACCGATTCAGACGGGTTTCAACGGCTTCCTCCAGCAGTACTGGTCATGGATCAGCTTTGCAGCGCTGGCGATTGGCTTCATGTTGGCCAGCATTGGCAGCTACTACATCAATCGCTTTGCACGCCGACGTTGGCCCGGCAGTCGCTTCTTCGAGCGCCCAGATGAGGTGCTCGAACGCGCCATGAAAGGCTTTGATGATAAATACAGCTATTTCGCCATGAGTCTGCCTGTTGGCTACGCGTTGGCTGGCCCCAATGGCGTCACCGTCTTTGCCGTGCGCTCCGACAAGGGGCGCGTCGTCGTCAACGGCGACAAGTGGCGCGAACCCTTCAGTTTTGGCCGCATCTTCACGATCTTTGCGCGTGAAGGCGTTGGCAATCCTGCCGCCGACCTGGAGGATCAGAAGCAGAAGATTCGCGAGTTGCTTGGACAGACGTCGGGCAGCGACGACCCGCAGGCGCCGATCGAGGGCGTCGCCATCTTTCTGAATCAGGAAATTCAACTCGAGCTGACCAACCCCACCGTGCCTGTTCTGCGCGCCGACCAGATCAAAGATTATGTGCGTGCGCGTGCCAAACAGGTCAGGCTCTCCAACGCTGCCGTGCGCCTTCTGAATGAGCGGTTGGTGGAAAAGGCGACCTATCAAGAAGCGACTGAAGAGGCGTAGCGCTGGCGGCGCAGTAGGCAACATGGCGGGCGCACTTCACATCTGCACAGTGCAATGCCTTATCTCTATCTCTTCCTGGCTCTTCTGCTTCTCCTGCTGGGGGGCGCCCTCTTTCTCTGGGGACGCCACCAGCAGCGGACAATCGGCGTCCCCTTGGGGCGGGTTGCCTACCACGACACCGGCGCCGACCAGGTAGTGTCGCAGCCGCTGATCAGTCAGCGCTACGGTCTAATCGGCAAGCCGGATTACCTGGTGGAGACGACGCATGCTGGCCGGCGCATCTTGATCCCGGTCGAGGTGAAAAGCCGCCGTGCGCCGTCCCTGCCACTTGAGCACCATGTGCTTCAACTTGCGACCTACTGCCTGATTTTGGAAGACCTGCACGGCGCACCGCCGTATGGCGTGTTGCGTTATGCTGACGGCGCCTTCACGGTGCCCTACACGCCGGAACTGAAGCGTGCTGTGATCGAAGCGTCCGCTCATATACGCGCTAGCCACACAGCCGCCGATATGCCGCGTAGCCATCATGTCCAGGTGCGTTGCCTGCATTGTGGCTATCGAGATGCATGTGGGGAACGCTGGCGGTTGGAAGAGTGAGCAGAGTGAGCAGCAATAGCGCTGTGCGGGGGTGACGGCCTGGCGTTGTCTCAATCTTCCAGCGCCAACGTGTACGACTGAAAGACCTTGTTGTCTGGGTCGCGCACAAAGAGCACCATTTGCCGATTGGCGAGAGCGCGGCGATACTGCGCCTCCACCTGGCGGCGCGAGGCTGGCTCCAACACCATCACGAATTCCTCGAACGGGTACGCGCGGATTTCGGCGCTCTGAACATCAAGCAGCATCACCGGCTGCTGTTCGGCAAAACGATTGTAAGTCTCGGCAATCGCCGGCCACTGCTGTTTGATCAGGTCGAGATAGGGATCGGTTGCCATTCAGGTGCTCTCCTTGCTATTGTGGGCGGATGCCGCCCCGTCGAAACTCGAAGCGCCACAAGCTGTAGACGCACAGCCCAAAGATGCCAATGGCCACGACAAACGCCTCGCCAAAGGTCGCCTGCGAAACAAAGATCGCCGCCAACCCAAACGCACAGCAGATCAGGTAACAAACAAGCACCGCCTCGCGGCGGCTGCCCAGCAGAAATGCCAGCCGGTGGCTGATGTGATCCTTGCCAGGCGTGGTCAACGGATTCTTGCCCCGTCGCAGCCGGCTGATAAAAACCAGGCTGGTGTCAAAGATCGGCAACCCCAACACCAGCAGCGGGATCATCCAGGTGACGACGACGCTGTTGGTGGGAAAGCGCAGCTTGATCGCCACCGCCGCCAGCATAAAACCCAGAAAGAGGCTGCCAGCGTCACCCATGAAGATATGCGCCGGGTTCCAGTTGTAGATGAGGAAGCCAGCACACGCTCCGGCGAGCGCCGCTGCCAACGCACCGACCAGGTATTGATCACTCAGCGCCGCCAACAGGGTGAAGAAGACAGCTGCGATCATGGCTACGCCGCCGCTCAGCCCATCCATGTTGTCGAGCAGATTGAGGGCGTTCGTAATCCCAACCACCCACACGACGGTAATCAG
>DMDA01000130.1:55410-75884 GCA_003451595.1 Chloroflexota bacterium | reverse complement strand
AGGTGGCGCCGGTGAAGATGCCCACCGTCTGGTTGACATAGTCACGATCGCCGAAGAAGATCAGCACCAGAATGAACGCCAGGTAGATCGCGGCGCCACCCAGGAGCGGCACCGGCGAACTGTGAATCTTGCGCGCCGAGGGCTTATCGACCGTGCCGGTTTGCAGCGCCACACGACGCATCACAGGCACAACGCCAACTGCCAACAGCAATGCGCTGGCGCCGATCAACAGAAATGCGGTCAAGGGTAAGGTGTCGGGCATGACAAGCTTCTCAGCCGCCCGCCTGGGCGATCAAAGCGTCGATGGCCGCTTGCTGCTCGGCAGGCGCCAACGCTTTGGCTTGTTGGAACAAAGTCAAGGCTTCGGGGCCGCGCGCCAGTTTCAGCAGCGCCATGCCGGCGTCCAACATATATTGATAATTCGTCGGGTCAAGCGCCATCAACGTTTGCGCCATCTCCAACGCCTTTGTTTGATTGCCCTGGGTGGCATAAATCGAGCTGAGGGAACGCAACGTATTCACATCATTGGGCAAGAGCCGGCGCACTTCCTCCAACTCACGCAGGAGCGCCTCGGTGTTTCCTTGCTGCTGGTAAAGCTCGGCGGCGAGTTGATGCAGACCGGCCAGCTCTTCGGGGCTGACGTCACGCCCTGCCGCAATGGCTTCGTGCGCGTAGGCAATTGCTTGTTCAACATTGCCCTGATCACGTGCAATGATGGCAAGGTTGCGTAGCGCCTGCAGGTTGCCGGGCAGCAGTTCCAACAACCGTTGATTGGCGGCGGCGGCGGCGTCCAGGTTACCCCGGCGCGCCTCGATCACACCCAGATAGCTAAGCAACTGCCCGGTCACAGCCGCGTTGCCGCGGGCACCGAATAACTCGATGCCCTGGTTGAGGATATCAAGCAGACGGTCGGTCTGTCCGGTGCGCTCGAAGAAGTCTGCCAGCAGCAGATAAGTCTGATCGAACAGTTTGTCCAGACTGAGGCTGTGTTCGAACGATGCCAACGCCTCATCATTTTGGCCAGCAGCCAGGAAAGCGTTGCCGCGTTCATTCCAGAGGTGCGCCGCGTTCGGGCTGAGCGTCACGGCGGTGTTATACATGGCGATGCTGGCGGCCAGCATCTTCTCGCGCATGGCGGCGTCATCAGCCACCAAATCGGCCCAGGTGCGGTAGAGGCGCGCCAGGTTGGCGGTGTGGTCTGTGTTGAGCGGATTGACGCGTTGCGCTTCGAGCAGCACGGTTTCGGCGGCGCATAAGAGGTCGGTGCGACCCAACTGCGCGACCGTATCCGGCGTCAGCGCCAGCACATCGTCGAGCGTCAGCGTTGCGGGCAACGTCACTGCGCCGGCGGGTGGCGCCTGCTTGGCCTGTTCCAACAACGCGCGCCCCAGGAAAAGCATGTAGTGATCTTCTGTTTTACGCGTTGCCAGCGCCCGTTTGTACAACTCGATGCTGCTGAGCCAGTTGCCCTGGCTGTCGAATTGCTGTCCCTGTTTATAGACAATGTCAGCTTTGACCAGGTTGACGTTGATGGTGTAGACCAGGAAGGTGGCTAACACCATGGCTGCGACGCCCACTCCGGCGGCTGCCCAGACGCGCCCGACCGCAGGCAAGGTGCGTTCACGCAGCGCCGGCCAGACATAGATCGTGCCTGCTGCGACGATCCAGGCGATGACAATGAAGGTGAAGAAGCCAAAGTGCCCGCCCACGCGTTCCAGTTGCATGTTGAGGAATGCCTGGTTGTCGATGCCCGCTGGCGGCGGAATTGGCGCCAGTCGCGCCGCCTGGATCAGGCCGTAAATCAGCCAGGCGCCCCACACGACGGCGGCATGTAGCCCCAGCCCGGTCAGCCACCAGCCGACGCCGGGTGCGCGTCGCTGTGCGAGCGACTCCTCAGCCAGCCCGATCGTGGCGGCCACCAGCCAGGTGAAGACCATCAAGAAGAAGATCGCCGGGCTGTTGGCGCCGGTCTTGGGATTGAAGAAGATGCTTTCACCAAGAATCCGCAGCGGATCCGCCAGCCCGCCGGCATTGGTCGAATAGATGTAGACAAACGTCAAGAAGACCAGTACGTCGGTCAACACGGTGCGCGGCAGGCGCGCCGCGCCGTTCGGCACACGTGGGCGGCGGATCGGTGCGGCAGGCGCCCCCTTGCCACTCTTGCTGCGCTTGCCGGCAGGGGGCGCCTCCGGGAGAGAAGCGGGCGCCGCCATCACCAGCTCAGATGGGACGACAGAGACGAGGCGCATGCCAACCAACATGAGCACGGCGGTGAACACCCAGAAATGGGTGCGCGTGGCGGCGATGGCGATCCCAAAGTGGATTTCCAGGTAGTGGGCGACGATGGCGGTGAGCAGCGCAATCACCATCATCAGGCGCGGCAGATCGGCGCGGTCCGGTTTGTCGCCTGCATGCAGAAACGCAGCCAGCGCCGTATATGCACCAAAACCGGTTACGATGCCAAAAGGCAGGCCGACGCCCGCCATACGCAATTGCCAGCCGTCGGTGGCGACCAGAGCCAACGAACCAATGACGCCGCCTGCAGTCACCAGCGCGCCAAAAAGCCAAGAGTCGCGATGCCCTCGGATCAAGCCCAACCAGCGCAACGCCCAGTAAAAGATCGTCACAAAGAGTGCGATGTAGCCAATAAAACCGAGCAACCCGGTGATGACGATGCTGTCCCACGCCTCATTGTGGGAACGATCCGGGCTGGCGTTGCGCGCTTCGATCTGCGCCAATGCGGGCGGGTAGAAAGGGTTGAAGGCCACCCACATTGCCTCCGGGCCATAGCCTACCAGGGGACGCAGCAGATTGGCGCTATCCGTGCTGCCGTCGGGGAACTGCAACGGGGCGTGGGGTTTCAACATCTCAGCGGCGCCGCCCCAAATGAGCGTGCGCACCTCGGCTGTACCGCCTTCGGTTTGTAGGACGGTGGCCAGGCGCCCAACAAAAGGCATCTGTTGCAGGAAGCTCAGTCCAGGCACATAGTTGGCGGCGAAAATCAAGACAACGATCGCCAGCACACCGCCAATGGCGGCGCCGAGCAGCGCCCGAAAATAACGCGGGCGCACTGCGCTCACGGTGAGCAGCACAAAGAGAAAAATGCCCGGCACCCATCCCAACCATGGGCCTCGACTCTGTGTCCAGAAGATGGCGATTGCTTGCACCAACAGCACAAACAGATAGGCGCCGCCCGCCAGGGAGGATTGCCAGTCCTGCGTCTCCGCGTTCGCTGCCTGACCGATGCCCATCAGGCGCACAAAGCTGGTGAAGACGCGTTCCAGCGTCAAGAAGAACGCCATAATCAGGTAGGCGGCGAGAAAAATGGCGTTGCCAGCGTTGGCCGCGACGCGCGTGGTGACGTCGCCGCCCCAGGGCAGCGGGTCAAGATTGTAATGCTGGATCACACCGTAGATCGAGACTGCCAGGCTGGTGACGATGACCGTATGCTGAAAACGCCGCACCTGTTCAGGGCGTCGCAGCGTGGCAGCCGTCAAGCCGGCGATGGTGACATAGGCTAGAAAGCTGTAGGTGCCTTGCAGGCGTTGGTAAGAACCAAACCAACTCACGAAGACAGCGACGCTGAACACGGTGGCAAGCACAAACGCCAGAATGACCAGTCCCACAGCCCAGATGAACGGGTTCTTGACAAAGCCGCGCCAGTTGCCGCCGGGCGGTTGTTGCTCTGGCGATGCGTCGGCGGCAGGCAGCCAGGCGTAACCGCCATTGGCGATCTTGACCAGCCACACAGCGATCATCGCCAGGGCAATGCTGCGCACCAGGCTGATTTTGTCTGGCTCGAAGACGCGACTGGAGAAGACGTTGAAGAACAACGGCGCCACAACCAGCGCGGCCAACCAGCCGGCTTCCAGGGCGCCGTCACACCATTGATCGAGTTTGGTTCGATTCCACATCAGGGTTGACATCCTCGGCGTAGCTATAGATTTCAATGCACGGCGCGCGCTCCACCTTGACAGTGCTTTGATCCACCAGCGGCGTAATTAGGCCACAGATATTCTCGGCGCCCAGAGTCGCACTTCGATCGCCGTATCCTGTCGCCCTGCAACGGCGACGCCATCCCAAATCGTAACGTATGGCTGATGATGGGTCAAGAATGCAGCAACTGCCGATAGATGTCGAGCGTCAAGGCCGCAGTTTGCGCCCAGGTAAAGCGAGCCGCCTGCGCCAGACCACGCGCACCTAATTCGGCGCAGAGTGCGGGCGCATCGAGCAACTGTTCAAGCGCCTCCGCAATGGCCGCCGGCGTGGAAGGGTCGAACAACAATGCCGCGTCGCCAGCCACCTCCGGCAGACTGGAGACGTTGCTACACGCCACCGGTGTTCCACAGGCCATCGCTTCAAGCACGGGCAGGCCAAAACCTTCATATCGGCTGGGAAAGACAAAGAGGGCGGCGGCGGCATACAGCGCTGGCAGGTCTGCCTCGGCAACCGGACCAAGAAAGCGCGCGCGCGCCGTCAGGTCAAGGGCGGCTGCCGCCTGTCGGGCTTCTGGATAGCGATCGTCCCATGCGCCGGCAATTACCAGCGGCGGCGCATGGTCTGGTAGTTGCGCATAAGCATGAAGCAGCGTGACGAGGTTCTTATGCGGTTTGTTGATGCCCACATAGAGCATAAAGCGCTCGGGCAGGGCATAGCGAGTGCGCACGTCCGTGATTCCTGCTGCAGGTTGCGGCCGGAAGCGCGGCTCTGGCGCCAGTGGGGTGGTGGTGACGCGGTCGGGTGCAATCGCAAAGGTCGCCAACAGATCGCGCCGCGACGCTTCCGAGATCGCAACGACGTGCTGCGCGGTGCGCAACGCAAGGCGCAGCGCCACGCGGTAGAACAGGCGGGCGCGCGCGGAGACATACGCCGGGAAATACAACGGAATCAGGTCATAATGGGTCAAGACGGTCGGCGCCCCCGGACGATAGGGCATCAGATAGTAGGGGCTATGGTAGACCTGTGCATCGGGTTGCGCCACCCGGCGCAGCAGCGACGGCACGCGCCACTGTTGCGCCCATGCAAAGGGCGTGGGCTGGCACGCCACGAACTGCACCGCAGAGCCGGTCAGCGCCGCAAAGCGCTCAGCCTGCTCTGGATTTCCCATCAAGAGCAAGCGCTCAGCTGGTTGTAACTGTTCACTCATCGCCTGCGCTAGGTTGGCGACGTAACGACCAATGCCGGGGAAGTGGGGCGTGGCGGCGCGGACGTCAAGCGTAAAAGTCATGGACGTTCCAGCGCCTCACGATAAAAGTCCAACACACGCGCAAGCATGACCTCACGCGCAAACTCCTGTTCGACGCGCTGACGCCCAGCGGCGCCCATGTGCATCCGCTGGTCAGGATGCGCTGCCAACTGGCGAATCGCTGCCGCCAGTGCTGCCGGGTCACGGGGTGGGACGACCAGACCGGTGACGCCGTGCTGGTTTACATAGGAGGTGCCCGTGCCCAGTTCTGTACAGATCACGGGTAGCCCACACGCCATTGCTTCGAGCTGCACGATGCCTAACGTCTCGGCGCGATTGGTGGAGGGCAGCACGAAGAGATCAGCGGCATGATAGAGCGCCACGACGTCGGCATCATTCAGTTCGCCCAGAAAAGTGACGCGATCGGTGACGCCCATTGCCTGCGCCTGTGCACGCCAGGCCGCCTCCATCGGCCCGATGCCGACAATCAGCGCGTGGGCGTTGGTCACATCGCGCATGGCTTCCACCAATACGTTGATGCCTTTGTAGTGACGCAGCCGCCCCACAAAAAGTAACAGCGCCTTCCCAGCATAGCGCGCGCGCCAGGCGGCGGCCCGCTCTTGCACTGCCGTAGTCGCGGCAAAGCGTTCCAGATCGATGCCGAAGTGGATGACGCGGCACTTAGCGGTATAGTGGCGCAAAAAGGGCGAATCCTGAATATAGACCGGATTGGAGACGGCGATCAGGTTGGCGCGGCGTAGCACCTGCCAGAGAAAGGGGCGATACAGTGCGCCCAACACCCGTTGCCGCACGATGTCGCTGTGATAGGTCGCCACCAGACGCCTGCTGCGCCCAAGCAATAGCTGCCCCAATTCACCCGGCGGGTACGGCATGTGTAAATGCGCAATGTCGACGCCCTCCTCCAGCCGCCGCACCGCCGGAAAGAAGGGCAGACTGACCGGCGCCGATGACACGTTGATTTGCCGCGCCGTCTTGAGCACTGGCACGCCCTCAATATGCGCCGCCACCGTGCGGTTGATGGTGTTGGTGACCAGCACCTGTGTCTCGACGCCGCAGGTGCGCAGCCCCTCCGCCAACATCTTGATGTGATTTTCAATGCCGCCAAGCACGGGGAAGTAGTCTTTGTAGAGGTAGAGGACGCGCATCAACCGTCACCTTATCGACTGAGATCGATGCCGGCGCACAAGCACGCAGGCCGCAAAGAGCATCACCATCGTGCGTAGTGTATCACAGCTACCCTAACCAGTGCTCTTCCTCGCCCACGATTTTGAACTGACGCGCGCCCGTTGTCCCTGACCAGCCATGGATCGGGGGCGCAGTGGGGTGCGTCGGCATGGGCAACTGCTGCGCTGGCAGCGGCGCACCCGGACCTGCCAGAACGATCACGGGAGGTTGGTAGAGCGGCATGTGCTCCTGTGGCGGCTCCGTCCAGTGCGCCTCATCGTCTGACGCTTCCCGACGCCGGCTACTTACCAGGATCAGCAGCGACGCAGGAATGCTTGCCAGCACGCCTAACAACACCCCCAACGCCAGACCGACGGCGTCCGCGCTCAATCGGCTGCCCAAACGCCAGACGGCCACGCTGCCGACCACGATCATCGCCAACAAGAGGGTTTGCTTCATGATGACTCCTTTCTGTGTGAACGCCAGCCCAGCTGTGTAGCGGTTGGCTGATCCGCCTTCCTGGCGCCCAGCGCACGGCATTCCTCATCGCTGATCCATGCCGCTTGAAAGCGCAGCGCCTCGCCTTTTGTCACCAACAAGAAGTCGCCGCGTCCGGCCAGCTTTTCAGCGCCGCTGTCGGCAATGCCGGTGGCGTGGCGCGCTTCGTCGCGGCTGGCAACGGCGCCGACCAAGCGCACCGGGAAATTCGCCTTCATCGCGCTGCCAATGAGGCTGGCCGTCGGCTTTTGTGTACACGCCAGGAGATGCACACCCGCTTCGCGCCCGCGCTGCGCCAGCCGCGCAATGGCGGTCTCGACGGGCTTGCCGCCAGTCTGCAACAAATCGGCCAGCTCGTCGATCGCGACGACGATCAGCGGCGTGCTGACGTGTTCGCTGTCGCGGCGCTCCATCTCGCGCACCAGCAACCGTAGTTGTCGCACCGCCGCTTCTGTGTCGGCAATCATCCCACCCTCGACGTGCGGCAGGCGGCTGAGCGGCGCAAAGCCGCGCCCTTTTGGGTCAATGAGCACCAGCCGCAGCAACTTGGCATCGTTGTTGAGGGCAAGCGACGCCAGGATCGTCCGCGCCAGCGCGCTCTTGCCGCTGCCGGTCGTCCCGGCGATCAGGATGTGCACGACATCTGGCGCAGGCAGACGCAACAATAGCGGCTGCCCTGCTTCTTCCAGCCCCAGGATGGCTGTATGCGGCGGCGCCGTCCCCAGTGAGGCGTTGAGCTGCAACAGTCGCACCGGCTCCTCCAGGTTACGGGGCAACTCCACGTGCACGTACGCACCGCTGCGCGCAATGCGCACTGTTGGGCAGCCCAGCCCCAGCGCGATCTCCTCGGCCAGCGCCACGATACGCTTGACGCGTACTGCTGGCCCTGGTTGTACGCAGAACTGAATAAAGCGCGGCGTCACCACGCCCCCCAATACCTGTCCGCTTGCCTTGTGTTGTGCTAGAATTGCTTCGATCTGGTCGGCGCTCTGCTCCAACCAGGCGCGATCCGGTTTCATGTGTCCCATTACCTCCGTAAACTCGATTGTATAGAACAAATGTTCTAATGTCAAGCAATGCCTGGGTGTTCTGAACATGAATTCCATGCACCACGCGACTGCAGCTACGCTGCACCGCATCGGCGCGCGCGTGTTGGTGGCGCCGCCTGAGCTAACTGTGACGCCGGAAGCCGGTCAGATCGTGATGACGATCGAGGCTGGCGGCGCCTTCGGCGACGGCGCGCATCCGACAACCCAACTTTGCCTGGCGGCGTTGGCGCGACACACCCGCCCCGGCGCGCTGATCGACCTGGGCTCGGGCACGGGGATTCTGGCAATCGCAGCGGCAAAGTTGGGTGCAGCGCCAGTCCTGGCCGTGGAGATCGATGCCGCCGCAGTACAGATTGCCCGCGCCAATGTGGCGCGCAATGGTGTAGCTGCCAGCGTGCAAGTGGAGCAGGGATCGCTGGCCGAGGTCATAGCAGGGCGTTTCGGCATCACGCAGGCGCCGCTGGTGGTCGCCAATATTCTGGCGCACGTGCTGGTTGATTTCTTTGCGCAAGGGTTGGCGGATGTGGTGACGCCCGGCGGCCTGCTCATCCTCTCCGGCATTCTGCACATGCAGGGACCGGAGATTCGGGCGCGGCTTGGCTGGCATGGACTGACACAGGTGGCGGAAGAACGCCGGAACGACTGGCTATGTGTGATCGCAAAGCGCGCAGTGTGAGCGGTTTAGCTTTGCCGCGCATCGCGATCGGTGGTATCGTATGGGGCACAATGCGCAGTCGACCTCGCAACATATTGGCCTTTCACAATAGTAGTCTCTTCCTTGTGGCCTGCACGCGGTGGACGCTGTAAGGCTCATGATGGAGCATTGCGCCGGTTCAGTTTTCATGCCTGGGAAGGAAAAGCGTATGTCCAGTATCTTTGCACATCGCCATGCGCGTTTCACCGCGCTAACTTTGCTGTTGTTGATGTTGCTGGCGATCATGCCGGCGGCGCCGGTGACGGCTTCCCCCCCCGCGCAGAATGCAAGCACAGGTGGCTTTCTTGTCTTTGGCGGCACGGTGGTGGGCGCCCCACGCGTTAACGTGCGCGATGCTCCGGGCGTCAATGGGCGTATCCTGGGCAAAATATCCAACGGAGAGCGCGTGGCCGTCGTCGGGCGTAGTGGTAGCTGGTACCTGATTCGCTACCCGGCGGCGCCGGTGGGCCTTGCCTGGATCAGCGCCAACTATGTACAGCTCGATGGCCAAAAGCCGCCTGTGGCGGCGCAGCCCACGCCCGTGCGCCAGCCAGCGGCGCAACCAGCGCCGCGTCCACAGCAGGCGCCCCAACCTGCCGCGCCGTCGCTGCCCGACATCCAGGTCGAGGCGCCGTCGCTGGTGGACTTCAATAATGGCCGGTTTCGCTGGCAGTGGTACGGCGATCAGGGGCAACTCAACGGTGTGGATTGGTACACCGACATTTTGCTCTTCTACAAGGGAGATAGCACGCCCTATCGAACTTTTGTCGCCGAGCCGGGACAGGTGGTGCAGGATGGCCCCTTCCTGACGTGGGGTGAACCGTTCAACGTGCAATGCAACACCGAAGCGGTTGCCCGCATCGCCGTGCGCGCCAATGGTCAGTTCATTGGGTGGGTCTCTGGGGCAAGCGCGCCGATCGACGTGGGACCGAAGTGCAGCACTGGCGGCGGCGGCGGCGGCGGCGGCGCTGGCGGTGGCGGTGGTTCCGGCGGCAATGGTGGCGGTGGTGGCGGCGGGTTATGCCGGAACCCAAACGAACCGAGTTTCGCTGACTGCACTAACCCAGATGACGCCGATTGCGCCCCTTGCCGTGGTGGCTAATCGTTGTTTGACGCTTTCTTGGGATTTGGCGAAATAGGTCGAGAAAACCTACGTTGGAAGTCAAAAGATGCGCCGAAATGCTCGTCTTTTGACTTCGGCTTTTATTTCTGTACAAGCGCCTCTACACTGCTTTCACCGTCAATTTCCAGCATAATTCAGTCGTCTACGCAGATTCTTCCGCCAGCCCAATGCGGGCAGCGTAGAGCAGCGGTTGATTGTAGTTGCTGCGGCCAGGTTTTTCTGTGCATCTTGCACGGAATCTTGCACGGAATCTCCGTGCACTACTCACCGGAAGCGCACGAATAGGAGGTTCGCATGAGACACAACACGATGTGGATTGGCGTCGCGCTGATCCTGGCGTTGCTGATGGTGACGTTGCCGCCCATGACTGGGCTGCTTCACGCCCAGGATGTGGCGTTTCTCGCGCCGGATGAGGCTGGCCTAGCGCCCAGTGAGACCACAGTGCGTTTCACCAACACAAATGCAGGTGAAGGCGCAGAGGATGCTTTCAGCGTCACGCTTGAGGCGACGGCAGCGGTTCAGGAGCCTACGCCTGTTGCGCTCACACTCGACGCGGAGGGCGTCGCCGTTGCCGAAGGCGCGCTTGACCCACAAGGCATGATGAGCTACGTGCTGACCATTGAAGCAGGTTCATCGGTGCAGGCGACGATTCTCCCTGGCGACACCGGCTTCGTGCTCACTGTTGTCGGCGCCGACGGCGACCCGCTCCAGACTGACCACGCTGGCGCCAGCAGCTTCGACCAGATCGTACCTGTCAGCCAGGAATACACTTTCAAGGTCATCAACTTTGGCGAGGAGACGCAGGCGTACCAGTTGGGCGTGGTGGTCACGCCCGGCGTTGGCGACGTCACCGCCGCCAACACGGCTGATGAGGACCTGGCGTTGGGCAAGCAATTGGTCACGCAATACTTCGATGCGCTGCGCGACGGCGACACGGCAACGCTGGAAGCGTTGCTCTCGCCAGCTTTCCAGCTCGTGCGCGCCAGCGGCGAGCGCTTCGACGCCAGCGACTATCTCGACAATCTTCCCCGCTTTGCTGCCTATGAAGTGAATGACCTGAAGGTGACGCACGCCGGCGATATGCTGGTTGCAAGCTATACCGTGCGTACAGGCTCCAAGCCGGAGGCTGGCAAACTCGACCCGCCGGCGCCGCGCCTGACCGTCTTCCAGCAGATCGACGGCGACTGGAAATTGCTTGCCCATGCCAATTTTACGACGCCGGTGACCATGCCCAGAGTGCTCACCATGCCAAAGGCGCAGCTCACAATCACCACGGCGGACAACGGCGGCGCGGTGCAGGTCGCAGCAGGCGGCCAGGTCGAGGTGACGCTCCCTGGTAATCCGACCACCGGTTACGTCTGGCAGGTCATCGCCAATGACGAGTCGATCCTGCGTCCGCTCGGCAGTAGCTTCACGCCCGCTACCGATGCAGTCGGGGCTGGCGGCGCTGAGACATTTACCTTCCAGGTGATGGCGCCGGGCGTCGTTGACTTGGAGCTTGTCAACAGCCGCCCCTGGGAGACGGACGTCGAGCCGGCGCAAACCTTTGCTGTCACCATCGAGGCGCTCAACAGGTGGTCAGGCGATGACGCCTCGATCACCGTCGGGATGGACGAGAACGGGCAGACCGTCGGCCTGCTGCCTGGCGGCGTCTTGTCGGTGGCGCTTGAAGGCGCTGCGGACGGCGAGTGGGTGCTGGTGCAGAGCGACCCGATGGTTGTACAGCCACTGGGCGATTGGCGGCGCGATCCGGGTGAGGGCGATGACGCCAAAGCGCGCTTTCACCGTTATTTCCTGGGGGTGGAGAGCGGAACTGCCGACCTGCGCTTCGATTTCGTCAACGCCGATGGCACGACAGAGGCAGCAGGTTACTCGCTCACCGTTGTCGTACCGCCACGCGAACCGGGCGCCAGCGGCGCCGTTGCCGCAACCGCAGCGGATGCAGGCGGAACGTTCACGCTGGTCACCGGCGATACACTGGTCGTGCGCCTGGAAGCCAACCCCACCACCGGCTACGATTGGCGTGTGGTGAGCACGAATGCCGCCCTGTTGCCAACAGCAGGCGAACCGGTTTACGCGACCAGCGCCGACCTGCCCGGAGCCGGCGGTGTCGACACCTTCCGCTTCCTGGCGAAAGCCGCAGGGGAGGCAACCGTGCAGATCGGCGAGTACGCCCCCGGCGCCGACGCCCCAGACCGCACACTCGATTTCAACGTCACGATTGTTGATCCTGCGTCGTTAACCGGCAACACGGTCACGCTTACGGACGCAGATGCAGGCAAGCGCATCGACATGGCGGCGGGCGATGTACTAGTGGTCGAGTTGGCAAACAACCCCAGCACCGGCTATGCGTGGACGCTCATCGCCAACGACGGCGCGGTGCTGCGCCTGCAGCCAGATAGTGGCTTTGCGGAGGCGCCAGCGACGGAAGGCATGACAGGCGCCGGCGGTGTGCAGCGCTTTGTCTTGCGCGCGCTGACGCCCGGCGTCGTCGATCTGGAGATCGGCCTCTTCCCACCAGGCAGCGCTACCCCCGAGAAAGTGTACACTGCGCAGGTAGCGGTAAAGTAGTAATCTGATAGACAACACAAATAGACTTTGCTCATCTTCCCGGAAGCTCTGAGCTTCCGGGAAGATATCGGATGTACGATGTTTGATTGTGCTATCTATGAGATCTGGGATTGGGGATTCGTGACGGGAGAGCGCACGCTGGGCAGTTACCCCTGCATGAGTCCCTCCATCTCTCCATCTCATCTTTCAGCAAGGAGACCACAGTGACCGGTACAATGGATTTGTTGAATCAGCCCTATGCAATTGAGTATTACTACAAGGCCAAATGGGGACATGCCGAAGAGTTCATTTCACTCTTCAAAAAGAACCACCTGCCCGTACTGTTGAAACAGGTGGAGAGTGGGCGCTTTCTCTCAGTTACGGCTGTGCGCCCACGCTATCACACTACAGAAGATGGGCGCTGGGACTATCGCGTGACCATCGTCTTCAAAAATGTGCTGGCAGCGCATGAACCACCGGAAGGGAAGGCCGCCATCAAGCAAGCACTCTATCCCGATCAGGAGACATTCCAACGCGAGGAGCAGCGTCGCTTCGAAATTCTGCTGGCGCACTGGGACTTGCCGATCGTGGACGATCACATCGGAGAGTAGCAAGCTGAGGAAGCCACCCATCGCCAGGCAAGCACTCTCCTGGCAAGTCGTTGACCCACCTGTTGGTTTGCCATGAATCATCCTGGAGCTGCTCATGACTGAACATCGTCCACTGGTCGCCCTTGAATCCACCGTCATTTCGCATGGTCTGCCGTATCCGCAAAATCTGGCGCTGGCACGCGAGATGGAGTCCATCGTGCGCAGCCATGGCGCGGAACCGCGCACAGTCGCCGTCATCGCCGGGGAGTTGCGCGCTGGTCTAAGTGAAGCGGAATTGCTCCATCTGGCAACCGCCAAAGGCGTGCGCAAGGTCAGCCGCCGCGACCTGCCAATCGTCGTCGCCCGCCGACTCGACGGCGCCACCACCGTCGCCACGACCATGTGGGTGGCGCAACGCTTTGGCATTCAGGTCTTCGCCACCGGTGGCATTGGCGGCGTCCATCGCGGCAGGGGCGACGACATCAGCGCCGACTTGCAGGAACTGGCGCAGACGCCGGTCATCGTAGTGTGCGCAGGCGCCAAGGCGATTCTCGATCTGCCCGCCACACTGGAATATCTGGAGACGCAAGGCGTCACAGTCGTGGGTTATGGCGCCGACGAATTCCCGGCTTTCTACAGCCGCACCAGTGGCCTGGCGGTTGATGTGCGTTGCGACACCGCTGCCGAGGTGGCGGCGATCTGGCAGGCCAAACAGGCGTTGGGGCTGCCAGGAGGGTTGCTGGTGACTGTGCCCGTACCTGCCGCTATGGAGATTCCCGCTGCGGAAATCGAGCCGGCCATTGTGCAGGCAGTGGCGGAAGCTGAGGCGCGCGGCCTGCGCTCCGCCGAAGTGACGCCGTTCCTTCTCACGCGCATTGCGCAGTTGACCGGAGAACGCAGCCTGCGCACGAACCTGGCGCTGCTGCACAATAACGCCGCCGTCGCCGCTGACATCGCTGTAGCGCTCGCGGCGGCATAGTTTCTACGCCGCCGCGCCGTTCTCAATACCACCTTGTCAGAACGTCCGCCAGAGTAATCAAGCAGGGGAGTAAACGAGTTTGCTCCCCTGCTGCACTTGCCAGACCTATGGGTTGAGGTGGGTCTTGAAGAACTCTGTAATCCGCGAGTAGCAGTCCACCTTGTTGGGATACTTGAGCACATCGTGCCCCTCATCGGCGTAGACGATGTATTCCACATCCTTGCCCTGGGCGCGTAGTTGCTCGACGACATCGCGCGACTCGCGTTCGACCACGCGCGGATCGTTGGCGCCCTGGATCACCAACAGCGGACAGGCAAGTTGATGCAAGTAGGTGCTCGGCGAGCGTTCGATCAGAAACGCTCTGTCCTTCTCTGGATGACCGAGCGCCATGTAGAAGTAGGTCTTCCACGTCTCCGGGATGCGCTCCATGAAGGTAAAGAGATTGTAGGGGCCAAACATATCGACCGCCGCCCGCCACAATTCCGGGTGGCGACCAGCCAGCGTCAAGGTCATGTAGCCGCCATAAGAGCGCCCCATCACACCGGCGCGGCGCATGTCGAGGCGGTCGTCCTGGCGCAGCAGCTCGAACGCCGTGATGTGGTCGAGTCGATCAAGACCGCCCCAATCATGGTCGATGCGCTTCATGTAAGAAATGCCATAGCCGGAGCTGCCGCGCACATTGGGCACCCACACGGCAAAGCCATTGAGCGTCAAGAACTGGATCAACGGCATGGAGAACCAGGTAAAGTCTGGTCGCTCCTGGCTTTGTGGCCCACCGTGAATATAGAAGATCACCGGACGCGGGCCGTGGTAGCCAAGCTCCGCCGCCGGCAGGTAGAGCCGCGCCGAGATGCGCAAACCATCGTGAGCGGTGTAGGGATATTCCTCTCCGCGTGAAAGCAACTGCGTCGGAATGCCGAGCACACGCTCATTCGTCTGGCGCTGGAGCGTGTCATCAGCATCGAGGACGTAGAGTTGCGAAGGTGTGGTGGCTGTGGAGAAGGAGAGGGCGCTGCTGCCGGTGGCGGCGTCGTAATCCATCGCTTCGAGCACACCATCACTCAACTCGCCCTGACCGACCAGCACACGGTCGATGCGAAAGACAAGGTTGGCGCGGTCAAAGCTGCCGGCATAGACCCACGACACACCGTCGATGTTGTAGGTGAGGCTGTAGCGACCATTGGCGCGCGGCCTGAGATCGACAAGCTCGCCCGTCCCCTTATGCACTGCGCCCTGCACCGTCACCGGCTGCACTCGTTCGGGAGCGTCAAGGCGAAAGTAGGTCAGCCCATACGCATCGTTGTACAGCGCAGAAATGAAGAGGACGCCCACATCGTCGATCAACGCTGCCGCACCGAGACCATTGGGCGCGATCGTCTGATCGGGTGCGCGGGCGTCGAGCGGTGTGCCAAAGAGGAGACGACGTTCGCCATCAGCCTGACGCCAGAGATACCAGACCACATCGCCGAAGGTGTATTGATCGGCCAGAAGGATGGTGCTGAATTCGTCGTTGTGGGCGATCGGGAAGTTGCCGTAAAGACTGGCGCCCAGTTCAGTCACTGCTAGACGAGCAAGATCGACGCGAAAACTGCTATGTTCCGGGGCAGACCGTGGATCCACCGTGAACAAGGCCAGATTGCGCTCGGCGTCGCAGGCTGTGCAAAAGAGTTGCTGGCCGGCAAAACGGTCGCCGAAGACTGGATCAGGCAAGCCGCCATCGATGGGTATGAAGACAGGCTGGTAGTTCTCGTCGCCATCGCGGTCGAGCATCAGCAGAATCTTGCCCAGGGCAGGCAACACACGAAAGACAACGGCGCCTTCCAGATGATGTGGGTTTGGCAGCGCCACGTCGGGTGGAATCAGCGGCTCCGGCACACTGCCGCCGACGCGCATCGTATAGAGGCTCAGGCGACCGGACATATCGCTGATGAAGTAAAGGCGGTCACCGACACGTTGCGGTGCGACAAACAGGCGAGCGGACAGCAAGGACTGAATGGGATATGGCGCCATGGCGTTCAGGTTCCTGGGAATCACGATGTCTGAAAGGTGTGTAGTTTAGTAGCCCAATTGTATGTCAGCGGGTCAGCTAATACAAAGCCTGGCTGAGAAGCTCCGGTACATCAGTTCACGGCGAGGCGCACAGTCACAGTGTCGCCCGCTTCGAGCTGTTCGGCTTTCCGTACACTGTCTTTGAGCGGCACGATATAGCTGCCATCTTTGGGGAATAGGGAGGTCTTCCACTCGACGCCGCCGATCCTCACAAGAGCCGGGATCATTCCCCATCCATAGCTCACACGACTGGCAATGATCTTTAGCTCCTTGCACTCCTGCGCCGGCACGGTCACAAAGAAGTAAGGGGACGGGCCGCGCCAGTACCAGATTTCGGCGCTGAACTCAATCTGCAACGATTCAGACAACCAGGGTTCCATACGTTAGCTCCCATCAGACGCTGCTCATGGCTCGACCCACCGCCTGCCAATCGCATCGCCGAGACCGGAATCCGATTATAGCACATCAGGTGGGACAGGGGGCGATCACGGCAAGAGAACCGGCAAATACCCGGTGCAGGAAAGCGCGCATGCCAGTAAGATAGCCTACGGACAGCGGTGACGCTCTGGCGCAAACTCTGATAGAGGATGTTACAAAGTTGACAGCCTGCCAATGTCGGGTATACTGGCGCCCACATTGACGAATGCCGTCAAGAGTACGGGGTATCAGTACGAGTCGGAAACGCATGAAACACGGGTTTTGCAGCACGGCTTCACCATACACTTGCTTGTGTCGTTAGCGGGGGCCGCCAGCATGGCGCTGGTCGTCTTCCCGCTCTCTACGGCAAGCGATGAGCCTGGGCAAAACTCAACAATCTGATCAGGGTGCACCGTCACAATGTAGTACTCTTGCTGACGCACCGATGCACTGATTACCAAGCTGGATCACGGGTAGTTACGCCGAGTTCATCGTTTTGATGACTCGGCGTTTTGTTTTGTATACACCTGCCTGAAGGCTTTGCGCTGCCAGGCAGGGAACCAAGAGATCGACAGGACAACAAGGAGAGAGATCAACCTATGGCGACAGTCTATGTACCGACCCCACTGCGCCGGCTGACCGGGGGACAGGCCAAGGTCGAGGTGGCGGGTGAAGACATCGGCACAATTATCCAGGCTGTGGATGCTCAGTACCCTGGTGTGGCCGACCGCCTGCTTGACGACGACGGCAACATCAAACGCTTTATCAATGTCTTCGTCAACGATAGCGAGATTCGCGGCTTGCAGGGGATGCACACACCTGTGAAGGCCAACGACAAGGTGTCGATCGTGCCGGCCATGGCGGGCGGAGAGGAGCGGCGGCGATGAGCGCCCTCAATCGCGACCAACTGCTGGAACGCGCCCGCCGCGAAGTGCCCGAAGTTACGGCGCACGAAGTCAAGGCGCAACTCGATCACCACGCACCGCTGACGCTGATCGACATCCGTGAGCGCGACGAATTTGTCCAGGGACACGTGCCCGGCGCAATCTTCATCCCGCGCGGTTATCTAGAGTTGCAGATCGAGCAATATCAGCCCGACCGCGATGCCCCGGTCGTGGTCTACTGCGCGGGCGGCGTGCGTTCACTGCTGGCCGCGCGCAATCTCAAGGAAATGGGCTACACCAATGTCCGCTCGCTGGTCGGCGGCTTCAACGGCTGGAAGAATGCCGGGTTGAAGTTCACCGTGCCGCGCGTGCTCACCGAGGATCAGCGGCTACGCTACTCGCGCCACACCCTGCTCAAGGAAGTGGGTGAAGCCGGTCAGATCAAGCTGCTTGAAGCCAAAGTGCTGCTGATTGGCGCTGGTGGTCTGGGCAGCCCCGCCGCAATGTATCTGGCAGCGGCAGGCGTCGGCACGCTGGGCATCGTCGATTTCGACGTAGTGGATGTCTCGAATCTGCAGCGCCAACTACTGCACGGCAACAAGGACGTCGGTCGCCCCAAGGTCGAGTCCGCCGCCGACCGCATCCACGACATCAACCCGGACGTCAAGGTCGTGCCGCACAACGCGCCGCTGACTAGTGACAACGCGCTGGAAATCATCCGCCAATACGACATCGTGCTCAATGGCTCGGACAACTTCCCTACGCGCTATCTGGTCAACGACGCCTGTCATATGCTCGGCAAGCCGCTGGTGGATGGCAGCATCTTCATGTTCGAAGGGCAGGCCACCGTCTACCTGCCCGATGCGCCCGAACATGGGATCGTGGGGGGGCCGTGCTATCGCTGTCTGTATCCTGAACCACCGGCGCCGGGCGAGGTGCCAAGCTGCGCGGAGGCGGGCGTACTGGGCGTGCTGCCCGGCATCGTTGGCTCGATCCAGGCCATCGAGGCGATTAAGCTGATCCTGGGCATTGGCGAGCCGCTGGTGGGCAGGCTGCTCTTGATCGACACGCTCGATATGAGTTTCCGCACGCTCAAGGTGCAGCGCGATCCCAATTGCCCGCTCTGCGGCGACCATCCGACGGTGACAGAGTTGATCGATTACGACCAGTTCTGCGGTTTCCCCGCGCGCGAGCACGCCGAGGAGTTGGTGATGGCGTAGGGATTGGGAGATGAAGAGACTGGGAGATTAGTGATTGGAGATTGGGTGCTCTCGCACGTCCAAATCTCCAATCTCCAGGAGCACAGCGACAACATGATTCGCACGATTGAACGACGAAAGACTGTGGCCGGTAATATCCTGGCGCAGATTGGCAATACGCCGCTGCTGAATTTGAGTGATTATGCGCATAAGTTGGGGGTTTTGCCGGGCGTCAGTCTTCACGCCAAGGCGGAATGGTTCAATCCGGGCGGGTCGGTGAAGGCGCGCGCGGCGCTGCACATGGTTGAAGAGGCCGAACGCAGCGGTCACCTGACGCCAGAGAAGATTATCATCGACAGCAGTTCAGGCAACACCGGCATTGCACTGGCGTTGATCGGCGCGGTCAAGGGCTACACCGTGCACCTGGTGATGCCCGCCAATGTCAGCGCCGAACGCAAGGCGTTGGTCAAAGCCTACGGCGCCCAACTCATCGAGTCAGACCCGCTGGAAGGCTCGGACGGCGCCATCGCTGTCGTGCGGGAGATTGTAGCGGCGGCGCCGTCGCGCTATTTCTACACCAACCAGTACAACAACCCGGCGAACTGGCAGGCGCACTATGCTACAACCGGGCCGGAAATCTGGCGACAGAGCGCGGGCGGCGTCACTCATTTCGTCGTTGGGCTGGGGACGACCGGCACCTTCATGGGTGCAGGGCGCTACCTCAAGGAGCGCAACCCCGACATTGAACTGATCGCCGTGCAGCCGGAGGATGAGCTGGCAGTGATTGAGGGGCTGAAACATCTGGAGACGGCGATCGTGCCGGGCATCTACGACGCTGGCTTGCCCGACCGGTTCCTGGGCGTGGCGGCGGAGGACGCCTGGGCCATGACGCGGCGGCTGGCAAAGCAGGCCGGCCTGTTCGTCGGCATCAGCGCGGGCGCCGCCGTACACGCTGCGGTTGAGCTGGCGCATGAGCTGCGCAGCGGGTGCATCGTCACCGTGCTGCCTGACGATGGCAGCAAGTACATCAGCCTGGGGTTATTTGGATGATCAGGGAGAGGAACGATGAAAGTTGATCAAACTGCTTTGAGGTTCAATCAAGCCAGCATCATCCTGCTGCTGGTGGCGGCGTTTTTGCTGGATGCAGTATGGCTGGTGGCCTTCGTGGCCGCCGTCATGTTGGTCGGCACGATCTGGCCGCAGGCAGGGCTGTTCAAGCAAGTCTATGCACGCGGATTCAAGCCGGCTGGGCTGCTCAAGGCGCACGTCATTGACGACGACCCGCAGCCGCATCTCTTTGCACAGGGATTGGGCGGGATTTTCCTCGCGCTCAGCACGGCGGCGTTGTGGCTGGGAGTACCCCTCGTTGGTTGGCTGCTGGCGGCGCTGGTGATTGTGCTGGCAGCGATCAACCTGTTCTTGGGATTCTGCCTGGGTTGTTTCATCTACTATCAGCTCGGTCGAGCAGGCATCAAGCCTGCGTTGCCTTCGTGGCAAAGGTAGTGCTTGAGCGATTGGAGATTGGGGTATGGGTGAGCGGCTGGTAATTTTGGGGATTGCCATCGTAGTAGCGCTGGCGCTGTACACGCTGTGGCGGCTGTGGCAGCGACGGCGATTGGCGAGATTGCGTAAGGTGGCGGCGCCGATCCATGCGCCCCCTGGTGTGGCTGGTGGGAAGCCGACAGTGCTCTACTTCGCGACGGCGGAATGCGCCCAGTGCCGTCTCCAGCAGACGCCGATCCTGGCACAGCTACAAAATAAGGTCGATGTCGCCATCCATAAACTTGACGCCATCGAGCACAATGCACTGGCGCAGGTTTATGGCATTATGACCGTGCCCACCACCGTCGTGCTCGATCCGCAACTGCGCCCCGTCGCCGTCAATCATGGCGTCGCGCCGCTGCACAAGTTGCAGGGACAGGTGCTGGCTTCGTCCCCAAAGTCATCGCCTCTGGCGTGACGAAACGCCTCCGGTGTGACATGTCACTCGTCACACCGGAGGCGTTGACTAGGCGCCTTCAACTTGAAGTGCGCCTTCTCGAAAACACGATCGCCTGAGCGCCGCCCCCTTA
>DMDA01000130.1:54096-55182 GCA_003451595.1 Chloroflexota bacterium | reverse complement strand
GTCGCGGCGATTGCTCAGGTACACGATCTGCTGACCATCTGGGCTGAACGCAGGCGCCACGTTGCTGGGCAACTCATCGACCAGCGTCGTCACCGGGCGCGTCAACGCCACCACGCCGCTGCCATCCGGGTTGATGCGGAAAATCTCCCAGTGCGGCCCCTCTTTGGATTGGTAAACGATCGGTCCACCGTTGGGCGCCCAATCCGGGTCCCAATCCCAGTTGCCCCACTGCACCGAACGCGTTTCGCCATCCGGCGTATCCTGCGTGATTTCGATGCCCGCTTTGGACTGATAGACGATCCCCGCCTCATTCCAGTCAGGCGCCTGCGCGGAGTCGAGCGCCGCAATGTCACGAAATTCCTCGCCCTGGGCAGTGACGCGTGTCAGCCCGAAATTGGGGAAATCGACGCGATCATAGCTGCTGAGGAAAATCTTTTGCAGCAGCGCCGGTGGCACAAAGGGGAAACGCTCGCGCAGTTCTCGCAAGGTGAGACAACCGAAGAAGTCAGTCTGCCAGCACTTATATTCGCCGATGAGACGGCTGAAGACGATGCGCTCACCATCTGGGCTCCACTTGGGCGACATGATCAGGTCGCTGCTGGCAAAGGCCAGCCGGTCGCCGGAGCCGTCGATATTGATGCTGTGGATGCCGTCGCCGCCCAGATAGGCCACTTTGCGGCCATCCCGGCTGATGGCAGGATCGAAGCCGCTTGCCAGGAAACGCACTTCGCCGCGCGCCAGATCATAGGCGTAGATGCTGCCGCGACCATCCTGGAAGACCAGGACGCCGGTCAGCCCGGTGGCGCTGGTGCGCGTGACAGCGGCGGGTGCGCTGGCGCTCTGTGCGCCAGTCGCAGCATCGGGTGCTGGCGTTGCGGTCGGAGCACTCGCTTCATTGGCCGGCGCTGGCGTTGTCGCTGGCGTCGGTGACTGCATTCCTGGCGACGCAGTGGCGGGCGTCACCGCCGGTGATGATGGCGCGGCGCCGCCAAAGACCAGGTCGGCAACGGGTAGCGCGTCGGCGCTGCCGTTGAGCCGGACCAGAGATGCAGAGACCCACCCCGCGCCTTCGGGCAAGTCGGCGCG
>DMDA01000130.1:50785-53876 GCA_003451595.1 Chloroflexota bacterium | reverse complement strand
GGCGCTGCGGTTGCGGCGGCGGCGGGCGCCTCTGGCGAACTGGCGGTGCGTGTGAAACTGGCGGTGGCGGTCAGCGTTGCGGTGGCCGCCAGAGCTGGCTTCTCGACGCTTTCCTCTCCCGACATCTCAGGCAATGCCTCAACGCCAAAGACGACGAGATCGGCGGCGCGCATCCAGCCTTCATCACCGTTGAGCGTCTTCACCATCAGCCAGGTTCCTTCGGCGTCGCGCGCGATGACGACAACGGCCTCGGCGCCGGGCAACGTGGCAATCACGTCGCCGTCGGGCGCTGCGTACAGATCGGCGCCTACTCCGATGACCACAGCCACGACGTCGCTGCCCGTCAGCGTAGTGGCGGCGGCTTCTTCGGCAGGTGTGGCGGCGGCTGGCGTTGCCGCTGCGGTGGCTGGGACAGTGGCAGCCTGAGTTGCTGTAGCGCGCACAGTTGGCGTCGGTTGAGCGGTGGGGGTGGCCTGGCGCGTGGGCGTTGCGGTCGGCGTTGGCGTTGGCGGCGCAAAGACCGGCAGCACGTCGATGCCAAAGACGACGACGCTGGCCGTCGTCACCCAGCCTTCAGCGCCGCGATCGGTTGCGACTTGCAGAAATTGGTTGTCGGCTGTGCGCGCCAGAGCGGTCAAGACGTCACCCGGCGCCAGCTGTGCAATCGCCTTGCCGCCTGGCGCGTCGAGTAAGCTGGCGCCATCAAGCCCGACGACAGCCATCTTGCTGTCCACGACGCTGCTTTGCGCCACGGCGGGTTGCGCCATCCACGCAAATGGAGCAATGCTCAGGCCGATTATCAGCGCGCACGCTAGCAAGCCGGTCAGGAAATTGGTCTTTTGATGGTGCGGATAATGCCATTCTTTCATGTGATTTCTCCACGTTACGATTTCTATGTGTGTGATGACTCTTTCAAGTAATCATGTGAACGCCGCCTGGTTGTATCAGCATACACCTGACGGTCATTTATCACGCAATGACGCCGCCACACAGTTGGCCGGTTGTTGGTCAGGTGGGCCTTGCAGCGCCCCGGACATCAATTGTCGGCGGCCCCACCGACAGCTCTTTTATGCATTGTCGCGCCCGTTCCGCCTATTGCCAGCAAGTTTACTTACGATGCAAGCCGCCATGGCGTTGCACAGAGCGGCTGCCATCGCATACAATGGGACAAATTTGGGAACCGGGAGTTCTGCATGGCTACGTCCACTATCACAATTGGCGCACCGGCGCCAGCATTCCAACTCAATGCACTTGGCTCAAACCGCACGATCAGCCTGGAGAGTTGCCGCGGCACGGCGCTGTTGCTCGTCTTTCACGACCAGAACAGCGTGGCTGCGGTGCAGGCGATGCAAGAAGCGGTGCGCTTGCGCTACCCTGAAGCCACCCGGCTGCTGGTGCCCAGCGTGGTCAACATGAGCGCCGTGCCGGTCTTTTTGCGCTCCGTCGCCGAACAGGTGATGAAGGGCATCTACGCCAAGGCCGCTGACGCCATGCCGGCTGGTCTGGATGTGGCCGACTACGTGATCATCCTGCTTGACTGGGACGGCAAAGTCTCCAAAGCCTACAACGCGCGCAAGATTAGCCACGCGCCACTGCTTACACTGATCGACGGTGAGGGCATTGTGCGCGGCGTTCATCAGGGCGGTGACCTGGCGGACGCCGCCCTGACGATGCTGGAAGGCGTTGTAGCGCCTACCCTGCCATCCGTCGAGAGTTGAGCGCCTCAATTTCCCCTGAAGACGCGCGGCGGGCCTGGGGGTAAGCCACCGCCCTGGATGATCGTATCGGGCGCCTGATTCTGTGCTGAGGGCATGCGCACCGCACCAACCACCTGATCGCCTTCTTGCAGCGCGTCGCCGTAGACGACTGTCCATTCACCCTGCACGGCGCCGGTCGTCACTGGAATATGTGTGATGACGCCGTCGCGCAGCACAGGGAGGGTTGTGGCGTCGCCGTCTTTTTGAAGTGCACTGGTTGGCGCCAGCCAGCCGCCGGTCAGATTTTCGTTGCGGAAGCGCGCCACTGCTGTCATATCGGGCAATACGCCGGTCACGTCGCCGTCGAGCGCAAGCGTCACCGCATAGCTGACGGCGCCGCTGCCGCCACTGTTGACCGGCGCAATGCGGGTCACCGTGCCTGACAGGGTGCGTCCGGGCAACGCATCGAGCGCAACCTCGGCGCGCTGCTGGAGTGCAACCTTATTTACATCGACTTCCGCCACATATACGGTGAGTTCCAGTTGACTCAGGTCGGCCAGCGTTGCCACCTCTGCGCCGGCGCGCGCCTGCTCACCTTTCGTGGCATTGACGGTCAGCACGCTGCCGGCGATGGGGGCTGTGATCGTCGCCTTCGCCAGTTGTCGGCGCGCCTGGCCCAACGTCACCAGCGCTGACTGCAACTTGATCGTAGCAGCCTCGATTTCGAGATCGCTGGCGCCTTGCAGCAGGTCGTCGAGTTGCGTTTGCGCGGCGGCGACTTTTGCTTCCGCCGCCGCGATGGCAGCGGCGTCGGGTCGCGCCAACAAGTCATCTAGCTGCTGTTGGGCTTCTTGGGCCTGGCTGATCGCCGCCTGCAAGTCTGCTGCGTTCGCAGGCGCGCTCGACACGGCGTAATCGGCTTTCGCTGCTTCGTAGTCGATGGTGGCTTTTTGCAGCGCAGCGGCTTCGGCGGTCATCCCTGCGTCGCCTGCCCATTTGACCTTATCATAATTGCGCTGCGCCTCCTGCATGGCGATTTCCGCTTTGCGCAGGTTGGCTTCCAACTTGACCAACTCATCGGCGCTGGCGCCTGTCTTGAGATCATTGTATTTAGCCCAGGCAGCAGCCACACTGGCGCGCGCCGCGGCGAGTTCGGTCGCTGTGGCAGGTTTGCGCGCATCTGCTAATGCCTGCTGCGCCGATTCCAGGTTGGCGCGCGCTTCTGCCAGTTTGGTGGCGTCGGCTGGCTCCTGTAGCTGCGCCAGTGAATTCTGCGCCGTGGCGACATCCAGTTCGGCCTGTAGCACGGCCAACTCCAGGTCGGACGTGTCGAGCTGGAGCAGCGGTGCGCCAACCGTCACTGTGTCGCCCGCGTTGACAAGCACCTCCTGCAC
>DMDA01000130.1:49766-50569 GCA_003451595.1 Chloroflexota bacterium | reverse complement strand
GCATCGGCGGCGCGCAGCGTCACGGTCGGCATCTCGATGGTTGTCTGCGCCGAGAGCGACGCCACCAATGGCCCGCCCGGCCCGGTCAACAGCACGAACGCACCCATTGTCAATACGATCGCCACCACAAGGCCACTGATTCCCAACACCCTACGTTTCATCTCTTCAATCTCCAATCTCTGAATCGCTCCATCTTCCACACTTTGCTGCTTGCTTTGCGCCGCGCACCCCTTACAACGGCTACCCCCTCACAACGTCTACTCATAGCGCAGCGCTTCGACTGGATCGAGCCGGGTGGCGCGGATCGCCGGGTACAAGCCGAAGACAATGGCGGAGGCTGACGCCACGCTCAACGCCAGGAGCACTGAGGCTGCGTCGATGGTGACGGCAATCGAGAAGCCGGGCAGGGCTGTTAACAGCGCGGCGACGCCATAGCTCAGCCCCACGCCCAGCACCCCGCCGATCAGACACAGCACCAACGCCTCGGCGAGAAATTGCACCAGAATGTCACGATCGTGGGCGCCCAGGGCGCGGCGCAGTCCGATCTCATTGGTGCGTTCGGTCACGGTGACGAGCATGATGTTCATGATGCCGATGCCGCCGACGATCAGGCTGATGGCGCCGATGCCGCCCAGCAGCAGCGAGAGCGTGGTCGAAACATTCCCTGCCAGGTCGAGCAGATTTGCCTGGTTGAAGATGTTGAAGTCGTTGTCGTCGTCGGCGCTAAGCCCGTGCAACAGGCGCAGCGTCATTTCTACATCCTGTTCGGCGTCCGCGGGCGCATAACCGTCAACCACCTTGAT
>DMDA01000130.1:49181-49574 GCA_003451595.1 Chloroflexota bacterium | reverse complement strand
GCCAGCGGCACGTAGGCTGTCGTGTCGTCGCTGAAAAAGGGGCTGCCGCCTGATTCCTTCAAGACGCCAATCACCGTGAAGAGATCGCCGCCGATGCGCACTTCCTGGCCGATAGGGTCTTCGGAACCGAAGAGATCGGTCGCCAGGTCGGCGCCCAAGACCACGACGCGGGCGGCGTTGGTCTCCTCTTCAGCGGTCAAGAAGCGACCGCCAGCGAGCGTCACCGTGCTGACCTGCGGGAAGTGCGCGGTCACGCCGCGCACTTGGCCGTCCGTAGCGGTGGCGCCGCGCACAAAAGTGGCTGTGCCGTTGTAGGTTGGCGCAACGCCGGCAAGCTGCGGAAATTCTGCCTGGTCTGCCAGCACGCGAGCGTCGGCCAGTGTGAGCGTGCTG
>DMDA01000130.1:41973-49007 GCA_003451595.1 Chloroflexota bacterium | reverse complement strand
GCCGCTACACCGATGATGATGCCCAGCATTGTCAGCAACGAACGCGTCTTGTTGACGCCGATGTTGTTCAAGGCCAATCCGAAATAGCGAAACATGCGCATGGCTTACTCCGCTTGTCTCCGTGTGTGAACGTCGCTGACCACAGCACCATCGCTGACAGTGATCACGCGCGCTGCCCGCGCTGCGACGTTATGCTCGTGCGTTACAACGATTAGCGTCAGCCCTTGCGCGTGCAATTCGTCGAACAGGTCGAGAATCTCCGCTGTCGTCTTGCTGTCGAGGGCGCCGGTTGGCTCGTCAGCCAGAAGCAGGCTGGGCTGTGTCACCAGGGCGCGGGCGATCGCCACACGCTGTTGTTGGCCGCCCGAAAGCTGGTCGGGGCGGTGGTTGATGCGCTGCGCCAGCCCGACGCGCGTCAGGGCATCGACGGCGCGCTGCTGCGCCCTGACGCCGGTGATGCCAGCGTAAAAAAGCGGTAGTTCGACCTGTTCCCGCGCCGAGGTGCGCGGCAGCAGGTTGAAGCGCTGAAAGATGAAACCGATTTCGCGGTTGCGGATGTTGGCCTGTGCGTTCTTACTGAGCCGGCTCACCTCATGGCCGCGAATCTCGTAACTGCCGCGAGTCGGACGATCGAGCAGACCAATGATGTTCATCAGCGTGCTCTTGCCCGACCCGCTGGCGCCGACGATGGCGACGTACTCGCCGCGCGCAACCTGCAATGAGACCCCGCACAGCGCGTGGACCGCCACCTCGCCCATCTGATAGGTTTTGGTGACGTTGTTCATGGTAATAATCGATGCGGCATTGCCGCGCGTCTCTTGATCCTGCATATCTTCCTCATTATGTTTCTGCCTGCTGCACAGTATGGCGCCGCCGCTTCAGCATAGCGAGACACAAGGGGCGGAGTGTAGTGTGCGCAACAGGGAGGCAGCATGAACGGACTCACGCATGTGTATGAGTCGTTTCACGTTGACTGGGTGCGCCGGGTCAGTGGCAACCGCACATCGACATGCTATACTGGAGCCATGCAACCGGCGCTTTCCTCTTCACCTGATCCAGAGATGCTGGCGCGCCCAGAGCTGCCAACGGTCACCGCTGCGTTGGAGCCAGGGTTGCTGCCCGTCTTGCGCGTGCTGGTTGGCATCCAGGCGCTCCTCTTATTGACCAGCCTTGCCATGTTGCCTTTTGTTCCGTTGATTGCCCCTCTGCCACAGGAGCCAGTGCGCGGGACAGTCGATGTGGTGCGGCGCATTGCGCTCAGCAACAGCAGTCTCTGGTTGCCGGTCGGCTTGCGGACGCTGTTGTTTGGCGTCATCGCGATGCTCTATGCTTTTTGGCCGCGTTTGCCGGAACGGTTAGGGCGATGGTATCTGCCGCCATTTCTGATCTATTTGGCGGTGGCGGCAGCGGTCAGTCACGCAGTATTCACGCAGTGGACGTTGGGATTTGTCAGCGCGTTCACCGGGCCGAACTCCCCCTCGATTGTGTTTTTCGGTCAGGAGAACACCTGGTCGCTCTTTGTCATGTTGCTCTTTGGCGTCGTATTGATGGGCTGGCAGTACCACATGCGCGCAGTCGTGGGCTACGTCTTGTTGCTCGGTGTGCTGGAGGCGCTGGCGGTCAGTCCGTTGCTGTGGCTGGAGGGAACGCCGCGCGCGCCGGTGGTGATGCAAGTATTGTCGCATGTGGTGATCTATCTGCTGGTCGGCTACATCATTACCCGGATGATGGCTGCACAGCGCAGCCAACGACAGGCGTTGCGCACCGCCAACGTGGAATTGCAGCAATACGCAGCCGCGCAGGAACAACTGGCGATCAGCCGTGAACGTAACCGCATGGCGCGAGAGTTGCACGATACATTGGCGCATTCTCTAAGCGCCGTAGCTGTGCAGTTGGAAGCGGTCGACAGTGCGCTGGAGAGCGATCCGCCAAGCGCGCACATCATCTTGAGCAAGGCGTTGGCGCAGACCCGCTCTGGGCTAATGGAGACCAGACGCGCGCTGCACGCACTGCGCGCGTCGCCTCTTGATGATCTGGGGCTGGCATTGGCAGTGCAAAACCTTGCCATCACCACCGCGCAGCGCAACGGGATGGCTGCGTCAGTGACATTGCCTGAAGGCGTGTTGAAACTGTCGCCAGCCATCGAGCAAGGCGTCTATCGCATTGCACAGGAGGCGCTTGCCAATGTCGCGCGCCATGCTGGCGCAACACAGATCGCAGTGACGCTGAGCAACACCAACGGGGTCGCTCTCACCGTTACGGACAACGGACGAGGCTTTGACGTGTACAACGTCAATGGCGACCACATGGGGTTGCAGCTCATGCGCGAGCGCGCCGAAATGATGGGCGGTGTACTGGTAGTGCGCAGCGCTCCTGGCGCAGGTACAACCGTGAGGCTGACGCTGCCATGATCCGTGTGCTGTTGTGTGATGACCAGGCGATTGTGACTGAGGGGTTGCGCGTCATCCTGCGCCAGGCAGGCGACATCGACGTCGTCGGCGTGGCTGAACATGGTCTTGCCGCCGTCGAACAGGCGGCGCAGCAGCACCCGGACGTTGTGCTGATGGATTTGCGCATGCCGGTGATGAACGGCATTCAGGCGACGGCGCGCATTTGTCAGGAACACCCGGCGACGCGTGTGCTGGTGCTCACCACGTATGATGATGACGAGTGGGTCTTCGACGCCATCCGCGCCGGTGCAGCAGGCTATCTGTTAAAGGACGCGCCGCGCGAGCAGCTCATCGCCGCGATCCGCGACACGGCGGCGGGCGGCACGCACGTCGATCCTAAGGTGGCGGGTAAACTCTTCCGGTTTGTAGCCCAATCAACCCACGCGCCAGCAGGTGGACTTGATGTCGATCTCAATGTGCGCGAACGCGAAATCCTCGAGTTGATTGCAGCGGGGTTGAGCAACGCTGAGATCGCCGAGCGACTTTATCTCTCCAAAGGCACGGTGCAGAATTACGTCAGCGCCATCCTTGCAAAACTCGACGTGACCGACCGCACGCAGGCCGCAATCCTGGCGCTGCGGTATGGGTTAGTCGGTCGGTCTGATGGATAGTGCCGCAGGGCGTCGATAGGTGCAGGTGTGCGCTGCGCGCAAGGCTCACCTTGCCACATGTGCAAGCCGTGATTGTTGTCGGGCGTCAGTTGGCGCGCTCTTTACCCATCATGATGAGGAGGCGCGGCCGCATGCGCACCTCAGGGTTGTGACAGCAACTGATCCACTGCTTCGGTCAGTTCGCCCAGCGTCGCCGCCATGACCACGTGGTTGCAGAGCGGCGCGTATTGCAGCATGTCGCTGTCGCCGCTGCCCCATAACATGGGCGGCTCTGGATTGATCCAGATCATGCGCCGTGAGCGTCGCGCCAGTTGCTGGAAGGCGTCGAGCGCCGGGTCGTTGTAATTGTTGCGCCCGTCGCCAACCAGGATGAAGGTTGTGCGCTGGTCGACGGTGTCCAGATATTGGCGTGTGAACTGGCGCAACGCGTAGCCCAGGTCGGTGCTGTAGTAGCCGGGCGGCATGCGTTCGAGCACAGCGGCGATGGCGGCGTTTGGCTCCTTGCCGGCAAAATCGGGCGAGATGAACTCCAGGTGATCGATAAAGGCGAAAGCATGCGTCTTTGTCACCAGGTCTTGCAGCGCATAGACCAGGCTGAGCATCAACTCCGAACAGTAGCGCATCGAGGTGCTGATATCGCAGATCACGACGAGCTTGGGCTTGAGCCGGTGGTCGCGATGCTTGATCTCGATGGGTACGCCGGCATGTTTGAGGTTGGCGCGAATCGTCGCCTTGGCGTCGAGCTGGCCGCTCTTGGCGCGTTTTTGACGTAGGGCGATGCGGCTGCGCAACCGGTTGGCGAGACGGCGCACCTCCTTGCGCAATATGTCCATCTCGCGGTCAGAGAGAGCGCGGAAGGGGCGATCCATCAGGTCATCGAGATTGGCGGCGTCTGGCTCGGCCTCGCTCATATTCTCGGCAATCTTCTGACCGGCGAAACGATTGACCTGCTCCTGCAGCGCCTTCTGATTGGCCTGGATCAACTGCTGCATCTGCTCCAGGCGCTGCTTGCTCATCCCCATCTTCGCCAGCAGTTCCATGATCTCACGCAGCGCCTCCTGGACTTCCTTGAAGCGCAGCGCACGCAGCATACGTTGGGCGTACCAGTCGCGATACTGCATGTCCTGGGCGCGGTGGAGGCCGGTCATTTGCGCCAGTTGATCAAGCTCTTGCTGGCTAAGCTGATCCCCGCGCAACAACTTTTCCATCATCTTGCGCAGTTGCTCGCCGTACTGCCTGAGCATTTGCGCCAGCATCTGCGCTTCTTCGGGCGACATCTCTTGCGTAGCGTCGAACATGGGCTGCTGCGGGTCGGCGCTGTCGAAGAAGAGCGGGAAGAGTTCGTCGAAGGTCGGCAGGCTGGCAGCGTCCTTGACCAGGGTGGCGCGCAGACTGAGGCGGAACGCCTCGCGCTCCTGTACGCCCAGCGTATCGACGGCTTGAAAAGCATCGGCGCTCTCCGCCAGGCTAATGCGCACGCCTCCGGCGCGCAATGCGGAGATAAAGCGGATCATGCGTTCGTCCATGGTTAATTCCTCCAACGCGACGACCGATCGTCATCTTCCAACCGCGGCCCTTTCTCCGTTACATCCAGTCGTCGCTTGACTTTCTGCAGGTCGCTTTCGTGTTTGAGCAGGACGCTGAGGGTGTTCTCCAGCACGTCGCGGTCAAGCTGTCGGGCATTGAGCGCCACCAGTGACTTGGCCCAATCCAACGTTTCGGAGATGCTGGGCGATTTGCGCAGGTCGAGATTGCGCAAGCGATGCACCAGTTCGACCGCCTGCTGCGCCAGCTTGGGCGCCAGTTCTGGCACCTTGAGGTGGACGACCGCCATCTCCTGTTCCACCGATGGGTAACCGATGAACAGGTACAGACAACGCCGTTTGAGCGCCTCGCTGAGTTCGCGCGTGTTGTTGCTCGTCAGCAGCACCAGCGGTCGATGCACGGCGGCTAATGTGCCCAATTCGGGCACCGTCACCTGAAAGTCGCTGAGCACTTCGAGCAGGAAGGCTTCGAACTCGGCGTCGGCGCGGTCGATCTCGTCGATGAGCAGCACCGTGGGTCTGTCATTGAGGATGGCTTTGAGCAGCGGGCGTTGGAGCAAAAAGCGCATCGAGAAAAAGACATCCTCCTCTTGCGCCAGGCGGTCAGCAGCCTGCGCCAGCGTGTTGGCGCCGGCCAGTGTGTCTTGCAGTTTATCACGCAAGAGTTGTGTGTAGAGAAGCTGCTTGGCGTATTCCCATTCGTAGAGCGCCTTAGTCTCATCCAGGCCTTCGTAGCATTGGAGGCGAATGAGCTCGCGTCCGGTGGCGCCAGCGATGCTCTTGGCAAGTTCGGTCTTGCCGACGCCGGCCGGCCCTTCGCAAAGCAGTGGTTTCCCCAGTTGCGCGGTCAGGAAGACGGTCGTGGCGATCTCATCGCTGGCGATATATTGCTGACCATTCAATGCGTCTTTGACCTGGGTAGGGGTGGAGAAAATCGGTGTGTCGCTCACAAGCACTCCTCTGGATCATGGTGTCCACAATTGGACGGTCTCTGTCGCGATGGACGCCAGTGTACATCAAGGCGGCGGGGCTGTAAATGAAGTTTCGTACAATTGGGAGCACGGAATGCAGCGTGCTCCCACCGCAGTCATGGACGCTGCATCGGGTCAGGCATAGCCGCCTGGCAACAGATGCTCTATGTCCAAGCCCAAGTCCAGCGCCAGCCGCGCGGCTATCAAAGAACGATGACACGCTGCCGGCGCCGTTTCCACGCACAGGAAGGCGACGATACGCGCGGCTTCGCCCAGATTGGCTGTGAACTGATGGCTGTCGAACGCAGCCAGGCATTCGCGCTGATAGCCTTCGATAAACGCAGGGGAGAGCGCCTCGCGCTGGCGTTTGCTGACGTGCTCGGCGGCGTCGGCGGCGTATTGCCCCTGGCGTAGTTCGTTGCTCGGCGCCAGGTCGAGGCGATGTACGTAGCGGATGCCAAGCGTCGCCAGCCGCGCTTCGAGCCGGGCGCGGTTGGCAAAGGCATACTCGCTGCCGCGCACCCCACGCCGCCGGCGGATGTCGCACAGGGTATCGACGCCCGCACGCTGCAGGGCAGCGAAAAAGCTCTCTTCGTTGAAGCCGTAGACGCCAATGGTGACGATTTTATTCATGACAGATTAGCCCTCGGCGCCATTCAAGAAGTCAGGACACAAGAACTCAACCGCGACGCCGTGACGCGCCAGTGCGCTGCGGTGTATCTGCCAATCACTGTCCGTTGCGTTCACCACGGCAGGACGCGCCGGATGCGCCCGGCTGACCGCAACAAATTTGCGATCACTCTTGTCAAAATGCGCCAGAGCTGGGTCGTCTGGAAACTCGGCGAACATCTGCGGTGCATTAACAGGCGTGATCGCTACTCGCTGGCAACGCTCCGGGTTGGCGAGATTGGTCAGCAACCACTTGAGCCAGGCATCTCCCACGCCCGGCTGACCAGCTTCAGCAAGATTCGCTGTGTATTCGCGCAGGATGCGCCAGCCATCGTCGAGCACAACGACGCCGTGCTTTTGGATGGACTGTAGACGACGGGCGCAGGCAGCAACACAGGCGGCGGAGACGCCAGCGGGCAGTGATTTGCCGTTGGCAGTGACGGCGACATTTGTATTCACAACAGCAGTTGCAGAATTGCGGTCTTGCCTGAACTGTTGGCGCCAAAAAAGCCGGTAATGGGCGCGAGCCGAATCTCTCCGGTGTCCGCCCACGATTTGAAGTTCTGTGCACGTAAACTGGTCAGCATCGAATCCTCGTATCTCCGTAACGCTAAATCTCATAGACAACACAAATAGACTTTGCCCATCCTCCCGGAAGCTCTGAGCTTCCGGGAAGATATCGGATGTACGATGTTTGATTGTGCTATCTATCAGGCTCCACGCGTCTTCGGCGATTCTATCATGACGGCGTGCTTACTCCGCCGCCTCGTCCAGATATCGCTTGCGCGA
>DMDA01000130.1:31453-41756 GCA_003451595.1 Chloroflexota bacterium | reverse complement strand
GGCAGTCTCGATGCGCTCGACGCCGGCCTGAAAGAAGGAGCGTTCGCGCACTTTGTCGTAATCGACGCGGCCATCGACGTAGCAGGTCGGGTCGTCGGGGCGGCCGCCGAGCTTGTCGCCGAGGTAGACATAGCGGATGCCATGTTCCGCCAACGCCTTTGCCAGCGCTTCTTTGGAGAATTCCGGCTTGAAGCGCGAGTAGGGCGCCGAGCGCACATCGAGCAAATAGGCGATCGCGTTGGCTTCCAGCACGGCAATGAAGCGATCCAAGTCACGGTCGCCGTAGCCGATGGTGTAGATGGGCGGAGCACTTTCAGTCGTCATGTCTGGCGCCTTCCATTCATTGCGTCCATTATCCTGCACGTTGCGTCATGTGCCAATATGGTATAATCCGCCCAGCAATTCGCCAACCTACTCGCCCCAGCCAACTCACGGAGGAACCGACGATGGCCTTTCCGATTCCCAGCATGATTTTAAAGCAGCTGTACACCTTTGGCAGCCTAAAAAACACACCCGATGGCGTGAAGTTTTCGCTCAAGAACCGCCTGAGCGACGCCACGATTTCCGGTCTCCATCAAGTCAAGTTTGATGACACAGTAGTGCCGCACGACGCCCTCACAATCGTGCTCGATAATGGCACGGTGCTGACGCCTGACCAGCTCGCCGCCGCCCCCATCGACTTCCCTTTACGCCGCACGCTCGACATTGTTTGCAAGATTCCCCCGCTGGACTTGGGCAAGCACAAGATCGAAGTCAAGTTCGAAGCCGCTCCCTTCGGCGTCCTGACGCTCAAGGTGGATGGCTCGATCTCCAAAGAAGAGGAACGACGCGTCCATATTCCGCGCGACGCCACCGATGACTATGGTGAGGCTGCCATCAAGGCGCGTCAGCAATTCATCGAAGAATACACTGGCGTCAAATTGCAACACATCAATCATTTTTCCTTTGACCCGCATATCCTGAAAGGCAACATCGAGAATTTCACCGGCGTGGCGCAAATCCCGATCGGCTTTGCCGGTCCGCTCTCGATCCATGGCGAGCATGCGCAAGGCGAATTCATCGTACCGATGGCGACGACCGAAGGCACGCTGGTGGCTTCGTATAATCGTGGCATGAAGGTGCTCAACCTGTCGGGCGGCGTCCGCTGCACCGTGATCGGCGACGCCATGCAGCGCGCACCGGTCTTCGTCTTCGACAGCGCCGCCGACGCGCGTGATTTCGTGAAATGGGTGCAGGCCAATCTACCCAAAATTGCTGAGGAAGCAGAGGCGACCTCCAGCGTCGCCAAACTTCAGTACATCGACCCCTATCTTGCCAGCAAGTTCGCCTATCTGCGCTTCAACTACTCGACCGGCGACGCCGCCGGGCAGAACATGGTGGGCCGCGCCACCTTCGCCGCCTGTTCGTGGATTCTCGACACCTATCCCGGCATTCGCCACTTCTATCTGGAGTCCAATCTGGCGACCGACAAGAAGGCGTCGCAGGTCAACATTATGCACACACGCGGCAAGCGTGTGGTGGCTGAAGCGGTCATCAAACGCAGCGTGTTGATCGAACACATGCGCGTCGAGCCGGAAAGCCTCTTTTACCACAACAATGTCTCCAACGTCGGCGCCATCCTCTCCGGCGCCAACAACAACGGCGCACACTCGGCCAACGGCATCACCGCCATGTTTATTGCCACCGGGCAAGATGTCGCCAACGTCGCTGAATCCTCCGCTGGCATCATTTATACGGAGATGACGCCAGAGAATGATCTCTACATCTCCATCACGATCCCGTCGTTGATCGTGGCGACCTACGGCGGTGGCACCGGGCTGGCGACACAGCGAGAGTGTCTGGAACTGCTTGGCTGCTGGGGGCGCGGCAAGGTTAACCGTCTGGCGGAGATCATCGCTGGCGTCGTGCTGGCCGGCGAAATTTCGCTGGCGTCGGCCATTTCATCGTCGGATTGGGTTTCCAGCCACGAGAAATATGGTCGCAATCGCTAGGCGCCTACCGCCGGGACGCTATCGTCACTTTAAAGGCCGTGAGTACGAAGTGATCGGCGTGGCCGTCCATAGCGAAAGCGAGGAGGCGCTGGTTGTCTATCGACCACTCTATGGCAGCTACCAGTTGATGGTGCGCCCGGCGGCGATGTTTCTGGAGGTGGTCACACGTGACGGCGTTCATACACCGCGCTTTACCTATCTGGGGCCGACCACGATGAACAAGTTGGCGCCGCCGCAATGGCGCGCCGCCCGCCATTATCTGCTCCATCATGCGCGCCCGTTGGAAGCAGTGCGCTACCGTTATCATTTCGAGGGTGGCAAGGCGGGAGCGGTGCTGGCTGCCCTGGCGACCTTCCGTAATGACGACGGCGGTTTCGGCAAGGCGCTGGAACCAGACCTGCGCACCTCGGCGTCGTCCGTGCTGGCGACCAGCGTTGCCTTCCAGGTGCTGGAGGAGGTGGACGCCCCCGCCGAGCACCCACTTGTCCAAGGTGGGTTGGCGTATCTGCTGGCCTCCTACGACTCGACGACACAGCGCTGGCCGATCATACCGCCAGAGGCAGAGGCTGCGCCGCGTGCGTTCTGGTGGGCGGCGGATGGACTGGAGGCGCGCTTTGGGCACTTTGCGCTCAACCCGCGCGCCGAGGTGTTGGGCATATTTTGGCGCTATGCTGACCCTTCTCGCATCCCCTGGCTGGAGCATGTCACCGCCCGCGTGGTGGAACAGATCGAGCAAGCTGTTGTCCCACTCGTTGGCAATGATTTGCTCTGCGTGCTGAGATTGGCTGCCACGCCGCAGATGCCGGCGGCGTGGCGGGCGCGCCTGGATGCACGGCTGCGTCAGGCGCTGACAACCGCAGTCGCCGCCACGCCGGACCGCTGGGGTGATTATGGATTGCGTCCGCTCGAAGTGGCGCCGACGCCCGCTGCACCCTATGCCCCGCTCTTTGCCGAAGCAATTCAGGCTAATCTTGACTATCTGATCGATACACAGCGGCCTGATGGCGCCTGGTCGCCGACCTGGTCATGGCGCTCGCTCGACCCGTCTGCCTGGGTGCGCGCCGAACGCGAATGGCAGGGCGTTTTGACGCTCGCCGCCCTGCGCGCACTGGATGCCTGGGGTCGCGTGGCGCGGTGACGCAACAAGGAAGCCGGGGGACCGGGGCAAAACATGTCAACGCCTCCCGGCAATCTCCAATCCCGGCATTCTCTCATTGCTGCATTTCTCGATCGCTCTATCTCGCAGTTGGTGACTTCTATGCGTGAACTATTACCGATCATTGACCGCTGGCGCAGCGAAGGCAAGGGCGTGGCGCTGGCGACAGTTGTGCGCATTTACGGTTCAGCGCCGTTGCCGCTGGGGGCAAAGATGGCGATCGCGTCCACCGGCGAGATGGCCGGTTCGGTGAGCGGTGGTTGCGTCGAAAGCGCCGTCGTGCAGGAAGCCCTGGCGGCGCTTGCAGTCGGGCAATCAAAACTGCTCGTCTACGGCATCGCCGATGAACTGGCGCAAAGCGTGGGGTTGGCATGCGGCGGCACGATTGAAGTGTTCGTGACGCCGCTTGCGACCGATGCTCAGCCTTACCACGCCTTCGAGCAAGCCGTGCGCGCTGGGCGATTGGCGGTGCTGGCGACGACGCTCACCGGTCCGGCGCCTGGCTCTGCGCTCCTTCTCCTGCCTGACGGCGCCACCGTCGGGACGCTCGGCCAGCCACATCTCGATGCTGCGGTGGCGACGCGCGCGGCGGACTTCTTCGCAACGCTGCAGCCAGCGCGCTGGACGGCGATGGCAGATACAGACCCGGTGGAGCTTTTCATCGATGTGCAGCCGCCGCCGCCACGTCTCTGGATCGTTGGCGCCGTGCACATCGCAGCAGCGCTGGTCACCTTTGCCAGAACGTTGGGCTTCCGCACGATCGTGATCGACCCGCGCGCGGCCTTTGCCACACCGGAGCGTTTTGGTCATGCCGACGAGCTGATCCCGCGCTGGCCGCAGGAGGTGCTGACCGCTGCCAATCTCGACGCCGCCGCATGTGTTGTCGTGCTCACGCATGACGCCAAGATCGACAATCCGGCGTTAGTGGCCGCGTTGCATAGTCCGGCGCGCTACATCGGCGCTCTCGGTGCGCGCAAGACGCATGCCAAACGCCTGGCTGCGCTCAAAGCACTGGGCGTGGACGACGCGCAGCTTGCACGCATCCACGCTCCCATTGGCCTCGACATCGGCGCACGCCGGCCGGAGGAGATCGCGCTCGCCATCATGGCGGAGATTGTAGCGGTGATGAATGGGCGAGAGCAAGCACAGCCCATTTCGCAAGTGACAGTTCATCCAGCATAATTCAGGAGCATCTTCATGGACACACAGGCCATTCTGGACAAGCAGCGCACCTATCTCTGGCCCAACCATATCCTTTACTACACCGACCCGTTGCCCCTTTCCCACGGCGACGGCCTCTATGTATGGGACACGGATGACAATCGCTACCTCGACTTCTTTGGCGGCATCCTTACGACCAGCGTTGGACACAACAACCCGCATGTCGTCGAGCGCGTGCGCCAGCAGGTAGGCAAACTCATTCACTCGTCCACGCTCTATCCAAACGAGAATCACGTGACGCTTGCCGAACAGCTGGCTGAACGCACCCCAGGGCGGCTGCAGATGAGCTACTTCACCAACTCTGGCAGCGAGGCCAATGAGACCGCCATCGTCGCCGCGCAGACGTACACGGATAACCGTGAGATTGTGGCGTTGCGCCATGCCTACAGCGGGCGCACCTCACTGACGATGAGCGTCACCGCACATGCGACCTGGAAAGTGGGCAAGAGCTTCAGCCCGGATGTCAAGCACGCCATCAACCCCTACTGTTATCGCTGCCCGCTCAAGTTGACTTACCCATCTTGCGGCGTTGCGTGCGCCCAGGACATCGAGGATGTGATCCGCACCACCACGTCGGGCAAGATCGCCGCATTCATGGCCGAGCCGATCCAGGGCGTCGGCGGCTTCATCACGCCGCCCGACGAATATTTCCAGATTGCAGTCGAGATTGCCCGGCATTACGGTGGCGTCTTCATCTGCGATGAGGTGCAGACCGGTTTTGGTCGCACCGGGACGCACTGGTTCGGCATTGCGCACTGGGGCGTCGAGCCAGAGATTATGACGATGGCGAAGGGTATTGCCAACGGGATGCCGCTTGCCAACACGATCACCGTGCCGGAAGTGGCGCAGGCGATGGTGGGCAAGGGGCTGACGATCAGCACCTTTGGCGGCAATCCTGTCTCGACGGCGGCGGCGCTGGGCGCGTTGGAAGCCATGGAGGAGGCCGGCGGCCCGGCGCGTTTTGCTGTGTTGGGGGCGCAGCTACGCAGTGGCCTCGACCGCCTGGGTGAAAAGTACCCGCTGATCGGCGATGTGCGCGGCAAGGGCCTCATGCAGGGCATCGAGATGGTGACCGACCGCCAGAGCAAGGAGCCAGCGCCCAAGGCGGTGGCGCAGCTCTTCGAAGAAACGCGGGCGCGCGGGCTACTCATCGGCAAGGGCGGCCTCTACGGCAACGTGATCCGCATCTCGCCGCCGCTGACCGTGAGCGAAGCGCAGATCGAGCAGGCGCTAGAGATTTTGGATTACGCGCTGGGGGTTGTGCATGAGGCGCAGGGGTAGGGCGAGATTGAGAGAGCAGGAGATTGGAGATTGCACAAATGAACGTGCAGGCATCTTGGCCGGGCGAAAGTGCAGGCGAACGCGTGGCGGCGGTGGTAGGGCTGGTGTCGGATACGCACTTCCCGCAGCGATGCCGCCGGTTGCCGCCGACGCTCTTTGATGTGCTGGCAGGCGTCGATCTGATCTTGCATGCAGGCGATGTGGGCGAGCTGCGCGTGCTCGACGCTTTGAGCCAGATTGCCCCGGTCGTTGCTGTGCATGGCAATGATGATACCGACGAAGCGCAGCGCGAGTTGCCCTATCGGCAAGTGGTGACGGTAGCTCGAACACGCATCTTTCTCTGGCACAGCCATTACCCCGATCCAGAAGCGGAGCGCGCCTCGCGCATCGGCGATGACATCCTGCCCAAATTGGCGCGCACTGTCACTGCTGCGCGGCAGGCAGGAGCGCCGCTAGCTGTCTTCGGACACTGGCACATCCCGCTGGTGCAGCAGGTAGATGGCGTCACGTTGGTGAATCCGGGCGCGTTGGCGTCGGGCAATGAGTTCACGCGCCAGTTGACTCAGACCGTAGCGTTGCTTGTGCTGCTGCAAAACGGCGAGCGACGCATCGTCCACATCGATCTGGCAGACCCGGAGCGTCCGTTCGACCCGGCGGTGGATGTCCAGGCCGGCTTCGAGGCAACGTTGCAACGTTTCAGCGCCTCGATCTTGACGCCGGAGTTGCGGGCGCTGGCGCCGGCGCTTCAGACGAGCCTGACGCCCGCTGAATTCGAGCGCGTACGTCACGCGGTGGCAAAGCTGGCGCATCGCTGTTGGGCGGGCGAGTTGCCGTTGCTGGATCGTGAGCTGGTGTGGGCGCAACTTGCGCAAGATGAAGATGTGCCGGAGGGTGTGCGCGTGAAGGTGGCTAACTCACTTGGGCGCACGGTATGAAACGATTTCTAGGGCTCTTCTCCAAGATGTCTGCGGTATCTAGCCCACTACATTCGCCAGCTGCGGCGCGAAATGCGCAAGCTGTTCGCGCAGCCGCAGCAGCGCCAGGTCTTTGGCTTTGGCTTCCAGCATCACGTCGAAAGGGCGCAGGTGCAGCTGCTGCGCCAGGTGCAGCAAATCGATAAACGCAAACGGGTCGAGAAAATCGCTGTGCTGGTTGGGCAGCGGAGGTTGCAGCCGTGTCCCCTGCGAAGTGCGCACCGCTCTCAGCGCCGTGCGTGGACTGCTAAAGTGAATTTTGGGGCGGCAGTCTGGGGGCCAGGTTGCCAGCGCCACCGGCAACGCATCGGCCAGCGTTCGTCCGGCAGGGTTCAGGCAGCGCAGGTGCAGCGCGTCCAACACAACGGGGATGCCAGTGCGGCGATGAATCCACAACGCGTCTTCAAATGAATAGCGGCGATCGTCGTGCTCCAATACCAGCCGGCGGCGGACATTCTCCGGCAAAGCTACGAAGCGCGCCACAAACCGCTCTCGCCCTGCCGTTGCGTTGCCGTGGACGCCGCCAACGTGCACGACGATTACAGCGTCGCGATCCAACCCCATCGCTTCCAGCAGCGACGCGGCAACGCCAAGCTCCTCTTCGGCGCGGCGCACCAACCAGCTATCCGGCGCGTTCAACTGTACGTAATGCGCCGGATGTAGCGTCACGCGCAGGCCATACGCGCGGATCAGATCGCCGGTGCTTGCCAGTTCAGTCGTACACTCCTCAAGCTGACGATGAAACGCAGGCAAGTCAGGATGGGTCAGATAGGGCGCAAGCTGGCCAGCCAGTCGGTAGAAACGAATCTGTCGGCGGTGTAGATACTCGAAGATGTCGCGCAGATACGCCAGGCTGACGCTAAGATGCGGGGCATGTTGCCAGCGTCGGCTGTCATGCGAACGCAACGGCTCAGCCAACACCTTGACAGGAAAGCCGAGGCGGCAGATGGGGTGAGTGGCGAATGGCGAGGCGGGGAGGCCGGCGTCGCGCATGCTCATGGTTCGACCGGGCGAAGCGGCCAGACAACGACCTCCAATTGACGCGCAAAGTGGAGCAGCGGCGGCGTGTCGGGCAGACGCATGGCGGCGGCGCCAGCCATCGTGTTGATCAGGAATTCGGCGGCGGCGGGCTGGAGCGGCCAGGGCGCATGGTGAATTTCGCCGATGTAGGGGCGCCCGCGCCGATCTACGGTGTAGAGCGCGTACCGCTCGGTCAGCCAATGGTCAAGATCGCCAGGCGCAGCGCGATAGACGGCGCCGGTCGGCATGTAGCCCGCCACCAGGTCCGCCGACGGCGCGTGGCGATGGGTGCGACGGCTGGCGTAGTGAACCGCACGGCCGTCGTAGTGGGCGCGCATTCGCGCGTCGAAGTAGGGAAGCCAGAAAGTGCGCCGCGCAATCTGCACCGCGACCGGATTGGCGGCGTCCAGGCTGAAGAAGTAGACGCCGCGTTTCTCGATGCCGCGATCGTACAGCCGGACGTAGGTGCGCACATTCAGCTCAGCGAACGCCGACAACCACGGCACGGCTGGCAACCCGCGCGGACGCACTCCGCGCATCTTGAAGGGGACGATGCCCAGCCAGCCTTGACCGTCGAATGTATCCACGGTCAGGGCTGGCGGCAACAACGCCTGCAGCGCAGCGGCAGGCAGCGGCCAATGCGCAAAGAGCAAGTCACACCACGTCTGCGCCATCACCCAGGGCGCCGTTGGCAACGGCCAGGGGCGATGGTCGATGGTTGCCAACCGGTCGCAACACACCGTGGGATCGATGGGAACGCCAAAAAGACTGTCATTGGTCATGTCCACTGATTGTACCTACAGGTCAGCAAATTGTCACAAAAATGGTCGTAAACCTGAAACCTTCTGCGCGAGACTACGTATTGATCGACAACAGCGCACACGTGAAGTCGGCGAGAATAGCAGACGGTGCGCCAACATGAGAAGAAGGTGAAACAATGAACGGCGAACCCATGAATACAACGACCGAACGCACGGTAGATGCGTTGCCGGAATGGATGGAAGCGAGCACCGCCTCGCAATCGAATGGAGTAAAGCAAACGATGAACACCAAACGCATGTTATATCGACACCCGACCGACAAAGTGATCGGCGGCGTCTGTGGCGGCATTGCCGAATACTTCGGCTGGGATCCGGTGCTGGTGCGTGTGCTGTGGGTTGTGGCGACCTTCGCCACCTGGGGCGGTGGTCTGCTGGCCTACATTCTGCTGGCAATCTTCCTTCCCACGGGCGACAACAAAGTTGGGCAGTTGCGCCCGCCGGCTTTAGAATTGAGTCAGAAGGGCGTGACGTGGGCGGCTGGCATCTTGATGGGGCTTGGTGGCCTGTGGTTGCTGGCCAATCTGGGGATTCTGCCCGGTTTGTGGGGCGCCTTCTGGACGATTGTAGCCGTGCTGTTCTGGCCGGCGGTCTTGATCGGGGCAGGTTATTTGTTGCTGCGGGCTAATAGCCAGCGCAATATTGATCAGGATATGATGGACGCCGCCCGCAAGGTCAAGGAGAGCGTCAACGGCGCTGTGCCGACCAGTGATGAGTTTAAGGCCAGCCTCAACCGGGTGCGGTCAGGGATGCCGCTCCAGCGCAGCCGCACCAACCGCATGATCAGTGGCGTCTGTGGCGGTATGGGCGAGAAGTTCGGCATCGACGCCAACCTGATTCGCCTGATCTGGGTCGCCTTCACGCTCGGCACGATGGGCTTTGGCGCTCTGCTCTATGCCGGTATGGCGCTGCTAATGCCAGAAGCAGAAAGCTCGACCGCCGCTGCGGGGCGCATCCAGGAAATCCAGGTTGTCAACAGTTCGACGACTGGAAACAACTAGCTAACACCAGCAGCTTCTCCGCTGCGAGCAATTATCAACTGACTGAGCAAGAAGGCGGCGCCGTGACCGCCTTCTTGCTTTTCCGGCTAATTCCGGCGCGGTTATAATCCTGGTAATGAAACGACCGTACTCGTGAAAGGTTGAACCAATGTCGAAGGGAACATTCTTGCTGCTTGGCGCTACCATCGGGGCAGGCATCGCAGTGGCGCTCAACTACTTCCTCGGTCCTGCATCCGGAACCACCTACGACGCCAACTATCGTTCCCGGCTAGATTTTGCACTGGACGAAGGGCGCCGCGCAGCCCTGGAACGTGAACAGCAATTGCGGCAGCAGCTCATTCAGATGCGGCGGTCGGCGGGCAGTCTCACCGACGGCGCCGCCTGATGCCAAAATACCTGAGAGATGGTCTGAAGAGGATCAAGGTTGACGCAGAGTCGCAGCGGCGTAGAGCTTCGCAGAGAAAGACGGAGGGGTCTTGCAAGCGCTTTTCGCCGCCTTTCTCTGCATCTCTGCGCCAGATCGGCTATTGCAAACACGCTCTGAGATTACGGTGTGGCCATGGCTGGCGCTGTCGACTCCATGCTGCGTAGATACGCTGTGATCGCCGCAATGTCTGCTTCTGTCAGATAGCCGCCCCATGCCGGCATCGAGGTGCCGGAGACGCCGCCGGCAATGATCTGCTGAATGGCCGCGTCGGGCGTCTGGTTGAGGAAGGTCTGATTGTTAAGCGCCGGCGCAAGCCGTGAGCCATACCCGTCGGCGCCGTGACATTGCGTGCACAGGATATTGTAGAGTTTGGCGCCGCTGGCAATTGCCTCGGGACTCATGTCGATGGGCGCA
>DMDA01000130.1:30449-31179 GCA_003451595.1 Chloroflexota bacterium | reverse complement strand
TCCGGCGACAGTGCACGCGCCCAGCTCGCCATCAACGTGCCGGGTGCACCCTGCGTGATGATGCGGGTGATGTCGGCGTCGGTCAGCCGGGCGCGCAGCTCATCGGTGTTGAGCGCCGGCGCCAGGTTCGTGCCTTCGCCGTTGGCGCCGTGACAGGCAACGCAGTTCGTGGCGTAGACTTGCAGCCCGTTTGCCAGCACATCGCCCTCCGGCAGCGCCTGGATGTCGGCGAGCAGCGCAGCGTCGATCTCGGCAGCGGCGACGGGCGGCGGCGTCAAGCCGAGTTCATCGACGCGCGCTGCCACTGCATCCCACGGTGCCTCCTGGATCAGCGCGACCAGGCTGCGAATCTGCATGTCGGTGAAGATGCCACCCTCTTCGGCGCCGTAGGCTGCCATCGCCGTGTTGTAGCGCCCACGTTCGATGGTGCGAAAGATGTCGTCGGCGTCCATCAAGCGCACGCCCTCGCTGTCCAGCGCAGGGTAGGCGGCAATGCCTTCGCCCGCCGCGCCGTGACAGGCGACGCAGTTCGTGGCATAGAGGTCGAGACCTTCCGCCACCGCCGCCGTGCGGATGTCTTGCGCCGCCTGCACCTGACGCGCCGGCTCGCGTACAATCGCCATGCCCAGCGCCGCCACAATCAGCAGCGTGCCAACAAAGCCAAGAATGGTTAGTTTGGGCGTCATAATCAGCGTTCCTCTCTGGCAAGGAGATTGAAAGATTGGAGATT
>DMDA01000130.1:28975-30255 GCA_003451595.1 Chloroflexota bacterium | reverse complement strand
AGTCTCTGCTCCCTACGCGTACACAAAATCAGCTTCTGACACGTGGTCGCGTTGGATCGGACGACCCGTGTCCACTTGCACTATGCCATCGACGATGCTCACGGCGAAGCGATCCAGGGGGCGCGGGGCTGGTGCGTTGACAAGTTCGCCGTTGCGCTCGAAAGCCGAGGCGTGGCACGGGCAGACAAAGCGCCCCTGTGCCGGCTCCCATGGCACGGCGCAACCGAGATGGGTGCACTTGCGATACAGCGCCACGAAGCCGCCGTCACGCTCGCGCACCAGATAGAAGCGTCCGCTGGTAAATGGCGTCACGCTGCCCGGCGGGAAACTATCAACCGGCCCCGCCGTGAAGACCCCGCCAAACTCTCCCTCAACGGTGCGCGGGGAGAGGAACATGTAGGCGACGCCGCCTGCTTCCGCCAGCGCCACTGCGCCCGCCACGCCCCACGTCAGCTTAAGGAAATTGCGCCGTGAAACTTGAGTGCTCATCCCATTACCTCCCAGGGCCACATCAGCGCCATGCCCTCGCCACGGAAGAAGACGCCGATCACAGTCAACACAATGAAGCCAACCACCAACAGCACGAAGACGCTTTGGCGCGTCTCACAGGCGGTTGCTCCGAACGCTTTTTTCATCACTTCATAGAACGCGATCAGACCGAGCAGCAGCGCCGCCAGCGGCACCCAGCCGTTGGAAAGGATCGTCGGCAGACTGGGCAGCAGCGCTGGCAGATCGAGCCAGTACTCGTCAAGCAGCACCAGCGCCGGCGTCAGGATCAACGCCACTGCTGCCGCCGCCAGCGCCATGATGCGTCCGCGCTGCGAGCGGAACCAGACGCCTTCCGCCTGCATGTCGAAGCGCTGGTAAGGCAAGATCGCCAGCACAACGAGCGCCAACGCCGGGATCACGATGGCGCCAAAAGTGGGATGAAAGTGCAGCAGCAGCTCCTGCAACCCCATGAAATACCACGCCGCCTTGGCCGGGTTCGGGCTGTGGTCGGGGTTGGCGGCGCCTTCCAGCGGTGCATTGACCCAAACCGACCACATCAGGATCAGCCCGGTCATGACCAGCGCAAAGACAAACTCAATGGAGACCAGATGCGGAATGGTCGTCACTTTGACATTAGGTTCGTGCAGTTCACCATCCACCTTATGCGGAATCGTCAGCGTGTCTTTGCGCACGCGCCAGATATGAAACGAGACGATGCCCATCAGCGTCAACGGCAGGATCGCCACGTGCAACCCGTAGAAGTTGGTCAACGTGGCGCCGCTCACCTCGGG
>DMDA01000130.1:27487-28739 GCA_003451595.1 Chloroflexota bacterium | reverse complement strand
AGGCTGGAGCCAACCGTCACCGCCCAGTACGCCAGTTGATCCCACGGCAGCAGATAGCCGGTGAAATTTTCGCCGACAACGAGCAGCAGCAGCGCCACGCCGAGCACCCAATTGAACTCGCGCGGGGTGCGAAAGCCGCCGGTGAAGAAAACGCGCAATAGATGGAGGAAAGCCACGATCAGCAGTAGATTGCCGCTCCAGTGGTGCAGGTTGCGGATCAACTGACCGAACCACACTTCGCTTTGCAGCGTCAGCATGTCGCTGTACGCCTGGTCAGGCGACGGCGTGTAGGCAAACATCAACAAGACGCCGGTGCCGGCAAGGAGGACGATCAGCAGTAGCGCCAGCCCGCCCAATCCCCATGTGTAAGTGAAACGCAGCGTCGGTTTGCTCACCTTGCTGGGATGAAGATGAAGCACCAGGTTGTTCATCACCAACTTCATGCGCTCACGGTCATCAGTCGGTGGAAGCTGGTCACGCTGGATCGAATCCCACACGCGCTGTGGTAGGGCTTCGGGACGAGGATCAAGATCGGTGGTCATAACGAAAGCTCCTTGCATCAGATTGAATCTCTAATCTCCAATCTCCGGTTGCCGAGATTGGAGATTAGAGATTGGAGATTAGAGATTGGAGGTTAGCCGTTGGTCGAGGCGCCGTGACCTTTGCCTTGCCCGCCGTTGCGACCAGGGCCACCCCACAGCGGACGCCCGTTCGGGTCGCGCAGGAGAAGACGTTCCCCGGTGGCTGTCTTCGTCACTTGTCCGGCCTGGAACTGGTCGTCCAGCCAGAAGCCTTTCACCTCGATCGCATCCCCTGCAGTAAACTGCACGGCCTGGCTTTGCCAGAAGTCAGCCCGGCCAAAGGCCAGCGCCAGCACTTCGCCGTCCGCCGTCTCAATCGTCAGCCCGTTGCGGTTGACGGTGACGACAGTGGCGGTCAGCGTCAACCAATCCTCTGGGGCAACCTGCACCTGGCCGCTTCCCCCCGCGCCCTGGCCACCATGTCCGGCGCCCCCACCATTGGCGGCGCCACCCGACCACAGCGGCTGTCCTGTTGCTGCACGTAGCGTCAGCACCGTGCCATTGGCTTGCGTAATCGCCGCCGCATGATACTGGTCGCCGTTGAAGAAGCCCTCGATGGTGATCGCATCACCTACTGCGAGCGCTCCCTGCGCCTGCCAGTACGAAGATGGCCCCAGTTCGACGTAAATCTGGCTGCCATCGTCCAACTGCACCGTCATGCCTACCGCGCC
>DMDA01000130.1:26669-27256 GCA_003451595.1 Chloroflexota bacterium | reverse complement strand
CTGCATTTCGATAGCGGCCATCACAGTAGCCGCCGCCACTGTTACAATCAGCACTGCCACGATGATTTTTTTCCACATTTGCTTGCCTCCTTCAGATTTCATCAGGTTTGTTCGATGACTTCAGGATGCCGAATTGCTGTGAAGAAGTTGTGAAGAAAAGTTGGGGTTTCTCTGTGTTTTTGGGGCTAGATCAACGGCCAATCAACGGTGTATGATTATGTTGTAGTCCGTTAGCGGTAGCGTCGCACTGCGTTCACTGGGTTATCACCGCATGAGCTTGTCGGACTATGCCAGCTTCGACATCGATTTAGGACCCGCAGAAGGTGGAGTGTACGCGCTGTCCGTGCTTGACTCCCCGGCCGGCGCCGTGCGCACGCGCTTTAGCATGCCCTTCACCAATGACGACCTGCGCGCGTGGCATGCGCTGATCACGGCGTCGCTTCAGGATGCGCGTGGCTTGGTGGGAGCGATGCCGGCTGCCGCGTCGTGGTCCGCGCAGCAGACGCAAGCGCCGTCGTTGCACTTGACGGAGGTGGAGCAACGCGCGTTCGATTTGGGGCTTCGGCTTTCCAACGCGCTGTTCGATG
>DMDA01000130.1:25465-26466 GCA_003451595.1 Chloroflexota bacterium | reverse complement strand
AACTGGCCGTCTTGCCATGGGAGCTGCTCCTCGATCCCGATGCGCCGATGACCGCCCCACGTTTTCTTGCTCTATCGCGCCAAACCCCGATAGTACGCTTTCTGGAGGTTGGTCAGGCGGCTGAACCATTGGCGGTGCGCGGCGTACTGCGCATTTTGGCCATGGGCGCCAGCCCGGATGACCTCACGCCGGTTGACATCGAGAGCGAACGTCGTCATCTGGCCGCAGCGTTTCCCTGGTGGAATCATCTGGTGCGCGTCGAGTGGGTGGCGGGTCAAGATTGGCGCAGCCTTCAGGAGCAACTGCAGGCAGGCGGCCCCTATCATGTCTTTCACTTCATCGGTCATGCCTTCTTCGACGAGGTGAGCAATAGTGGCTATATTGCCCTGGCGAACGAAGCGGGACAGCCGGAGTTGCGCACCGCCAACGAACTTGCTGATTTGCTCGCCGACCATCCTACCCTCAAGCTTATCGTGCTGAATGCGTGCGATAGCGCCGAAGGCTCCCCACTTGACCTGAACTCAAGCATGGCGGCCACCCTGATCACGCGTGGCTTTCCCGCGGTGGCGGCGATGCAGACGACTGTTAGCGACCGGGCGGCGATTGAGTTTGCTCGTAGTTTCTATCGCGCCATCGCTAACCGGCTGCCGGTGGATGCAGCCTGCACCGAAGCGCGCAAGGCCATGCATCTGGCTGCCGGCCACGCGCTGGAATGGGTCATTCCCACCCTCTATATGCGCACCGCCGACGGTCGTCTGTTCCAGAGGGAAGGCGTCCCGATCGACTGGGCAAAAGTGTTGAGCTTGTTGCTGTTCACGTGGATGGCGTTGGGTGCTGTCGTCGGTTGGTGGTGGTGGCAGGGCACGCGCCCTATCCCCACCGCCGTTTTCAACGTTGCAGTTGCAGACTTTGTTGAGAATGGAGTGACCGCCACATCACTGCAGGTCGGCCCCATTTTCGGGCAAGCCTTGAGCGACGCGCTGGAAAACGAATATCCATTG
>DMDA01000130.1:23156-25262 GCA_003451595.1 Chloroflexota bacterium | reverse complement strand
ACTGAATGTGCGCACAAAATTCCTGGTGTCGGACGCCTTCCGCAACGACATGGGGGAAATCACCGGCGCGCACGACTTCGCCTTTCCCTTGACCATTCACACCGATGAAGTCTTCTCGCTGACGCCAACGTTGGCGCAGCGCGCCAGCCTGTTGGTCGATCTGATCCAGGGCGTCGATTACGCTGCACAGGAGCGCCTGACGGAAGCCGCCGCCGCACTGGCGCGAGCTGCCGCCGAGTCCGAGTCGCTCGGCGTCTTTGATGGTCGGGAGGTAATTTATCTCTTTGCGTCCGACGTGGCGCGGCGGCGCAAACAACCTGACGAAGCCATGCGACTGGCGTTGGTGGCCCTGGACCTCAACCCGAATTACGGACGTGGTTATATTGCGTTGGCCAACAGCTTTTTCATACGCGACAAAAGCCACCTTGCCGAGGCGCAGGCATTCTATGAACAGGCGCTGTCGTTGCCCGATCAGCCCGATTCCGCCTATATCGCCGAGAAGGCGCACTTAGGGCTGGGTCAGGTCTTTCTCAATCGTTATCTGTTGGCGCACGATGACGCCTCGCCCTATGCTGATGACTACGCTACGGAAGCCGCCACCCATTATCGCTACGTGATCGATAGCATCCCGCCACAGCCGTCGCCAGAAGCGGGGCGTGTGGAGCGATTGGCGCAGGCGTATCTCGGTCTTGGGGAATTAGAACGTCTACGGGGAGACGCAACCGCTGCCGAACGCTTCTGTCGCGCCCTGACGCTTTCACACACTGCACTCACGCGCCGGCATGCCGAAGAAGCGCTCGCCAAGCTGGATAGGAACTGCCCTGACCGCACTTCAGCGCCGTAACGCCCAGTGAATTTTTCTTAAAAGGGGGCACACCATGCACCAACGTCATCTCATTTGCATCGTTGCAGGGTTGTTTGTCGTTGGCATCGGCGCTGTCTGGCCTATGTCACTGCAAGCACAAACACAGGCGCCGCCATTTGCGCCCGTGCAGCCCTGTCCGCCTGCAGCGACATGGTTGCAGCATTTGGTGACGCCTGGCGACCGTTGGGCGACCATCGCCGCACACTATGGCGTTAGCGAAGCCGAGTTGCGCGCCGCCAACCCCACGCCGTTAGGCTTGCTGCGTGTCGGCCTGCCTGTGCAGATTCCCTGCGTGCCCGGCCCAGCGGCAGCGCCATACCCGACGCCGCGTGCCATGTCCACTGGGCTGCCACCGGCTGACGGCGCACCTGTCGCTGACGCCTGCACGCCGCCGCCAGGTTGGAGCATTCGTTACACCGTGCTGCGTGGAGACACGCTCAGCCGGCTGGCGGCGGCCTGTCACACTTCCAGCGCCGCCATTCGCCAGGCAAATGGCTGTCGCACCAGCGATATGATTTACGCCGGGGAGACGTTGCTGTTGCCCTGCCGACCGCCAGCGCTGGCCACGGCCACACCGGCGCGGCCACAACCAGCCGCCTCGCCCAGAGCACCGGAGATTCCGGATACGCCGCCTCAGCCAGGCCCGTTGCGGGTGGCCCTGAATCCTGCCGACGCAGTTGTGGGCGCCATCATTGGCGTCACCATCCAGGACGCCGGCGCGTATGAGCCGCTGGCAGTCACGGTCGCATGTAGTGGTCAGACCATGACAACGTTCGGCGTCACGGCTTCCAGCCAGCGGGTGGCAACCGCCACATTCAGCACGGCAGGCTTTCCCGCAGGGCGGTGTCGCGTCGATGTCGCAAGAACTGTCGTCAGCGGCGGCGGCAGCGCCCGGTTAGTCCTGACGCCAGCCAATGCACCGCCGGTGCAGACGTTGTCGCCGTCATCGACGACGGATTCCATCGCTACGCTGACGGCCACGCCGCCAGCAACGCCTGCTGCTTCAGTTGATGCGCCGTCAGACGCAACATCCACCCTGGCGCCCTCGCCTGAGGAGAACACGCCGGCCGCGCCGCCGTTCGCAACCCTTGGCGCTGAGACCACATCCGACGCCCCGGCAACGTCGCCACCAGTGTCGTCACCACTGCCAGTGTCGTCACCGCCGCGCGCGAGTCTCACCGCCACGCCAACTGATGTAGGGCCACCGATGGAGACGCCAACAGCAACGGCGACCTTGACGC
>DMDA01000130.1:14426-22844 GCA_003451595.1 Chloroflexota bacterium | reverse complement strand
AGCAGAGCAGCCCTTGCGCACGGGGTGACTGCAGGAGGGTGTACTTCAAGTTTGGGGCGCCTATCGTAGGTCATCGCCTCCGGCGTGACATGGCAACCCGTCACGCCGGAGGCGATGACCTACGCAGCGAAATCTTGCCCCCAATGTGAAGTAGTCCCACTGCAGGATGGTCCACAGTGATGATGAGGCAGAGGTTCAGCCGCAGGATTGCGGCAAAGGAGCAGGCAGATGAACGCACCGGCCGAGTTTTTTGAGGAATCTGTAGACCTGGACAACCTCCCATGGATCGTTTGGGTTCAGCTACAACCGGACGCGCTCCCGATGGAGTACATGGACAATCTTGAAGAGTATCTGCGGGATCGCTTCCCGGAGTTTGCCTGGCGCTGGGAGGAACTGCTGGCCCCTCTGCCAGAGCTAACCTTTCAACGCACCTTTTTTACGCTGAACTCAGGGGAATTGGCGGAACTGGTGGAGCGACAGGCGCAAGATAAACGCGCCGGAGACGCAACAACCGTCGAACCAGTTACGCTACAGGAATTCTTTTCACACTATTTTTTGCCCCTGCCGTCCGGCGACTATGCAGCTTATGTCGCCGAGGCGCTGCAAGGATTGGAGCACATCTTTGCGCGTGTGCAGGTCCAGGTTCCTCTGCCTGTACAGCCTGCAGGTGGTCAACCCTATCTGGGCGGCGTTGACCCCGTCAGGGATACGGTGGGCATCAACGTGCGTGACGTTTGGGGAGAAGTCGGCGGGAACGGTGAAAACACTGTGATTGGTGTGATCGAGCAATGTTGGGCGCTGACGCATCGTGACCTGACGGCGTCCAATATTGCGACGCGCAGGTTTCCTCAAATACAGCCTGCCAACAATGGGAAGATACAAAGCGCTGTCGTCCATGCGATGGCGGATGTGGGCATCCTGGCAGCGGCGCACAATGCCATTGACTTCGACGGCATCGCTGCCGGGGCTGCTATCCGATTGGTGTCCAGCATACGCGCCAAGAATGGCGCCAATGTGTACGATGTCGCGGACGCCATCACGGTGATCACTCAAATGTTGCCACGCGGCGCGGTCTTGTTGGTGGAGGAGCAGGCCGAAACGCTATGGCAGGGTGGCGTACGACTGGCGCCGGCGGAGCGGGTGGCGGCTGTCCATACAGCGATCCGTGCGGCAGTCAACAGCGGTGTTGCCGTCATCGAACCGGCAGGCAACGGCGACATCGACATCGACGCCATGCTAACGACCGGTGACTCCGGCGCTATCATGGTGGGCGCATGCGCCGATGATGGGCAGCATCCCTCGCGCCTGGCGGGAGTGCTCCCCTCGAATTATGGCTTGCGTGTGGACTGCTATGCGCTGGGCGAATTTGTGGAGACGCTTGACCTCAACAATGGCACCCGTCCAGACTACGGCGGCACGTCGGCAGCGTCCGCGATCATCGCCGGCGCCGCTGCTGTCGTGCTGTCGATCGCTGCTGCGCACGGTCGTACAGTTACGCCGCCGGAGCTGCGCGACTGGTTCCGACAGTTGGGCGCTGATTCGTTAAATCCTGGCGTTGATCGGATCGGCGTCATGCCGGATGTCGGCGCGCTGATCGCACAGCTATAGTCGGTGTGTAAGAGTCCGTGTGAAGAGTGAAGGCTCACTGTCCTTGAAGCAGAGATGCAGAGAAACGCGGCGAAAAGCGTTTGCGAGACCCCTCTGTCTTTCTCTGCGAGACTCTGCGCCGCTGCGTCTCTGCGTTCACATTGACCCTTCTCGAACAATCTCTGAGATGGCTTGCTGCGCCATTACTGTCGGGCGTGGCAGAAACAGTCGACAACGTGGTCGTTGACCAGCCCGCACGCTTGCATGAAGGCGTAGCAGATTGTCGGACCGACAAAGGTGAAGCCGCGACGCTTGAGGTCCTTGCTCATCGTTGCGGCTTCTGACGTTTGCGCCGGCACCTCGCGCAGGCTGCGCCACTGATTGATGATGGGCGCCCCACCGACAAACCGCCAGATATAAGCGTCGAAGCTGCCGAACTCTGCTTGCACGGCGAGAAAGGCGCGGGCATTCTGAATGAAAGCGTTAACCTTGAGCCGGTTGCGTACGATGCCAGGGTCAGCCAGCAGCGCGGCGATCTGATCGCTGCCATAGCCGGCAACGATCGCCGGATCAAAGTTGTCGAACGCGGCACGGTAATGATCCCGCTTGCGCAGAATTGTGATCCAGGCAAGACCGGCCTGCGCCCCCTCCAGACAAAGCATCTCGAACAGGCGGCGGTCATCGTGCACCGGTACGCCCCATTCCGTGTCATGATAGGCCACGTAGAGCGGATCGCTTCCCGCCCACTCGCAGCGGATCAAGTCTGTCATATTGTCTTCTCCACGCCAGAGCTTGCGACGATGATGGCGGCGAAGCAATCGCCCATCATCGTCGCAGGTGCAGTCTCCACGACACGGCCTTGCGGGGTGCGCCGTGCAGGTAGAGACCGCACCTGTGCGCCTGTTACTTCGCTTTACCCTGCGCCGCCACTGCCGCAGCCGCCCTGGCGATCTCTTCTGGATCGCCGAGATAGTAGCTCTTGATCGGCTTCAGGTTTTCATCCAGCTCATAGACCAGCGGTGCGCCCGTCGGGATATTCAGCTTGATGATCGCCTCTTCACTCATGTCGTCCAGATACTTCACCAACGCACGCAGGCTATTGCCGTGTGCGGCGATGATCACCCGCTTGCCCGCCTTCACCACCGGCACGATTTCGCGATGCCAGTATGGAATCACGCGCGCCACCGTTTCCTTGAGCGACTCGGTGAGCGGCAGTTCGTCCTTGCTGAGGCCGGCATAGCGTGGATCACGACCAGGATAGCGCTCGTCATCCGGCGTCAGCGCAGGTGGAGGTGTGTCGTAGCTGCGGCGCCAGATCAGCACCTGTTCGTCGCCAAATTTGGCGGCTGTTTCCGCTTTGTTCAGCCCTTGCAGTGCGCCGTAGTGTCGTTCGTTGAGCTGCCACGCCTTTGTCGTGGGAATCCACATCAGGTCAAGCTCATCCAGCACAAACCAGAGCGTGCGGATGGCGCGCTTGAGCACAGAGGTGAAGGCCACGTCGAAGGCATACCCTTCAGCGCGCAACACCTCGCCGGCGCGTTTGGCTTCGCCTCGCCCCTTGTCAGAGAGATCGACATCGGTCCATCCCGTAAAACGGTTTTCCTGGTTCCACGTGCTCTCGCCGTGGCGGAGCAGAACAATTTTGTACATGCTGATTTCCTTTCTGGAGTTTGCCAAAAGTCTTGAGACGGTCTGAGGAAGGTATGCCTGACGTACAGACGCAGAGTTGCGAAGAGCGCGCCGAGAATTCTTGTGTAGCCTTTGGCTGCCTTTGCGCTGTGCACCTTTGTGACGCCACGCCTTTGCGCCGGGAACACCCTTTGCAAACAGTCTCACCCAAAGATGGGCGCAGCCGACCACGACCAGCGCCCGCCAGCATAGATTGTACGCCGAAGTGAGTGGAGCACCAAGCGTATACCGCGCCCCGCTGATTTACGCTGCTGATGCGCTTCGGGACGACACTGTCCCTCGCTTCAGGGGTGAGTTGGCAGCCGCCCAATGTACAGATTGGTGGTGTACTCCATGATTGCGCGGCCTTGCTGCGCCGTCGTGGCGAAGAGCGTGTGAATCGCCGCCAGCAGCGCCGGGTAGGTGGGGTGATCGGGTGCGGGCATGTACGAGGTCGAAGTGATGCGGTCGATGACGCCCGCCAGGTCGAGCGACTGTCGATTGGCAAAGGTGTGCTGGGTGTAGCCGTCTGCGCCAAAAAAACGGGAGAGCCGGTCAGCATCGACTACATGCGTATGGTCGACTTGGGTGTAATCCACCCCAAATTGCTCGATCAGCGCCTGATAGCCGGCCAGGAAAAGCGTCCCTGTCTCACGCCGCACATTCCAGATCAACGCCACCCAGCCGCCGGGGCGCAAGATGCGGCGGAACTCGACCTGCGCCGAGGCCGGGTCGAACCAGTGAAAGGCTTGCCCGGCGACAATGAAATCGACGCTGCGGTCGGGCAAGGTTGTGGCTTCAGCGCTGCCAGCTCGGCTGATGTAGCCTGGATGTCCGCCCAGCAGTGCATCGGCAGCGGTGCGCATGTGTGCGTTCGGCTCGACCGCGTGGACGGTGCAACCAGCGGTCAGCAGCAGACGCGTCAACAGCCCGGTGCCGGCGCCCACGTCGGCCACCACCGACCTGGGGCCGAGTCCGTATGCGGCGACGAGACAGGCAAGCAACGCTGCTGGGTAGTGCGGTCGTCCGCGCACATAGCTCGTTACGCGGTTGTCAAAGCGGGCAACAGTCTCCGCCATGAACAATAACCCCCTTTCACACCTCAGGTTAAATTGCGCTGTGCGGCGTCCGGCGCATCACCCCCAGAACCGATACAACGAAAACCCGATCTCGACCAGCTGCGGCCAGACGTTAAGCGTCAATAGCAGCAGCCAGACCAGCGTCCAGAAGAAGCTGCTGAACGCATCGACATACCAGAACATGAAGATGAGCAGCATAAAGCCAAACGAATAGAGTGGCGCCAACATCTGATGCACACTTGCTGGCAGCCAGGGCGCCAGAATGCCAAAGCCATCCAGCCCGGGCATCGGGATCAGGTTGAAGAGAATGGCCGTAATCTGTAAAAAGATCAATAAGGCTATCGCTGCCCAAAAGAGGATATGCCCGGCAAAGAAATCGACATCCTGAATGAGTAGAAAGGGCAGGGCCAGCAGCGCCGCAAAGAGCGCATTGGCGCCCGGCCCGGCGGCTGACACGACGCTCTGCATCCAGCGGCTGCGGATGGCGCCCATGTCCACGTAGACAGCGCCACCCGGCAACCCGATCCCACCGAGCAGCAGAAAGATGACAGGCATAACGATGCTCAACAGCGGATGTGTGTATTTCAGCGGGTTGAGCGTCAGGTAACCGCGTTCTGCCGCGCTGCTGTCGCCGCCGATGTAGGCCATTGCCGCGTGACCGAACTCGTGCAGCGCCAACGACACGATCCAGCCAATGGTGACAAAGACAAAGAGCGCGAGCTGCGGCAACCCTACGCCCTGATCCAGTGTGGGTTCTGTGACTTGATACAGATAGTAGCCCAACCCTGCCAGTGTAGCCACCAGCCCCAGAAAGATCGGGCTGATCGCCCAGGCTTTGCGCTTTGCGCGCATCTGCTCAGCGGCGATTCTGCGCTCTTCGGCGGCAGTGGTGGCGGCGATCTCGTAGACGCTGACAGGCGCCTGACGCACGGCGTCGGCGTCGATGCGCCAGGTCTGTTGCCACTCGGTGATCTCTGGCGAAGGGTGCAGCAATGTGCTGACCAACAGGTCGCGCGTGCTGGCAAAGGTCAATCCTGCCGCGTGCGCCTCTTGCAGCGCCCCCACCAATACCTGCTGCAAGTTCGGGTCGATGCGCTCCTGCGTCTTGTCATCGGCGCCGATGCGCCAGTGCACCATCTGCCGGTCGGCAAATTGCGCTTTGATCTCTCGAAGCATGGCGGCGGTGTCGTAGCCAAGCCCGCGCAAAACGCCGGCGGCATCGGCGTCCTGTTGCACCAGGACGCCATAGAGCAGGTGGAGCGAAGACAACGAGAGGGCGCGCGCACGCGTGGCGATGGCGCCAGCCTGCTGCAGGGCCACGACCGCCTGCGCAGAAAATTGTTCCGGTGCAAATGCCTGCATGGGTGCTCCTGACTCACCGCCGGTCACAGCGCCGGCGTCTCGGGGTCATCGGTGTGTTCATTGGATGCTATTATAGCCCCCGCAAGATTGACAACCAAACACGGATTCGCTAAAATTTTGTTAGGTTTCCACTACACTTTATCCCGGTTCCAAGCAATTCATTTCACATTCGCAACACCTAAAAGGAGGTTTTGCATGAATCGTCGAGAATTCTTGACGAGCGTGGCGACGAAGGCGGCTGGCGGCGCTGTGATCGGTCTGGCCGCTGGCTGTACGTTCAGTGCGACGCCCGCCGCGCAGGAAGTGCAGCAGGCCGTTGCGCAGGATGCGGCGCTGCCCGAACTGAAATGGGAGATGGCGACAAGTTGGACGCCGGCCGTAGACATCCTGTTTGGCACGGCGCAGCTTTTCACGGAAACGGTCAAGACGTTGACAGGCGGCAAATTCCAGATCACCGCACGTGCGGCAGGTGAGCTGGCGCCTGGCACCCAAGTGCTGGACGTGGTGCAGCAAGGCGCCGTGCCCATCGGCCACACTGCCTCTTATTACTACATCGGCAAGACGCCAGCCACAGCCTTTGGCACGACGCTGCCCTTTGGCCTCACGGCGCAGCAACAGAACGCCTGGCTTTACGCAGGCGGCGGCATGGAGCTGATGCAAAAACTCTATGCCGACAAGTTCAACGTGATCCCCTTTGCAGCAGGCAACACGGGGATGCAGATGGGTGGCTGGTTCCGCAAGGAGATCAACACCGTCGCCGACCTGCAAGGGTTGAAGATGCGCATCGCCGGGTTGGGGGGCCAGGTAATGGCGAAACTGGGCGTTAATGTGCAGGTGTTGCCTGGCGGTGAAATCTTTCAGGCGTTGCAGACGGGCGCCGTCGATGCGGCTGAGTGGGTGGGTCCCTACGACGACGAGAAATTGGGATTGAACACCGTCGCTGATTTCTATTACCGACCGGGCTGGTGGGAGCCAGGCTCGTCGCTGGAGGTCAACATCAATCTTGACGAGTGGAACAAGCTGCCGGAACTTTATCAGGTGGCGATCTCGACGGCGGCGGCGCAGGCCAACCTGGTCATGCTCTCGCGCTACGAGGCGGCCAACGATGCCGCATTGCGCCGCCTGGTGGATGGTGGCACCCAGGTGCGCGAGTATAGCCCTGAAATTATGACTGCGGCTTACGCTGCCTGGCTTGAGCTGGTGGACGAATTGTCGGCGAAAGATGCAGACTTCAAGGCCATTTACGAACAGTGGAATGGCTTCCGCCAGACGATCTACAACTGGAACAAGACCAACGAATTCTCGTTTATTTCCTTCGTGTACAATCAGGCTTGATCGGCGTCTTCACCGACGCCTGTTGAACGACAAAACGCCTGACGCAGTCACTGCCGCATCAGGCGTTTTGTCGTTCAACAACTTCTAGGTGGAGGCTACTTCATGGGTTGAGCTAATAGCCAACACAAATAGACTTTGCTCATCTTCCCGGAAGCTCTGAGCTTCCGGGAAGATATCGGATGTACGATGTTTGATTGTGCTATCTATCAGTCGTCGCCTCCGGCGTGACATGGCAGCCCGTCACGCCGGAGGCGACGACCTACTGTCTGCGAGGCTGTCGGAGAGGTTATTGAATATCACCAATTCTGACGCCGCCGAACTGCCTACCTCAAGCGGCCAGATCGATCAGCCATCGCACCGTCTGCGGGAACAAGATCACCACGATCAACACGACTACTTGCAGCGCCATGAAGGGAAAGGCGCTGCGATGAATCTCGCTGGTGGGCACCTCACGCGGCGCCACGCTTTGCAGGTAAAAGAGCGAGAAACCCACAGGTGGCGAGATGAAGGCGATCTGCAGGTTCACCGCCATGATCACGCCAAACCAGACCAGGTCGATGCCCAGCGCTGCCGCCGCCGGCACAAACAGCGGCATGACGATGAAGGCGATCTCGATAAACTCCAGGAACATGCCCAGAAAAAAGACTGCAACATTGCTGACAATCAGGAAGCCGACTACGCCACCAGGCACGTTGGTCAGCAAAGAGGTGAAGAAACTCTTGCCCCCCAACCCGTCGAAGACCACCGTAAACATGCTGGCGGCAATCACGATCAACATCACCATCCCGCTGATACGCGCCGTTGAAGTAGCGGCGTCCACCAGATTACGCCAGGTCAATTTGCGGTTGAGAGCGGCCAGGAGACAGGCGCCTACACTGCCAACGGCACCCGCTTCAGTTGGGGTGGCGATCCCAAAGAAGATGCTGCCCAGCACCAGAAAAATCAGCAGGATCGGCGGGATGACAACCTTGACCACGCGCCTAAATAATCTGGCGCCATGGATCGTGCGCACTTCGGACGGCAGCGCCGGTGCGACTTGGGGGCGGATCAACGCCAGGATCACAACGTAGAGCAGAAACGAACCGGCCAGCAACAGGCCAGGGATGAAGGAACCGATGAAGAGGTCGCCCACTGAGACGCCGATCTGCTGGCTCAGGACGATCAGCACCAGGCTGGGCGGAATCAATTGCGCCAGCGTCCCCGATGCCACGATCACCCCGGCAGCCAGGCGCTTGTCGTAGCCATAGCGCAGCATGATCGGCAGCGACATCATGCCCATCATGATCACTGTCGCCGCCACGACGCCGGTGGTCGCCGCCAGCAGCGTGCCGACGATGATGACGGCAATCCCCATGCCGCCGCGCACTGGACCAAAGACGATGCCTAA
>DMDA01000130.1:9623-14257 GCA_003451595.1 Chloroflexota bacterium | reverse complement strand
TAAGGTCTCCAGCAGCGCTTCCGCCAGTCCCGATTTCTCAAGGACGGCGCCCAGGAAGATGAAGTATGGAATCGCCAGCAGTGTAAAATCCGACATTGTGCCAAACCAGCGATTGGGCAGCAACCGCAGTAGATTTGGCTCAAAGGCGCCTACCGCCAGGCCAATGGCGCCAAAGAGAATTGCGGCTCCCGCAAAGGAGAACGCGACAGGAAAGCCGCTCATCATAATGAAGAAAAAGCCGACGAACATGGCAACAGCCAGCCATTCATACCCCATCGTTTTGCCTCCTGGATGCGTTGAGGTTGGCGCATTTAGTCATGGCGACCTCACTCGGCGATGTCGACGGCAACGATTTCTGCCGCCATTTCGGTCGCAACTTCGCTGTGTCCAGTGATGATTGCTGCGTACTTGATGATCTGGGCGAACGCCTGCAGCAGCAACAGCGCAAACGCCACAAGGATGAAACTTTTGATCGGCGCACGCGGCAACCCGTCCGGGTCGGGAGACATCTCCCACGGGCCAAAGGTTCCGTTGGGCAGTTGTCCCCACGACTGCAACACCGGTGTGATCGTCATCCAGATGCCAATGATCGCCAGGGGGACCACAAAGAAGAGCATACCCAGCAAATTGACCCATGCCTGGCGTTTGGCGCTCCACTTGGCATAGAGAATATCAACGCGCACGTTGACGTCATGCTTCATGTTGTACGCAAAGATCAAGAAGAAGAGAACCGAGTAGATGTACCACTGTAGTTCGAGCAAGCGGGTCGACGAGAGGTTTTGACCAATGAAACGACCCACATAACGCGCAACCACATTGTAGAAACCGACAGCCACCAAGACCAGGATTAAGTAAATACTAATTCGACCGAGAAACTCGGCGACGCGATCCATGCCGCGCGCAAAATTCAGCATTCCGCGCACAATTCCTCCTTTCCCTGCTGGCGGACATGCGCCAAGCGCAGACGTGCAGTTGATGTTGTATCAATGAGTCTGATAGCTGGTGTAGGCATTGTTGATGATCGAGATCAAGGTCTGGTTGCTACCTGAGTACGGGCTGGCAGCGTATGCGCCGGGCTGTGTCAGGCAGCAAGCATCCGGTCGGTTATCAGGCGTTCAGGGGATGACTGCCCCTGAACGCCTGGCATCGTTCGTGGCCGTCTAGACGTCAATCGCAATCGCTCGCCACCTCAGGCGTTCACTCCTCCACAATCGTGATCGTTTCGATGGTGTCGCTGACCGTCAGGCTGGACAGAATGTCGACGCCATCAACGACCAGGCCAAAGAAGCTGTACGCACTGTTGACATCGGGCGGAGGCGGCGAAAGCGCCAGGAACAACTGGCTGCCGCTGGCGATGATGCTGCCGTCGGCATCTTGCGTCAGTGAGCGATAAGCCACTGAGCCGGTGATCGGCGTTGTCGGCAAACCAACTTCAGGCTTGATGGTGTAGCCTACGTCCACCGTTGGGTCGTTGTTCGGTGCGCCGATCACAACCAATTGTTCGGGGCTGACGTCATTGACTGGGGTGTTGTCGTAGAAGCCCAGGTTGGCGAGCACAACAAAGTTGTTGATGGCAACCGGAGCGTCGTCATCGAACAGGGCAATGGTGAACTCACCTTGTGAGGTGGCAACTGTCGCCGTGTACGTTTTGGCCGTGTCGATGACCATCTCCGGCGCCGTGTTGAAGTAGTTGGCTTTTTCGTCGCCGGACAGATCAGCCAGTGGGCGGTCGCCTTCCAGGCTGGTGGGAGGGAAGGGCGTTGGCGTCGGCGGCAACGGCGTCGGCGTTGGCAACAGGCTGACGTTGCTCTCTTCAATCGTGATTGTCTGGATCAGGTCACCGGGTTCGGTGGCGCCTGCGCTGGGGTCGCGCAACGTGATCTGGCTCAACACGTCGTCGCCCTCGATGACTTCACCAAAGATGGTGTGGTTGCCGTCGAGCCAGGGCGTTGGCGCAAAGGTGATGAAGAACTGACTGCCGTTGGTGCCTGGACCGGCATTGGCCATCGCTAACAACCCGCGCCGGTCGAAGGTGGCGCCCGGCCAGAATTCGTCAGCAAAGGTGTAGCCAGGCCCACCCATGCCCGTGCCAGTCGGGTCGCCCGCTTGCGCCATGAAGTCAGCAAGCACGCGATGGAAGGTGGTGTTGTCGTAGAAACCCTCACGCGCCAGGAAGACAAAATTGTTGACCGTCATGGGCGCGCGATCGGCGTAGAGTTGCAGCTTGATGTCGCCGTGCTGGGTCTTGATGGTGGCATAGTAATATTTTGTTGGGTCAATTGTCATCTCTGGAGGGGAGTCGTACATGCCATCGCGCGCGGCGACTGCTGTCGTATCGACCGGCGCCGCACTGGCCGGAGCGTCGCCAGCCGGGGCATTCACGGCGGCGGCCGGCGTGCTGGCGCTCTCTGGCGTAGCGGCGCCGGGCATACTACAAGCCGCCGCTGCCAACAGCGCCACCACCAATGCTATCGTGAGACCGGCGCTGGCAAGCCTGCCGCGCAATTTCATGGAATCCTTGTTCACGCATCCTCCCCGGCCAATTTGACCAGCAACTCACCAGCGGCAGTGACAGTCGCCACGGCGGCGCCAGAACCTTTCATGGCGGCGCGCAACTCCTCGGTCATTTTCGCCACGTTATGATCGCGGTTGTTGCGCAGCACATGCGTGGCGCCTTCCAGCAACCAGCGGCTGTCACTCTTGTTGACCAGCGCGTGCAGCAGTGGCGTCAATGCCGCCTTGCCCAAGCCTGCCAACGCCTCAGCTGCCTTCCAGCGCACGCCGGCGTCGTCTGTCTCCAGCAGCTCGATCAGCGCGTCGATTGCTTCGGCGCTGGGGTGACTGCCCAGATAGGCAATCGCCTCTTCCCGGTCCTGACTGGCGGCCGTTGCGTTCGTCGCCGCCAATACAGCATCATTGACAGAAGCATATGACATAGTCTCGTGTACTCCTTATGGGTAAATCCATGGCCGCGTCCTGCCCATATCGGTCAGAAACGCGCAACGGCGTCCAGCAATGCATGACTTCAAATTATCGTGAATGGCTATCCGACGATCTCCAGATTGTCCTTGCCGCCGTAAAAGTCCCACCAGGGTTTGGCGCCTTTGGCCAGCACCCGATTGAGCGCCGTAATGTTTTGCACGCCGCGATCTTCCAGCCAGTCGATCAATGCGTCATAGCCGCCGGTGGCAAAGACGGGGATGCCATCCTGCCAGGTGGCGCGGCCGCACAATACGCCCGAAAATGGCGTGCCTGCCTCTGCCGCCAGTTCCAGCGTCTCGCGAAAGACGTCGTCGCTCACACCGGCGCTCAGGTAGATAAAGGGCTTTTGCGCCACACTGGCCGCCTCGCGGAAGAGTTCCATTGCTTCCGCCCGGCTGTACGCCTTGACGCCCTTGAAGGTGTTTGTGCCCTCGACATAGGACATGTTGACCGGCACCTCCACTTTGAGCACATCGACGCCATACTCTGGTTTGGAAAATTCAGCCATGTACGCTTTGACCATCGCTGGCTTGGCCTTGGCAAATTCCAGTCCCTTGGCATCGCCGAGGGCGTCGTTGTAGCAGATCGGCTCCAGGAAGAAGGGGACATCCTCGGCTTTGCATTCGCTGCCGATGCGCTCGATGAAGGCTTGCTTAGCGCTGTTGATGCGCGTCGGATGCGCCGGGTTGTAGTAGAGCAGCACCTTGATCGCGGTGGCGCCAGCGGCCACCAGGCGCCGCACGCTCCATTCCGGCAACAGATCGGGCATGCGACTGTCATCAGTGGTGTCGTAGCCCGTCTTTTCATAGGCCAACAGTACGCCGGTGCCAGGTGCACGTGCGTCCAGGGCCGGCAGGCCGAATTCTGGATCCATCAAGATTGCGCTGGCATGTTTGGTCAACACCCGGGTGACGGCGGTCTTGAATTGCGTCATTTCTTCCGCAGAGACGGGGGCGCCGCCGCGTGCCTTGCTGATCGACTTCTGCAGTGAGCCGCGTTGATCCATCGCGGCTGCGGCGATCACGCCACGGTCGTCGGCGCAACTATTGATGCCGGCAACCTTGCCTTTGGAGAGTTTCACTTTTGCCATATGGCCTCCTGTGAACTGTATGAGTGTTGCAACGTTGTTGTGTTGCCGCCTGGGATGCACGGAAGGAAAGAATCCGATACGTTACAATGGTATCGCATCCTGAGGTTTGTTCCAAACGCGTTGGGGAAAAACAAGCGGTAGGGTTGCAGAGCACGCCCAGGTTGCGCGCCGACAGATATGGCTACCCGCCAAAGCTGCTGAGTGCCAGTCGCAACCGCTCCTCTACCGCCATGACATCCTTGGGCAGCGACTGGACAGCGCGCTGTGCCTCGACGATGCTGTAGCCGAGCGCCACCAACGCGTCGATCACCTCGGCATCGGCGGCGCTAATCTGCACCAACGCTTCGATGCCGCTGGCTGGCGCTTTCACCTTGTCCTTTAGCTCCAACACGATCTTTTCTGCCGTACGCTTGCCAATGCCGGGGACGCGCGCGATCACGCCCGGTTCGCTGTTGCTGAGCGCCAACCGTAGTGCGTCGGGACTCAGGGTGCTGAGCGTGCTGAGCGCCACTTTCGGCCCCACGCCACTGACCGTTAACAGCAATTCGAAGATCGCCAGCTC
>DMDA01000130.1:9146-9360 GCA_003451595.1 Chloroflexota bacterium | reverse complement strand
ACCGTGCCACGTATCATGCGCACCATTGTGTTCACTCACCTGGCGGGCGCCGCAGAAAGGGTGACGTGCCCCCATCGGCACGGGAAGGCGCCTAGCTGGGGCGCATTCCATCTGAGTTGAATTTGTAGCCGGCGCCGCGCACCGTTAACAAGTATACAGGCTGTGAGGGGTCTTTTTCAATTTTCTCACGCAGGCGGCGCATGGCCACTTCGAC
>DMDA01000130.1:7301-8880 GCA_003451595.1 Chloroflexota bacterium | reverse complement strand
GAGGTCATCAGATAGCGCAACAATTGGTACTCGATGGGGGTCAGATGCACGATCTCGCCGCGTACAGAGACCTCGTGGGTGTCATCGTTGAGGATAATCTCATTGGCCATCAGCACAGAAGGCTCGGCGCGTTCCTGGCTCCAGTAGACGCGACGCAGGATTGCCTGCAGCCGCACTTCGACCTCGCGGAAGGTGAAGGGCTTGGTGATGTAATCATCGGCGCCCAGATTGAAGCCCTGCACGATGTCGTCCGGCCGATTGAGCGCGGTCAGCATCACGATCGGGATGTCACTGCGCTTGCGGAGTTCGATGCAAGTGGCAAAGCCGTCCAGTTCTGGCATCATGATGTCAAGCAGCACCAGATCAATTTTGCGCGTGGAGAGGACTTCGAGCGCCTCGCGTCCATTGCGCGCCACTGCGACATAATAGCCTCGTCGCTGCAACGAGATTTGAAGCAGGTTGCGCAATTGTTCCTCGTCATCGACAACCAAGATCGAGATGTTTTGAGCTGGCGGGGCGGCTTTCAACATGGCCATGCTGGTCGTAGTCGGTTTCGAAAACGATTCATCGCGGTGGAATGTAAGTGTTTGGTACATAAGCATATCTTCCACATCGTGGCCGTGAGTGGCCTCATCATCCAGTGATTGTCGAAAGTGTTGAATGGCGCTGTGTCTTGCCGATTGGCTTACCGATGTGCGGCGTCCGACACGAATCGGCAATGTGAGCAGGCTTTGCTCTAGCCTAGCTTTGCTTTAGCACAGTCGTTCACCTGCACCATCATTGTAATCGCAGGCGAAGCCTCAATCCTTCGCGTTCTGTGGAAGAAAAGTACCGCTTTTGATGGAAAATCATATTATCTGGGCATAGCGCGCTGTTTGCAGGTGACAGAGGGCAATCGCCACGCCGTCGGCGGCGTCATCAGGGGTGGGCGGGGCGGTAAGCCCCAATAACTGTTGCACCATTTGTTGCACTTGCGACTTGTCAGCGTTGCCATAACCAGTCACCGCCTGTTTGACTTCCGCTGGTGTATACTCAACAACAGGTAACCCTGCCAGCGCCGCCGCCACCAGCACTGCGCCACGCGCCTGCCCTACTGAGATGGCAGTCGTGACATTGCGGCCAAAGAAGAGCTTTTCGACCGCGACTTCGTCAGGCGTAAACTCCTGGAGTAGTGCCTGCATGTCTTGAAACAACTCCAATAGCCGCAGATGCATCGGTTCGCCAGCGTTCGTGCGAAAGACGCCACACGCAAGCAGGGCAAAGTCGCCGCGTGTGGTCTCGCCGACTACGCCATACCCGGTGATGGCTGTGCCTGGGTCGATGCCAAGCACCACTCGCACAAAGGTAGGATCGCTCATGCTCCCTCCTCGCGTGTCGGGGATAGGCGCCACAGCTTAGCCGCATCTCGATGCGCGCCCGGCCCCGCCAGCAGAAAAAGAAGGGGCGACCGACGAATCCGTCGGTCACCCCTTCAGCGTGCCTTGGGGCGCGCCTATGCATATTGCGCCATCATGGCGTCCGTCATTTCCAGGTTGTGGTAGACCTTGTTGACATCATCCAGCTCTTCCAGGGTCTCCAC
>DMDA01000130.1:5066-7029 GCA_003451595.1 Chloroflexota bacterium | reverse complement strand
TGAAGCCTTGCTCATCCAATGCTTGGCTCACCTGCGCAAAGGCCGTGCGTTCGGTGTAGACCTCCACCACTTCATCGGAGATTTCGACATCCTCAGCACCGCTCTCGATGGCTGCCATGAACAGCGCATCCGGGTCAAGGCCGGTGGGATTGCCTTCGTCGTCCACGCGGTTGAAGGCGATGTACCCCTTTTCGGTGAACTGCCAGGCGACCGAACCCGGCTCACCAAGGGCGCCGTTGGCTTTGGTAAACACGCGGCGTAACTCCGAGATGGTGCGATTGCGGTTATCGGTGAGGCACTCGACCAGCATGGCAATGCCATGCGGCCCGTAGCCCTCATAGACGATCGTCTCAATCTCGACGCCATCTTTTTCCAGCCCCGCGCCGCGTCGAATCGAGCGTTCGATATTCTCCTTGGGCATATTCTCCGCGCGCGCCTTTTCAACAGCCAGACGCAACGTGAAGTTGGTGTTCGGATCGGCGCCATTGCGCGCCGCTACCTGGATTTCACGCGCCAACCGGGTGAACAATTTGCCGCGCGCGGCGTCAGCCGCCCCTTTTTTGCGCTTGATTGTAGACCATTTTGAGTGCCCGGACATGCCTCTTTCTCCTCATTCTTGCCATCCGCCGCCAGTCACCGCATCAGCGGTGCTCCACGATTTTTCGTGCTGGCTGTGGCGCCATTGCCGATACTTTGATTCTATAGTATGACATAAGCCAGATACTTCGCCAACCCCCACAACAGCCTGCAGCCGATTTCAGGCTGCTGCAACTCGCTCCGATTATCAATCATCAAGTAGCCCCGATACATCCCTTGATATTGCTCCTCTCTCTGGAGTGCTGTTATACTGCCTGGTAATCGTTCCCACAGCAATCGCTTGCCCTGCACAATCAGCAAGAAAGGAAATGACAGTGAGCGACATCAAGTTTGGCACGGATGGCTGGCGCGGCCGCATCGGCGATGACTACACCTATGCCAACCTGCGCCGCGCCACGCAAGGTTTTGCCGATTACTTAAAAACCACCGGACGCCAGGGGCCGGTGGTGGTGGGACATGATCGGCGCTTCTCGGCCGAACACTTTGCCGCAGCCGCATGTGAGGTGCTGGCCGGCAATGGCTTCCAGGTCTTGTTGACGCCCGGCCCCACGCCCACTCCTGTGATCAGCTACAGTGTGCAGGCGAACCAGGCCATCGCCGCCCTCAATATCACCGCCAGCCACAACCCACCCGAAGATTGTGGTTTCAAGGTGCGCGACGAAAAGGGCGGCGCCATCGCCCCGGCTGGGCTGCAACAGATCGAGGCGCTGATCCCGCCAGCAGGCGACGAGGCCGCCATCCAGCGCGTGGCGCTGGCGACAGCCCTGGCCAGTGGGCAGGTGGCCTACTTCGACCCCAAACCGGCGTACCTGGCGCATCTTGCCGAACTGATTGACGTGACGCCGATCAAAAACGCCGGTCTCAAGATCGTCGTCGACAACATGTGGGGTAACGGCGCCGGCTGGCTCAGCGAGATCTTGGCGGGCGGCAGCACCGAGGTGATCGAGGTGCACGCCGAGCGCAACCCGATCTTCCCAGAGATGAGCCGCCCCGAACCGATCCCGCCCAACGTCAACGCGGGGCTGGCGGTTGCACGCGCGGTTGGCGCCGACTGCGTCTGTATCCTGGATGGCGACGCCGACCGCTGCGGCTTTGGCGACGAGCGTGGTCAGTTTGTGGACCAGCTGCGCGTCTATGCGATGCTGGCCTATTACCTGCTCGAATTACGCGGTGAGCGCGGCGCCATCGTCAAGACGCTCAGCACCACCTCCATGCTCGACAAACTGGGCAAACTTTATGGTGTACCAGTCATCAACACCGGCGTCGGCTTCAAATATGTGGCGCCGGCCATGATCGAACACGACGCCATGATCGGCGGCGAGGAGAGTGGCGGCTATGCCTTCCGTGGCCACGTGCCCGAACGCGA
>DMDA01000130.1:2333-4871 GCA_003451595.1 Chloroflexota bacterium | reverse complement strand
TGGACATCGCCAACCTGAGGTTGGGCGGTCATCGTGTGACTGATCTGGTCACGCTCGATGGTTACAAATTCCTGATGGACGATGGCGGCTGGCTGCTCGTGCGCTTCTCTGGCACCGAACCGCTGCTGCGCGTCTATACGGAAACGACCGACCAGGCTGCCGTGCCCGCTATTTTGGCTGATGGGCGCGCACTGGCTGGCGTCTGACCTTGCTCCAACACACTGATGAATCTGGTCGGCAGCGGTGAGACGCACAATAGCGCCCCACCGCTGCTTTTATTTTGATGTTGATGAAGTCGCCCCAGACTGGCAAAACTGGTATACTGATTTGAATGATTTTGCGTCAGGCGCAACCACATGTGCAATCTGACCTACTTTTGGTGTGGAGCGCATGTGATAAAATGAACAAGTAGATATGTGTAATGTTTGAGTAGGTTTTGGGTGTTGTTTGTGCAAGAAATGTCCGGGGTTACAGCAGGTATACTTGTGGATAGCCACTGTCATCTAGATCTGCCGCAATTTGATGCTGATCGGGCGACCGTCGTTGCTCAGGCGCGGGCAGCTGGCGTCAGGCTCATTGTCAACCCTGGCATCGAGCTTGCTCACTGTCGACGCGCCCTGACTTTGGCCGACGCCATTCCCGAACTCTATGTGGCGGTGGGCGTCCATCCGAACAGCGCCGATCAATTCAACGCTGAGACGCTGGATGCGTTACGTGAGCTGGCGCAACATCCCAAAGTTGTGGCAATCGGCGAAATCGGACTCGATTTCTACTGGGATACGGTCGCCCCGGCCGTGCAAGAGCAGGCGTTCTTACGCCAGTTGGAGCTGGCTGCCGAGCTGGGGTTGCCGGTGATCATCCACAGTCGCGACGCCAACGCGGCGGTTGCAGCGGCGCTGCGCACGTGGGTGACTAGCGCCGCCTTCCAGCGGTCGCACTTGATGCAGCGCCCTTTTGCAGGTGTGCTCCACGCCTTCAGCGGCGATCTGGCGCTGGCGGAGGAAGCTTATACCTGGAATTTCGTGCTGGGGCTGGGCGGGCCAGTGACATACCGGAATGCTCACAACCTGCACGCGCTGACGCGGTCGCTGCGTCTGGATCGACTGATGCTGGAGACCGATGCGCCCTATCTGACGCCGCACCCACATCGCGGGCAGCGCAATGAACCTGCCTATATCGCGCTGGTGTGTGCACAGGTGGCGCAGTTGTGTGGCTTGACGCCGGCGGCGGTGGCGGCGCAGACGACAGCCACTGCCTTACGTTTCTATGGTTTGGAGGATCGGCTCGGTGTTGATTCCACCACCCGTCACGTTGTCGCCCACTTCTAGAAAGCTCATGGATGCGACGATTGGGCAAACCGCTTTCGAGACGACTCCGCAGAGCAATGGCGCGCCCGATGCTACTACCCTCTTTGCGCCGATACGTCCCGGGCTGCGGCAGGTCGAGGCCAAGTTGCGCAACGTTGATTCGGCGCTCTTTGCCCCCTTGGCGGATGCCTTCATCAATTTGATTGGCAGCGGGGGCAAGCGGTTGCGCCCAGCATTGGCATTGCTAACCGCCGAAGTGAATGGCGCTTTACAGGATCCGCTGCGCTACAACGCGGTCATTGCGCTGGCTGCCGCCGTCGAAATGTTGCACACAGCCACACTCGTGCATGATGACGTAATCGACGGCGCGCTGCTGCGACGCGGCGCCCCCACCCTCAACGCTCAGTGGAATGGCATCTCGACGGTGCTGGCGGGCAACTACCTCTTCGGCACAGCAGCGCGATTTTCCGCCGAGACGCAATCGATGCGCGTCATCGAAATCTTCAGTGACACGCTGCGCATTATTGTGGATGGTGAGTTGCGCCAGCTCAAGGATCGCTATAACTTTGCCCAGGACAGGGAAAACTACTACCAGCGCATCTTTGCCAAGACCGCCAGTCTTTTTTGCGCGGCGACGCAAGGCGCCGCCATCCTCGCCCGTCTACCCGAAACGCGCGTCGATGACCTCTATCAATTCGGCTACAATTTTGGTGTGGCCTTCCAGATTGTGGACGACATTCTGGATTTCACCGGCGACGACGCCACATTGGGCAAACCGGCGGGCAGCGATCTGCGCCAGGGCACATTGACGCTGCCCTTCTTCCATTATCTGCAACAACATCCTGACGCCGCCAGTGTGATCGAGATGTTGGAAGCTGCCCAGGCTGCCGCTGACGATGGTGACAGCGCCGTCTGGGACGCAACGGTGACGACGCTGGTCTACGAGCTGCGCGCCAGCGCCGCTATCGAAGCCGCCCGCGAAGAAGCGCGCACTTTTCTACATCGCGCCGTGGACAACCTGGCGGCGCTGCCCGATAATGTCTTCCGCCACTCATTGCAAGGGTTGTGCGAATTTGTCGTAAAGCGCACCTACTAATGCTCAACGCCTGCGGCCCACCCGCTCGCATCCAACGCGCAGAGGAGTTGTGATGTCAACAGATGATCCACGCATTCTTGGGCTGCGGAAGCGGCGCGCAGCCGCATTAGAAGCAGGCGGCGCCGACCGCATCGC
>DMDA01000130.1:1289-2100 GCA_003451595.1 Chloroflexota bacterium | reverse complement strand
ACCCTGGCGATGGCGTAGTGACCGGTTTTGGGCTGGTTGACGGGCGCACCGTTTTTGCGTATGCCCAGGACGCCACCATCTTTGGCGGCGCGCTGGGCGAAATGCATGGGCGCAAAATCTGCCAGATCATGGACCGCGCAGTCGAAGCAGGCGCTCCCCTAATCGGCTTGATCGATTCGGGTGGGGCGCGCATTCAAGAGGGCGTCTACGGGCTGGGTGGCTACGCTGAAATCTTCCGCCGCAACGCGCTCTATTCCGGCATTGTGCCGCAGATCAGCCTGTTGCTTGGCCCCTGCGCGGGCGGCGCCGCCTACTCGCCTGCCCTGACCGACCTGCTCGTGATGGTCGAAGGGCAGTCGTACATGTTCCTCACCGGCCCGGAAGTGATTCGCGCCGTCACGGGCGAAGAAGTCAACGCCGAACAACTGGGCGGCGCACGCGTGCACATTGCCACCAGCGGGCTGGCGCACTTTGTGACACCGACCGAACGCGATGCGATCTTGCTGGCGCGACGGCTGCTCACCTATCTCCCTTCCAACCATCTGGAGAACCCACCACAGGCGGCGCCATGCAGCGAAGCGCCCGGTGCGCCCGCGCAGTTGAACGCCATCGTGCCCCTTGACCCGCGTCAGCCCTATTCCATGCACCGCGTGATTGAGCTAATCGTCGACGCCAATTCATTTCTGGAGGTGCAGGAACGCTTTGCCCGCAACGCCATTGTCGGGCTGGCGCGGTTGAACGGCCAGGCTGTTGGCATCGTGGCGCAGGAGCCAGAGGTGTTAGCGGGTGCGCTGGACATCGACGCTTCGGA
>DMDA01000130.1:437-1023 GCA_003451595.1 Chloroflexota bacterium | reverse complement strand
CATGGCGCCAAGATTGTCTATGCCTACTCGACGGCCACAGTGCCCAAGCTGAGCATCGTCACGCGCAAAGCCTACGGCGGCGCCTACGTCGTCATGAGCAGCAAGCAGCTTGGCACCGACGTCACCTTCGCCTGGCCCAGCGCTGAGATTGCTGTGATGGGTGGCGAAGGCGCCGCGACGATCCTCTATCGTCGCGAGATTGCGGCGGCAGCTGATCCGGCGGCGGCGCGCGCTCAGTATGCGGCGCAATATCGTGAGCGTTATCTCAACCCATACGCAGCCGCGGAAGGCGGCTTTATCGACGACGTCATCGAGCCGGCGGAGACGCGCGCACGGCTGATTGGCGCGTTGCTGGCGCTGCGCCACAAAGCGGTCATACCGCTGGCGCGACGGCACGGCAACATGCCAGCCTGACGCGAGGTGCAAACGATGGAGACCTGGAACGTCACCCAGCAGGCGCTCATGATCACCGTCATCGGCGTCGGCCTGATCTTCACTGTACTCTTTGTGCTCTGGGGCTTGATGGCCGCATTGGTGCGCATCACGGCGCCCCGCCCACAAGCTGCCCCTTTACCCACACCCAGCC
>DMDA01000130.1:0-160 GCA_003451595.1 Chloroflexota bacterium | reverse complement strand
GCGCTTGCGCTCGAGGCAGAGCGCGCCGCATCGGCGCCACTGCTGCAAGCGACGCCGGGGGCGATCTCTCCCTGGCAGGCCACGATACGCGGCAATGCGTTGAGCCGGCGCGCAGGCGTCTTCCAACGCACGCCACCGTCATCTCGTTGACTGTCATCTC
>DMDA01000043.1:59549-62038 GCA_003451595.1 Chloroflexota bacterium | reverse complement strand
TGCGCAGCAAACTTGCGCGTCGCCTCAAAGTACCAATCATCCCAGCCCGGCATGTGATGGATCAACACCACGCCCGGAAAAGGCCCAGGTCCCAGCGGGCGCGCAAAGTAGGCGTTGATGAGATCGTCGTTGGCGCCTCTCAGCGGGATCGTCTCCGCAAACATCCCTTGATAGACGTTGGTAGGTTGCATGTGTTGCCTCCTGATTGGAAGGGGCGAGTAAGTGCTCAGACTTCCATTGAGCGCAGAAAGAGAGTGAAGTCCAGTTCGCCCGGAGAGTGTCCCTGCCCGGTCAACAGCGCGGCGACTTCGCCGCGGTGGTAAGTGCCATGATTGACCACGTGCACCAGACAGTGCCAGCGCACGCGCTCCCGATAACCGCCCTCCTCGACCTCGTATCGAACGCTGCCATCCATGTCGGCGTCGGTTAGTTGCGCCAGGTGCGCCTGCATGGCGGCGGCTTCGGCGCGCCAGAAGGTCGCCAGCGCGTCCAGCGTCGGGAAGTCCTCCGGTGTCAGCATTTCAGGCCAGTCACCCGTTTCCAACACCACGCGCCAGGCATGTTCAGCCTCTAGCAGGTGCACCAGCGAGCCAAAAATCGTGCCGTAACCAGGGTCGGGCACGGCGGGCGCATGCAGTTGTTCCGGCGTCAGCGCGGCTGCGGTAGTCATGATGCGTTCGTTGGCCCAGGCGTTGTAGGCATAGAGCAGCCGCATATCGTCGATGCGCATAGTGATTCAGCCTCCGACCACAACGGTCCACGGGCGAATCTGCCACGACGTGACTAACCCGGCTTTAACATACGGGTCGTTGTGCACGAACGCCTCGATGACCTGCGGATCGTCGACTTTGAAGATGAGCACAGCGCGATCCACCGGCTCCGCCAGTGCGCCGGCCATCATCAGCTCACCACGGTCGAAGGCGGCTTGCGCACCGGCGAGATGCTCGCTGCGGTAGGGGCCGCGGCGCTCCAGAATGTCGGGAACGTAGTCGTAGAATAGGATGTAGTACATTGATTACCGCCTTTTGCTCCATGTTGCGTGTTGTACGTGACGTTTGACGAATAACATATCGCAGCCAGCAATTCCTGCTTGCTCGCGAGATTGTCGCCACTCATGACTGCTCCAGCACGAACTTGGTTGGGTTGTCCGTGAACTGCGTCCAGGCGATGACTGTGTGCGGGGTAATCTCGAAGAGACCGCCGTTATCCCACGCGTCCGCCGTCGGCGCATAGCCAAGCGCCGCATATTTCGCCCGATACGCCTGCGCAATGGCTTCTGCCAACGCCGGCGCCGGTCTGTCGATGACGCGCGCCATGCCATCGACGATCACGACATCGCTGCCGCTTTCCAGATGCACGGTCACGGCCGGCTGTGTGGCGATGTTGCGTGCGTGGCGCGTCTCCGGGCTGCCGTCGAAATAGATTTTCTCCTTCACATAGACTGCCCACTTGGGGATGGCGTGCGGGCGGCCATTCGGTCGCACAGTGCACAGCCAGTAGTTGATCGCATCAGTCAACCGCTGTTCGACGTGGCTCCACGGCACGAAGCTCTTGGCATCCTCGATATAACCGGTCGGGAAACGGGGACTGGTTGCTTCGGGTGTTTTCATGGGTCTCCTCCTTCAATCCTTGAGTCTTGAACCTGTGAATGGTTGGCCAAAGCGTTCACGGTGCGCCACCGTCTCCAGCGGTTTGCGCCGCTTTTTGCCCTTTCCCACCGCTCCAGCCGGATAGCCAAAGGGGATAATCGCAAACAGGTCGAGCGACTCTGGCACGCCCAGCACCGCTTTCGCGGCATCCAGCCCGTGAAAGCCGACCCAATTCGACCCGATGCCCTCCGCCCACGCCGTCAGCATCATCGACTGGATGGCGCGGCTGGCGTCGGAGACGGCGTAGGTGGTGCGCTCGACAACCACGGCGATCGCCAGCGCAGCGTCGGCAATGTAGGGGCCACTACGCGCCAGCGCGCCGAGTTGTCGCAACGTCGCGCGCTCTTCCACGACGATGAAATGCCACGGCTGCAAGTTCATGCTGCTGCCAGTGAGCCAGCCCGCCTCGACGATACGCCGCACTGCGTCGGTCGGGATCGGTTTATCGGCGTAAGCACGCACTGCCAGCATGGTTTGGACCGCTTCGAATACTTCCATCAGTTTCTCCTCTCTGCTCATCAAATGCACGTCACAGTTGAGCCGCCCATCGTAGGTCATCGCCTCCGGCGTGACATAGCGGTACTGCTCATCAAATGCACGTCACAGTTGAGCCGCCCATCGTAGGTCATCGCCTCCGGCGTGACATAGTGCTGCTCATCAAATGCACGTCACAGTTGAGCCGCCCATCGTAGGTCACCGCCTCCGGCGTGACATAGCGCCTGCTCATCAAATGCACGTCACAGTTGAGCCGCCCATCGTAGGTCACCGCCTCCGGCGTGACATAGCGCTGCTCATCAAATGCACGTCACAGTTGAGCCGCCCATCGTAGGTCATCGCCTC
>DMDA01000043.1:55662-59376 GCA_003451595.1 Chloroflexota bacterium | reverse complement strand
CATCGCCTCCGGCGTGACGTACCGCCATGTCACGCCGGACGCGATGACCTACAAAGATTACCCTGTGCCAGCGGTGCGCCGCCCCGGAGGCGATGACATGCAAGGATTACTCTGCGCCAGACGTGAAGTATACCCTACACGCCGGAGCGCAGGTCGGCCAGCTCCGTCGCCGCGTAGCGGATATCCGAGAAGGTCACGGTGCAGCCATCACCGGTCGGCGCCTGCACCGAAAAGCCCACGCGCAGATGATCGCTGCGGTGCAGCGCAAAGTAGCGCACGAAATGCCAGCTCTTGCCATCGAGCGAGTAGTGCAGGGCAAAAGCCGCGCCCAACCCGGCGACGCGCAAGTAGGCGGCCGCTTCCGCCAGCACGACCGAGTTGCAGTCGTCGGAGACACCATTGGTCACGACCGAGACGATCATTGGCTCTCCCTGTGGCGACCGCTCCAGACAGAGCTTCGCCCAGTGACGCTCATCGACATAAAGCATCAGCACGGCGGCGTCATAGGTCGCAACCAGGTCACCGCGGGCGTGGGCGCTGAGCATGAAGCGTGCATCGGGACGAAAGAGCAGCCGCGCCGAGTTGGTCATCATGACCTCGCCGCGCGGGTCGATGAAGAAGTCGGTGCGCGGCGCGGCCCGCATTTCCAGCGCGCTGTTGGCGTGCTGCGTGAAGGCAACGGGGGGCGTCTCCCAGCGGAGCGGCTGCGGAATTGCGGCCAGGGTCACGTTGTCGATCATAAGCGGCTTCCACCTTCCTGGGAGTGACGCGGCGGCGCACCCGTGCGCCGCCGCGTCGTGGCGTCAAAATTGGTCACGTTGCGGGAGCCTGCTCAGTCACCCACCAACCCGGTCACAAATGCCACCGGATCGAAGTAGGCGAAATCGTCAATCTTTTCGCCGGTGCCGACAAAACGCACGGGCACGCCGAGTTCGCGCTTGATGCTGAGAATGGCGCCGCCCTTGCTGGTGCCGTCGAGTTTGGTCAGGATGATGCCGGTCACCCCGGCGCTGTCGCGAAAGGCTTTTGCCTGGGCGATGGCATTCTGTCCAGTTGAGGCGTCGAGGACGAGCAGGGTTTCGTGCGGGGCTTTGTGCACCTGTTTGCTTGCTACGGCGCGCACCTTTTCCAGTTCCTTCATCAAGTTGTACTTGGTCTGCAAGCGTCCGGCCGTGTCCACGATCAGCAGGTCGGCCTTGCGGCTCTCCTGGCTGGCGCGGATGGCGTCGAAGATGACTGCGCCTGGGTCGGCGCCCGGTTCGTGGGCGATCACCTCCACGCCCGCACGTTCGCCCCAGATTTTGAGCTGATCGATGGCGGCGGCGCGGAAAGTGTCGGCGGCGCCGAGCACCACCTTCAGCCCGCGCCGCTTGTAGTAAGCCGCCATCTTGCCGATGCTGGTCGTCTTACCTGAACCGTTGACGCCTACCACCAGCACCACGGTGAGGATGCGCGGCTCCTCGATGTGCAGCGGCTCCTCGGTCTGCAGGAGCCTGACCATCTCCTGCTTGAGTACGAGATAGGCGTCCTTGCTCGCCTTGATATTCTCGCGCTCGACGCGCGCACGGGTGGCGGTCAGCAGTTCTTGCGTGGTGGTCGTGCCTACGTCGCCCATGATCAGGATATCCTCAAGCTCCTCCCACAGTTCGGGTGTGATCTCGTTTTCCTGGAAAATGGCGCCGATGCGGCCAAGAATGCCGGAGCGCGTCTTCTGCAGGCTCTGCTCCAGCTTGATGTCATCCTGTGTCTTTTCTTCCTGTTTTTTGCCGAACAATCTACTGAACAAGGTTGTGCTCCACCGCTTGTCAAAGATGACCTGGAATCGGGTCATCGCGTCTGTAGGGTAATCGTTGCTGGGACGGCGCCACGCACGTGCGCCGTATTGCGTTAGTGTATCACACTGTATCCAGTTGTCGTCTCCACGCTCGTTGGCGTTGTGTGGTGATGTAACGCCGCGCAGGTTGGGACAACGCTTGTAGACGTCAGGCGAGCGCCTATGCTTACACCTGACCAGGACCAGCGGCATCGACAATGTTGATCGTCGTTGCGTTGAAATCGCCCTGGTTCTGTTGTAACTTCCCGCGCTTCACGACCCCTGCGACTAGATTCGCCCCAAGCCAGTAGACCAGGTGACGATAATCCGGCGCCGCCACGATCAGCACGTCGGCCTGCTTGCCTGCCTCTAGCGAGCCAAGCCTATCACCCAGGCCGATGGCATGCGCAGCGTTGAGGGTAATCGCATTGAGCGCTTCCGCGGGGGTCAGGCGCTGATAGCGGCAGGCCAGCGCCATCACCAGCGGTAGTGAGAGGAGCGGCGCTGAACCTGGGTTGAAGTCGGTGGCCAACGCCACCGCCGCGCCCGCGTCGATGAGCGCCCGTGCATTGGCAAAGTGGCGGCTGCCCAGATGAAAGTTGACGCCAGGCAGCAACACTGCTACGGTGTCAGAAGCTGCCAGCGCGGCGATGTCCTCAGGTGGCGTCACGTCCAGATGATCGGCGGAAATGGCGTGCAGCGCTACGGCCAATCGTGCACCGCCCAGCGTCACGAACTCGTCGGCGTGCAGCTTGGGGCGCAAGCCTAACTGCTGTCCTGTCGTGAGCACGCGCGTAGTCTGCGCCAGATCAAAGGCGCCAGCCTCGCAAAACACGTCATTGAAGAGCGGAACACCGGAGGCGGCAAAGTGCGAGTTTTCCCACCAGACGCGCGCAGCGGGCAACGTTTCAGCGCAGAGCAGATCGACGTAGGCGGCAGGTTGACCGACGAATTCGGGCGGGATGGCGTGCGCGGCCAGCAAAGTGGGGACGATGTCGAGCGGCATGGACGCGGCCAGCGTCTCAATGGCGGTCAGTAACCTCAGCTCGGTGGCGGTGTCCAGCCCGTAGCCGCTTTTGATCTCGACCGTGGTCGTGCCAAGCCGTAGCATTGCCTCCAGCCGCCGTCGGCCCGTCGCCACCAATTCAGCAAGCGAGGCCGCACGCGTGGCGCGCATCGTGGCCAGGATGCCGCCCCCCGCCGCCAGCAACTCCTGGTAGGTGGCGCCGGCCAGCTTGCGCTCGAACTCCGCCACGCGGTCGCCGCCAAAGACGAGATGCGTGTGACAATCGACAAAGCCGGGACAGAGCACCCTGCCCGCAACATCGATCTGGGCGCGCGCTGTGTATCGGCCTGTCACTTCTGCCGTTGGCCCCACTGCCATGATCACCCCGGCGTCGATGGCGACGGCGCCTTCTGTGATGATGCCAGCGTCGGCCAACGCCGCGCCGCGTTTCGGACCGGGGCCGGCGCAAGTGACGACCTGAGCCGCGTTTGTCAACAAGAGATCGATGTGTTTGGTCATTCCAGGTCAGGCAATCCAGCAATCTATAGTGTCGTTACCAGTACACCCGCTACGACCAGCACGATGCCGATGCTGGTCTTCCACGTAAGCGGCTCGTGTAGGATCAGTGCGGAGAGCAGCAACACCAGCACCAGGCTGGATTTGTCGATGGCGGCGACGACGGCGGTGGGGCCGCTTTGCAGCGCACGGAAATAGAATAGCCACGACAGCCCGGTTGCCACGCCGGAGAGCACCAGGAAGACAAGCACCGACGTGCTGATTGTGCGCAGTGACTGGATTTCGCCGGTGACGGCGATCCAGCCCCAGGCAATCGCCAGGATGACGACGGTGCGCACGGCTGTCGCCACATTCGAGCTGACGCCCTGCACGCCAAGCT
>DMDA01000043.1:49972-55434 GCA_003451595.1 Chloroflexota bacterium | reverse complement strand
GTGCGTGTATCGAGCATAGTCATCCTGTCGCCTAAGGGTGTACGTTTCGAGGTCAATCACTGGTCTGCTCCAATAACCCGCGCAACACGCTGGCGCGCCCCAACAACCCGATGAGGCGCCCCTGCTCGTCCACCACCGGCAGACGTTTGACGGCGTGAGTTGTCATCAGTTGCAGGGCTTCCGTCAGCGATGTATCGGGGCGCACCGAGATGACGGGCGCGGTCATCAGGTCGGCGGCGCGCTCGCCGGCGTCGGGCAGGACGTGCGCCACCGGCGGCTCGCCGACGAGCAGGCTGCGCAGCCGCGCCGCAAGGCTGGGTGAATGCTTCTGCTGGCTGCGGCGCAGCAGGTCGCCGTCGGTGATGATGCCGAGCACGTGGCGCGCCTCATCGACCACGACCACACGCCGCCGCCCGCTGGCTTCGAGCGCACGCACGGTCTCTTCCAGCGACGCTTCCGGGCTGACGGTGGGGACGTCGGTGTACATCAGCTCCATCACATTGCGGCCCGGGCGCGGCGTATCTTCGCCGACAGCAGCGCCGCTTTGGTGAAAAGCCACCGTGCGAAAGATGTCGATGCGGCTGACCATGCCCATCAGTCGCCCGTCTTCATTGATCACCGGCAGCCGCTTCAGGTCATGCTTGACCATCTGGGCGACGGCGTGGCGCACCGGTTCATCGTTGCGCACGGAGATGACCGGCGTCGTCATGATCTCGCCGGCGATGAGCGAGGATTGGCGCAAGGCAGCTAACAGCCCGTGAACCTGATCGGCGGGCAGTTCCTTTTGCAGACCGATGCGCGTCATCAACCCGGCGCGGCGGAGCAGATCGCCGTCGGTGATGATGCCGACCAGCCGACCGGCGGCATCAACGACCGGCACGCTGCGCAGCCCGCGCTCCAGCAGCAGCGTGACGACCTCCGCCACCGGCGCTGTGCGCGGCACGGTGGTCACTTCCTCGCGCATGACGTGCGCCACTGGCTGTGCCAGCGGGTCTTTGCTCCGTCCCATCGAGTATTGCACGACTGTCACGGGTTCCTGCACGATCAGACCGTCATCCACCATCTGCTGCAATTGCGGCAAGAGGCGCGCCACGCGCGCCGGCAGATCGATCCATTCGATACGGATCGGCAGGTCGCTCGACAGCACTTCGATGGCGCCGGTGCGGATCCGGCTGCGCGCCCCAAAGCCGGCAATGGCGCGCGTAATCGTGGCGCCGGACGCACCCTCACGGCGCAGAAACTCCAGGATCGCCATGTACAGATTTGCGCCCTGATGGCGGTCGCTCTCGCCGATGTAGATGGTGACGCGGATCGCTTCACCCTGTAATTGCATGGATCACCTCACCTGAAAGATGCGCACGACATACATGCCCAGAACGACAGCCGCCAGCCCAACGACAACATTGAGCGTGATGTTGAGCGCCGCCGCCAAAAAACCGCTGACGCGCATCAGGCTGACCGACTCGTAGCCAAATGATGAGAAGGTCGTATACGCGCCCAAAAAGCCAATCGTGAACACCAGGCGCACATTGGGCGGGATGGCAAGCCCCAGTTCCGCCAAGCCGTTGAACATACCGATCACAAAGCAGCCGGTGATGTTGACGATCATCGTGCCGAAGGGAAAGGCAGCGCCGAAGCGCTCGGCGGCCCATAACCCGACCAGGTAACGTGCATTGGCGCCGAAAATGGCGCCAAGTGAAATAAAGAGAAATCGTTCCATTTGCCACATTATCCAACACTTGATGTGCCTGCAAAAAATCGTTGATTTCTGTCAAACGACGGGCCAAAACGTGGGTGCACCCACAAAAAAATAGTCTCTGTAAAGCGCCAACCATTGCGCAATACAGAGACTATCAGCCCGGTCGTCCGAACAATTGGTGAGTCTCATCACCGGTCATGCATGACAGCATGACGATTGTTGTTGACGAGTATAGCCTAACTGGCAGCTTTTTCCAAAATGCCTGCCTCTGGCTCCAGCGTGATCAACGCCTTGCTGTCGTCATAGGCTAGCACCTCGGCGTAACGCCCCCAATCGACGATGGTGTCGAGTTGGCGTTCCGCTTCATCGGGTGGAAATTCCAGTTCGAGCGCCGTGCGCACAACATCCCACTCTAGACTACGACCTTCAGTGGCGCGCAGCATAGTTATCAACCATTTGAAGATGGGCAGACGGCGGATGCGCACGGCAAAGATATTTTTGCGCGCCAGGATGCTGGCGTCGGCGAAGGTGTCGCCCAACGGCGTCAGCGCCACGTCGCCTTGCGCCACGTGGACAAAGCCCAGCAACTCCGCCGCTTCGATCAGCCGTAGCACTTCGTCGGAGTCTATGCCCAAACGTTCGGGCAGCAGATAGATATCGGCGTGCCCGCGTTCCCGATCGGAAAGGTGCTCGAGCAAACCGGTCAGGTCGCCAATCGAGACAAAAGGCAAGATGCGCGTTGTGCCTGGCTCACCAGGGGCGGTGCCCAATCTGAAAAACAATCGTGGCGTACGGGTTGACGCCAACCAATGACTGGCAAGCCAGGGTCAAACTGTTGCCGAATGGACATCTTCTTTTCGGTCCTCGGTCAGCAGCGCCTTCTCAACGGCTGCGGCCATCTCGGCAAGAGTGAATGGTTTGCGCAGCACCTGTGCGCCAGCGGTCAACACCCCGCGTTGCTCCAGCAGATGCACCGGATGTCCGGACACATACAGCACACGCAATGACGGACAGTGGCTGTGTAGACGCCTGGCTAAGGCGACGCCATCCTCTTCCGGCATGATCACATCGGTTAGGAGCAGATCAATGGCGCCGGCATGCAGGCGAGCAAGCCGATGCGCTTCGCCGGCGCTGGCTGCCGTGAATACCTGATAGCCAATTTTGCGCAACCCTTCAGCCGCCATTTCCAATAGATCGATGTTATCTTCCACCACCAGAATTGTTGCGCTGCCAGCCTGTGACGCTGGTGTTGGCGTGTCTGGCGCAGGCTTTGCCTGATGATGCGGCAGGAAAATATGAAATGATGTGCCGACCTGGGGGGTGCTTTCCACGGCAATGTGGCCGTGATTCTGTTGGACGATGCCATAGAGGGTTGCCAACCCCAGCCCGGTGCCGCGCCCGACTTCTTTCGTCGTGAAAAATGGCTCGAAAATGTGTTCGAGCACGTCCGGCGTCATGCCGCAGCCGGTGTCGCTCACACTCAGGACGCTGTAGGCGCCTGGGCGCACGTCGGGGTGAGTTGCGCTGTACGCTTCATCCAGCTCAGCGTTGTGGGTGGCAATCGTGACTTCACCACTCCCTGTGATCGCGTCGCGCGCGTTGACGCAGAGATTGATAAGAATCTGATGAATCTGCGTCGGATCCATGAAGACAGTCCCCAGTGCATCGCCTGGCTGCCAATTCAGGGTGATCGCCTCACCGAGCAAATGGCGCAGCATGGGCAGCGCGTCCTGGATGACCTGATTTAGATCGAGCGCACGTGGCGCAATGGGTTGCCGACGGGCGAAGCCCAGCAACTGGCGCGTCAGCTCGGCGGAGCGCTGCGCCGTCTTGTGAATCTCGGTCAAATGTCGATGCAACGGCGAAAGCACATCCACCTGTAACAACGCCATTTCGGCGCGCATCAGGATCACGGCAAGCATGTTGTTGAAGTCGTGCGCCACACCGCCGGCCAGCTGCCCCACCATTTCCAGGCGCTCCATTTGCGCGACGCGCTCTTGAAGACGCCGCTGCTCTTCCGCTGCCTGCTTGCGCGCGGTGATGTCCAGCAGGATGCCGAGCGAACCAATGACTTTGCCTTGTTCGTCATGTACGGGCACGGCATGATCCGCCAACCAGACCAGGCTGCCATCTTTGCGCTCGAAGAGATAATCTTCGCGCCAGACAATGCCGCTGCCCTGCCGCGCCTTGGCAATGCGCTCTTCACGCGACAACCCGGCATATTCGTCGTAGGCTTCGATCTTGCGCAGCCGGCTGGTGAAGAGGGCGCCGGTCAACTCATCGGGGTGGTAGCCGGTCAGGCTTTCAATCTCGCCGCCGATGAATGAGTAGCCGGGTGTGCGGTAATCGCGCAGATAGGGCACGCCGCCGATGCCGCTGATGGCCTGGCGATAGATGCGCTCGATGCGCGTCAGCGCCTGGCGTGCATTTACTTCGGCGGTGATGTCGCGGTTGATCGCAACGGCGCCGCTGCGCCGTCCGCGGGCGTCGTAGGTCGCATTGACCGACGCCAGGATGTGGAGGCGGGACCCATCCTTACGTCGCTGCATCACCTCACCGCGCCATTGGCCAGTGCGCAGAAACTCGTCCAGGACGGCATCCTGCGTTGTGTCGACATATTCGGTGCCCAGGATTCCCACCAGTGACTTGCCAATCACTTCACGGCGTTGCCACCCATAGATTGACTCCGCCGCCGGGTTCCACTCCACAACATGAAACGCCGGGTCGGTCACAATGATGGCGTCAGAGACGCTGGCAAGAAAAGCGGCTTGTTGACGAAGCTGTTCTTCTGTGCGAACAAGTTCTGTGATGTCGCGGACAAAGCCATAGACGCCCGTTGTGCCGGCAATGGCAAGCTTCAGTCCCTGAATTTCCACGGTCAAGGTGTTGCCGTCAGCGGCAATCAGGTGCATGCGTCGATAGTTGCGCGTCTCGCCTCGACAGGCGCGTGCGAATTCTTGTCGCGCCAATGCCTGATCTTCTGGCGCTATGAGGTCGAGAAAGTTGCGACCGATCCAGGCCGCGACTGGCCAGCCGGTGATTGACTCGAACGCATCGCTCAAGCTCATGATGCGGCCATCCGCCGCCAATTCATACAGGATGATCGGTGCTTCGGCGTAGACAAAGCGCATCCGCTCCCGATCCAGGTCGCCGGGGGCAGACGGCAACAATTGTCGCTCACCACCGGCCTCTTGCGTATGCGAAACCGGGGGGGCTGGATTGCCAGTCATAGTTGCCTCCCACTTTGCCCGATGCATGTCTCTTGTCAAGAGTCCGCTTGCGCCGTGCGCTTGGCGCGCTGAAGATTCTTCGAGGTGCACGATTGCGCCCAGACCCCTGTGAGTTGATTCTTGGGGTCGTTCACCGGATAGCCTTCGATAATTGCCTCGTCCTGTGGGTCGGCTTTGAGCGCCGCCTCCACCTTTTCCCACTGCTTATTGGCGACAAAGACGGCAATGGTGGCTTTGCCCGTATCCGGCACCGGCGGCAACCCCTTCGGCATGGCGGGCGGCGCTTTTTGCCCCAAAACGAGCAACGTGCAAGTGTCCAGCTTTTTGATCTGCTTGGGACGACCAATAATTGTTGTCTTCATAATCGCAGGTCCTCGTTTCTGTGGATCAACGCTCAATGTTGCGCGCAACAATGCGACGGCTTGTTCCAGGGTGGGCGGCGTCTTGGGCGGCGTTGAAGGGGCTGACTGCGCTTGGGGGGCGACCGGTTGCGCCGCCGATGCCGCACTTTTTGGCTGCTTGCGAGTGTTGAG
>DMDA01000043.1:48896-49781 GCA_003451595.1 Chloroflexota bacterium | reverse complement strand
CCAGCAAGAAGAAGACGCCGCCCGAAGTGCGCCGGCGGTCGCCCTCTTTCGTCATCATGCCACCCGCCGCCTCGATCTCCAGTGTGCGCTGATAGACCGCTTCGACCGCCTCCATGCCCAACACCGCCGCCACGGAGCGCATCAGCCAGATGTTAGGCTCCTTGAGTTCCGTCGCCATCACGCGGATGCGCGCCGCGTCGACAGGATGGGCACGCGCATCCGCTTCGATGGCATTGGCGGCTGCAACATTCTGGACGTTTTCCGCCCCGACCGCTTCGGATTCAGCAGCTTCTGCTCTTCCGTTGCTGGTTTGGTTGACTTCAGGATCAACAGACATAGTGACTGCCCTGCCGGATGGCGCCAGCTTCGCTGTGTACATGCAAACTCACTCTACGGATGATTTACTCTTTGGAGTCTATCAGGCGCTGGCGCAGGCTGTCAATTGATCATGATAGGGGTGAGCTAGACCCTTAGCGCTCACAACGTGAAGTGCACCTCAAGAGACAATGGTACAATAGGCAGCCTGGAGGCTCACCGTCATTCCTGAAGGCTCACCGTCATTCCTGAAGGCTCACCGTCATTGCAGACAGAAGCGTTGCGCGTATGACCAGCTCTTTGTTGCCGAATCTGCTCCTGACACCCGCGCAGGTCGCAACGTTGCCGGCTGTGCAGCAGCGCCGCGTCCTGCATTTCCTGCTCCGTTGGGAAGCCTGCGCCGATGTGCTGGCTTGCCTGGAGCAAATGGCGCAGCCGCCGGGCGACGTTGTATGGCTGCGCGCACAGGCGCTGCTAGGATTGGGGCGCATCACTGAGGCGCAACAAATGTTGCAAACACAACTCCAAAAGCAACATGATCCGACGCTGGCGCTGCTGCTGGCGGAAGTG
>DMDA01000043.1:8715-48645 GCA_003451595.1 Chloroflexota bacterium | reverse complement strand
CGCGCTCGCCCCGGACAGCCCCTACCTCAGCCTGAGCATGGTCAGCCTGTTGCGCACGCGCGGCGACATGGTGACCGCCACCGCCTATGCCGTGCGCGCGCTCGACGCCGACCGGCGCGACGACCCGCTAACGGTGGAGGCGTTGGTTGAACTACGCGCCTTCTTTACGGCCACTCGCGACCGCATTCATCTCGCAGAGGTGGAGACGCGGCTGGTGCAGCGCTTCGAGCAGGAGCGCGCCTCGCTGCTGGCGGCGCTGCCCCGTTCTGCGCCGCCACAGCCAGCCGCGCGGCGCGCCGGGCCGGCGCCACCGCCGCCGGCAGCGTGGTCTGCGACCTCGTTGCAGCGCGTCGCCGTAACCGATGCTGAACGCCAGGCGCTGCACCAAGAGGCGCGCACCCTCTTCGGTTTCACCACACTGCTGCCCGGCCAGGCTGAAATCTTGACGTGCGTGCGTCGCGGCGAGCATGTGTTGGCGATCCTGCCGACCGGTGCAGGCAAGTCGCTCTGCTACCAGCTGCCCGCCTTCAGCGATCGCGGGGTGACCCTGGTTGTCTCACCGCTGATTGCGCTCATGAAGGATCAGGTCGATAGTCTGCCGCCGACGCTGCGCGGGCAGGCGTTGGCGCTCAACAGCCTGCTCGACGGTGACGAGTTGCGTGCAGCGTTGCACCGCGTAGCCACTGGCCAGATCAAATTGCTCTATGCTGCGCCAGAACGGCTGCGCCAGGTGAGCTTTGTGGAGATGCTGGCGCGCGCCGGCGTGGCGCGCTTGGTGATCGATGAGGCGCACTGTGTCTCGGTGTGGGGACATGACTTTCGCCCCGATTATCTACATTTGCGGCGGGTGCATCGCGACCTGGGGGCGCCGCCGCTGCTGGCGATGACCGCCACCGCGCCGCCGGTCGTGCGCGAGGACATCGAACGGCAATTGCTCGGCGGCGTCGGGGCGATGCGCGTGCTGGTGGGCGACGCCTTCCGCGCCAATCTGCACCTGCGCGCCTACCGTGTACGCGATGACGACGCCCGCAACGCATTGTTGTTGCGACTACTCCGCTCGGTGCAAGGCAGTGGGATTGTCTATGCGCGCTCGCGGCAGCGTTGCGAAGAGCTGGCGGCCACCTTGCGTCAGGCTGGTTTTGCGGCGGCCCACTATCACGCTGGCATCGAGAACCGCGCTGAGGTGCAGGATCGCTTCATGCGCAACGAACTGCAAGTGATCGTGGCGACCATCGCCTTTGGCATGGGCATCGACAAGGGCGACATCCGCTTCATCATCCACGACGGGCTGCCCGCTTCCCTGGAGGGCTACTATCAGGAGATCGGCCGCGCCGGGCGCGATGGCAAGCCTGCCCACTGTCTACTCATCTACGCCGATCACGACGAGGCCACGCTGGTGCGGCTGGCGCAGCGTTCGGCGCTGACCGGGGCAGCGCTGCGCGCGCTCTATCGGCGAGTGCGCCAGCACCTGGGTGCGCATACTGCTGGCCCTGTGCCGCTGTCGGTGATGCAGGCGACGCCGGGCGACGAGACCGCCGCGCGCGTCGGCTTGAGCGTGCTGGAGGAAGTCGGGTTGCTGCGTCGCGGCTACGATTGTCCGCGCACCGTCACTGTACAGCGTCCACGCCAGCTGCGCGGGCAGGATGACGCCGCCTTCATGACCTTTATCCGCCGCAGTGGACTGGAGCGCCAGCCGGTCATCACCATGTCATTTGTGGCGCTGGCGACAGCAACCGACCTGACGCCCGTCGAGCTGGAGCAATGGCTGCTGCTCTGGCAGGAAGCGCGCTATCTGGCGGTGCGCTATGATGGCCGCGACCCGTATCTGGAGATACTGTCGCCGCCGGCGCAGGCGGCTGAACGGCTCGACCAGCTTCTGCGCAGCCGCACTGCCCTGGATCAACAGCGCGTGGGGGACATTGCCCGCTATGCGCGCACGACGGCATGTCGTCACGGCTTTCTGGCTGACTACCTGGGCGGTGAACACCGCACACGCTGCCCGGTGTGCGATAATTGCGGCGCGGCTTTTGCGCTGGCGCCCGATCCGGCTGCATCCACGGCTGACGCTGATTTGCGGGTGCTTTTGGAGGCGCTTGAGGAGCAAAGTTGGGGGCGGCGCAATCTGGTGCGGTTGCTGCGCGGCGACCCGGCGGCAACCGCTCGCGCCCAGGCGTCGCATTTTTACGGCGCGCTGCGCACACACAGCGAACGCGGGCTGGAGCAGATGCTTGCCAGCCTTGTGGTAGAAGGTTTGGTGCAGACGCGTGACCTGGAACACGGCGGAACTGTGTTGGAATTGACCCGACGCGGCGTCAGGCAGTTGCAAGAGTTACGGCGTGCAGGACGGAGATGATCATGCAATTAACGGTGCGAGGATGGCTCTTGCTGTTGACGGCGACGCCGCTGATGGCGCTGGCAACCTGGCTGCCGGCCGCGTTGTGGCTGGCGGGCGCCTGGCTGCTCGTGGTGCTGGCGCTCTTCATCGTCGATGTGCGGGCGTTGCCGACGGCGCGCGCCTGGAAGCTGACGCGACGCCACGAGACGCGGCTGTCGTTGGCCGCGCAGAATCGCATCACTGTACAGATCGAACGCTTTCCCCAGCCTGGACGCAGCGGGCGTCTGCTCGACGTCTGGCTGCGCGATACACCGCCGCCCACGTTCCGCCTGGATCGCGACGCGCCCTTGCTGGCTGGCGCAGTGGCGGTGGGCGCCAGCCGCGAATTCGTCTATCATCTCTGGCCGCCGCGTCGGGGCGATTATGCTTTTGGCGATCTCTACCTGCGGTGGGCCTCGCCGTTGGGCTTGTTGCGGCGCCAGGCGCGCTTTGCCGCTGCTGCACCGGTCAAGGTCTATCCGAATCTGGTTGCCGTGCGCAAGTATGACCTGCTCCTGCGTCGCAATCGGCTGGGGGAGCTGGGGTTGCGCGCTACGCGATTGCGCGGCGCGGGCAACGAATTCGAGCGCCTGCGCGATTACACGCCCGACGACGAGTACCGGCGCATCAACTGGCCGGCCACTGCGCGGCGCGGCAAGCCGATCAGCATGGAGTACGAAACCGAACGCAGCCAGAATCTTTATGTGCTGCTCGACGTGGGGCGGATGATGCGCAGCCCGGTGGGAGATGTGGCGAAGATGGATTACGCCATCAACGCGGTGCTGCTATTGGCGTATGTGGCGGCGCAGAAGGGCGATCGCATTGGGTTGCTGACCTTCGCCGATCGCGTGCTGACCTATGTGGCGCCGCGCGGGGGCAAGCTACAATTTCACCGTCTGCTGGAGCAACTCTACGCTGTACACGGGGAAGGCGTGGAGCCAGATTACGACGCAGCGTTTGGCGAATTTGCTGCACGCCAGCACAAGCGCGGGCTGGCGCTGGTCTTCACCGACCTGACCGGCAGCATTAGCACCGATAGCCTGGTGGCGCAAATGACGCGACTGCGGCGCCAACATCTGCCGCTGCTGGTCACCCTTGCCGACCCAACTGTGAACCAGCTTGCCACGCAAGCGATCACCGATAGCGACGCACTCTACGAACGCACCGTCGCCGAGCGCGTGCTGGCGGAGCGGCGCCTCACGCTCGACCTGCTGCGCCGTCGAGGCGTCCAGACGCTCGATGTCCCCGCCGATCAACTGAGCGTCGCCGTGATCGACAGATATTTGGCGATGAAGGAGCGGTTGTTGATCTGAGCAGGCGTGCCGGAGACAGGGTCAGCTTTGGGCTGGCGTGCTTCACCCATAAGTGCCGACGATCTTGCTATGGTCGAAATCGATGACGCCACCGCTCATCATGGCGCTTTCCGGTGAGAGAAACCACATGACCAGTCCGGACACATCGTCCGGGCGCAAGATGCGGCCAAAGGGCATCGCAGCATCCGCCAACTCAAGCCAGTTAGCGGGCTTGCCTTCCTTGCGCTGGACGATGTCTTCGTTGGGCGTAATCATCCAGCCGACGTTGATACAGTTGACGCGAATCTTGTCGGGCGCCAGCACATTGGCGGCGTTGAGCGTGAGCGTTGCCAGCGCGCCTTTGGAGGTGCTGTAAGGCGTCAGGTTGGGCTGGCCGCCGCGTGCGTTGATGCTGCCGATGTTGACGATGCTGCCTCCGCGCCCTGTGCGTTGCATGCTGCGCGCCGCTTCTTGCATCAAGAAGAAAGGCGCACGCAGGTTGACGGCGAAGATGCGATCCCACAATTCAGGCGTCGTGTCGTAGACGGAGCCACGGTCGGTGATGGCAGCGCAATTGACCAGCCCGTCGACGCGTCCGAAGTGTTCGTCGGCGGCGCGGATCACTGCGCGGCAATCCTCCACCTTCTCCAGGTCGGCTGGCACGTAGATCGTCGGACAGCCGGTGGCGCTGATCGCGTCGGCGACGCGGCGTCCGTTGGCTTCGCTGCGGCCACAAATCACCAGTCCGGCGGCGTGATGTTGCGCGGCCCGGCGGGCGATGTCCTCACCCAACCCCTGCGTACTGCCCGTCACCACGATAACAAGATCGGTCAACATGCGCATGGTTTCACCTCGAACATGGTCTCACCTCGAAGAAGCATCTTCCGTGTGCGCTTCTGTGTTTTCCAACGCTGATCGGCGCACTGCAGCGAAATCGTCAAAGTCGGCCAGAATGAAGTCAACCCAGCGCGCGGCCAGCGCCGTTGGATGTTCGATCATCGGGCTGTGGCCGACGCCGCGCAGAATCTCCAGATTGACAGCGCCAGGGATGGCGATGAGCGTGCGCGTTGTCGCCGCGCGGTCGACGATGGCGTCGCGTTCGCCCCAGACGAGCAGCGTCGGGAGCGTCAACCGCCGCGCGTCGCCAAAGCGATTCCACTGCGCCAGCGCCCGCGCGGTTTCGGTGAAGGCTGCTGGCGCCATCTGGCTGGCGTCAGCGACCAGCGTCTCGAAGAAATGCAGCATCTCCGGGTGAGCGTCATCGATGGGCGCAGACGGCATCAAGGCGCGCAGCGCATCGCGCAGCAGGGCGCGATCGGTGCGCATCTGTTCCAGCGCCAGGTAGCCATCGAGTGGGGTGAAGACGCCTTCCACCGGCACGGTGTCGATCAGCGCCAGTGTGTCGAGGCGATGAGGTTGTTCCAGCGCAAACTCGATGGCGATGGCGCCGCTGCTGGAGTGCGCTACGACATGGCAGCTTTCCCAACCGAGCGCATCGAGTAATGCAGCCACATCGTCCGCCTGCTCGGCGATTGTGTAGCCAGCGTCAGGCTTGTCGCTCAGACCGCAGCCGCGCAGATCGGGTGCAACCGCATAGATTTCTTCAGGCAGCGCGGCGCAGAAGTGCGTCCACCAGCGGCTGCTGGCGTAACTGCCGTGTAAGAGCAGAAGTGGAATCCCATCGTCGGCGCCAAAGCTGCGACAATGAAAGCGCAGGCGCGGCGTGGTGACAAAGAAGGAAGCGGAGGGACGGTCAGGTGAAAGCATAAGGCGTTATGAGCGAAAGCGCCGATTTTCCTCGGCGTCGTCGGGTAGAAAGAGTAAGAGCAACGCGGCAGCAGCGGCAGCCTGCGCGGGACCTTCGACGCGCCCGACTTCTTCCTCGCCAAAGATCAAGCCGCCCTGGTTGACGACGCCGTCAGCATCGACCCAACCCAACTCGCCACCCTCAAAAAGACCGTGGCTGTGCACGGCGCCATCCGCCGTGAAGGCGCCCAATTCGCGTTCATCGTACAGGGTCTTGCGCAAGACGCGTCCGTCGGCGGTGACGCGTCCGACTTCCACGCCGTCGCCCCAACGCGCCCGAAAGATGCGTCCATCGGCAGCTAAATAGCCGACCGGCGCTTCGCTGCCATCGGCGCTGCGTTTGTAGATCATGGTGCGGGTGGTGGAGGCGTCGGTCATGAGGTGCGCACCGTGACGCTGTCAAGCAATTGCTGCATGATGGCTGGGTTGGCGGCCACGAAGACCGGCGTTGGCGCGGCGCCGTATTCCTGGCTGATGGCGGGCAATGGAAAGAGGGGGCGCTGCTGCCAGTCGGTCATCACCCCGCCTGCTTCGATCATGATCAACCAGGCGGCGGCGAAATCCCACAGCTTGGGCGTTGCCTCGATGCCGGCCAACGCCGTGCCATCGGCGACTTTGCAGAGGTGATAGGCTGCACTGCCACAGATGCGCACCTTGAGCTTGGTGTTGATCTGGAGAAATCGATCCGTGCGCGTGCATTTCATCAGCAATTGTTCGTCGCCGATAGTGTCGCCGGTGTAGGTGTGGATCGCCGCGCCGCTCCGCCACGCTCCCGCGCCGGCAACGGCAGCGAATTGCTCTTGCACGAGGGGAAAATCCACCACGCCGACGACGGGTTGGCCGTGTTGCAGCAGCGCAATGCTGACGCCCCACACAGGTAGCCCGCGTGCAAAGTTGGTCGTTCCGTCGATGGGGTCGATCACCCACGTGAACTCGGCGCCAGCGTCGTAACTGGTTGTCTGTTCTTCACTGAGCACGGCGTGGCCGGGATAGGCGTGGTGGATGCGCTCCGAGATCAGGCGGTCGATCGCGCGATCGGTGGCGGTGACCAGCGTCCCATCATCTTTGCGTTCGGCGGGGTGACAGCGGAGTTGCGAAACGGCGTACCGGCTGCATTCGGCAGCCAGCGCAACGGCAAACTCTAGATAGGGCATCCAGCTTGACATGAGTGCATTATGCCCATCGGCGGCGCAAACCGCAACTTGGGGAGTGTGTTGCTCATGGCGTCGCATTGCTAACCGGCTCGATGCCATCGGCAATCACCCAGCCAACCAATCCGTCGCTGGCGCGCACACGATACCAACGCACGCCGGCCAGTTCGACAGGATAGATGGTCACATCGTCGGGCGGGCCGAGAATGGTGAAGCGGTCACCAGCGACGTACTCATCCAACGTGGGGACATTGGGTTCGGCAGCGGCGTAGATGCGCAGAATGCCGCGCGCCGCCACTTCGTCGCCCTCGTTGAGAAGCGGGAAGCCATCCACGCCCGACACGGGTGCATTCATGTCGTCCCCGGCGGGGGCGGCGCCACTTTTGGCGGGGACTTCAGCGTTGTCTTCATCGCCAACAACTACACTGTCGTCTGTGGCCGAGGCGGAGGCTGTCAACGGCGTGACGCCGCTGTCCACCACGACGGTGTGTGCGGGGGGCGTTGGCGTCGCCCCGCCGCCGCACGCGCTCAGCATCAGGGCAAGCAGAGCCATTGTTAGCATAGCCAGGAATCTAGTTCTAGCGTTCATTGTTTGCTTTCCTCTGTGCATCCTTGAGCAGCGCCAACATGCCGTCAAGGGGGCGCGTGTTGATGACATCCGCCGTTGTCAGCCAGCCGCGCCGCGCCACGCCAACGCCGTATTCAGCCAGGGTCAGGTCTTGCGGGCTATGGGCGTCGCAATTGATCGCCAGCTTGCAGCCCAGCTCCACGGCGCGGCGAGCGTAGAGATCGTTCACGTCGAGCCGCGCCGGGTTGGCGTTGATTTCGACGACAGTGCCGGTTTCTCGGCACGCCTGTAAAATGCGCTCCATGTCGATCTCGGTGGGTGGGCGCTCGCCGATCAAGCGGCCGGTCGGGTGTCCCAGGATGTCCACATGTGGATTGTAGATCGCTTTAAGACAGCGGGCCGTGATCGTCTCGCGATCCTGCCGCTGTGCGCTGTGGATGCTGGCGACGACGACATCCAGCGTAGCTAGCACCTCGTCGGACAGTCCCAGCGACCCATCCGCCAGAATCTCGACTTCGCTGCCCTGGAGCAGGCGGAAGTCGATGCCTTGTTCGACGCAGTGGCGGTTGTAGGCGTCGATCTCGGCGCGCTGGCGCTGCAACTTCTCGCCATCAACGCCCTGGACGATGCCCAGCCCCACGCTGTGGTCGCTCACATTCCAGTAACGATAGCCGCGCGCCCGCGCGGCCTCCGCCATCTCCGCCACGCTGGCGACGCCGTCGCTCCAGGTAGTGTGACTGTGCAACTCACCCTGCAATGCGTCGAGTGTGATCAGCGCAGGAAGGCTGTGTTGACGCGCCGCCGTCACCTCGCCCCGGTTTTCGCGTAGTTCGGGCGGCGTCCAATCCAGCCCCAGGAAGGCGTAGAGATCGGCTTCTTCCGCGAAGAAGCGCTCCTCGCCGGCGGGCGCGTCGCCGGCGCCGGTGGCGGTCAATCCGTATTCGTTGAGGCTCCAACCCTGCTTCAGCGCCAGCTCGCGCACGACGACGTTGTGCTCTTTGCTGCCGGTGAAGTATTGCAGCGCCGCGCCCCAGTGTTTGCGCTCAACCACGCGCAGATCGACCTGCAGACCGTTGCCCAACACCACGCTTGATTTGGTTTCGCCGGCGCCGAGGATGTCGGCGACTTCGGGCAGCGTGCGGAAGGTCTCCATTACTAAGCTCGGCTGTGCGCTGACGCAGAGGATGTCCACGTCGCCGATGGTCTCCTTCCAGCGGCGCAGACTGCCGGCGATCTCGATGCGCTCGATGACGCCTGCCGGTAAATTTGCCTGTAACTCGGCGATGATGCGCCGCGCCAGCGGCAGCGCCACGCCGATCGGGGTGCGCTCGTTAGCGCCCTGGGCGGTGCGTTTTTCCAGTAACTCGATGCCTTTGAGGATTTTTTCCTCGCTCCTGGCGCCAAAGCCTTTGAGGTCGCGCAGCTGGCCTGCTTCGGCGGCGGCGCGCAACGCCGCCACGCTGTCGATGCCCAACTCCTCCCACAGCCGCTTGGCCTTCTTTGGCCCCATGTCGGGCACTTGCATCATGTCGACGACGCCCTGCGGCACCTGCGCAAAGAGCGCGTCGAACTCCGGGTCGCTGCCGTTTGCCAACAGGTGATGGATGGCGTCGCCGATGCCCTTGCCGATGCCCTGGATGTTGGTCAACTCGCCAGCAGCATCGATGGCGTTGATGTCCTGCGCCAGGGTGCGGATGCTCTCGGCGGCGTTCTGAAAGGCGATGATGCGAAAGCGGTTGGCGTCCAGAATCTGCAGCCGCGCAGCGACGCCGGCTAGAATGGCGGCGACTTCGCGGTTGGTGAGGCGTGTGGTGGTGGTCATAGGTGCAGAAGATTCTACCACAGGCTGCCGAAATCCAGCTATGCCAACAGAGGCTCCATATTCACTGTGAATACTGTATAATGTCGCTATTCGTTGTCCTGGATTCCCAAGTCACAAAAGGATTGCACAGTATGCCAACCGACTTTCTGAACGTTGCAGGCCAGACCATCGCCTGCACAACCAGCCCTGGCGACGGCCTGCCCGCGCTGCTCATTCATGGCAACTCGTCGTCGCGTCGCACCTTTCAGCGCCAACTGGAGAGCGAGCTGGGGCGCCGCCATCGTCTGATCGCCATCGACCTGCCCGGTTTTGGCGACTCGCAGCCGATTGCTGACCCGGAAAATGGACTGGGCATTCAGGGCTATGGTCGCCTGGTGGTCAAGGTGGTGGAGGCGCTGGGGCTGGATTCAGTCGTACTCGTCGGCTGGAGCCTGGGCGGACACGTCGCGTTGGAGGCGGTGGAGGATATCCCCAACTGCAAAGGCGTGCTGATCTACGGGACGCCGCCGCTGGCCTTCCCGCCTGACATGGGCGCAGCCTTCCTGCCCAACCCGGCGATGGCCGCCGCGTTCAACCCGCAGCTCACCGAGGCGGAGATGCGCGGCTTTGTCGACGCCTTCTTTGCGCCCGGCTACAGTACGCCCGACGACCGCTTTTTGGCGGATATCCGCCGCAGCGATGGCCGGGCGCGCGCGGCGATTGCCGCCAGCATTCGTCCTGGTGGCTACAAGGATGAGGTGCAGGTGGTGGCGAAGCTGCGTACACCCCTGGCCGTCCTCCACGGTGCGCAGGAGCAGCTGGTCAACGGCGCCTACTTTGCGTCCATCCCTATGCCGACGCTCTGGCGCGGCGCCGTGCAGGAGATCGCAGACGCCGGTCATGCGCCGCATTGGGAGACGGCGGACGTTTTCAACACGTTGTTGGCCGACTTCCTGGCTGACTGCGAGATGGGGGCGCGGAGGTGACTCATGAAAATTTTGGCCATCGAACGGGCTGCGCCTGGCGCCGATTTCAGCGCCTTCACGCCGGAACTGGCGCGCGCTGAGGCGTGGCAGGCGTGGACATTGTATCAGGAAGGCAGCGTGCGCGAGTTGTATTTCCGCGCCGACAAGACGGAGGCGGTGCTCGTCCTGGAGTGCGCCGACGTGGAGGAGGCCGCTGCTACGCTCGCCACGCTCCCGATGGTGCAAGCCGGCTTGATCACCTTCGAGCTGATCCCGCTCAAAGCGTATCCGGGCTTTGCGCGGCTTTTTGGCTGAGCACGCTGAGCGAACCGGCTTTTGGCCGGTTTTACCTGGCAAACGTCAGTTTATGAGGATGAACAAAATAGAGCACCGAATCAATTTGTTAATCTCCATCAACCGGTGGCGCTGGCCGTGTAGACGACCTCTCCACCCACCATCGTCATCAGCACACGGATCTCCTTGATCTGTTCCTCTGGCACGGTGAAGTAGTTGCGGTCGATCACGATCAGGTCGGCTAGTTTGCCGATTGCGAGCGCACCCTTGAGATGCTCTTCGCGTGTCAGCCAGGTTCCGTTGACCGTGTAGGCGCGCAACGCCTCCTCGCGGCTGATGGCCTGATCCGCCGCCACGTAGTGACCCAGGTTATTCTTGCGCGTCACCAGGGCGTACATCCCGACAAAGGGATCGGGCGAGACAGTCGAGGGGATGTCCGACGTAGCGCAGAGAACAACGCCGGCGTCCAGGTATTTGCGCGCCGGCTTGTAATTGGCAGCGCGGCGTTCGCCCACATCCCGGAAGATCAGGTCGCCCTCCCAGTAGAGAAAGGTCGGCTGGATGACGGCGGCGATGCGATGTTCAGCCATCTGTGCGAGCGCGCGTTCACTGGGAAAGTAAGCGTGGATGACGTTGTGGCGGGCGTCCGGCCAGGGCGTGCTGGCGGCGACATCGGCGAAGGCGTCCACCACCATGTCCATCGCCCGGTCGCCGCAGGTGTGGATGCCGACATCCCAGCCTAGTTCTTGCGCCGTGCGGAAGTGGCGGCGCAGCGTCTGCGGGTCAAGGCGGTTGAAGTCGCCGACGCTCGTTTCACCCTCGAAGGGCGCGTACATCAACGCCGTGTGGGAGGAGGTGCCGCCATCGATCGCCATCTTCAGCCCGCCCAGGCGCAGCCATTCGTCACCCAACCCGGAAGCTACGCCCAGCCCTCGCGCCCGCGCTTCCAGTTCTGCTGCAGTCTCCTCCTCGCGAAAGCCATGCCACGATGGCATGACGTTCAGTCGCACCGAAATCGGCACGGCAGCCGTGCGCCCCGCATCCTGCGCGCTTTGCCCTTCCCGCACCACAGCCTGGTACGCAGCCAGCTCGTGCGGATAGAGACCGGGGTCGAGGACGCTAGTGATGCCGTAGCGATTCATCTCCTGGCAACCGAGGCGGATTGCTGTTTTGAGTTCGGTGAGCGTCGGCTGCGGCAGCAAGTTGCGCACAAAGAGCTTGGCCGCCGCGCGCAGCAGTCCATTCGGCTCGCCGGCTGCATCGCGCCCAATTTCACCGCCGGGCGGGTTGGGCGTGCCCCGTGTGATGCCTGCCAGCCGCAGCGCCACGCTGTTGACGACATCGGTGTTGAAGAAGCGCATCAAGAGCACGGGATGCTGGTCGGTGGCCGGGTCGATGTCCCAGCGTGTGGGCAGGCGTCCCGGTGGGTTGGCCTCCGAGAAGTTGCCTTCGTTCCACCCTTCGCCGACGATCCAATGGCCTGGCGGCGTCACTGCGGCGCGAGCGCGCACCAGCTCCATCATCTCCTCCGGCGAGCGACACTCATCCAGCCGGATGCGCGTGAGCTTGACGCCGACCTGTAGCAAATGATTGTGGCTGTCGAAGATGCCCGGCAGTACGGTGCGCCCGCCGAGATTGTGCACGCGCGTGGCCGGCCCCGCCAGCGGCAGCAGTTCCGCGTCGGCGCCGACGGCCATGATGCGCCCATCCTGGATGGCGATGGCCTGCGCTTGAGGATTCCGGCTTGCCAACGTGTAGATGACAGCATTGTGTAAGATCAGGTCGGGGCTTAGATCGCGAAGTTGCATGGCGGTTGCTGGCCTGATCAGGTGGCCGATTGAAGAAATGACGGCGCTGGCGTTTGTGATTTGCGCACCAAGTAGAGGCCGTAGAAGAGCAGAATCGTCACTTGCGCGACGTCGAGCGGGATGCGCGGGAGATTGGTCAGTTGCAGCAGCAAGTCATGGATGGCGTGCAAGGCGATCAGAAACCAGATCGCATTCGTGCGCAGCCGCAGTGCGGCGTAGGCCACGCCAAAACAAAAGGCGCCGACGCCCTGCGCCAGCACTAGCGCCGGATTGCTGCGCACGATCAAATTGGTCATGTGCGAGACGCCGAATAGCACGGCTGTGAGCAAGGTGATGCGCATCGGGCTGAGATGGCGCAGTAGGTGGATCATCACCCCGCGATAGAGCGTCTCTTCATGGAGACCGACCAGCACATAGGCCAGCGACAACATGGCGATATTCGCCATCGCTTCCTGGTTCACCCCCTGCACGAGCGGGGGAACAATGGTCACCAGCGCCGGGAAAATGAGCAGGCTTAGTGCGTGCCAGGCTGAGGGGGCGGTGTAGCCGGCGGCGCGCCATAACTTCAGCCAGGCAACCAACACGAGCGTCAGTGCAGTCAGGATGACCAGCGCAGCAAACGCAACGGTCTGGCCAGGCCACGCCGGCGCCAGCGCACGAAAGCCCCACTGCAGCCCAAACGCGAGCAGCATATCGAGCGCAAAGAGTGCAATGGCAGCGCGGACAGGGTATGTCTCAAACCAACGGAGTGTACTTATTCTCATAGATGCATGCTTTCTGCTAGATTGACTGCGCTAATGCTCAATGTCAACTCGATCCTGTGTCTGCTCTGCTGCTGGGGAAGGTGTGGCAGACAGAACTGGCCGCGTTTGGGCTAGAAGTATAGTGAAAATGCACGTACTACAAAAAATGGCGCAAGTCCGTGCACCATCCTTGCCATTTCTGCGTGTAACGTATGTGACTTCGCCACCCAGCACGTAATCCGCACCGCCTGGCACAAGACTTCGCCCAGTAGTCAGTCAATGTAGCAATAGAATCTCAATCTGGACATCGGTTGATTGCGTCTACACAGCTGCCAGCGCCTGCTCAAGATCGGCAATCAGGTCTTCTGGATGCTCCACGCCGATTGAAAGGCGCACCATCTTCTCGGTGATGCCCATCTCAATCCGCTCCTCCGGGTCAACGTCGGAGTGAGTCATTGTCGCCGGGTGCTCAGCCAACGACTCGGTGCCGCCGAGGCTGACCGCCAAATGAAAGAGTTGCAGCGCATTCAGGAAGCGAAATGCCTCCTCCTCGCCGCCAACCAGCTCGAAGCTGATCATGCTGCCTGGCGCCAGGCATTGACGGCGGTAGAGTGCGTGTTCCGCTGTGTCGGGCGGCAGATGGCCAAGATAGTAGACGCGTTCCACCTTCGGATGATCGGCCAGGAAGTCAGCCACATAACGCGCATTTTTCATCTGGGAAGTCATACGCAGCTTGAGCGTCTCCAGGCTGCGCATCAGCATCCACCCGGTCATCGGGCTTGCCATCGTGCCCAGAATCGTGCGAAAGCTCTTGATCTGTGCAACCAGATTTTTGGCGCCCAATGCCACGCCTGCGATCAAATCGCTGTGACCGCCAATGTACTTGGTGGCGGAATAGAGCACGATGTCGGCGCCGTGCTGCAGCGGATGTTGCCAGAGCGGGCCGAGAAAAGTGTTATCGACTGCGAGGAGCACCCGCTTGCCAGCGTGTGAAAGCCGCTGCGCCAATCCAGCACATGCGGCGATGTCCACGAGCGCGTTGGTGGGATTGGCCGGCGTCTCAACGTACAGCATGGCGACATGGTCGCGGATGCTGCGATCCAAGACGGCTTGCTCGAAGGCTGCAGTCCCGCCGTGCGCCAGCACACCGACCGGACGAATGCCAAAGCGGGGCAAAATGTGTTTCAGTAGATAATCGGTGCCGCCGTAAACCGGCTCACTGAATAAGACCACATCGCCTGGTTTGAGGAAAGTGAGCAGGGTGGTGCTGATTGCGGCCATGCCACTCTCGAAGACGGCGGCGGCTTCCGCGTTGTCCCACACGGTCAGGCGATCTTCCAGTATCTCCAGGTCGGGGTTATTGAGCCGGCTGTAAATCAGCCCGATTTCTTCGCCCGGCGCACCTTTACGCAGCCCGTAGGCCAGCTCAAAGAAGGCTTTTCCCTCCTCTGCGGTCTTGAAGACGAAGGTGGAGGTCAAGAAGAGCGGTGGCTTGATGGCGCCTTCGGAAAGCTCCGGTCGGTAGCCATAGCCCATCATCAGGCTTTCCGGGTGCATCATTCTGTTGCCAATGGTGCGGCTGTGGGAATCGCGTTTGGTGCTCATAAGTTGTCTCCGTTGACAGTTGCAGAGTTTTCATGTTTTCAGTGTTGCGGGCTACGTGTCGGAACCCCTTGCGCAACACGTCATACGCAACACTGCGCTTATAAAATATCAACCTTGAAATCAGTAGGAAGTTGTGCGGGATGAGGAATACGATCCGATGCCGATGGTCTGGCTGATGCAGCCAGCGTCCGGGCGTAGCGTTGCACGGGCGGCGACGTAGTGTTGGGTGGTGGCGGCTGCGGCTTGCTCCAGACGCTGCGCCAGCGGCGCGTCACATACCAGTAGGGTGCACATAGAAAATCGTTCAAACTTGTATGAATTGACAGGACGGTGGAATTCCGCTAAGGTAACGACAATGGTCATCATACCAGAGGAACAGAACAAACAAAACTCCGGACAAAACTCCGCAGGTAGCCTATGCCCACCCATTTCACGGGAACGCCGGCTGAAGTGCTGGCGCTCGACACGTTGATCAAGTTGACGCGTGCCAACAACTCGCTGCTAGCGCGGATTGCTCATCGCGGCACACACCCTGACCTGAGCGTGAGCCAGTTTGGCACGCTGGAGGCGCTCTATCATTTGGGGGCAATGTCGCAAACTGAGATTTGCAGCAAGCTCCTCAAGAGTGGCGGCAACACGACGCTGGTGATCGACAACCTGGAGAAGCGCGGGCTGGTGCAGCGTCGTCGCGACACGGAGGATCGCCGCGTGATGATGGTTGAGTTGACGGCAGCTGGGTTTGAACTCATCAGCGCCATCTTTCCCCATCACGCCCAGGTCGTCGCCGAAGAGATGTCCGTGCTTACACCGGAAGAGCAGCGCACCCTGGGCGAACTCTGCAAGAAACTGGGTAAAGGCGCCGCGCCCCCCGACGCGTCAGCATAGGCGCACGGTCGCGCATTCACTTCTCCCCGCCCAAAGCGAGACATGGGATGCAAGCATAGCTTCATCCCGCACAGTGACTCAGCCCAGTGACTCAGCCCAGTGACTCGGCAGCGGGCATGCTTCACCTGACTGCACCAGTATTTTGTGCAGCGGCGTTCCTCCGTTATACTACGCTGCCAATCAAATGAAACAACGATGCACCGGAGGAGTACCTGTTGCGCCGGCGCCAGAGAGGGGAGGTCAATGGCTGGAAGCCTCGCCCGCACAGGCTGCAGGGAAGGTCGCCGGGAAGGTTGGGGGCATGAGCGCACAGGATGAACGTGCAGTAGTGCTCTCCGAGTAGCGCCCGTTACCGTGCTGTTGAGCGATACGCCGGCTCGATAGCGCGCGTATAATCAAGGTGGTACCGCGAAGCCGCTTCGTCCTTGAATGACGAGGCGGCTTTTTGTTGGGGTAGGGCGAGTTGTGAGTTGCAAGGGGGCGAAACGTCAAAGCGGTTTCGCTGCATGTCGCCCCTCGCAACTCGCCCCTGATAAAAAACGAGGCAACAACATGACCGAGCAAATGACAACCGAACCGACGATGCCCAAAGCCTACGACCCGCGCCAGGTAGAGGAGAGCCTCTACAACTGGTGGGAGCAACAGGGATTCTTCCGCCCCGAACAGCAACTCGCCAGTGGGCTGGCCGACCCGACGCGATGCCCCTTTGTCATCTCGATGCCGCCGCCCAACGTCACCGGTGCGCTGCATCTTGGCCACGCCCTCACCAGTAGCATCGAAGATATGCTGATTCGTTATCACCGCATGGCAGGTGACCCAACGCTCTGGGTGCCAGGCACCGACCACGCTGGCATCGCCACGCAGAATGTGGTGGAGCGTCAGCTTGATAAGCAGGGGATCAGCCGCCATGACCTGGGACGTGAGCGCTTCGTTGAAGAAGTGTGGAATTGGAAAGCTGAATACCACGCCCGCATCAGCGCCCAGCAGCGGCGCATGGGCATCTCCTGTGACTGGACGCGCGAACGCTTCACGCTGGATGAAGGGCTGAGCAAGGCCGTGCTTGAAGCCTTTGTGCGCCTGTACGAAGAAGGCTTGATCTATAGAGGCAACTATCTGGTCAACTGGTGTCCACGTTGCCAGAGCGCCATTAGCGATCTGGAGGTGGATCACGACGAGGAGAATGGGCGCTTCTACACCTTCCGCTATCCGCTCAAGGAGGGTGGCTTCCTGGAGGTGAGCACCACGCGCCCGGAGACAATTCTGGGCGACACCGCCGTGGCTGTGCACCCGGACGACCCGCGCTACACGCACGTCGTCGGCAAGACTGCGCTGGTGCCGATGTTGAACCGCGAAATTCCCGTGATCGCCGACGCTTATGTTGATCCGGCGTTTGGCACCGGCGCCCTCAAGGTGACGCCCGGTCACGACCCCAATGACTACGAGATCGGCAAGCGGCACGGCCTGCCGATGATCAATATCATGAACAACGACGGCACGCTTAACGCCAATGCCGGCCCTTACGTCGGACTGGATCGCTTTGTCGCGCGCAAACAACTGTGGGCCGATATGCAGGCGGCCGGGTTAGTGGTTAGCGACAAAGAGCACCTCCACCAGGTCGGTCATTGCCAGCGCTGCGGCACCATCGTTGAACCACTCCTCAGCGAACAGTGGTGGGTGAAGATGGCGCCACTAGCGGAGCCGGCCCTGGCAGCGGTGGCGAATGGCGACATCCAGATCGTGCCGCCGCGCTTCGAGCGCATCTACAATCACTGGCTGGAAAATATCCGCGACTGGTGCATCAGCCGCCAACTCTGGTGGGGACACCGCATCCCCGTCTGGTATGGGCCAGATGGCGCCGCCTTTGCCGGACGCAGTGAAGCCGAGGCGCACGCCAAAGCCACCGCACACTACGGCAAGACGGTCGAGTTAGTGCAAGACCCGGATGTGCTCGACACTTGGTTTAGCAGCGGCTTGTGGCCCTTCAGCACCCTCGGCTGGCCAGAACAGACGCAAGACCTCGCGACCTACTACCCTACCACCGTGCTGGAGACCGGCTACGACATTCTCTTCTTCTGGGTGGCGCGCATGATCATGTCCGGGCTAAAGTTCACGGGCAAGGCGCCGTTCAGCGTGGTCTATCTGCACGGGTTAGTGCGCGATGAGCAGGGGCGCAAAATGAGCAAGAGCCTGGCGAATGTGCTCAACCCGCTCGACTTGATCGCCGAGTACGGCACCGACGCTCTGCGCTTTACGCTGCTCACGGGCGGCACGCCGGGCAATGACATGAAATTGAGCACCACGCGCATCGAAGCCAACCGCAACTTTGCCAATAAAATTTGGAATGCGGCGCGCTTTGTGGTGATGAAATTGCAAGATAGCGACTTGGCAGTGGACTGGACCGATCCGAACAGCCCGACCTACACCCTGCCCGATCGCGCTGCGTTCAGCCTGGTCGACCGCTGGATTCTCAGCCGCTATGAGAGCGTGCGCCGCGAAGTTAACCGGCTGATCGAGACATGGCAACTGGGCGAGGCAGGACGCCAGCTCTATGAATTTTTGTGGAATGAGTATTGCGACTGGTACATCGAGGCCGCCAAAGTGCGGCTGAGCAATGCCGCCAGCGCCGAAGCCCAGGCGACGCGCCAGGTGCTCGCCTACGTGCTCGAACGCAGCCTGCGTCTGTTGCACCCCTTTATGCCCTTTGTCACCGAGGCGATCTGGCAGAACCTGCCGGGTATGGCGGGCGAAGGGCGCTCGATCATGGTCACGCGCTGGCCGGCGGAAAGTGGTCAGTATGACGCACAGGCGGAAGATCATTTTGGCCGCATGCAGGAGGCGATTCGCGGTATTCGCAACGTGCGCAGTGAATACGATGTGCCGGCGGCGCGACGCATTGCTGCTCACTTCAGCGCGGGCGAGTATGCGCCGTTGGTGGTGGACAATCTGCCCGTGATCGCCATGTTGGCGCGATTGGAGACGACGGCGGTGCATGTGGCGGCAGAGCTGGCGGCGCCCGGCAAGGCTGCAACCCTGGCTGTGGCTGGAATGACGATCTATCTGCCGCTTTCCGATCTCATCGATCTGGCTGCTGAACGCAAGCGCATCCAAAGCGAGATCGACAACGTGGACAGGCAGGTGCAGCGCATTGAAAGCACGCTAGCGAATGCAGAGTTCGTCGGCAAAGCACCGGCGGCGATTGTCGAACGTGAACGCGCCAAGCTGGTTGAACTGCGTGAACGACGCAATCAATTGACCACGCGTCTAGCCGACCTGAGTGAGTCGTGAAAGCGAGCGGCAGGATGCGTGACTGCCGATAGGGGCGTTGCGCATCCTCTGCTATGCCCTTCTATGCTGCCTTCCAACGCTTGAGCATAGCACCCCAATGCGCCAGCAGTACCTGTTCGGAGACCTGCAACGAGGAGACAGCATCGGCGCCAGCATTCAGCCAGGCAATGGTCAGCGCTGGGGCGGTGCGCTTCGCCAACACAACCAGCGGCGCCTTGCTTAGCGCACGCACACGCTTAATACCCGCCAGGAGTGCGTGCAGTGGCTGCCCCGGCGTCTGCTCCAGCACAATCAGGTCGTAACGCCAGAAGGGAATGACCGGCAACTCACTGTACGGGAGTACATCCATCTCCATGCCTGCAAATCGCGATGAGTTGATGAGCATAACAGAGGACTTTGTTAGCGGTCTCGGCGTGCGCAACCAGATGCCGCGTGTGTGAGAGAATCGATGTAACAATTGTGCTGGTTCTCTAGCGCCAGATAGTGTCGCAAGTGTGTTGGTAAACATAATCGTATGTCCACTTCTGTATCAATGCAGCGCGCCCGCGACGCTGCGTCAGGATGATGCGCCAGGGGTATATCTGAATAGAGGGAGCGGTAAAGGATTCTGATACATCGGATTTTTGATATTACAGGTTGTGAAAAATAGCACAAAGATTACACAAAAAATATACAGTTATGCTAGAATAGCGGACGTGAGTGCAAAACATATACTTGCAATTGGTGTGCACCCGGCGTCCTTCGAGTTTGGTTAGTTGCTAATGTGAATGCCCGGAAATTTGTGATAATTTTGACAAGTGCCAGGGCGTATGCTATAGTCCACGCAAGTTGCCGCCCTGCCACGCAGGTTGGCAACACCTCTATGCAGCGTGAAAATCTGCAGCATGAAAGTATCGTGAAAGTATACAGTGTGAAAGCAAGTGACAGACCTGGCAACTGACAGTAGTAACTGACTGCTTTGCAGGTTTCACGAAAACAGGGCGCTTACCTTGAACGTTGTTGAAAAGGAGACCGCATCCCAATGGCAGAAAATTCAGCCGACTTGAGCGGTAGCGAGCGTGAGCAGCGCATTGCCGAACTGAAAGCAAAAATGCAGGCATCCGCCAAAAAGAACAAAGCCCAAAGTGAAGCGCCGGCGGAAGTCAAAGCTGCGCCGAAGGTGGCAGTGGTTGAAACGGCAGCGGCTCCGCCCCCGCCCGCTGTGAGTACAACGCAGGCAAAAAGTAACGGTGCCGCGACCAATGGCGCCACTGCCACAGCAGAGTTGGCCCAGACAACCACCATTGCTGCGGCCGCAGCTGAGCCAGTCTTTGTCGAAGACTCGCCCGAAGTGAAAGCGCGCAAAGAGATGACGCGCCGGGAATTCATGACCTATGCCTGGGGCGGAGCATTAGGGCTGCTGGCGCTGCAAGGAGCCACTGGTCTATTTTTCTTCATGATGCCTCGCTTCAAGGCAGGCGAATTTGGCGGCGTCTTCTTTATTGGGCCGGAAAGCTCGATGCCTGCGACGGATGCGCCGCCTCAGCCCAATGTAGCCGGCAAATTCTGGCTGGTGAATACGACAGACGAAGGCGTAAAGGCGATTTACATGGTCTGCACGCATCTTGGTTGTCTGTACAAGTGGGAACCGGCCAATTTCCGTTTTGAGTGCCCTTGCCATGGTTCGAAGTTTACGCGCGAGGGTTTCTACATCGAAGGTCCGGCGCCGCGGTCGCTCGATACATTCCTCGTCACTGTCGAAAATGGTGAGGTTGCGGTCGACACCGGCAAAAAGACATTAGGTGCACCGTCGGCAGAGTCGCCGGCGCGCGCGGTTCCGGTCTAGAGTTGGAATGCGCCGGGTGAACCAGAGCACGTTATAAACTTGCGTTGCACCCCATTATAATCACTGCGAGAAGGAGTCTTATGGCTGTACAACCTGAGCTTGAGAAAAAAGGCTTTGCGCAGACAGTGCTCGATGCTGCTGACGATGTGTTCACACGCATTACAGCAGGCATTCCGGCGGGCGAAGTGCGGCGTATGTTGCGAGGTGAAGCGCCAGGGCGCCCTAACCCGCGCTTGAAACCGCATTCCGAAGCGTTCCTGCTTCACATCAAGCCGACCTACTACCATGAAAGCGTCACCCGCTTTACTCACACCTTCCGGCTTGGTCTCCTGTCGACGTATCTTTTCTTCGTCGAAACGATCACTGGCTTGATCTTGATGATCTGGTACGCGCCAACGCCTGAGCGCGCCTACACCGACATGATCCGGCTGCTCAGCAATGTCCCCTTTGGCCAGTTGATGCGTGACTTGCATCGTCTGGGGGCAGAGTTGATGGTGCTCATCGTAACGGCGCACATGGTGAGAACCTACCTGACCGGCAGCTACAAAGCGCCGCGTCAGTTCACGTGGTTCACCGGCGTCATCCTCTTGGTGGTGACGCTCTTCCTCAGTTTTTCGGGGTACCTCTTGCCGTGGGATCAGCTGGCTTTCTGGGCGGTGACGATTGGCACCTCTATGGCTGAAGCTGTACCGCCGAAAGTTGTCGGTGAGACAGTCAACCTGCTGGCACGCGGTGCGCCCGACATTGGCGCCAATGGTTTGATGCGTTTCTATCTACTGCATGTGCTGTTCCTACCGCTAGTGCTCTTCCTGTTCTTCTTTGTGCACTATTACAAAGTGGTGCATTTCGGCATCAGCTTGCCGTCGGATGAAGAAGAGATCGGTCAAGATACTGCCAATAAAGTGCCAGCGGATCGCCGCGTCTACTTCTTGCCTGATGTCATGATCGATGAGGCGACCTTCCTCATCGGCTTCACGGCGCTCATGGTGGTGATTACCGCATTCTTCTTCTCTGCACCGCTTGAATCGATTGCCAATCCGCAATCGACGCCGTTGCACACGGTGGCGCCTTGGTACTTCTACTGGTTACAAGGTCTGCTCAAGATCGCTGACAAGACGATTGCAGGCGTCATTCTACCCGGCGTGTTGCTCGTCTTGCTGATTGCGATTCCCTACCTGGATCGCAATCCGAGCCGGCGCGGACGCGATCGCCGTGTGGCGATTATCAGCGGCGTGGTGGCCGGCATCGTCATGATCATTCTGAGCTGGATGGGTACGCCCTACTACGCCGTGCAAGGTGCGCCGCCTGTTGAAATTGTGCAAGAGCTGATGCCGGAAGAAGGCATGGGGCCTGTGCGTGAAATTGGCTATGCACATCTCCCGATCGGCAAGTATGACACGCGCGAGAATCCGGTTACAGAGGACGAGGAGTTCAACCATATCCTCCATGAGTTCGAGGCAAGTATTGCGGCCTTCGAGGAGAAGGACCCATCGTTCAACCAGGCATATGGTGTTCTGAGCGTGACACAAGAACAGCCAAGCCTGAAGCGCATCACTTGGGAGATTTTCTGGATCAGCCCAGAAGGCGTCCAGGACAAATTCGTGCGCACTTTCTTCCTGCATGAGAATTCACTCTACTGGGAACAATACGGGCTTAAGGACTTCAGCTTTGTTCGCCCACCGGCTCAGGAGTAATCGTCAGCCATGAAACGACCATGGTATAGTTTTCTCTATGTGCGTTCACCGCTTGTCAAGATCGGTCTGGGCATTGCGGCGGTGATGTTGTCCATTGCAGTGCTGCTCTTCTTAGGCGTGATTGAAGATCGGCGCATGGCTGCACAGACTGCCAACTGGGATGGTCGCGCCATCGAAAAAGGCGCTGAAATCTACACTAACAACTGCTACACATGTCACGGGCCAGATGGTAAAGGGTTGCCGGGCGTTGCACCGGCGCTCCACAGCAAGTATTTCTTTACCCAGCGGCTCAAAGATGTTGGCTGGACTGGCTCTCTGCACGATTATATTGCGTCGACAGTTGCAGCTGGGCGCCCCTCCAAGGTTAAGTCGCAGTGGGCGCAGATGATGCCGACATGGAGTCAGCGCTTCGGCGGCCCCTTGCGTGACGACCAGATCAATAATGTGACGGCCTTTGTCCTGAATTGGGAAAAGGATGCGTTGTTGCAGGGGACGCCCGACAATCCCGATCCTTGGCAGCCTTTCGATGATGCACCCTCCAAAGCTGTGGCTGAAGATGGCAGTGCACCGGTGGCTGAGACGCCGGTTGAATCTACCGGACCACGTTCACCGCAGGAACTCTTCGCTGGCGCCAATGGCATGGGCTGCTCTGGCTGCCATAATCTCGATCTCCCGCAGACGGCGGATAGTCGCGGCCCGGTCGGACCCAACATGGCGAATTTGTACGAGACAGCTGGCACGCGCGTTCCAGGCGAGGATGCTGCAACCTATATCCACAACAGCATTGTTGCGCCCAATGCCTACGTCAGCGAAGGATATATGGCGGGCATCATGCCGCAGAATTTTGCTGAGCGGATGACAGAGGAAGAGATCAACGCATTGGTGCAGTGGTTGCTTGATCCAAATCGTCAGCGCTAGTCGGAGCCAGACGGTGCGACACAGCGGCATCGCCGTCGCACCTGCTGGCGCAGCAAGTACTATCGAGTTTAGGATGGGGCGGCTGGCGACCAGCCGCCCCATCTTTGTGCCTTGCGTTCGCCTGCCTTGGCTGGCGTGGCGCCCGGCAGCTTCCAGCGAGGAGAGCATGACCCACGACTACCAGCTTACCCGTGACCCGGTCTTCTATCTGACGGCAGCCTTCTTCGCCTTCCTGACGACAGCGCTGTCGGCGGTGTTAGGCCAGTTGCGTTTCATGCCGATCAGCCAGACGGTGATCCTGGCGATCTTTGTGGCGATCGCCATGCGGCGTCGTGACCTGCGCGCCGGCCTGACGATCGTCTTTGTGTGGCTGGCGCTGTCCATGACCATTCTGATTGTGCTCATGTTGGTGGCGCCAGGACAGGTCGAGCGCGCTTTTGCTGATGGCTTCATGTATCGTGCGCAGCTCTCCGAGTGGTACTTCGCCCAATCGCCGCTGCCCGCCAGTTTTGCCACCCAGCCTGCGCCTAGTCTGTTTGAGGTGATCGGCGTCACGCTGGGTGCGTTTGCCACGGGCGGTGTCGTCGGTCTGTGGTATGTCGTGCGGATGGCGAATCTGGCGGCATTCAGCGCGGGGCATCTGCTGGGCGTCCTGGGTGGCCCGCTGTGGATCGGCGTTGCCCTGCCGATCTGGAGCATCTTGCAGATCGTGGGCGCCAGTGGTCTGGTCGTCGTCTGCGCCGAGCCGCTCCTGGCCGATCGCTTTGCCGCGTTGGGCGGCTGGCTAACCCGACGGCGGCGTCCGTTGCTGTGGTTTGGCGCGATATACGCGGCGGGATTGCTGGCCGAATGGATTCTGCCCACTTTCTGGCATTTCCATCGTTAACCTCTTTCGGGACGAGAACAAGCCACCATGCGCATTAAGCGTGTCGTTATTCAAGGTTTCAAGACCTTTGCTCGCCGCACCGAATTTGTCTTCGACCCTGGCGTAACTGCCGTCGTGGGGCCAAATGGCAGCGGCAAGAGCAATATCGTCGACGCCGTGCGCTGGTGTCTGGGCGAGCAGAGTTTCAGCCTGTTGCGTTCGCGCAAGACCAGCGATGTGATCTTTTCCGGCAGCGACAAAAAGGCGCGCCTTAATCTGGCCGAAGTCACAATCACCCTCGACAACAGCGCTGGCGAAATCCCGATTGACTTCACCGAGGTCGAGATCACGCGTCGCGCCTACCGCGACGGTGACAACGAATATATCGTCAATGGGCAGCGCGTGCGGCTGGCCGATGTGGTCGACCTGTTGGCGCAGACTGGGTTGGGCAAACGCACCTATTCCGTGATCGGTCAGGGGCTGATCGACCGCGCCCTGAGTATGGCGCCCGAAGAACGGCGCTCACTCTTCGAGGAGGCCGCCGGCATCAGCGGCTATCAGCTCAAGCGCGCCACGGCAGTGCGCCGGCTGGAAGCGACACAACAAAACCTGACGCGCGTGCGTGATATCACGGCCGAGCTAAGCCCGCGCCTCGGAGCGTTGCGTCGCCAGGCCGAACGCGCCCAAGAGCGTAGCCAGATCGCCCGCGACCTGCACGAATTACTGCGCGATTGGTATGGTTATCGCTGGCACACCACGTTGCGTCAGGTCGAACTGCACCACACCATCGCGCAGACGCGGCGCCAGGAGACGATTGCACGCCAGCAACAACTGAACGAACTGGGCGCCGAGATCGCCGCGTTGCGCCAGCAACAGGCCGAACGCCGCGCCCAGCTCGCCACGCTGCACGCCGAAAGCAGCGACCTCCACCGTCAGGCTGAGGGCATCGGGCGCGAGCTGGCAGTTGCCCAGGAGCGCCTACGCCAGCTGCAGGCGCGCCGTGAGGATGCCACACGCGAGCTGGCGCCAATGGATGTCCAGCAAGCTGCCCTCACCGCACGGCTGGAGGAACTGCGCCAGGCCGTTCAGGAAGCCACCGCTGCAGTTGCAATCCGGCAGCGCGCAGTGGAAGAGGTGCAAGCTGAGGTCGAGCTGCGCCAACAGGCGCGCAGTCGCCTGCTGACGCAGCAAGAAGAGGCGCGGCGAACGTTGACGCATCAGCAACAACAGCGCACCGAGATCGCCAGCCGCCTGCGCCAAATTGACGAACGCCGCATCGTGCTGGAGACCGAACACGGCCAGCAACAGCAGGCGCTCCAGCAAGCGGCGGCAGACGCTGCGGCCGCAGAAGCTGCGCTCGCCGACGCCGAGCAGGCGTTGGCAGCACTCGAGGCCGAAGCGCACGCAGGGCAGGCGAACCTGGCTGCACACGAGGCAACGCTCAACTCATTACAGCAAGAATTGCGCGCGGCTGAAAACAGCTGCCAGGAGGCTGACCGTGTCGTCGATCGACTGCGGACGCGCCACGAGCTGCTGGATCGGCTGCAACGTGAAGGCGCCGGTTATGCCAGCGGCGTGCGCGCCGTGCTCCAGGCGCATGGCAGCGGGCGGTTGCGCGGCGTCATGGGCACGGTTGCGTCTCAGCTACGAGCGCCCGCCCATCTCGACAAAGCCATCGAAACCGCGCTGGGCGGCGCTCTCCAGAATGTGATCACCGCCACCTGGGATGACGCTGCCGCCGCCATTGACTTTCTGAAGACGCAGCGCAGCGGTCGCGCCACCTTTCTTCCATTGGATCGGCTCCACGTTCTACCGGCGATCCCGGCGCCGACGCGTGCAGGGCTGCTGGGCAACGCCGCCGATCTGGTGGACTATGCACCCGAGGTCGCAACTGCCATGCAGCAGTTGCTCAATCGCGTTTGGGTGGCGGAGGACCTGACGGCGGCGCGCGCGGCGTTGGATGAGTTTCGTGGCAGCGCCCGCCCCACTGTCGTCACGTTGGAGGGTGAAATCGTGCGTCCTGGCGGCGCCGTCACCGGCGGCAGCGAAGGTGGGCGCAGCGATGACTCTCTCCTGGCGCGTGCGCGCGAACTGCGTGAACTCCCCGCTCAGATCGAGCAGGCCGCCGCCACGCTGCGCATGCACGTCGCCGCCTGTCGCGAACTCAACACACAGATTGAGGCGCAGCGGCTGGCGATCACGCAGCAGCAACAGGCGCTGGCTGATCTGGCGCGTCAGGAACGGCAGACGCGTAGCCGCATCGAGGAAGTGCGGCGCCAGGTGGATCGCAGTCGACAGGCGCAACGCTGGCGCGCTGAACAGATCGCCCAGACCGAGGCCGAGCTGCATACGCTGGCCGAACGCGAAATTGCCCTGCAGGAAGACGCCGCACGCGCGGACGCCGCCGAGCAGACAGCCACTGCGTCCCTGGCGGAGGTGACAGCGCAAGTTGCCGCCGCCGGCGCCGATGCGCTGTTGCAGGAGCTTGCCAACCGCCGTGCTGCGGCTGCGGAAGCTGAAGGGCGCCTGCGCAGTCAGCAGGCGCTCGTCGAGTCGACGGCGCGCACGCTGCAAAGCAACAGCGACCAGCTTCGCCACAAGCGCCAGCAGATCGAGGCGTTGGGTCAGGAGATCGATGCGCTGAGTGAGCGGGTGGCGGCGCTTGCCCATGATGAAGCTGCCTTCAGCCGCGCCATTGCCGCTTTGCAGCAGCGGATCGCACCCGTTGAAGCCGAGGTGGGAGCGCTGGAGCAGCAGCAAGCCGCCGCTGAAACGCGCGAACGGGCGCTCCAACAGGCTCTGCGCCAGGAGGAGAGTGCGCTCAACCAGGCGCTGCTCCAGCAACAGCGTAGCGAAGACCTGCTCCAGCAATTGCGGGCGGAGATTGAGGCTGACCTGGGGTTGGTCTTGCTGGAAGAGAGCGCCGACGTGGCCTACCAGCCGCCGCTGCCATGGGACGCCGTGGTCCAGCAACTCCCTATTGTGGAGAGTGTGCCGGAGTCATTGGAGGGCGAGGTGCGCGAGATGCGAGCGCGGCTGGCGCGATTGGGCAATGTCAACCCGGACGCCCCGCGCGAGTACGAAGAGGCGGCGGCGCGTTATGAGTTTCTCTTTACACAGTCACAAGATTTAGAGTCTGCTTCCGCCGACTTGCAGAAGGTGATTAAAGAGTTGGACGACCGCATGGAGGTTGAGCTGCGACGCACCTATGCGGCGGTTGGCAAGGAATTCACGCGCTTCTTCCAGCAGCTCTTCAATGGCGGCACGGCCCATCTCGAACTCACCGATCCCGACAACATCAGCCAGAGCGGCGTGGAGATCATTGCGCGTCCGCCCGGCAAGCGGCCGCAAAGCCTGGCGCTGCTTTCCGGTGGTGAGCGGTCGCTGGCGGCATGCGCCCTGATCTTCGCCATCTTGCATGTCAGCCCAACGCCATTCTGTGTGCTCGACGAGGTGGACGCGGCGCTGGATGAAGCGAATGTGGATCGGTTTCGGCTCGTGGTGGACGACTTGAGCCGCGATACGCAGTTCATCATCGTGACGCACAACCGGCGCACGTTGGAGGGCGCCAACACCATCTACGGCATCACGATGGGCAACGACGGCATTAGCCGTGTCATCAGTCTGCGGCTTGAAGGCGACCGCATGGTCAAACACGATGGCAGCGACGATCCAGCGGATTTGAAAGCCATCGAAGCGGAAATCCAGATGTAGATAGTGCGAGGAGAGACAGGCGACGGATAACGCGCCTCAAGCACCATGCGTGGTCTCAGGTGGATCAGGCAGGGTCAAGCCATAACGAAGCCCGGCCTGCAAATCGTGCTGATAATCGGCGGGTGGCTCGCCAAGAAGATAGAGCGCCATCGCCGCCGCGCGCTGTGACGCCTCCTGTTTGCTGTGACCTTCGCCGATGCCATAGGGCTTGCCGTTAATCTGGACGGTCATGACAAAGTGCTTATCGTGGTCTGGCCCTTTGCTATCGATCTGTCGGTAGCGCGGGGTGTGGTTGAGCCTTTCCTGCGCCAGCTCTTGCAGTCGGCTTTTGGGGTCCTTGCGCGCCAGTGTCTGGTTGAGCTTTGTCAACTCCGTCGCAAAGAGTTGCAGCACTACCGTGCGGCAGACCTCGATGCCCTGGTCGAGGTAGAGCGCGCCGACCAGCGCTTCGAAGGTGGCGCACAAAGTCACCGGACGTTGGCGACCGCCATTCTCCTCCTCGCCGTGTCCTAGCAACAAATAGTTGCCCAGCCCTAACTGGGTTGCCAGGCGCGCCAATGTCTCGCGGCGCACCAACGCCGAGCGCAGGTTGGTCAGCCCGCCTTCCTTTTCGTGTGGATAGCGCCGATAGAGCAACTCGCTAAAGATATAGTTCAGCACCGAGTCGCCCAGAAACTCCATGCGTTCGTTGTCGATCAATTCTGCATGGTTGTTGAGCAGTTCATTCAAGTAACTGCGGTGGATGAACGCTTGCTGGAGCAGTTGCTTGTCATGAAAGGTGACGCCCAGGTCGCGTTCGAGTTGGGATAACGTCGTGGTGTTCATAGCAAGTTCAAACCTTTGGTGGGTTCTTGAGGCCGTGCCCGGTCAGAATTCCGACGATCGTCTCCTGCAGTGGGAGGGCAGTCTTGGAAATCTTCTTGAGCGCCGCGGCAATCGTGGCGCTGGTCGGCTCGACGAAGACGCCCTGCGCCGCCAGTTCTGCTTGCGCCTGTACGACTTCAGGCTCAGCGACTGCCAGGACCATGCCTTTGGAGAAGCGGATCGCCTCCAACAGAGAACGCCAGCGCACCGGATAGCTGATAGCAATGCCGTCGGCGCTGATGCGTTCAACATGGGGTGTGGGTTCTATGGTTTCGGCGCCGCTGATGAAAGCGTCGTAGAGCGGTGTGTAAGGCTCAGCCTGCACAGCGATCAGTCGCGGCAGTTTATTGATAACACCGGAGACGCGCAAATGTTGGAAGCCGCGCCATGCACCCAGCAACGTGCCGCCGTGTCCGGCGGGCGCAATCAGCCAATCAGGTATGGTGCCGGCCAGTTGTTCCCAGATTTCCCACGCTACGGTCATCTGGCCGAGCAGGAAGGCAGGGTGCCAGGCGTGCGAGGCGTAGGCCATCTCCCGACTGTTCCACGTGGCGACTTCGACGGCGCGCGTGGCTTCCGAACGAGCGCCGGGCACCTCTACGAGTTCAGCGCCGTAGACCTCGACCTGCGCCTTCTTCGGGTAGGGGGCGCTAGCTGGGACGAAGATGCAGGCGCGCATGCCTGCGCGACCAGCGTAACAGGCCAGGCTGGCGCCGGCGTTGCCACTTGAATCATCAGCAAGCGCCTCGTAGCCCAGACCTTTGAGCCAGTTGACCATGACGCCGACGCCGCGATCTTTGTAGCTGCCGGTTGGCATGAGTGCGTCCAGTTTCCAGTAAAGGCTGCGCCCGGCCCACTGATCGGCGATGAGCGGCGTCCAACCCTCGCCCAGGGTAACGCGACGGACGCCATGGCGTAGCACGGGCAGCATGGCGGCGTAGCGCCACAGACCCGGCGCAGAAGGTTCGATGCTGGCTGGGTCGAAGAGCGGCATATCGGTGAATTCGAGGGGGAAGCCGGTCATTGGGCAGCGCAGTGGGCTTTGTTCTGCTTTGCAGCGGAACTTGCTGAAGGGACTATAGGCGATCAACACAACCCTCCCATTCACACCTGACATTGCCAGGCGCCCGCACCTGGCCTAGTTAGTCTCGCACTACATGGCGATGTTGTCAAAGTGTTAATGTTACACGTAGACAAATTGCAATCAAATGTATCTGAGAGAAGGATCACAGATTTTGTACGTCAACGCATGTAGGGTGATGCCTGCAATTTGGGCACGTCAGCGCGTGCCATATTTACACATCAAACACCACGGAGGATGGATTATGCCTGTACGAAAAGCAGATGCAGTTTGGGAAGGCACGCTCAAAGAGGGCGCCGGTGTGATGAAGCTGGGCAGCGGCGCATATGATGGCCCGTTCAGCTACGCTTCGCGCTTTGAGGAGGCGCCCGGCACCAATCCAGAAGAGCTGATTGGCGCTGCACACGCAGGCTGTTTTTCAATGTTTCTTTCGGCGCTGTTGAGCAAGGATGGCTACACCCCCACGCGCATCGACACGACTGCCAAAGTCTACCTGGAGGCTGGGCCTACCATTGCCAAGATCGAGCTGACGACGCGTGCGGCAGTGCCAGGTCTTGACGCGGACAAGCTGCAAGAGTACGCCAATAACGCCAAAGCCGGCTGCCCAGTCTCGAAAGCGTTGGCCAGCGTCGAGATTGTGCTCAACGCGTCGCTGGTTTAGTTGCGTATCCTGAAATGGCGGCAAGGAGCGAAACGCCGCTGGTCTTCGCTGGTCGTTTGGCGCCATTGTGGCGCGGACTCTAGCTGCAAGTGCTGGCGGCAACACAGTGCTGGCTGCAGCCAGCACTGTGTTGCCGCATCAACATAAAGACGCGTAGAGCAAAATACGATGCTCTGGCGCCCCTGTGTCAGAGCATCGTCATTGCATTGTCATTGCGTTATGACTGGTGGCTTTACTCACAACTCTAATCAAGAAGGATTTCATGGCTGACACAATCTGGAGCGTGAAAGACAAAATTGTGCTGGTGACTGGCGCCACGAACGGGATCGGCAAGGTTACGGCGTTGCGACTGGCGGAGCAGGGCGCACACGTCGTCATCGTGAGTCGCAGTGCACAGAAGTGTGCGGCGGTGAGTGACGAAATCCGCGCCCAGAGTGGCAATCCCAATGTGGAATGGATTGCTGCTGACCTGGCGACCCTGGCGGGCATGGAGGAGGCCGCGAACGAGTTCCGCGCCCGCCATCAGCAATTACACGTGTTGATTAACAACGCGGGCGGCGTCTTTGCTGAGCGCATCGAGACCGTCGACGGCTATGAGATGACCTTTGCGCTCAACCACCTGAGTTATTTTCGGTTGACGCAACTGTTGCGTGATCTGCTTACGGCCAGCGCGCCGGCGCGCATCATCAATGTGTCGTCCGATGCGCACTACGGCGGTGCGATGAACTTCGACGACTTGATGGGCGTCAAAAAGTACAGCAGTTGGGGCGCCTACAGCCAGTCTAAGCTGGCGAATGTGCTCTTTACCTATGCGATGGCGCGACAACTTGAAGGCACTGGCGTCACAGCCAATGCGTTGCATCCGGGCTTTGTCGCCACTGGTTTTGGACGCAACAACGGTGGGTTGATGGGCATGGTGATGCCGCTGGCGCAACTGTTTGCGATCAAGCCGGATAAGGGTGCTGAAACCAGTGTCTTCCTAGCGACGTCACCGAGCGTGACGGGCGTCAGTGGTAAGTATTTTGCCGGCTGCAAGCAAAAAGAATCGGCCAAGTCCTCCTATGATGTAGCGGCGCAAGATAGGCTGTGGGCGATAAGCGAGCAGCTTGTCGCGCGCGCGACCACGCGTCGATGGCTGTCGGCGCCGCTGCATGATGCGGGTCAGGGCATTTTTGTAGCGCCCTGACCCGCAGTTCCGCCGCCTTTAGCTATGCATCCGCCTGAAAACCTTCATCACGCGCCGTATGGTCAGGCGTGAGCCGGACATGGCGCGCCCAAAGCATTGTCGCTAATGCCTCCGCATTACACTCCGCACCCTGCAGCGTGAAGTATTCGCAGACACGGCGCACGTCGCGCTGAAAGATACGAAAGGCGTTGTGGTTGCCCTCGCTTAGTGTCACCTGCGGGAAGTCGATCAGCGTCACCTTGCCATCCCAGTACAGGATATTGTAGGCGGAAAGGTCGCCATGAATCATCCCATGCTGAAGCATCAGCTCGATGTTGCGCAGCACCTCGGCGAAGAGCGTCTGCGCCTCGACGCGTGGCAGGATGACGCCATGCAACACCGGCGCAGCGTGATTGGGCGCGCCGATGTAGTCCATCAGGATGGCGTTGTCGCCCACGCCGACTGGCTGTGGCACGGCGGCGCCCAACGCGTGCAGCCGCTGCAGCGTGACGTACTCGTGCATCAGCCACGAGATGTGGGTAAGCTCGGCGCCGAAGGCGGTTTTGTTACGCACGGCGCGCATCTCGCGGTTGTCGCGATCCTTAATGGCAACACCCAGCCCACTCAACAATTCGCGCCCCTCGCGATACATCTTGTCGTTGCGCAGGTTGCGAAACTGGCGCGGCCGGTAAACCTTGGCAGCGATATACTTCATCGGCAGATGAGGGGTCGCCTTGCAGAGATAAACGTTGGCTTCCTTGCCGCCCTTCACCAACGCCAGGACATCTTCGATCAGCGCCTGGGTGAAGAAGGGTTCCAGTGATGATTGCAGCCAAACAGCTTCGTAGCGCGCCGGCGTGTAAGTGATGTGGAACGATCCTTCTTGCACCAGGGGCGTTTCGGTCAATTCGGCGGTAATCTGCTGCGCAGACTTTTTCGGCTTGCGCGCTTTCTTGCCTGTCTGCTGGTAGAAAGTGCGCTCGCCGTCGGTAATGCCAAAGCGGGCGGCTAGATGATCGGCGTCGTCAGCGTATCGGTCGTAGTCAAAAGACACGATGAGAATCTCCTGGATTGTGTGTGACAGCGCACATTGCATGATGTCACACGATAGTCATCGAAGTTTCTCCGTGGCGATGATTGTTTTGGTGAGGGGATGAGGCCGTCGCCCAAAGAATAAAGCCACGGATCCGACGCCCGTGGCTTTTCGTTTCAACGGCGCACACGCGCCGACAACAAAAAGCCGCGAGCCACATGCGGCCCACGGCTTGACAGACAGCGAAGGTATGTCGAGCGTCAGAATGCAGGCAATCGCATGGCGCGCAGGATCGAGCGAATGTAGACAGTGACTTGCATTTTCGATCCTCCTTTCTGCCATCAAGCGAATCAGCCAGGCAAATCAGCCTGCAGACAACACAACACTCCTGATAGTGTAACACGGCGCCTGGCTGTGTCAAAACTGCACGACGTTCATTTTTTTTGCACAAATGCGCAATTGTGGAAAAAACGTGCGTCGTGTATACTGGAGTTGCGGCGAAATGCCTCAGCCGTCATCGCACAACTGTAATACATAACTGCAGCAATCGAGAGGCGTACTATACAGTCTCCAACGTAGCAATCCAGCTTATCCCTGGTGATGAGCGAGAAACTCTACATAAAAGTACGTTTCGTAAAGGGGAAGAGCGCAAATATGAAGAAGATTCTCAACCAACCTGCTGACTTTGTACCGGAGATGTTGGATGGGTTGCTCCTTGCCCATCCTGACCAGCTGGCTTACGCAGGCGGCGATCTGCATTGCATTGTGCGCGCTGATGCGCCGGTGGCGGGTAAAGTGGCGCTGGCGACGGGCGGCGGCTCCGGTCACCTGCCGGTCTTCCTCGGCTATGTCGGCAAAGGCATGCTTGACGGCTGCGCCGTGGGAGATGTCTTCGCTTCGCCCAGCGCCGACCAGATGCTCGAAGTGACGCGGCGCATTCACGGCGGCAAAGGCGTCGTCTACATCTACGGCAACTACGGCGGCGATGTGATGAACTTCGACATGGCGGCGGAGATGGCGTCGTTCGAGGACATCGAAGTGCGCACTGTGTTGGTCAAGGACGATGTGGCGTCAGCGCCCCCGGCGGAGGCAGGACGACGGCGCGGCGTGGCAGGCATGGTTTTCGCCTTCAAGTGCGCAGGCGCCAAAGCGGACATGGGCGGCTCGCTCGATGAGGTTGTCGCGGCTGCAGAAAAGGCGCTTGCCAACACGCGCACGATGGGCGTGGCGCTGTCGCCTTGCACAGTGCCGCGCGCAGGCAAGCCCACCTTCACCATTGGCGAAGATGAGATGGAGATCGGCATGGGCATCCACGGTGAGCCAGGCATGAAGCGCGAGAAGCTGCAAAGCGCCGACGAGATCACCGAGCGCATGATGACTGCCATTCTTGATGACCTACAGCCCGCAGCGGGCGACAAGCTGGCGGTGATGGTCAACGGCTTGGGCGCCACCCCGCCTGAAGAGCTGTACATCATCTATCGCAAGGCGCACAAGATGCTCGCAGAGCGTGGGATCGGCGTGCACCGCGCCTACGTGGGCGAATACGCCACCAGCATGGAAATGGCGGGCGCGTCGATCACGCTGATGCGCGTTGATGACGAATTGGCGGCGCTGCTTGATTATCCGGCGCACACACCCTTCTTCGTGCAGGTGTAGCGATGAGTGACATAGTAACCAGCGAAGCGGTTGTGGCAACCCTGCAACGCGTCGGCGCGGAGTTGGTGGCGCAGGAAGCGCACCTCACTGCGCTCGATCAGCAGATGGGCGACGGCGACCTGGGCATCACACTGAGCAAAATCGGGCTGGCGCTGCAAGAGTTTGCTGTCGCCACACCAGTGGAGGGTGATCTTGGCAAGTGGCTGGGCAAGGCGGGCATGGCGGCCAACAAGGCTGGCTCGTCTTCCTTTGGCACCCTGCTAGCGACGGCGTTGATGCGCGGCGGCAAGGCCGTCGCCGGCAAAGCAACGCTGACCGGCGCCGACTTGGCCGCTATGTTTGCCGCAGCCGATGCAGGCGTGCAGGAGCGCGGCAAAGCACAACCTGGCGACAAGACCGTGATCGACGCCATGCATCCGGCAGCGGAAGCCTTTGCCGCCGCCATCGACGCGGGCCAGTCGTTGCGCGAGGCGGGACAGGCTGCGTTGATTGCGGCAGAAGCGGGGCGTGACAGTGTGACCCCCCTCCGTAGCAAGATCGGGCGCGCCAGTTGGGTGGGTGAGCGCACCGAGGGTAAGGTTGATCCTGGCTGCGAGGCATTCGTGCTGATGTTGCGCACCGTGTTGGCGTGAAGAGTGATGCGTGGCGAGAGATGTGCGTATGTCACCCTCCTTGCGAGGCCGAATACACACCACACAATACGAACCACACACCACATTTGATGAAACTGATCGGGCGTCCTGCCCGCAGTTGATAAAGTTTGTGTCGTACAACCGTTTTTACCCAGTAAACAAGGAGCAAACACGTATGAAGCGAGTACAGTTTGTCGCCGTCGTCCTGCTGCTGACCGCGTTGATCGCGGGCTGCGTCGCCCCGGCCGCTGCACCAGCGCCCGCGGCTGGCGAAGTCGCCACCGAAGCGCCGGCCGCCGCCCCAGCCGCTAGCGACCTGACCTTCACCACCGTCGTGAAGATTGCAGGCATCAACTGGTTCAACCGCATGGAAGAGGGCGTCAAGAAGTTCGGCGCCGAGACCGGCGTCAATGCGTCGCTTGTCGGGCCTGCCCAGGCCGACGCTGCGCAGCAGATTCCGATCATCGAAGACCTGATTGCCCAGGGTGTGGATGCGCTGTGCGTGATCCCGATGGACCCGACGCAGCTCGACCCGGTCCTGAAGAAGGCGATGGATGCTGGCATCGTGGTAATCACGCATGAAGCCTCCAACCAGGTCAACATGCACTGGGACATCGAAGCCTTCGACAACAAGGCGTTCGGCGCTGGTCTGATGGACCGCCTGGCCGCCGCAATGGGCGAAGAGGGTGAGTATGCCGTGTTCGTCGGCAGCCTCGGCTCCAAGACGCACAACGAGTGGGTCGATGGCGGCATCGAGCGCCAGCTTGCAGCCTACCCGAACATGAAGATGGTCGGCGACAAGAACGAGAGCTTCGATGACGCCGAGATCGCCTACCAGAAGGCAAAGGAAATCCTGGCTGCCTACCCGAACATCAAGGGCTTCCAGGGCAGCGCTTCCACTGATGTCGCCGGCATTGGCCGCGCCATTGAGGAAGCTGGTCTGCAGGACGTCGTCTCGGTTGTTGGCACAAGCCTGCCCTCCATCGCAGGCGACCTGCTGACCACGGGCGCCATCGACGCCATCGGCTTCTGGGATCCGGCGGTGGCCGGCGAGGCCTGTAACAAGCTGGCGCTGATGCAGATCAACGGCGAGCCGATCGGTGAAGGCACGAACCTGGGCATTCCGGGCTATGAGAGCCTGAAGCTGGTTGGCGAGAATGTCCTGTACGGCAATGCACCGGTCTATGTGGACGGTAAGACCGCAGGCGACTATCCGTTCTAAGCTACGCCTGGGGTAATCGAGGTGTAGAGACCTGGCGGTCGTCGACAGCAGTCGTTGCGCATCCTCCAGGAAGCTCTTGAGCTTCCTGGAGGATGACAGCGGTGTGTGTCGCAGTTTGCCGTGCTACAGTCTGGCGACCCCATGTCTGACCACCGAAACTGATTGTATCTACTTGCATCTAGCGATCGCATCAACCAATATCCATTTTTTCATGCATGGCGGTTCAGTTGAATCGCCTGCTGGCCCAGGGCAATCCATACATGGCCGAGGAAATCATTCGTCTCACCGGGATTCATAAAGCATTCGCCGGTGTGCGTGCACTACAAGATGTCAGCCTGACGCTGGAGCGAGGCAAAGTCCATTGCCTGGTTGGCGAAAATGGCTGCGGAAAATCGACGTTGATCAAAATCATCGCTGGCGTCTATCAGCGCGATAGTGGATCGGTGCAGATCAACGGCAAGGAGTATGCGCACTTGCACCCGATCGATGCGATTCGGGAAGGTATCCAGGTCATCTATCAGGACTTTTCGCTATTCCCGAATTTGACCGTGGCTGAAAACATCGCCCTCAACGAGCAGTTGGCGGAAGGGCGGCGTTTTGTCAACTGGCGACACGTGCGCCAGGTGGCGCAAGATGCAGTAAACCAGCTCGAAGTGCATCTGCCCCTTGACGTGCGCGTGGAAGAGATGTCGGTCGCCAACAAGCAATTGATCGCCATCGCCAAGGCACTGCGCCAGAACGCGCAACTCATCATCATGGATGAGCCGACCAGCGCTCTGACCGAGCGCGAAATCCGCACGCTCTTTACCGTCATCCACAAACTGCAACAACGCGGGATTGCCTTCCTCTTTGTCAGCCATAAACTCAATGAAGTGCTGGAAATTTCCGAGGCGATCATCGTCATGCGCAACGGGCAGGTCGTCAGTACAGGGCCGGCGGATGAGTACAACACAACGCGCCTGGTCTTTGAGATGACGGGTCAAAGTATTGCTGAGAAGTCATACGACTTTACACCTGATCTGACCCAACCAGCCCTGCTGCGAGTGGAGAACCTGACCGTGCCGGGTGCGTTGCATGATGTCTCGTTTGAGTTGCGTCGCGGCGAGATCGTCGGCGTCACGGGGTTGTTAGGCTCTGGCCGCACCGAGTTGGCGTTGGCGCTTTTTGGCATGCTGCCGATTGCCGGCGGACATATCGAGATTGATGGCAAACCGGCGAAGATTCGTTCGGTGCAGGACGCAATAGCGCATGGCATTGGCTACGTGCCGGAGGATCGGCTGACGGAAGGCTTGTTCTTGGAGCAAGCGATCGGGCGCAATATCGTCGTCCGCACGATTGACAAGCTACGTGGGGCAATGGGGCTAACTGACCCGGCGCAGGTCACGCAGCAGGTGAACGACTGGGTTGCATCGCTGCGCATCAAGACCTCAAACCCAGCTCTTCCGGTCAAGACGCTTTCAGGCGGCAACCAGCAACGCGTGGTAGTCGCCAAATGGCTGGCCAGTAATCCGCACCTGATGATCCTCAATGGCCCGACGATGGGCGTCGATATTGGCTCCAAGAACGAGCTGCATGAATTGATCAAGCGGCTGGCGGGCGAGGGAATGGGGCTGCTGGTCATTTCGGACGACATCCCTGAATTACTGCAGATTTGCAACCGCATCTTGTTGATGCGCAACGGCGCGGTGGTTGAGGAAATCCTACCGCGCGAGACGGATGAAAATGCATTGGCCGCCAAGTTGATTGAGGATTGAACCTGTGAGCCGATTATTTCGCAGCAATGAAGTGTTGGTGGCGGTGACAATTGTGCTCCTGTCGCTGATCATCGGCCTGAACAACCCCACCTTTTTCTCGGTCGGTAACCTCTTTGATCTTCTGCGCAGCAGCATCGTGATGGGCATCTTTGCGATGGGCGTCTTGATCGTCATCGTGTCGGGCGGCATCGATGTCTCGTTTACAGCGATTGGCGTCTTCGCCCTCTATTCGACCACGCGCATCATGAAGGAGTTTATGCCCGATGCGTCGATCTGGATCGGCTTCCTCATCGCCGCCATGATTGGGCTGGGGCTGGGGATGATCAACGCCTTTTTCATCGCGCGTTTTCGCCTGCCGACGCTGATCGTCACGCTGGGCACGCTGAGCATGTTTCATGGTTTCCTGCTCTTCGCCATTGGCAACCAGATCATCCGCGACGTGCCGCCGGCGATGGACGCCTTTGCACGGTCTGCGCTGGTGCGCATCCCGCTGGAGCGTGGCATAGCCAATCTGCATCCTGCAATCTTGATCACGGCGGGCGTGACGCTGATCGTGTGGCTGCTCTTGCGCTACACCATGCTGGGGCGCGGCATCTATGCGCTGGGCGGTGCGCGTGAAGCGGCTGAGCGCGCTGGTTTCAACGTACCGCGCATCCAGTACTTCATCTACGGCTTTGTTGGCTTGCTTTCCGGCATCGCCGGCATGACCTTTGGTTCGATGGCGCGACAGGCGAACCCACAGGACATCGTCGGCACGGAACTGAACGTGATTGCAGCGGTGGTGTTGGGCGGTGCGCAATTGACTGGCGGGCGCGGCACCGTGTTGGGTACGATCCTGGGCGTGACGTTGGTCGTGATCGCCAACAATAGTCTGGTGCTGGTGGGTGTGCCGACGGTCTGGCAACGCGTTGTGATTGGGTTGATTATCTTGGTCGGCACTGGCTTGCCGGCGATTCAGGCCAAGCGCGCCAGCAAGCAAGGCGCCCGGCTGGCGGAGATGTGAACCATGCAAGCTACGCAAAAACACAATTCGTTTATGAACCGGTTGATGGGCGAGAATCAGACACTGCGTCTTTTTATCATCACCGTGGTGATCTTTGTCGGCTTCAGCCTGGTGCTCGGTGACAAGTTCTTCAGCATTCGCAACCTGCAGTCGATGGCGGTGCAGTTCCCCGAATTTGGCATCCTGGCCTTCGCCATCATGATCACGATGTTGACTGGCGGCATTGACCTTTCGATTGTCGGCGCCGCCAATCTCTCCGCGATTGCTGCGGCGCTGGTGCTGACGCGCCTGTCCGGTGATGGCGGCGCCGGCATGCCGTTGGAGGTGACCATCCCGCTGGCAATGGTGGTGGCATTGATTGTCGCATCGTTGTGCGGTCTGCTCAATGGTTTTCTGGTCTCCAAAGTGGGCATCGTGCCGATTCTGGCGACGTTAGGCACTGGCTCGCTCTACACGGGGTTATCCTATGTGATCACCGGTGGGCCAGCTATCACCACGACGCAGCTCGCCTTCATTGGCAATGGTTCGATCGCTGGTCTGCCGATTCCGGTGATTGTCTTTGTGGTGCTGGCGATCATCTTTGCCGTCATGCTCAACCGCACGAGTTTTGGTTTCAACGTGTACATGTTGGGCACGAATGCGCGCGCTGCGCTCTTTTCCGGCATTAGCGATGTCAAGGTCTTGGTGCGCACGTACTGGCTGGCGGGGTTGGTGGCAGGCATTGCTGGCATCATCTTCCTGGCGCGTGCTAACTCCGCTAAGCCAGACTACGGTGCATCGTTCATCCTGCTCACAGTATTGATCGCCATCCTCGGTGGCGTCAGCTATACCGGCGGTTTTGGCACGGTGTCGGGATTGGTGCTTTCAGTGCTGAGCATTCAGTTTCTTTCCACCGGTTTGAACATGCTCATGCTCCAGCTTTCTGGCTCCAGCGCAGCGATCTTTTTCCGCCAGTTTGCCTGGGGCGCGCTGCTGCTGCTGGTGATGGTGGTGAACTACTACGTGGAGCAGCGTAGACAGAGGGCGACGTGATTGAGTTGGAGGGCTGCTACCCGTTGATTTGAGCGAGCTTGTCTATTCAATGACCACTACAGATAACCTTTAGGAGCAACACATTATGACCAATATCGCTTATCTCGGCCTTGGCATCATGGGGCGCGGCATGGCAGCCAACCTGCTCAAAGCCGGGCATAGCGTTACCGTCTGGAACCGCACGCCGGAGCGCTGCGCGCCGTTAGTGGCGCAGGGCGCCAGGCAAGCCGCTAC
>DMDA01000043.1:7712-8440 GCA_003451595.1 Chloroflexota bacterium | reverse complement strand
GACGCAGTCAAGCCCGGCCAGATCGTGCTCGACATGACCACGCTGCACCCGGACACCAGCCGCAAAGAGTACGCCGCGTTCACCGAAAAAGGCGTCGACTTTCTCGACGCGCCGGTCTTCGGCTCCAAGAACGAGGCGGCCAACGGTGGGTTGTGGATTGTCGTGGGCGGCAAGCGCGCGGTCTACGAACAGATGTTGCCGTTGCTCAAACCCCTCAGCGAGACGACCCACTACATGGGCGACAATCCGATGGGCGCGTCGATGAAGCTGGTCGGCAACCTGGTGGTGGCGTTTCAGCTCGAAGCCATTGGTGAAGCAATGGTGCTGGCGACCAAAGCCGGCCTCAATCCACACGATGTGCTCGGCGTGCTGCACGTAACCGACTTCAAGTCGCCAATCTTCGACGGCGTGGGCGGGGCGCTGGTGCGTCGTGACTTCGAGGTCAACTTCGCACTCAAGCTGATGCTCAAGGACGCCAACCTGATCGCCAAATTCGCGCAGGACCTCAACGTGCCGTTGCCGGGTGTGGCTGCCATCCGCGAGAACATCAAGATCGGCGTCAACCGCGGTTGGGGCGAGGAAAACGCATCGGCCTTCATCAAGGTGCTGGAAGAAGGCGCCAACGTGCAGGTCAAAGGGTAGCTGCGCTGACGCAAGGAATGGTGATGGCCTCGCGTTGCGTGTTCGTGGCAGAGCGAATGCGCGTTTCTCTCATCAATGCGCATGGC
>DMDA01000043.1:0-7509 GCA_003451595.1 Chloroflexota bacterium | reverse complement strand
GACGCGACCAAATGCTGCCTCCTGTTGCAGCGTCGGGATCACGCCGTACAGCACTAACACAATCGCGCCAGCGACGCCGAGCCAGAGCGCCTTGCCCTCGCGCAGCCACTGCCACACCAGCCAGCCCCCACCGATCTCCGCAAGACCGGCAATCACGAATAGCGCAAGACTGCGCACGATCTCACCCATTCTCCACCTCTCGCTACCCGCCAGGAACAACTACCTCTCTGCATCCAGGAGGCGGCGGCTGTCGCTCCTGTCAGCGCCTACGACAGATGTGCTGGTGCACATCTCCATTGTCAATCCCCACATGTGGGGACGACAACTCCCCACATCTGCTTGTAGAGTGTCGTCCTGTAACAGACAAACAGGCCGCTATGCCGGGCTTCCAATAGGAAGGGCTGGCATAGGCATTCAAACCAGGAGACAAACCATGAACATTCCGAGCAAGACGACCACCAGTGCAGCCAGCAAATCTGCACATGCCACGCAGCGCGTCGCAATTCAGGCTAACAAACTGCGAATCACATCCGGCGGACTCATTCGTTGGGCAGGTCTGCCAACAATGATAGCAGGGTTTATCTTCATTGGCATTCAGCCAATCCATCCGGCGGATACACTGGCGTCCGTCACCACCACAGCATGGCTCATTATCCAGTCGTTGAAATTCACGATGTGCCTTCTTGGTTTGCTTGGCGTCACCGGACTCTACGCGCGCCAGGTGGAAGCGACAGGCTGGCTTGGGCTGGTGGGTTATTTGCTGTTCAGTTGCTTCTATGCACTTACCGCACCTTTCGTCTTTGCTGAAGCCTTCATCTTGCCGCTGGTGGCAACCGAGGCGCCGAAATTCGTTGAGGGTTTTCTGGGGATTATCACGAGCACGCCAGCGGATATCAGCCTCGGTGCGCTCCCAGCATTTTTCGCACTGTCAGGAGCGGCGTACATGCTCGGTAGTCTACTGTTTGGCGTCGCCACTTTGCGCGCTGGCATCCTGCCGCGTGGGGCGGCTGTGCTGTTGGCTTGCTCTGGTCCATTGGCGATCCTGATCATGCGAGTGTTGGGCCATCCACTGGATCGCATGGCTGCCGCGCCGATGGGCATTGCACTGATCTGGCTGGGCTACGCGCTGTGGTCTGACCGGCGCGTGCGGATTGAGACATCCTGGCCAAGTTGACGAAATCCATATCCTTCTTTATGCTTAATCTTTGCAGGTTGCTGACGCCAGTTGATCTGCCGCATGGAGGCGGCGCATTCTGGACATGAAGAGATAAGTATGAGCGAACTATTGGCCGGATTTCCGGTGACCATTGAGATTCCGGTCGCCTGGGGCGAGATGGACGCCTTTCAGCATGTCAACAACATCGTCTACTTTCGCTATTTTGAGAGCGGACGCATTGCCTATCTGGAGCAGATGGGGATGATGGAGGCGATGGCAGCGCATGGCGTCGGCCCGATACTGGCTTCTGCTTCCTGCAAGTTCAAGTTTCCACTGACCTATCCAGACCGGGTGCTAGTGGGAGTGCGTGTGGGCGAGATCGGTGAAGATCGCTTTGTCATGCACTACCGCATCGTCAGCACACGGCATCATCGGATCGCTGCAGAAGGCGAAGGCGTCATCGTCTCCTACGACTATCAGAATCAACGCAAGGCGGCATTGCCTGCCGCAGTGCGCGCTCGCATCGCTGCGATCGAGGCGGGCGCACTTCAGGAGACACAAAATATATGACGAATTCAACTTTATTCCCATCACCAGGGGCGCTGGCAAGCGACGGACGTGGACGCGACCGCATTGTCCGGGACGAGGCCGGTCTGGTCTCGACTGCGCCGGTCGAGGAGCGCGCCATCCTGGTTGGCGTCGAGTTACAGCATCAACCTTCGCTGCTGACTTTGGAAGACTCGCTTGATGAGCTGGCGCTGTTGGCAAAGACTGCTGGCGTGCGCGTCGTTGCCCGCATCACACAGCGGCTCGAATCGCCCAACCCGGCGACGTTGATTGGCACGGGAAAGGTCGAGGAATTGCGTATGGCGGTCACAGAATTAGGCGCCAATGTCGTGATCTTCGATGACGAACTTTCTCCACGTCAGCAGCGCGAGCTGGAAAAGTCATTGGGCGAGGAGGTCAAAGTCGTGGATCGCACGGCGTTGATTCTCGACATCTTCGCCCGTCATGCGCGCACGCGCGAGGGTGCAGTGCAAGTCGAGCTAGCGCAATACGAGTATCGGCTGCCGCGGCTGACACGCGCCTGGACGCATCTGGCGCGGCAGGCCGGTGGGCGCGCGGGTGGCGCGACGGGCGGCGTTGGCGTGCGCGGCCCCGGTGAAACGCAGCTCGAAGTAGACCGCCGTGAGATCAACCGACGCATTGCCTTCCTCAAGCAGCAACTGGCGGAGATCAGCAAGTATCGCGAGCACTCTCGCAGCCAACGTCGCCAATCTGCGATTCCGGTGGTGGCGGTGGTGGGCTATACCAATGCCGGCAAGAGCACGCTGCTCAATACAATTGCCAATGCCGACGTGGTGGCGGAGGATCAACTCTTCGCCACACTCGATCCGACCACGCGACGGGTCAGGTTGCCCAGCGACCGCCTAGCGCTCTTCTCCGATACGGTCGGCTTCATTCAGAAGCTGCCGACGCAGTTGGTGGCTGCCTTCCGCTCCACGTTGGAAGAGGTCAACGAAGCGGATCTGCTGCTGCATGTGGTCGACATCTCGCACGCTAACATGGCCGAACAGATGGCCGCCGTCGAAGAGATTCTCGACGACCTCGGCGCCGCCGACAAGCCAGTGGTGGTGGCGCTCAACAAGATCGACCGTCTCGACCGCAGCGACCCCGACGACGCGCAGAGACTGGCGCAGGCGATCGCGGACAACCCGCACGCTGTGCTGATCAGTGCATTGCGTGGTGAAGGGTTGGATCGGCTCCTGGAGACGGTCGATGCAACACTGCGCCAGCGTATGGCGCGGATCGACACACTGATCCCCTACAGTCGCGGCGACCTGGTGGCGTTGCTGCATGAGCACGGTCTGGTGGAGATGGAGACACACACCGAACACGGCACACACGTCATCGGGCGGCTGCCGCTGGAACTGGTAGGGCGGCTGGAGCCGTACTGGACGGCGAATCAGGCCATGCCGTCTTGATGCGCCTAGGTGCGTGCTGCGTGATGAAACAGAACACGCAGCACGCACCTAACCGTCTGACTGCCGTCTCCTGCACCTGGGTCCACTGCACCAGTGCTCACGTTGCGCCGGATAGGATCGTGCGGAATCCCACCGGGCCGCTGGTCAAGCCAGTGCAGATCGCACTGCTAGCCGTGTGCGAAAAAGCGCACAGCCATAACAGCGCCCTGGCAGTCTGCCATCGGCGCGTAACCGCGCCATCCAGCAGGGGATATCGGTCAGTGTGCAGGCGGGACAAAGCTGTCGCTTTTCCGGTGGACAGTTGTTGAGTTCCCAGCAAGGGTGTTCAATCACCAATGGCGACGCTGCAGCATGTGCTGAGACCAGCCCCGCAGCAACTGCACGGCTGGTGTGCTGCGCTTCAGCTTCCGCCTGCCAGCGCACATCGAGCCGGCGCAGTCCCCACACGACTGCTGCGGTGACGGCGATCGGCACGCCAAGACGCAGCGCGAACAGAACGACCAGCGCCAACATCTCAATGAAGATGTCCATGCCGTTGCTCTCCACTGAAAAAACGTACACCAATGATCCAGGCCATCAGCGCCGCCGCCAGGATGCCAATCGTCGAAATCCATTCCAGGAGGTGGGGTGTGTACCTGGCTCGTGCGGACACAACCTGGGCCGCCAGTGTGGCGTCGAAGCGGTTCATCAACACGCCCGCCAACACCAGGATCGGGACGATCCACTGGATGGCGCTGGTGCGGCGCAGCGCCGGTATCAGCCACAACCCGACCGGCAGCGCCACGCCGATCAACAGTTCAGCCAGCCAGAGCCTCGCCAGACCTTCTGTCCACAACATCGGCAGCTCGCCAGCCCACCAGAGTTCGGCAACTTTGGCGGTCAGGTACATCACGCTGAATGCCACCACGATCCGGCACAGACCATGAATCAGGCTGCGATCCTCCGCTCGGCCCAGGATACGCATGGCGCTGCGATAGGCAACCGTCGCCAGGCTCAGCCCCGCCATGATCGATGAGATGTAGAAAAGCACCGGCAAGAAGGGCGACCACCACAGCGGATGCAGACGATGCGGCATGTTGAGATAGAGCGTGCCCAGCGTCGATTGATGCAGCGTCGAGAGCGTGACGCCGATGATCGTCACCGGGAGCATCGCCCGGCGAATCACCCCGAGCAGCGGGTTGACCCACGACCACTTCAGCCTGCCCAGGAAATTCGGGCTGGTCTCGATTACCAACACCGTCGAGTAGAGCAGCACGCAGCAGCTAATCTCGAAGAGCGGCGAATGCACGTTCCAGTAGAGCATGAAGTTGTAAAAACGGTCGGGCCGGCCCAGATCGAGCACGAGCAACGCCAAGACCGCCACATAACCCATCAGCCCCGCCAGGATCGCCGGCCAGAGTGCATCGTGATAGTGCTCACGGTGGAAGATGTGCACTAGCGCCGCCATCGTGAAGCCGGCGCCGGCGAAGGCAATCAGCCCGAAGTCAAAGCCGATCCAGATGCCCCACGAATAGACGTTGGTGAGGGCTGTCGTTGCCCCCAGGCCGAGCAACAAACGTCCAACGCCGGCGATGACGCCTGCCAACGTCAAGAAGCCGAGGATGCCTAGCACGCAGTCGCAGCGCCGGATGTGCGGCCACGCAGCTTCGGCGGGAATGTTGGAGCGAAGTGATGCCCCACGAAGCGCCATAGCGTCAATCCTCCTTTGTCTCTGGCCATGTCACGGGTGCAACGTTATCTCTGTGTTGACGGCGCCGTAGAATCAGATGCATCCCCGTCGCCAGCGTGGCGACGCTAAGCGCCACAACCGGCGTCAACGCCATCACTGCCTCCGCCGTTTGAGGGATGGGGCTGCTGCCTGGCTGTGCGAAACCCAGCTGCTCAAATGGTGCGGCAGACAGATAGAGCACGGATGTGCCGCCGGCTTCCTGTTCACCGTAAACATGATCGACGTAATCTTGTGGGTGCGTGGCGATCTCGGCGTGCGCCTGCGCCAACAATTCGCGTCGTTTGCCAAAGCGCAGCGCACCACTGGGGCAGGCGGTCACGCATGCGGGCGGCTTGCCTGTTGCCACGCGCTGTTGGAAGCACATCTGGCATTTGTGGATCAAACCAAGCGGGTTGTTCCAATCGTAGGTGGGCACGCCAAAGGGGCAGGCGTACTGGCAATAGCGGCAGCCGATGCACTTGTATGCGTCGTAGACAATCGGCCCCTCGATCGTCTTGCGCAGCGCGCCGACGGTGCAAGCAGAGACGCATGCAGGGTGCAGACAATGCATGCACTGCCGCTTGACAAAGCGCCGCTCGCCCTGTGCATCTTTCTCGACAGCCACATAGGTAAGCGCATCGTTGGAAAGTTCCGTCGGCGCCACTTCGGGGTTGGGTTTACGGTTGGCGACCTTGCACGCCAGCGCGCAGGAGTTGCAGCCAGTGCACCGCGTCAGATCGATCAGCACGCCGACTGCATCCGCATCTGGTTCAGCGCTGGAGGCTTGCGCCGTCTTGGTTTCTGTCAGCACGACGTTTGCCATTGCCGCCATTCCAAGCCCGGCGTGTCGCACGAAGTCGCGTCGATTGAGCTTTCGGGTCAACGGTGTTGCCTCCTCTGGCTTTGTCGTGTCCGCGTGCGGTGTTCTTGTCCTTTGTGTGCGCATCACAGCCCTCCCTTGCGCCCCCAGCGCGCGGCCAGCAGAATAAAGCCGATGCCAAGCAGCCCGCCGATACTGATGCCAAAGCCAAGACTCATAGGCGCTAAAAGAGTGGTGGCGCGTGCGGCCTGTTCCGCCCGACTCAGCTGTGCGCGCAGTCTGGGCGCCTCGGCCACCGCTTCAATGAGCGTGCGGCGCTGCAAGTCCACTGGATCGGAGACGACGGCAGCATCATGCACCTGTTTGGCATGACACTCCAGGCAATTGTTGCTGGCGACTGCCACGAAGTCATGGCGCGGCGCGGTTGTCACAGCGAGCGCTGGCGCTGCCGCCGCCAATGGCTCGTTCACTGCCAGCGGCTGCTCCGCCATATGGCAGTTGGTGCAGGCGACGTCGCCCAGCCAATGCGCCGTGTGTAACGTATCTGTCAACGCAGTGCGATGGCAGCTTTCGCAGAGACCGGCGCCGCCCAGACGCAAGTCCTGGGAGTGCGCCAGGTGACAGCCGATGCACTGCACGCCCGCCTGGGCATGGACCGTGTCACCCCAGTTGTGGGCAATGGCTGCGTGACATTCAATGCAGACTGAGGAGTCCGCGTCAAGAGGGATCATGTCTGTCCCGGGATGGCCGCGCGTGTAGACGCCATGACAGGTTTCACAGGCGGCGATGGGTGCACCGTTTTCCTTCACCTGTCCGTGTGTGGACATTTCCCAGGCTGTGCGTTCGGTGCTGTGACAACTGCAACCTTCCTCATCTGTTTGTGCTTGGACGTTCAATGGCAGCGCCAGCCACAACAAACATGCCAATAGCCATGCGTAGCACACGCACTTACCATACGCGCTACGCCCTACGCGTTGCACCATAGCTCACCTCATCCAAATGCTCTGGGTAGTCGATACGCTCGTGTATGATGTTTCTCGTGACCTAGGCATGCATCAGGCGATGGCTGATTATCGTCAATAGCCACATCACCAGCGCTGGCACGCCAAAGCGCAGTACAGTCAGGGTCACCAACGCCAGCACAATGATGGAGAATTCGTACAGAGTCATGACTTCCTCCTCAGGCTTTCTGCCAATGGAATGCTCTTTCCACTATCACGACAGTAGCATGTGAGCGGAGCGCGTTTCATCCAGCCATTGCCCCATCCCTTCCCCATTCCAGCGCGTGGGTGATCGGCGCCACGCGTAGTAGTTGGTGCGGCGACTTCTATCCACGCCACGCACGCATCCCCCCAACTGGCGGATGGGAGGTGCTGGGTGAGACCCCCCATATCTACCCAGGAACACAGCGGAGCAATTCAAGTTGGGGCGTGCATCGTAGGTCACCGCCTCCGGCGTGACGGGGACTGCTATGTCACGCCGGAGGCGGTGACCTACGCAACAAACGCTGCCCCCAATGCGAAGGCACTCCGGCGTGACGGGCGGACTGCCATGTCACGCCAGAGGCGGTGACCTACGCAACAAACGCTGCCCCCAATGCGAAGGCACTCCGGCGTAACGGGCGGACTGCCATGTCACGCCGGAGGCGGTGACCTACGCAACAAACGCTGCCTCCAATGCGAAGGCACTCCGGCGTGACGGACGGACTGCTATGTCACGCCGGAGGCGGTGACCTACGCAACAAACGCTGCCCCCAATGCGAAGGCACTCCGGCGTGACGGACGGACTGCCATGTCACGCCGGAGGCGGTGACCTACGCAACTGTCTCTTATACACATCT
>DMDA01000097.1:37256-38009 GCA_003451595.1 Chloroflexota bacterium | reverse complement strand
CCCAATTATCTGGACGAACCCGTGCGCATAATTCAGCTCGATGCGTTCAAGATCGACAAATACGAGGTGACCAATCGCGAATACCGCGCCTGTGTGCAGGCGGGCGCGTGTCAGCCACCCCTCGACCCAACCTTGATGAACAAAGCAGAGTTCGATCTGTATCCCGTCGCCTTTGTTTCCTGGTGGGATGCCGACGCCTTCTGTCGGTGGGAAGGCAAGCGCTTGCCTACCGAAGCCGAATGGGAAAAGGCCGCACGCGGCGCCATCGATACGCGCGTCTATCCCTGGGGCAACGAAACGCCAGACTGCCTGCGTCTCAACAATCACTTTTATCGCGACGGCGATGAATGTCGCTCATTGCCCCCGGTGCTTCCCGAAGCGCGCGGCGCGGCGCCTGTAGGTCGCTACCCGCGCGGCGCCAGTCCCTACGGCGCCTACGAAATGTCTGGCAACGTCTCCGAGTGGGTCAATGACAAATACGACGCCAATTACTACAATTACGCCCCTACCGATAATCCACCAGGGCCGCCCTTCTCGCGACCCTACAAGGCGACCGGTGACCCAATGCAGCCGCTGACTTACGAAGAACTTGGCTACCCGGTCTTCACCCATCGCGGGGGCACCTGGGGCGGATATGAGGTGTACCTGCACACGGCGCATCGTCATTTCGGACACCAGGGGCCAAACTGGCTTCCCTTTACGGACATCCCCTATTTCCGCAACAATCGCAAGGGCTTCCGCTGTGCGCAATAG
>DMDA01000097.1:36123-36982 GCA_003451595.1 Chloroflexota bacterium | reverse complement strand
CATGGGGCGGTTGCCGAGTCTATGCTTTGCGCTGGCGACCGTGACGCTGATCTTTTTCATTGGTAGGAAACGCTGGCAGCCTGGCGTCGGCGTGCTGGCGGCCTTGGGGTTGGCGCTGCTGCCGGAAGCCATCGAGGCAGGCGGGCGCGCTCGCTTCTACGCACCGATGATGTTCTGGTCGCTGCTGGCAGCCTGGGCATTCTTCGAGGCGATCCGCCAAGCCAACGATGTTGCAGACCCGCCGGGCCGCAGCGTGCGGCGCTGGCACTTGCTCTTTGGCGCCAGCTTTGCCCTGGCCATCTTCTCACACGAAGAGATCGTACTGCTCTATCCGGCGCTGCTGCTGACGGCGTTGCTGTGGCGCGGCTGGATGTATGTGCGACTACCGGGCGCCGTGTTCGCTCACACCATCAGCCTGGGTGCGTTGGCGTTGCGCCTGACCATCGAGCAGGTTGGGCAGCCCGGCCAACTGCTGGCGATCCAGTCCAGCCAGCCCTACCTCGACCTACACCTCGACCCCACTGGTCTTTGGCGTCTGGTCGAGACGCTGTTTTTGACGCCAGCGCGCCTGCCCTGGACGCTTGGCGCGCTGGTGGCCGTCGGCGCCGCCCTCGTCAGCCTGCATCGGCGGCGCTGGCGTCTGCGTGAGTTGCCATCACCACACCAGGCGACCTTGTTCTTTGCGCTTCTCTTCGGCGTGGTCTTCTTGCTCTTTGCCACCATCGTCGGCGCAAGCTGGCGCAATCCGCGCTATCTCTTGTTCATTCAGTCCTACTGGCTGTTGATCGGCGCAGCGGGCATGGTTGGCGCCATCGCCCTTGTGCTGCGCAGCACGCGTAGTCAGACAGTCGCCATTGGC
>DMDA01000097.1:24995-35867 GCA_003451595.1 Chloroflexota bacterium | reverse complement strand
GACATTGTGATGTCGCCGCAAGCCGCCGGCTGTGCATTGGTGACGGAGGTCCCGTGCGACTATTACACACAGGGCAAAGATTTCGCACCGTTTGTGCTTGCCACTACCGATGACCGGCTGATCGACCGCTGGAGCGGCGCCACCTTGCTCGCTACGCTACCGCAGCTTGAGGCCGTGCTGGCGCAGGGCCGGCCTGTGTGGTATGTCACCGACGGCGAGCGTCTGCTCAAACGCTTCGAGGATGGTTTTGCGCGCGCAGTGCTGGAACGCTTCACGGTGGCGCGCGCCGATGATTCCGCACGTGTGCTGCGCTTCACCGGCGCGCCGCCGCTGGCCGCCACGAGCTGGATCACACCGTTCATGCCGGTTGCTTTCACCGACTGGCTGACACTGACGCGGCTGGCGCACAGTCAGGCTGCGCCCGGCGAGGAGCTGATCGTGCGCAGCGATTGGATCGTCGCCGACAACGAAGACGCTCCCACCATCTCCGTGCAGCTGGTCAGTGAGGATGGTGAGCGGCCAGCCGCCACCGATGGTCTGCTGGCGGCTGGCGTGATCAACCCCGGCCAGGCCGAAGGGACGCCGATCCCCGATACGAAGGTGCTGCACCTGCCGCCAACGCTGGCAGATGGTCTCTATCGGTTGGAAATCGTCGCTTACAGCCCGGTAGATGGCGAGCTGTTTGCACCGCCGACGCCAGTCACCTGGTTCTGGGTCGGCGCCCAGCCGGCCGCACCGGGCGCGCCCCTCTCCGGCCACTGGCGCAACGGCATCGAGCTGCTTAGCACCAGCGATCTGCCGATCAACCTGGCGGCTGGCGCGCCCATTACTGTACGCGTGCGCTGGCAGAGCGTTGCCCCGCTGACGAGCGCGTTCACCGCGTTCGTACATCTGCAGGGACCGGATGGCGCCATCGTCGCGCAGGACGACCACGCTCCGCGTCATGGCTTCTGGCCGACGACCGGCTGGCGGCCTGGCGTCGCCGTGGATGATGACTTCACGCTGACGGCGCCCGCCACACTGGCGCCGGGCGAATACCATCTCCTGATCGGCTGGTACGATCCGACGAACGGTGAACGTGTGTTACTGGACGATGGCCGCACGGCGCTTGAACTCATGCACTGGACGGCGCCATGAGACAGGAGTCCACCATGCCACCAACCCCAACCCCGCCTGCATCCGGCCGGCGCACCCAGCCCTGGCTGTTGGCGCTCGCCACCGGTGTGCTGTTTGTGGCAGCCTTCGCCTTGCTGTTGGGCATCAACCTGCGCCGCGAGCTAAACCACGATGAGCATCAGTTCGTTGCCAGCGCTGCGTTGATCGCGCGCACCGGGCTGACGCCGTATGTGGATTTCCCCTATTTCCACGTACCTTTGTTGAGCTACCTCTATGCGCTGATCTTTACGGTCTTTGAGCCGCTCCTATTGAGCAGTCGCGTGGCGTCAGTGATCGCTGGTTGGCTGGCGTTGGCGCTGATATTTGCGATTGCGTGGCGACGGTTTGCCGCGCACCCGCTCTGGACGCGCTGGGGGATGGCGGCGCTGGCGTCGATGTGGTTGCTGGCGACGCCAGTCTTTTTCTATACCAGTGGGCGCGCGTGGAATCACGACCTGCCGATCCTCCTGCTGTTGCTGGCCTTCGGCGCCAACAGCAGGGCGCTGACCAGCGAGCGCCAGGCGCGGTGGCTGGCAATGGCAGGCGCTCTGACAGCTTTGGCAGCGGTCACGCGGCTCTCCTTCGCATTTGCTGGCGCGCCGCTGCTGGCAGCCGCCTGGCTGATGCCGACGGCGACGCGACGCCAGCACGTGCACAACGTTGCGGCTTTTACTCTGGCCGGCGTTATCACCGGCGGGCTGGCGCTGGCGCCAACCTTGCGCGATGCGCCCGCTCTCTTCTTCGGCAACGTCGTCTACATCCAACTCAACGCACGCTATTACGCCGAACTGGCGTACGGTGAAGCCATGTCCCTGGCCGCCAAGCTGGCCTACTTTGGCGAACTGCTTGGCGCCAGCGCTACGAACCTGATCGTGTTGGCGACGCTGGCGATTGGGTTGTGGCCGCTACGGACGCTCTTGTGGCGCAGTAATCGGGAGGCGTCGGCGGTGCGCTTCCGCCTGTGGTTACTGCTTGCGCTGATGCTCTTCACGCTACCGGGCGCGTTTGGCGCCACGCCGTCACAACCACAGTACTTCTATCCCCTCTTTCCGCTGGCAATCCTGGCGATTGTCGAGGCGTTTGCGGCGTGGCCGCCCACACTGCAAGGAGGTGGACTGTATGCCTATGTTCTCGGCGGCGCGACCGCTTTGCTGGTCGCTGCGCCCATCTACGGCGCTGGCCAGATCACATTGTGGTCGCCAGGGGATTGGCTGCCTAGCCGCGCCCATGCCTACGGCGGGTTGATCGGCCGGCTGGTGGGTGATGGTCGCGTGCTGACGCTGGCGCCGATCTATGCACTGGAAGGTGGCGCCGCCATCTATCCGCAATTTGCTACAGGTCCGTTTGCCTGGCGTGTGGCGCCGTTGATGCCTGTGCAAGCGCGCGCCCGCTTTCATATGGTCGGCCCCGACGATCTGGCGACGTTGCTGGCGGACGCTCCAGCGCGGGCGATCCTGACCGGCGTTGAAAATGATGATGCGGCGCTGGAACAGCCACTGCTTGACTACGCGCAGACGCACGCTTACGTCCCGGTGCCGCTGCCCGACAAGAGTACGCTCTGGCTAGCGCCGCAAGCACAATGGGCGGAGACGATCCAGTTGGGTGGGCACGATCTGCCCTCCGCCCCCGTTGCGCCAGGCGCAAGCTTCGTGTTGACGCTGCATCTTCAGAGCCTGCGCCCCATGAATACGAATTGGAGTGTGTTGATCCGCGTTGTCGATGCTGCAGGCGCCGAGTTGTTGCGCGATGAAGGCTGGCCCTACGGTGCGCCGACTTCACAATGGCCGGTGGGTGATGTTTGGCCTGATGGCCATGTGTTCACTGTGCCGCCAGACGCTGCGCCAGGCTATTATCGCGTCGATGCCAGCTTTTATGACCCGAACACCCTGGAGGAATTGGGCGCGCCTGCCACCCTGGGTTATTTGCTGGTCGGCGAGGCGGAACGTGCGCCAACTGCGCCGCCCCTGGCGCGCTTTGGCGATGGCATCGACCTGGAGGCGGCAGCAGTTACACAGTCCGCAGCGAGCGAAACCGCAATCACGCTGACTGTCGCCACTGCATGGCGCGTGCAACAGCCGCCCGCTCAAGATTATACGCTGTTCATCCATGTGCTCGACGCGGCGGGCCATCTGGTGGCGCAACACGACGGCGCGCCAGTCAACGGCTTCCTGCCCACCAGCGCCTGGCGTTCGGCGCTCACAGTGCACGACACAACCGAAATTGCACTTCCGCCAGACCTGCCGCGCGGCGAGTATCGTGTCGTCGCGGGCTTCTACGATCCGGCCACGCTGGCGCGGCTGCCCGTTACGCAACCGCCGACTGCCGGCGATGCGTTCACTCTGGGCATTGCGACAGTCGCGCACTGAGTTGCACTGGGAATCATGGCAACGCCCCGCGTAGCCCGCTCTTTCCTCAGCGTTGTTCCAGTGCCAGTGGATTGCCCTCCGGGTCGCGACCGTGACAGACGAGGATGCCCGGCGCTGTCTCAAAAGGTTCTTCCAAGGCCACGCCGCGCTCGAGCAACACGCTGCGTGCGGCGGCAATGTCAGCTACGGCAAAAACAAGCATAGGCGTGTCCTCGCCCAGCCGCCGCTCGCCGCCGCTGTGCAGCGCCAGTTTGGCGGCGCCGGCGTCAAAGACGACCCAGCTTGCATCACTCAAATCGGCTGTGTCGGCGGGTTCCTCCACGCGCAGACCAAGCTGGTCGCGATAGAAGCGCACCATGACGTCCATCGCCTGCACATAGAGGATCACCTCGCTCAACCCGGCCAGCACCGGTTCGGCGGCAATCTCTTGGGCTGTCGCCTCTGGATCGACCGCGCCTTCCAACTTCTCGATCAACCTCACCAGATCGGTGCGCGTCACGACGCCGACAACCTCACCGTTGGTGAGAACCGGCAGCATCGTCACCTTGGGGTCGAGCATCAATTCCATCGCCTGCTCCAACGGCGTTTCTGGTGTGACGGTGGGGATGCCCGGCTCGGTCATATCGCCAGCGGTGACGGCCATCGTGTGGCGTAATTGCTCCTTGTAGTGGCGGTGCTCCTCAAGGCTCAGCGGGATATAGCCAGAGAGAATGGCGAAGTAGCGCGGTTCGCGCACCGGTGCGTTGCGCAGGATCAGATCGTGGTCGGTGACGATGCCAAGCAGCGCGCCGCTCTCGTCGAGCACCGGCATCCCGCTGATTTGATGCGCGCGCAACAGGCGTGCGACTTCGGGAATTTTGGTGCTGGCCGACACGGTAATGGCCGGGCTGGTCATAATATCGCGGACAAGCATGATGAGCCTCCTGTGTGTGAGTAGGGCGGAGTAAGGTCAGTCAATCGTGAATTGACCGTCTTTGAAGAAAAGCTCGCCGTCCACCCAGATTTCGCTGTCGGTGCGCATGTCACAGATGAAATCCCAGTGGATGCTTGATTCGTTGCGGCTGCCGGTTTCCGGGTAGCCGGCGCCTAACGCCACGTGCATGGTGCCGCCAATCTTTTCGTCGTAGAGAATGTTTTTGGTAAAGCGTTGAATCTGGTAATTCGTGCCGATAGCAAATTCGCCCAGGCGCCGCGCACCGGCGTCGCTGTCAAGCTGGCTGAGCAGATAGGCTGCATTCTTGCTCGCTTGTGCTTTGACCACTTGTCCCTGGGCAAAAGTCAGCTCGACGCCCTCCACCTCGCGCCCGCCCCGAATTGCAGGGTAGGTGAAGCGCACCCAGCCCTCGACTGAATCCTCGACGGGACCGGTAAAGATTTCGCCACTCGGCATATTACGTTTGCCGTCGCTGTTGATGAAGGTGCGCCCCGCAATCGACAGACGCAGGTCGACATGTGGCCCGCGCACCACCACCTCTGACTTGCCCACCAGCCAATCGACCAGCCGCTGCTGTCGGGCATGGACAGCCTGCCAGGCAGCCACCGGATCGTGCTGGTCGGCGAAGGTGGCGGCGTAGACAAAGTCCTCGAACTCGGTGAGGCTCATGTCAGCGTCTTGCGCCAGCGCCGGGCAGGGGAAGTTGGTCAGCGTCCACCGGTGCGCGCCTGCCGCCGCCCGCTGACGATAGCGGTCGGTGATAGGCTTCTGGGCAAGCTGGTGTGTGCGTTGCGCGTCAGGGTTGACGCCAGTGAGCGCGCGCGTGTTGCCTGGTGCGCGAATGACAATGCGGGCGTCAACGCGCTCCGCCAGCAGTTCCTCCACCGGTGAGCGCCAGGTCAATTGTGCGGCGTCGGCGTTGCGATAGAACACTTCTTCGGTCTGCTCGTCGTGATAGAGAACGGTCGGCTGACCGCCCGCCGCCAACACGTGGGCGTAGACGCGTGCAACAAGCGGCTGCGCGGCCAGATCGCCGCGAATTAACACCCAGTCACCGGGGCGCGTGGCAACGCAATAATTCACCAATAAACGAGCCAAACCATCGATGCGTGGGTCGCTCACACGGACTCCTTTCTGATCGTTGCAGCGATTCAATGTCCTGATTATACCCGATGCTCCAGCCAGAGAGCTATTATGCAAGCAATCCGTCCGTCAACCCACAATTGACACTTTGCATCCAGCATGACAAAATCTTCACTTGTTTGCTACAAAGACTCGACTTGAAAAAGGAATTGCACTATATGCCGTTTCAGACGCCCGACTGGGTCAAAAACGCCGTTTTCTATCAGATTTTTCCCGATCGCTTTGCGCGCAGCCCTCGCCTTGTCCATAGCCCCGGCCTCCAGTTCAAGCCGTGGGGCGCGCCGCCGGAGGAACAAGGTTTTCAGGGCGGCGACCTGCTCGGCGTCGTGGATCGGCTCGATTACCTGCAGGAGCTAGGCGTCAACGCCATCTACCTGAACCCGATCTTTGCGTCCGCCTCCAACCACCGCTACCACACCTTCGACTACATGCAGGTCGATCCGCTGTTGGGCGGCAACGCAGCGCTGCGGGAATTGCTCGACGCCGCCCATGCGCGCAGTATGTACGTGGTGCTGGACGGTGTCTTCAATCATGCCAGCCGCGGCTTCTGGGCTTTTCATCACATTCTGGAGTGCGGCGGCAATTCCCCCTATATTGACTGGTTCAAGGTGCACGGCTGGCCGCTGCGCCCCTACGAGCATGACGCCGAGAATCCCCACAACTATGATGCGTGGTGGGACATGCCAGCGCTACCCAAGTTCAACATTGCCAACCCAGGCGTGCGCCAATATCTGCTCAACGTGGCGCGTTATTGGATCGACTTCGGCATCGACGGCTGGCGGCTCGACGTGCCGGAGGAGATCAACGACGTTGCCTTCTGGCAGGCATTTCGCACCACCGTGAAGGAGGGCAACCCCGACGCCTACATCGTCGGCGAGATCTGGCACGAAGCGCGCGAGTGGCTGCGCGGCGACCGCTTCGACGCCGTGATGAACTATGTCTTCAGCCGGCTGGCGCTGGGTTTCTTCGGCGCAAAGACGCTGCGCACCGACTATAAGCCGGGCGGCTATACCCTGGTGACGCTCGATGCGCGCGACCTGGCGGCAGGCATCCATCATATGTACAACATCTACTCCTGGGAGGTCGCCCAGGCGCAATTGAATCTGCTCGACAGCCACGACACGGCGCGCACGCTGTGGACTGTCGGCGAGGATGAGAGTGCGCTGCGCCTCTGCACCCTCTTTCAGATGACAATGCCTGGCGCGCCCTGCATCTATTACGGCGACGAGATCGGCATGAGCGGGGCTACCGATCCCTTCTCACGCGGCGCGTTTCCCTGGCACGACACGACGGTGTGGCGGCATGATCTGTTGGATTTCTTCAAGCGCGCCATCGTCTTACGCCGTCAGCACGCAGTCCTGCGCACCGGTTCGTTCGAGGTCATCCATGCCGATGCAGACGTCTTTGGTTTTATGCGCACGTTGGGAACGCAGCACGCCATTGTCGTCTTCAATCGCGCACAGGAAGCAACAAAGGTCAACTTGACGCTGCCCCGCGTGGTTGCCTCACCCCATTTCACGGCGATCTGGAACACGGGCGCATATACGGCGCACGATGGCCAGTTGACCGACGTTATCATCCCAGCGCGCGCAGCAGTGGTGTTGGTAAACGAACCGACGCAGGCTTCGCTGCCTGGTTGAGACAGGGAGCAGGCGTGCTCTGTCCCGCGTGACGTCTCAGGCGCGCACAGCCTCTTTTTCAGGCTGTGCGCGCCTGGGGCAGACGCTCACAACTTGACGTATAGTGAATCTAACCCTCTACACCTAGTGCTGCTTGTGATATGATGTAACCATGCCAATTTCGAGACCGGTCGACGACGATAAGAACCTGACGCCAGCGCACGAAGATTACGTCAAAGCTATCTATCTACTTCATGCGCGCGGCGTGGAGGTGACAAACTCGGCGCTGGCGAACCAACTCAAGGTGGCGCCCGCCTCCGCCACCAACATGGTGCGCAAGCTCAGCGAGCTGGGGTTGGTGACCTACGAACCCTACCAGAGCATCACCCTCACGCCAGCCGGGGAGATCGTGGCGCTGGAGGTGCTGCGACATCACCGCCTGCTGGAACTCTATCTGCACGACAAGCTCAATCTCCCCTGGGAACTGGTGCATGACGAAGCCGAGCGCCTCGAACACGTGCTCAGTGAAGCCCTGGAAGATGCCATTGCAGAGGCGTTGGGCAACCCCACTTTCGATCCCCACGGCGACCCGATCCCGACCAAGGATGGCAGAATCGAGCGCGTGGAGGGCGCCGCGCTGAGCGATGCTGAACTGAATCGCCCATACACCATCGTGCGCGTTTTGTTGCAAGACCCGGAGCGGCTGATCTATCTCGGCGCCTTGCAGCTCTATCCAAACGCTACGGTCACAGTGCGCAAACGCGCCCCGTTCGATGGCCCGCTGCTCATCGAGGTGGATGGCGAGCATCATGCCCTGGCGCATGATCTGGCCGCCACGATCATTGTGAAATAGGCTGCGGCTCATGTTTAAAATCGGCGATTTCTCTCAACTGGCGCAGGTCTCGGTGCGAATGTTGCGCCACTACGACAAACTTGGCCTGCTCACGCCTAGCTACACCGATAAATTCACCGGCTATCGCTATTACACAATTGACCAGTTGCCGCGCCTGAATCGCATTGTTGCGCTCAACGGTCTGGGACTGACGCTGCAAGAGATCGCCGACCTGCTGGGGGACCGGAACGACCTGCCGGTGGAGGAATTGCGCGGAATGTTGCTGCTGCGCCAAAAGGAGCTTGAGCGCGAGCTGGCCGAGAAGCGCTGGCAGCTCGCCAGCGTCGCCGCGCGTCTGCAACAGATCGAGCAAGAGCACGACCCTGACCCCTACGAGATCGTGGTCAAGCCGTTGGCGGAGCTGCCCGTCGCTGCGTTACGCGTCATGGCGCCGACGGTGCAGGAGGTGGGCTATTTCTGTCAAACGCTTTATGGCCGCCTGTACCAGATGCTTGCTGCAGCCGGAATTGCCTGGCAGACGCCGGAAGTCACCTTCTATCACAACGACGAGTATCGCGATACAGATATCGACATGGAAGTGGCCGTCGCCGTCGCCGAGAATAGCCTGACGCAGACGCCGGCGCCCGATGGGTTGATCCTGCACCGCGCGCCCGGCTGTGAGCTGGCAGCTGCACTGACCTTCGAGGGTTCCTTCGAGAACGTCGTCCGCCCGATTCAGTCGCTGCTCCGCTGGATCGGGCTGCACCGCCACGCTCCTGTCGGTCCGCTGCGCGAGGTGCACCTCTCTGGTCCCGCCCATGCCGCTCTTGCCAACGATGCTCTGCCCGTCATTGAGTTGCAGGTGCCGATTGCTCCCCTGGATGCCATGCGCTGAGCCTGCATCACTGTGCGCCGCGCATAGCCCTACGCGCCGTAATCTGCCACAGGCGCGCAATCTCGCGATAGGGCGAGCGCCTCCCCAACGCTATTTCGAGCGCCAATAGCTGGGGAAAACCAGACTCACTGAACTTGATTGTATCCGCATTGATGTAGTCGTTGACACAACGAACACCGACATAATCGATCGCTTCGAATCCAGCGTCGCCGAGCAGATCGCACCATGCCGGCAGCTCGCGCAGGTGCATCTCGACGCCATAGAAGTGGTTGCGATGCGTTGTCGCCATCAGGCTGGCGCAGGCAGCGACTAGATCGTGTTGCTGCAGCGCCAGGCGGAGCGTCTCGGAGGCAGGATTGGGGATCAGGAGCGAGATCCACCCGCCTGGACGCAGCGCCTGTCCCAGCGCCTGCAGCAGGGGCAATGGATCAGGCAGATATTGCAACAAGTTGTGGCAAAGGACGAGATCGTAGCCGCCAGGATCGAGCGGCAAATCGTCGGCGCTGACATCGACTTGCCGGGTGTGGATGCGGTCGCCGACGGTGAGTGCGGCGGCGCGACGTTCAGCTTCCGCCAGCATGGCCGCGTCGCGGTCAAGCAACAGCACCGTATGACCGTGCTGCGCCAGCGGCAGCGCATCGCGGCCATCGCCGGCGCCCACATCCAGCACGCGCCATGCTGCGCCCGCGCCGATGAGACGTTGCAAATGAGCTTCCACCAGCAGATAGCGCAGCCGATTCCACGGTTGATCCTGATTGCGGCGCCAGGCGGTTAGTACGGCGTCTGCCTCAGCAACTTGCTCACTCACGGCGCTGTCTCTGTCGTTTTGAGGCGATGGGTCGGTGACACCGGGTTGCGACGTTCGAACCAGAACCACGCCGAACGCCAGGGCGGTTGATCGCCGACTTGGGTCTGGCCGTACTCGGCGCGAGTCAAGGTGAAGTCTTCGGCAAACAGGGCGCGGAGCAAGGCTTCGTCCAGCCAGCGACGGTTTTCGGGCGCGGCGTCGGTCTCGTTCAGATGCGCAAAGAGAAGATAACTGGCGCCTGGACGTAGTAAGCGTCGCAAGCCATCACGGTAGCGTCGCAACTGGTCGGGATCAAAGCTGTGTGCACAACCAACATCCAGGGCGAAGTCATACGGCCCGGTGAGAAAATCCAACTGATCCACGGCGCCGAGATGAAAGTGCGTCCGCTCCGCTACTCCTGCCAGTTGGGCGCGACGCGTAGCCTCCGCCACCGCAAGCTCAATGAAATCGACGCCATCCACCTCCCAACCAAGACGCGCCAGGAAGATCGATGCGCGCCCCAGCCCGCAGCCAAGATCGAGGGCGCGCCCGACCGGCAGCGTCGGCGCAAAGGCCAGCACCTCCGGCGGTGGGTCGGCGTGATCCCACGGCACCGGCCCGGCCTGATAGAGTTCCAGCAATCGTTCGTAGTGCGCCATACTCTTGTCTCCTGGCGGAAATTCCCTGTGTGTCACAAGTGATGCGTCATGAGCGCTGAGCGCTGGGTGATTTACACCTGCAACGCTCAGCATCGTCCATAGAGCATCGTTTCCAGCCGCGTGCGTATGTCCGGCCACTCATGGTCGAGCATCCGAAACCAGGCTGTATCGCGACTCTGTCCCTTGACGATCATGTGATAGGCCTGGATGCCCTCGAAGGTGAACCCCATGCGCAAGGCCGCGCGCTGCGAGCGTTCGTTGCGGCTGTCGCACTTCCACTCCACGCGGCGATAGCCCAACTCAAAGCAGTGACCGAGCAGCAAATAGGTGCTTTCCAGGTTGGCCTGCGTGCGCTGTACGATCGGGCTGTACCAGATGCCGCCCAACTCAATGCGCAGAAATGCCGGGACATTGCTCATCAACATGACGATGCCTACTGGCGCCGCGCTCGGTTGATCGATAACGCATAGCGCCAGGCTGTC
>DMDA01000097.1:22560-24715 GCA_003451595.1 Chloroflexota bacterium | reverse complement strand
ATGGGCGCGCCGTTGGCATGTGCGAACAGACGCGGTGCATGTTCCATCGTCAACGGCTCTAGACGCACAAAGCGCCCGGCGAGCGTCACCGGTGCTGGCTTGATTGGCAGCGTGCCACAACGATCGAGCACGGTTTTAGGCAATAGGGACATGGTTGGCTATTCTCCTTGTTCTGGCGCAAGCGACATCGCCATCAGCAAGATTGGGCGCTGCTGTGTTGGGGTGGCAAAGCGCTCAACGCCGGTAGGTGTAAAGCCAGCACGCGCATAGAAACGCACGGCCGCCACGTTGTCGGCATAGACGCCAACGACCAGCATATCGACGCCGCGTGCCCGCGCCCACTGCCGGGCATAATCCACCAGCGCCAGACCCACGCCCTGCTGACGGTGTGCAGGCGCCACCCAGACCGCCAACATTTCGGCGCCTAGCTCAGTCAGCACGCAGGCTGCCATGGCGCAAGGTTCGCCCTGGACGAACGCGAAATAGGTCACGCCATGCGGATCGCTGGCGCGTTGCGCCGTCATCGCGGCCCATGCGGCATCGGGACGCGCGGCGGCATCCGCCAATTGCGTCGTGAAAGCATAGGGGGCATCCGCCAATGCCGCCAACCGCAGACGCTTGTGCAATTCCCATTGATCGGGTTGAAGCGGGCGAATCTCGATCATGGCGCCGCACTCACGCCATCCCGCCAGCGCGACTGCACAACACACCCTGCAGTACAGCCAGATCAAGATTGGCGCCACACAAGACGATAGCAACGTTGCGCTGCCGCCCCCGCTGTGGGTCCTTCAGATACGCCGCCACCGCCACGCCCGCCGCGCCCTCGATCAGGTAATGATGCGTCTCGATCAGCAGACGGATGGCCGCGGCGATTTCGTCTTCCTCCACCACGATCCAATCATCAACGAGTTGTTGGCAGAGACCGAAGGTGACCGCGTCTGCCTCGATGCCGCCTGCACTGCCGTCGGAGAGCGTGGGCTGCGATTCCATTGCCACCACGCCGCCGGCGCGCACCGAAGCCAGCATGACGGGCGAGTTGGCGGGCAGACAACCGACGATGCGCACCGGGCGCCGTTTCCGCTCACCTGGGTTGCCCTTGAAGTAGGTCGCGATGCCACTGGCCAGACCGCCGCCGCCGACGGTAACGTAGATCGTCTGGATTGCGGGCTGCGTGCGTGCGATCTCCAAACCGATGGCGCCCTGTCCGGCGATGACCTCCCAATCGTTGTAGGGCGAGATGTAGACGCGGCCGCTGTGGGCGGCATATTCACGCGCAGCCGCCTCAGCGAGTACGCTGTCATTGCCATAGACGCGAAGCTCAGCGCCCAGCCGACGGATGGCTGCTAGCTTGCTTGCCGCAGCATGTTCGGGCACAAAGATGACGCCGTGCGCACCTAACTGTTGCAAAGCATACGCCACCGCTGCGCCATGGTTACCCGATGAAGCCGCTACGACGCCGCGCTCCAATTCAGCTGGCGTCAGAGAGAGCAGCTTATTGAAGGCGCCGCGCACCTTGAAGGAGCCGGTCGCCTGTAGATTTTCCGCCTTCAGGTAGACAACATCCCCGCCCAGCTCAGATAGCGCCGGTGAGGCTTCCAGCGGCGTTGGGCGGATATACGGGCGGAGGCGCGTGGCTGCTGTCGTGCATGCTCGCTGCAAGTCCAACATGACGCCATGCCAGGCGTGCATTTGTGTAATTCTAGCCGATGAGAGCGGCCAGTAGGCGCTTACAGGTATACTTTTTGTCTCTCCTGGACTCATTCTGCTCCTCAGTTGGGGCTGAATTGCTTAGCGGCTACGCAGTTCGCTCGCCTTCTCGGAGGCCCGGCGAACTGCGTAACGACGATTGCCGTCAAATATCCTGATTCTGCGGCAGAATCACCAGGTCGCGGATCGTGACGTGGGGCGGGCGTGAAAGCATAAACACCACCGCCTCCGCTACATCGTCGGAGGTAATGCCGGCGTGCTTGGCCACCATTTCGGCAATACGCGCTGGCTCGGTGAAGCCCCACAGCTCGTTGGCGACCAGCCCCGGCGCCACAGCGCCCACGCGGATGCCGTGCGCCGCAACCTGGCGCCGCAGCGTATGGACAAAGCTCTGAATCGCGTGCTTCGACGCGCTGTAGACCGGCTCCCAGTGAATGTCAACGAAGCC
>DMDA01000097.1:1875-22274 GCA_003451595.1 Chloroflexota bacterium | reverse complement strand
ACCTGACCGGGAATATAGATGCCGGCGTTGGCAAAGAGCACATCGATGCGTCCGAAATGGGTGACGGTGCGCTCGACCATCGCTACCACCTGGGAGGCGTCGGTCACGTCGGTGGGAACGACCAGCGTCTGCGCCCGCCCCAACTCCTCGGCCAACGCTTCCAGTCGATCCACTGAGCGCGCGGCAAGGGTCAACCGACAACCCATCTGCGCCAACGCCCGCGCCGTGGCCGCCCCAATGCCGGAGCTAGCGCCAGTGATAATGACAACCTTGTTGGCAAGCATCTTTCTCAAAGGTCTCCTCCTTGTTTTTGCACCAGCACTTTGTCCACGCGCCGACCGTCCATATCGACCACCTCCAGCTTGTAGCCATCGATCTCTATCTGGCTGCCGACGCTGGGCACCTGTTCCAGGATCGCCATGATCATGCCGCCAACGGTCTGATAATCCAGGTCATCGCGCGCCGGCAGCTCTTTGAGGCCGAACCGCTCCTGAAATTCGTCCACCGACCACATGCCGTTCACCAACCAGGAGCCGTCGCTGCGTTGCACAATTTCTGGCTCCTCCTCCACGCCGGGTGTTTCGACCGAGCCCAGGATCGCCTCAACCACATCACTGATGGTCACCAGTCCTTCCAGACCGCCATATTCATTGATGATCAGCGCCATGTGCGACCGTGAAGCGCGCATCTGCTCGACGATATCGAGCGCCGTCATGCTCTCAGGCAGGAAAAGCGCCGGACGCGCAATGCCGCGCAGATCAACCTCGGCGCCTGTTATGCGTTGGAGCAGCAGGTCGCGCACAAAGATGATGCCGACGACATGATCCAGCGACCCTTCCGCCAGCGGAAAGCGCGAGTGACTCGATTCCATGAGCAGGGCGCGCACCGCCTCCATATCTTCCTCCACGTCGATCCAGTCGATCTCGGTGCGCGGGGTCATAATCGCGCTGGCGCGACGATCGCTAAGGCGAAAGACCTGCGTCACGATCTCCTCTTCGATTGGCTCGAAGATGCCGACCTGCGCCCCTTGCTGCAACATGATGCGCACTTCCTCATCGGTGACGGCTGGTGCATCACTGGGGCGCACGCCCATGATCTGGGCAAGACCCTCGCTAGAGCGGTCCAGCAGGAAGACCAGAGGGCGGGCAAACCGGGCGAGCCAATCCATTGCTGGCGCCACCAACACGGCGATCTCCTCCGGGCGGCTCAGGGCGACGCGCTTTGGCGTCAATTCGGCGACAATGAGCGACAGATAGGTTGTGAGCAACACCACCAAAAAAATCGCCACAGGATCGGCGTAATCTGCCAACCCTGGGAGCCGCCGCAGGAAGCCTGCCATCGGCTCTGCTAGGCGGGCGCCGCTGAACGCACCGGTGAAGATGCCAATTGCCGTGATGCCGATCTGTACGGTGGACAGGAAGTCGCCAGGGTCTTCTGCCAGCGCCAGTGCGCGCGCTGCCCCCGGCTTGCCTTCAGTTGCCATCGTCTGCAAACGCGGCCGGCGAGAGGAGACAACCGCCATCTCCGCCATCGACAAGAAGCCGTTGGCGATCAACAAGATCAAGAGCGTGCCGACATCGATGATGTACTGGCTCACGACCAAAACCCTCCAAGCATGGTGAGGTCAGGCTTTTCCCACCACTTTGAGTAGGAATGCATATTCGAATGCTGTCTCGCGCAAATACTCGTAGCGTCCTGATGCGCCTCCGTGTCCCGCCACCATGTTGGTTTTCAGCAAGACGATGTTGTCGTCGGTCTTGAGTTGACGCAGCCGCGCTACATATTTCGCCGGTTCCCAGTAGCCAACACGCGGATCATGCAGGCCAGCCGTCGCCAGCAGGGGGGGATAGGCGCGCGGCGCCAGGTTGTCATAAGGCGAGTACGCGCGCATGGCGGCATAGAGTTCTGGGTCGGCAGGGTTGCCCCATTCCTCATACTCGATGACTGTCAGCGGGATCGATGGATCAAGCATGGTGGTCAACACATCGACAAAGGGTACACCCGCAATCACGCCGGCGAAGAGATCGGGGCGCTGATTGGTGACAGCGCCCATCAGCAGCCCGCCGGCGCTGCGTCCCATGATCGTCAATCGATCGGGACGGGTGTAGCCAGCCCCGATCAGTGCTTCTGCGGCGGCGATGAAGTCGGTGAAGGTGTTTTGCTTGTGACGCAGTTTGCCGTTGCGATACCACGCGCGCCCCAGTTCGCTGCCACCACGAATATGGGCGATGGCAAAGACAAATCCTCGTTCGAGCAGACTCAGACGATTGGCGCGGAAGCCCGGTTCAGTGCTGGCGCCATACGCGCCATAGCCGTAGAGCAGGCAAGGACTGCTGCCATCCAGCACGGTGTCCTTGTGACAGACCAGCGAGATCGGCGCCTGGATGCCGTCAGGCGCCGTCGCCCAAAGCCGCCGCGTCTCGTAGTGGTCTGGGTTATAGTTGGCAATTTCGTCCTGTTTGAGCACCTCCAACCGTTGCGTTTCCATGTCGTAGGCGTACACGGTCGGCGGCGTTTTGAGCGATGAATACTCCAGCCGCAGCGTGGAAACGGCAAAGGTTGGATTCTCCGCTACGCTCACCGCATATACCTCTTCAGGGAACGCGATCCAGTGCGCCGCTGTGATGACGGGCGCTTCTGGCGCCAGGCGCAGCACGCGTACTCGCTTAACGCCGCCCGCCCACTCCAGAGCAACCAGGTGAGCTTGGAAGAGCTCGATCCGATCTATCAATATACCTGCTTCCTCTGGCACGAGCGGTTGCCATGTTGCCAACGCTGGATCGTTAACGGGCGCCACCATCACGCAGAAATCCTCGGCCTGGTGGTTAGTCAGGATGTAGAAATGATTGCCGCGATGATCGATGCGATATTCATGTCCCTGACGTCGCGCGGTGATCAATCGCGGGACGGTTGGTGCATCGGCGTCGATCACGTGCGCTTCGGTGGTCATATTGCTGCGCAGCTGCACCACGATGAAGCGCTTGCTGCGCGTCTTGTAGAGGGCGACAAAGAAGCGCTCATCTGTCTCGTGTAGCAGGCGAGTGTCCGCCGTCTGTGCATTGCCAAGATCGTGCCGCCAGACCGAGTCGGGTCGATGCTGTGCATCGACCGTGGTGTAAAAGAGCGTGCAGCTATCGTTGCTCCATTCCAGGCCATAGTACGCGCCGGCGATGCGGTCATCCAGCAACGCGCCCGTAGTCAGGTCCTTGATTACGATCGTGAATAATTCGTTGCCATCCACATCATAAGCGTAAGCCAACAGACGATGGTCGGGGCTGACGACAAACTCACCAACCTCGCAGAACGCATTCCCTTCCGCTAACTGATTAACGTCGAGCAACACCTCTTCCGGTGCAGCCATCGTCCCGGCGCGGCGACAGTAGATGGGATAATCCAACCCTGCCACCGTACGCTGATAGTACCAGTAGCCGCCATCAGCGACCGGCGCCGTGCTGTCGGTCTCACGGATGCGCCCGCGCATTTCCTGAAATAGGCTTTCCTGTAACGCGGCTGTATCTGCCATCGCAGCGCCGGCATAGTCATTTTCAGCCTGCAGATAGGCGATCACCGCTGGGTCGGTGCGGTTGCGCAACCAGTAGTAATCATCGATGCGCACATCACCATGCGCCACCAGGCGCGTCGGGCGGCGCAGTGGTGCGGGCGGCAGCGCGGCTGGTGAGACAAAGGGCATAGTGTTCTCCTTGTGTGTGCATGTTCAATGTACCGGCCTAAATGATACTGGCAACCCAATCGATCAGCAACCTGTACAGGCGGCAACCTGAATATCTTTCGAGTGACGGGACGCCTGGGGCAAACGATCGCTACTCCTCCGTCCGCTCCTCCGTCGCCAGCCACTTGAGCGCGACTCAGGTGCAAAAGGACTTTCCTTTCCGAAACTTATGGTGGACAAGGCTAACACAGCGTGCTACAATCGATACGCACATTTCTATGCAGGAAGCAGGATTGTTGCAGATTATTTGTTGGAAACAGTGCCAAAATCTTGCAACTCGGTTTAACATTCCTTCGTGTAACGCGTGTCGTAGTGGCGAGAAGCATCATGCATGGAAGTGTGCGGCTTGCTGACGAAGATCATTCGTTGCACCAACGCCGTTCGGAATTACTCGCCGTTACCAGAGGCGCACAATCACGTCAACATGAAGAGAAACTATGATTTGACAAGTCAAATTGGCAAAGCCGGTGTACAACTTGGCAGCCGGCAGGGGAGGTGATACACCGACGCACATATCAATCCATCTCATTAAGTGCACGACACCCCAGAATGATTGGCAACTCAGAGCATTGTTGGCTTTCCCTCTAGCAAGGGGGAGCAAGAAAGGAGCAATGACAACATGTGGCGCAGATTGAGTAGATCGGGCGTGCGGGCCGGATCGATGCTGTTGGCGCTGGCGATTGTGTTGGCAGCGGTGTTGACGCCGGCTGCCGCCAGGGCGGCGCCGGCTGCCGCCCCACAGGCAACTGTAGCTGCAAGCGGCTGCGTCGCCTGGCACACGGTGCGCCCAGGTGACAATCTCACGCGCATTTCGCGCTGGTACGGCGTCAGTGTCTGGCAGATTGCGCAAGTGAACGGCATTCAGAACCCCAGCCTAATTTTTGTGGGCCAGGTGTTATGCATTCCGAGCACTTATGTTCCACCCGGCCCATACCCACCTGGCCCAGTGCCGCCCGTGTGGTGTAGCCAGTTCTACACTGTGCAATTTGGCGACACGCTGAGCGGCATTGCGCGGCGTTGTGGCACTTCGGTGCAGTCACTGATGAATTTGAACGGCATCTGGAACCCCAACCTGATTCGAGCGGGCCAGGTGCTGCGTATCTACTATTGATTTCCAGGTTTGACTTCTAGGTTGTAGCGTCATACTGTTCACAATCTTCCTGGAAGCGCCAAGGCTTCCAGGAAGATGAACAGCTAACCTATGTGAAAGTCCGCTTCATCCTTTCACCCGATAATGATAGCGATAGGCTGTCTCAAAACCGGCAGAGGCATAGAGCGCCTGGGCCGCAATGTTGTGCGCCATGACCTGAAGATAGGCGTGTTGCGCAGCATAGAGTTGCGCCCACACGGCAAGCGTACGCAGAATTGCACGCGCCGCACCCTGACGACGATAAGCGGGCAACGTCGCCATGCTGAAGATGCCCAACCAGCCCGCTTCGACGACGCCCATCCCCACCGCCGCTGGCTCCCCATTCACGTAGAGCGTCACAAAGCCGTGCTGCGGTGTGATCCGCTCTAGGATTGCGCGCCGCACCGGGACAGCCACCGAGCTCACGGCTTCGGCAGTGCAGTAGAGTTCAAACCATTGTGGATCGAACTCCTCGCTGACTTCAACCTCGAAAGCTGGATAATGGCGCAGTGAGGGCAGCCTTGTCAACAGCGTTGCCAGCGATGCAACCTGGACAAAGGTCGGCGCTTCGAGAGCGTAGCCGCGCGTTGCCAGCACTGCATCGAGTTGTGCCGGTTGCATAGCGTCGCAAATCTGGTAGATGGCGGGCAAGCGGCGTGCAGCGTAGAATGCCTCGACCTGCGCCAGCCGCTCGTCCAAGGGCAGCGCACCGTCATCGCGGTTGGGCCAGACAGAGTTGGCGCGTCTGGTGACGCCCAGTGTGCTGCGCAGCCGCCAACCACCACAGATTTCGACCTCAGCCGCTGGCCAGGCATTGGCGGCGAGGGTTTCGAGCGTTAGAATCGTAGATAAGTCAATCATGGCGCCGATCATAATAGTGTATGTTGTCTTGCCCCAGTATATCATAGGGTGTGGCGCGCTAGAGGCTTGGGAATACAGGGCTTTTGTGGTAAAAGCAGAGGGCGACACTTGCGGGAACGAAGTTTTGTGAAGTCAGGCAAATTGCTCTGACTGATGTACTGGTAGATCATCGGATGAAAAGGATCAGGTCATGACTGCTCAGGCAGGCGGCGACTATCAACTGTTGGACTCCGGCAACATGCGCAAACTGGAACGCATCGGCCCCTATCTACTCGTGCGACCGTCGTTGCAGGCAGTCTGGCAACCCCGTCTGATCGATAGCGACTGGCAGCGCGCTGACGGCGTCTATGAACGCGGAGCTACGGAGGATGGTGGGCGCTGGACCTTTCATCGCAAGGTCAATCGTGAGTTCGATGTGCTCTACGGCGACTTGCAGTTTCACATCAAGCTCACGAACTTTGGGCACATGGGGCTGTTTGCAGAGCAACTCGACAACTGGAATTGGATGCGCGACGTGATCCGCGCCCGCATGAAACGCACGAACGATCGCAATCTATACGTACTGAATCTGTTTGGTTACACAGGCGGCAGCACGCTGGCCTGTAGTCAGGCGGGCGCGCACTGCGTTCATGTCGATGCGGCAAAGGGTGTGGTGGATTGGGCGCGCAAGAATGCCGAATTGAGCGGGCTGCAAGAACGTCCGATTCGCTGGATCGTCGACGACGCTGTGAAGTTCGTAAAGCGTGAAGAACGGCGCGGCCATACTTACCAGGCGATCATTCTCGACCCGCCTTCTTTTGGCCGTGGACCGAAGGGGGAAGTGTTTAAGATCGAGGACGATTTGGTGCCATTGCTGCAGGCTTGCCGTTCGCTGCTGGCGGATGACGCGCTCTTTGTGCTCTATAGTTGCCATACACCCGGGTTTACGCCAATCACGATGCGCAACCAGCTCGATATCGTGGTGGGCGGCAAGCGCGGCGCGATCGAAAGCGGTGAGATGACTGTGCCCGAACAGCAACCGGACCCGGCGCGAGCACGACTGTTGCCGAGTGGCGTCTATGCGCGCTGGTTGGCGGCAAGCTGATCCATGCCCACGCATCTCACCAGCCTCCACAACCCACACGTCAAAGATGTGCTAAAGCTGGAGAAGCGCAGTGAGCGTGTAGCGCGCCGCCTGACCGTGGTCGAGGGCGTGCGCGAGGTCAGTCGTGCGCTAGCGGCAGGCGTCACGCCGGTGCGTGCGTTCGTCTGCCCGGAGCGTGTGGATCAGGCGGCGATGCACGGTGTGTTGGTGCAACTTACGCGGCTCGATGCTGAACGTCGTTGTCATCTTTTCACTGTCACGCCGGAAATCTTCTCGCGTCTGGCTGTACGCGAGGAAAGCGGCGGTGTGGTGTTGGTGATCCCTTTTCTCGACACGCGCCTCGAGCGTCTGCCGGTGCAAGCGACGCCTTTTCTGACCGTGATCGATCGGCCTGAGAAACCTGGCAACTTGGGCGCCATCCTGCGCACTGCCGATGCAGCCGGAGTGGATGGCGTGATCGTTAGTGGCGGTGTGGACGTACATAATCCTAATGTCATGCGCGCCAGCTTGGGCACGATCTTCACCGTGCCAATTGCCGAAGCGACTGCCGACGCCGCAATTGCCTGGCTGCAACAACACGGCGTCCAGCTTGTCGCCACAACGCCGGACGCTGTCACACCTTACACGGCTGTCGATCTGACCGGGCCGGTCGCCATTGTGATGGGCAGCGAGGCGGAAGGGCTGAGCGCACAATGGCTTGCCGCCGCCGATCTGCGCGTGGTCATCCCGATGTTTGGGCAGGCTGATAGTTTGAATCTGGCGACGGCGACGGCGCTGCTCTTGTACGAGGTGGTGCGACAGCGCACGGGGAGTGGGGTAATCAGGCCGCCTGGCGGCGACACTCATCCTCGATAACCGCCAGGCGCCAGCATGAGTCGTCCGCTGACGACAGGACAATGCAGGCGGCAACGACCAGCCTGAACATCTCGTTGACGTCGACGACATGCGTGCACAGTTGTGCGTCCTTATCAAGGCGTCGTTGTAGACACCGGCGCATGGCGTCAGTCGTGACGCCTGTCGGGGATGCCTGTCGACAGCATGCCGAAACTTCAGCATAGATCGCCAGCGCCAATTGCGTCAGCGGATGTGTCTGATTTAAGGCGAGGGAACCAGGACGGGCAGACGGCCCGGCAATCAGGCAGCCTTGCGCAACGAGCTGATCGAGAATACGCCGGCTCATCAGCTCGCCGTCCTTGCCTTGCATGATCCTGATCAGGCGCTCACGCAGCGCCCAATCGAAGTCATGCTGGCGTAGATACGCAGCCACGCGCAACAGCGCAGTCAACTGCGCCCCTTCAGTGCTGGGCGCAAAGTGGTGATCCAGGGTGCGCACCTCATCGGCGCACTCTTTCAATTCATGCGCCAAGCATTGACGCAAGGTCAAAATACGCAGACGCTTTCCCTGCTGGCGCACGCGCCTCGCCACCGGTGCAAGGTCGCGATCCCCTGTCACCAGGACGAACGTATCGACGCCAACACCCGGCCGCGTCACGTCAAGCGCTGCGCATACGTCAACCGTGATCTCCATATCGGCGCAGTTCTTGCCATGCCGTCCGATCTGATAGTGGGTCTTGACGCCAAGTTTGACGAGTTCGCGTTGTACATCACCATGCTGTTCGTCGCACAATGCCTGCCAATCGGCGTAGGCGTGAATCTCGCCGGGGCGCCCCAGGTCAGCGCTTTCCGCCCGCACCGCCTGCAGAATGGCTTGCGGCGAAGGCTGACGTCCCTGGCGCTCCAGGCCGATATGGATATTTTCGTAGTCGATATAGATAGCGACGCGTGGGGCGCGGCGCGCAGCGGGCAGAACATCGCGCTCCAGATCGCGCACGACGCAGGCGGATTCAGCCAATGCGGCTGGCAGGTCGCCCGACCACCAGACCAGCACAGCCGTCTGCTGCTGCGCCGCCTGTCGCACCAGCGGGATGAAGGCGGGATCGCCGCTGACCACGATGAGATGATGGGGCGGCGCGTTGGTCAACGCCGAGATTTCGGCGTTGACCAACGCAGGCAACGCTTGTGCTCGATCACCGTTCAGGTGGATCAGCTGAAAGCCGGCGGCGGTGTAAGCATTGTGCGTCACAGTGTCATACGTTTCTGCGATTGCCAGCAAGCGTGGGCGCCGGGCGAAGAGCCAGGCACACCGGCGAAGCGCATCAGCCTCTGCCACAGCATCGATGCGCTCAGGCATGGAGCTGCTGCTTGCCTGGCGAAGATAAGCGTCAGCGATTAACACAACGTCAGGGGCATTGGGTGAGGAGTCGGTCTGCAGGTCGGTCATCAACAGCACCTCCGCGTGTCAGGTGTTGCACCGAATTGTCAAGCACAGATCGCCAGCAACGACCAGGCTTACGGAGAACCCGCCTGGAGGATACGTCTCCAGGCAGGCGTCTCATGTCGGGTCAGACTGGAGCACGTAGGCTCACAGGTGACCGCGTCCATCATCAAGCGCTAGATGCCGATCACGGGCGCCAGCACCAACAGCAGCAACAGGATGAGCAACACCGCCGCCAGGCCACTGCCCGTAGATGGCTCAGGTGTCGGGGGCACAGTGTTGACAACAACGGCGGGCGTCGGTGGGAGCGGCGCGCCCGGGGTCGCCGCGGTCGCTGCCACGATCACCACCACCAGGATCAACACAATTGCGAGTTCCATGGGATACTCCTTTCGGTCTCAGGGTTACTGCGTCCTACTTCCCTCGTCACTTACCAGAATACCGGAAGCGCGTCCGGAGCGCCATCACCTACCGCTGTGTATGAAGTTGACAGCCGACTCACCATTTACTCACCAATGCACACGGGGCGGAAATGTATCCGCCCCGTGCTGAACAATCGCCGTTTCCATGTAGCGCCGTGTCACGCCATGACCGGCGCCGTTGCATATTTCAGGATACGCCATCCTTCCGTGCGTAGCACTTCAGGGTAAAGCGTTTGGTAGACAGAGCAATAGGGCGAGCGTCGGTCCCAGGCGCCGGTCGCCTGATACGCCAACAGAGGACAGCCGCCCCCGCACCAGACGCGCCAGCGACAACGCTGGCAGCCAGAGCGCTGTGAAACTGCAATAGGTTGCAGCGCTCCTGGCGTTGCGGCGTTGCGCACAGCGGTCAGAAGGCGAGGATCAGCGACGCTCGCCACTGGTGTGTGCAGTTGTGCGTGACACTGCGCCACCTGTCCATCGGGCGTAAAGACCAGGTAGTTACGTCCGGCCCCACACGCATGCTCATGCGCTGTGTGAAAGGTGCTGCGATCAAGCAGGCCATCAATCAGGCGATAAGGCGGCTGGCGACGCTGAATCACGCGCAGGGCGGCGCGCACGCCCGCAATCAGCGTCGCATCCTCCGCCGGCGTGGCTGTGGCAAGAACAGCCTCATGGTTGCGCACAAAGTTGAGGTTGAAGCGCAAGTTGCGGTCGAGTGCGAACTCAACAGCCTGCGCCAGCCCGTCGGCGTTCTGCGCCGTCACCGTGATCGAGAGGTCGGGTGTCACGTGGTGCGCCAGACAACGATCAATGGCGGCGGCGACGGCGACGAAACTGCCCGCGCCATGCACAGTCGGTCGTTGACGGTCATGCCAGGCGCCAACGCCATCCAGCGAGATCATTACGTTGATGCCTTCGTCGTGCAGATACCGGATGATGGCATCGGTCAGGCGCACGCCGTTGCTCAACAGCAGCTCGCGCAGTGCAATGCCAGTGCGCTGCGCCGCCTGCTGTGCATGACGATGGAGCGCCTGCACCAAACCGAAAACGAGCGTCGGCTCGCCGCCGGCGTACTTCAGCTTGACGGCAGTGTAACCGCCTTCCGCCGCCGCATCAAAGGTCGCGGTCACGGTGCGCCGTCCGATAGACTCGCTCATACACCGGGCGGTGTGCGCAACGAAGCAGTAGGGGCAGCGCAGATTGCAGGCGTCGGTCAGATGCAACCAGGCGGTGAGCATCCGGCTGGTTGGTGCAGGACGGGTCTGTGGCGGCCATTGCGCCACCAAACCGGCTTCCACCAGCGCCCGAAACGCATTAGCGCACACAGGCTGATCCGAATTTGCAGCGGTGGGAAAGGGAACATAAGGCTTGGGTGTGCGAAATTCCGTGAGGAGTCGTTGTGCGGCTTGATTGAGCACTGCGACCGCACCGCCTCCGGCTGGACTGATGCAGACTACGTGCTCGTCATCAAGCGGTTCAGAAACATACGCCTGGTCTACACACCAGGGACTTGGACTATCGGTGCATAAAGGAGGTTCGGCCTGATCCTCGCCATCGGCGCACGCACAGTTGCAGTCGGTGAAATGTTCGGCGCGGCTGACGACAACTCGGGGTTGCGCATTCATAAGATGCAGCCTTTCGCAAAGGGTTTTCAGCAACGGGAAAAACGGCGCTCAGAAAGAAATTATACTATATTCGCAGCGGAAAAGCAATACGCGCGTCAACTTATCCCCATACAAATGTTGTATGAAGTGAAGCCAGCGCGCGTTGGTCACGCAGTTTCCGGTGAAAACCTCAGCTCCAGAGCGCCCGATTCTCCAGGAATGTGCGAAAGTCTGACTTGTTCTTGTCGTCGTAGCCGTACAGTTGTTCCATCGCTCGGATGGTCTCTCGCACCACGTTTAGCTCGCGATCGGTCAATTTCTTGAGCGCCCGATAGATGCGATCCTTCTCACGGCGTAAATTGTGATAGTCTTCGGTGTAGAAGATGCTGTATTGCAGTCCCAGCCAATAGTTCTGGGCCAACTGCTGCAGCACTGCTCTGTCTCTATCTTCCTCATTTTCCTCTTTTATGTAGCGTGCAAACAATTGATGGCCGCGCTGTGCGTAGAGTTTGCCAATTTCCGGCCAGAGCACCTTCTGCTCTGCATCCTGATCGACGATGGCGGGTTTGGGCTGACCAGGGCGCAAGCGGTAATCGTCGCCGATCAGCGCCTCGGCGGTTCGTTCAGCCTTGCTGCGGATGTCTTCGCGCCCTGCGTACAAGCCCAGCCAGGCTAGAACGACCATGGCGTCCAATTGATAGCGCGGGAAAACACCGGCGGTTGTCTCGTAAGTCTGCCACAGCGCTTTTTCGCTTTCCTCGATCAGGGCATCTCTGGAATCCGCCAGACTCTGACGCTTCACAAGCTGCTCCACCCAGTCGCGGCAGGCGCAACCGACTTCCAGCAGCGCTTCCGCCTGGCGGATCTTCTCCCCCAGATTTTGGAAGATGTCCGCCGCTTCGCGCGCATGGTCGCGCGCCTTGCGCAGCTGCGCCACCCGTCCTTCGTACTGGCTTTCTGGCAGATCGTCGATGGAGCGACGCGTCGCTTCGGAGAGGGCGATCAGCGCCAGGCCGATGCCGCGCTCATCGCGAAGGGCGCGGAAGATGGCCAGCGCCCGGTTCGCCAAATCGATGGCTTTGTGATAGTGGCCTTCATGAATCTCGATGAGCGCCAGCGTGTTGAGGCTCAGCGCGACCGGCGAACGCGGCCCTAATCCCCGCCGAATGTCCAGCGCATCCTCCACCAATGCGCGAGCGTCGGCATACAGTCCTTCCTCCGACATTGCAAAGCCCATGTCATTGAGAGTGGTGGCGCGCTCGACGGCCAGATTCAACTCACGCCACAACTGCGCGGCCTGGCTGGAACGCTCGATCGCTGCGCCCATCTTGCCGCGACCCCATTCCAGATAGCCCAGAATGCGCAAGGCAAAGGCGCGCATGGCTTTGCTCAGCCATTTGGTGACGTCGGTGTGTGGCAAGTCGCCCGGCTGTGGCTGCTCTTCCCAGGTTGCGAGCCGTGCGAGCGTCTGAAGCAGCGACTGCTCAGCGGCCGACATGGCGCTCTCGGAACCCTGATAGACCAGCGCGTAGGCAAGCCAGGCGTCCATGATGGCGGCGGCGTGTGGGGCAGCGCCGTTCAAGGTCTCTTCTTCCGTCATGCGAATCTGCGCCGCCGCCGCTGTCGTGGTGTGATAGTCCTGATTGGCCCACAGGCGCAGTACAGGATGAATCGCAAGCAAACCGTGCGCGAGACGCCGATTGATCTCCCCGATTTTGTCGCCCTGTTCTCCGAGGAAAGCCATCACCTCTGCCTGCAACTGCATATCGAACAGCACATCGCCGGAGTGGATGGCTTCGTGCATATAGCGATAGTAGCGCAGCAGCCCCCGGTCGGGCCGCTGGCGGAGACGGTAGTAGAGCATCTCCACCAGCAGGTCGGTGCGCTCGCTGGTGAGTTGCACCAGCTCTTCCAGGTCGATGCGCCCGAACCCCTCCATCTCCACCGGCTCCCAAAATTTCGACAGTCTGGCGGCCATGGCGTCGATGCGTTCCTGATAGTGCTTGAAGATCGTATCACGCGCGCTGGCGGCGGCGACCTCGTCTTCTGGCGTTTGATAGAGCGCGCGCTCCAGGATGTCATACATTTCGTCGTGGAGAAAGACGCGCTCGTCTTCCGGGCGCACCTTGACGAAGGACATGGGCTTGACTTCGTTTAGGCGTAGGAAGGCTTCCCGTTCGTATTGCGTCCGAATACCCAACAGTTTGCCCGCCAACTCACGATCGACGCCCTTGCGCGCACGCCCCAGCATTTCCACGGTGTCGCCTATCTGTCCAGGCGCTTCCTTGAGCCGCCTGATGAGTGCAGCCTCCAGCTGATGGCGTAGCGAACCGTGCGCGTCCGCCTGGGCAATCTCTTCCACCTGATCGAACAGCCCCTTGATTGTAGTGACGCTGGCATTGGAAAGCAGGTCGACCAGCAGCGCCAACAGCACCGGGCGCCCTTCTGCCAAGCGGCCAGCTCGGCGCCGCTCCTCTTCCGGCAGACGCGCAAGAAAATCAGCGCGCGTGACATCGCCCGCTGCGCGCGTCACAGCTTCCACCGCTGTGAAGTAGTGCACGCAGGCATCGCTCTCAAGCGGCGGCAACGTGACACGTTCGACGTTGAGGCGATAGATGCGCTCCATCTGGTTGAGCAAAGGGAGCACGGCCGGACGACCGGCAAAGAGCACGATAACGTTGCGCCACACAGTCAGGTGCGTGCAGAGCCAGGTGAAGGCCTGGGCGATCTGGCGTGGATTCGTGGGGTGCAGGGCGCGATCATAGACTAGGCATTCGGCGGTGTCGAGCGCCAGCACCACCGGGCGCGTTTTCGCCAGGCTCGTCATGTCGTCGTCGAACGCTTTGAGCGCCTTCTGTCGCTGCTCCTCCACGCCGGCGACTTCCCCGGTCAGGCGCAGCTGCTGCAGTTGCCGGCGTTCCTTCCCATAGTCGGCAAAGCGTTTATCGTCGGGACGCAACACGCGGTGGATGGCGTCCGCCAGGCCATTTTCGGTGTGCGTCGGCATGTGATAGAGATCGATCAGCCCGGTGGCAACGTCGAACGATCCCTGAGCGCTGGCGCGTGCCACCGCTTCTTGCAACAGGCGCGTCTTGCCGATGCCGCCGTCGGCGGTGACGGCGATCACGCGCGGCAGATTGCGCGCCGTCGCCAGCAGGGCGGTGATCCGCCGCATTTCTTCGTCCCGCCCTACCAGGTCAGCGGTGCGTTGTGCGCCGACAAAATCGGTGGGGTTTCTTGTGGTAGCGAACATCATACAAATCACCTCATTGTGATTGGTGCAGGGCGTTGACGGAGGCAAGCAGTGCCCCTAGTTGTTCTGCTTGCCGACGATAGTACATCTCGGCATTGGGGTAATTCTCAGACCATGTTCGATACATCTCGATAGCCCGGCATCCCAATGCAGCAAAGAGCGTTGGCTTATGGTATTGCAGGTAGCTGCGATAGGCCACGCGCACCGACTCGTTGATCACGTAGCCAGCGCCCTGCCAGCGCATCAGATAGTTGTCCAGCAGCAGGTCGCGCACACTGCGTGCGTCCTCCATCGATAGCCCCTCCGATCGCTCCTCGCCATTAGACTCGGCGCGGTGGCGCGCCATCATGATGGCGATCTCGCGTTCGCGAAAGCGATCGAGCACACACAACGCCTCTAGCGCCTCACGGACACTCCTCTGCACGCCACTCTGGACAAAATCGAGCAGCGCGTCCACCAACTCCTCCAACTCGGCCTCCGGCGGGTCGGCCTGCCCTAACACGTGGGTGTTGAGTGGATAGCCGCCGCCCAGGGCGTGAATCCGCGCCGCGCGTGCGGGGTCGGCGAGGAAGGCGCAGCGCGCGAGCTGTTCGCCTACGTCTTGTGCGTGAAAGGGCGGCAGCACCTTTTCCACGCTCTCCTGGCGCAGCGGCACCGACCGCCAGGGAAAGGGTGCGCCGCGCCCGGTCATCACTACCAGCCCGTTGTCCAGAGAGGCGACCGGCGTCAGTAGTTGGTCCTCCAGCAAAGGCAGCCGTTCGTTGCCCTTGCCAAACTCGAAGACGGAGTCGACGATCAGCACGAAGGCAACGCCATCGTGCTGCGGCAGGTCACGCCCCAACCAGTAGATCAGGTCGGCGGCGCTTGCCTGCTCGTCGTAAGTTACTTCCCACCGTTGGCAGACCCAGTGCAGCATCTCCAATACGATCTGGTCTGGCGACTGACAGGATGCAGAAGATGCTTCGTAAAAATAGCAATGTTGGTGCTGTTGCGAAGCGTTGGCGTCCAGCTCGGCCTTGGGCGGCGCCAAAAAGAGCGTCAGCACCTTGACGCGTTTTGCCTGCGCTTGGACATCGGGTGGATGCGGTAGCGCCGTGCCCAGATGGCGTGACAGCCACGTTTTACCGCTGCCGCGTTCGCCGTAGAAGGTGATCGCGCGCGTCCGTCTTGGCTTCCGTGCGAGTGCCTCTCGAACCGCCTGTTCTACAAGCTCGATCTCGTCTGCATGGTTGACGAATAACTCGGGGCGATAGGCGGGTTGCGGCTTCTCCATAAATGCCTCACAGGTGCGATTAGCGCGTATACGCCAGCGTTGCCGCCAGCGCATTGAGGTCGAGCCGGTCGCTGTCAAGTTGATACCAGGCTGTGGTTGCATCCAGGTGTTCAGACTCCACCATGACCACCCCCGTTATACAGGAGCTGACAGCGCACTTCAGCAACGTGTGCACAAAGACGATCGCCTCACGTGGCAGCAGCGGCACGCGCCTGGCGATTAAGGTCTCCACATCGCGCAGCGCCGGGCTGCTAATGGCGTCCAGGCTGCCGAAGGCGCCGCCGCTGGCCACGGCGACGCGCCGCCGGAGCAGTTCTGCCAGCGACTCGACGCCCCATTGGATGCTAGTCTGGGCAAACACGCGGCGCGGGCAGATGGGCGCCAGCAGGTCGGCGTAGTCGGTGGGCAAGAAACCCTTGAGGAAGATGTTCTGGGCAGCCCATTGTTCTCCATTGCTCAGCAGTGAATGCAGCCAGCGCGCCCCAACGGTGGCATCGTGGGCGCTTTCCGGCAGCGCATCGACGCCGTCGATCAGCACGAAGATCGCCCGATAGCCAAGCACAGTCAGTAACAGATCACAAACTTCCGCAAAGTGGGCGCAGGCCTCGACCGGAGCGGGCGGCGGCTGTATGCCCGGATCGTCGAGCGCCTCTGCCAGCGCGTGCAGTTTCTTGGTGCTGACCTCACTGCCAGCGCCAAACCAGGTCGCTTTGCCCAAGAGCGGCGCCAGCGCCGTCGCCCGGCCGGTGGTGCGTAGTATGTCGGTATAGAAGCGCAGCGGGCGCGGCAAGACGGCGAGCATGCTCACCACGCGTGCACGGTTAGCGGGCCGACAGTCGAGCAGGCGCTCTGGCTGGATCGTCAGCCCCAATAGCAGGCTACGTGCAGCGGCGCGCACAAGCCGCTGGCAGTGGTGCGCGAGCGGCAATGCGGTTGCGTCCATTTCTCCCAGCACCGGCGTGTGGACGATTGGAAATGGATGACGGGGGCCGAAACTCGACCAACAGGCGCGTTCTGTGTAGAGGCGCATTGCGGTCTTGCCTCCGCCAGGCGGTGCGAACAGCAGCGACGGCGTGGCGTCCCAGGCAGCCGCGAAGACTTCGTGCCCAACCATATACTCGATCAGGTGGGGATCGGCTGAAGCCTCCAGATGCTGAAAAGGGTCAAAGCGAAACCCCAGCGCGCGCCACCAATCCGTTGAGATATTGATGGCTGGATTCGCTTGAAGTAACATAAACATTCCCTCAGCTGTGGTAGTGCACAGCGTCAGCGATGCGTGATAGGTGAATGCAGACAGTCAGGAGCGCTGGTCACCGAAGTTACGACTTGTAATTGTAGCATGGGATGGGGGCGCTGCCTATGACCAGATCACACACCGACAACTCACCAATCGCTCACCATGATGTATTGGCGCTTTCAGCGCACATTCTGCAGCCGCACGCCGGTTGGTGTGGTGACGATGTACAGCGGTGCGCGCGGGTCTGGCTCCACCTGTTTGCGCAGGCGCCACAGCGCTGTGTCGAGCTGCGCCGTCCAATCGTCGCTGCCGTCGAAGCCTAGCTCGGCCCCTGCCGGCACTGCGGGGAGATTGCGATGGCCGCAGAAGTAGAGTTCGGCGCGGGAGACGATGCGTCCCTGTTGCTGGTACAAAAAGCGCAGCAGGCGCCGCGCGGTTGGGGATAGGTCGCTCAACTCGCGCTCACCGATAAATGCCTGGTTGGTGGATAGGTTCATGCGCAGGTAGGGAGGATGCCGCCGATGCAGTTCGAGGCATTGCTGCGCCGTGAGTGGCAATGTGTTGGGCGTCGCCAACGCCGCTTCGGCAAAGGGTCGCGTCAACTCCAACCAGCTGCGCGGATAAGCCCCGCCAAATTGGTGTAGCCGCTCCAGCAACAACGGCGATTCGCATAGGGAGGCGACATCGATGTCAGCCCGACCCAACAGCAAGCGCAGTCGCGCATTGACGATCTCCTGCAGCTTGTCAGCCTGCCAGGTCAGAGTCAGCAAGTCGAGGCGGCGACGCCCCAGACCGCTGACGCCGCTCAACCTGGCCTGCAATTCCGGCGGCGCAAAAATCTTGAAGGCAAACCCTGGCGTCTCCAGGAGCGTCAATGTTTCGAGCAAAGAGCGGAAGGCTTCGGCGGTCTGGTTGGCGTCGGCGCTGAGCCAGGGTTCCAGGCGATCCACGAGCACCCATACACCAGTCATGCCCAGTTCGCGCGCAATTTCGGCCAGTTCAGTGATGACATCCTGGAGCGGGTCGAAGGTTGGCGCCAGGGGTGTGTGCTCACGCAGCGCCTGGAGAATCGCTGTTGCCTCAGGCGTGGCTTCACGCGCTGAGCGTGACATACTGCGTTCGAGTGCAGGACCAAGCGCATTGCGGATGAAGTCGAAGCAGGCGAGGCGCACCCACGCAGGGGCAGCGGTAAAGCGCAGCGACCACTGGACGATGATGCGTAACAGGGATTCGGCGCAAGCTGTGAGCACTTGTTGCGCGTAGGCGCGTACAAGCTGGCTGCCGTGCAGTGGTTCCAGCGTAGGCGCAAAGTGCCATTCGACGGCCAGGTAGTGTGGCCCTGTCTTGTCACTGCTGCGTTGCACCAAAATGGTGCGTAATGCACTCTTGCCGGCGCCGCTTTCGCCAGCGATGATCATAGAGCGCATGCTGGCGATGGCGCTGAAATTCGCCGGTTCGACATAGACGGCGGATAGCCATTCGCCCTCATATTCGGCGCTCAGATTGGTGAAGGTGTATTCCATCTGGAAAACGGTCAATAGGATAGAGTTGGTGGCATGGACTTCATCCAGACGTGCTATTGGTGCGAAGAATTTTCTCGATGACTTCGAAGGTGAGTCTTTGCTCTGGGTTGTCCGAAGCTGCAATGTATATCTGGTACAGGTTATGACACAAACGTCCTGGCGATCCCTGTGATGCTTCTAGGATTTTCTCTACAGCTTGCTCTTGTTTGTCAGCATCACCTTCGGAGAGTATCTGTGCGATCACGGAAGATAAATCATCACCGAGTACAGCTTTTGCGACATCATTGAGTTGAGTATTTGAACATCTGCAATCCAATAGATTGTATCTCGTGGATAACCAGGATTGCGAGATATCAGATAGTTTGGCAATGGCTAGATGGACAATTACCCTATGACGAAGCAAGTGTCTAGACAAGCTATCAACATCATCCAGAGAGTTTGCTCCAAATTGAAGCCCAAGATCATGTTTTGCGAGAGCTATGATGACTGTATGAGTCAAGAAAGGTGGGCGTACACTCAACCACATTGTCAATACGTCCTCGTCCGGTTTGTTTGGGAGGTTTGCGCTGCGGTAGTTCTTCTCTATGTCGTTCGACAGCTTGCTAATTCGGATCTCATCCTCTGCTCTATGTAAGACGCCAAACTCTGATAGAGTAGCGCCCAAATCCCGTTTCCTACATTGCTCGTTAAGAAAATATTCCAACAAGCGATATCGCAGGGTGCTCTCACTCGCCGAGGTGAACATCAGTAGACCTGCAAGCATCTCCTTTTGTGACTTCTGCAATCCTGACCATAGGTCAAGATTGCAGGCCAATAACCTAATCCAACTGTCACTTACTGCTCGTACGTAACTGTGCAGGCAGAACAATTGCACCGCCGATGTGGGAAATTTGCTTGCTTTTCCCAGGTCAACGAAAGCAGGGAATGGTGCAAAACTGCTGGAGTGACGGCCCGGGCTCTTGGGTCGATCCTCGTTTTGAAGCGCAGCTTGAGATTCTCGGTGCAATTGTGCATAGATAAGGAACGAACCGCAGTCAGCGTCAATAGCTTCAGGGTACTGTAAGATATGAGGATACTCGTAATCAATTTTGACCAATCGGGGATCATCATGGTTGCCACCTACGCTTATGCTGGTCTTCCATAGCATAGCGCGCAACTTGTTGGTTTCTGAACCATTTGCCCATGGATATAAATATGATCCTAGATCAGGCCACCTGTAGAGATCGGTGCGTATCTTGGACGGTATATGAAACAGGCGTGGATCGTGCAATAAATATCTGAATTCGCCTAATGAAACGCCTTTTATGTCGGCGCTATTTTTTTCGCATTCGCTGTCGTACCACTCTTTGATCAAGGTGACCACCAAATTTCGGACAGCAGGTGAATACTCAAATCGATTGTAGAGATAACTCGCCGCTTTCAATGTTGTATCAGAATCTCGCTCTTTGCCCAACGCTTCAAGATGCGCTTTAAGGCTGCCACTATCTCTATCTGATGTGCTAAATTCGTCGTTGAAGAGATGCTCTATTGCGTCAAGTTCGTTAGCTGCCAAACTTTGCTTTGATTCCAGACGGCGTGTGATCTGTTCTAGGCATTGTTCAATTTGATTTGAATCCGGACGTACGAATTCGGCCTTGATAATGGCCTGTGCATCTTTGACTTGTTGTAACCAACGGTCTAGCTTCCAGTCTCGCTCTGGAGTTTTCTGAATTTCCTCCTCTATATCGAGTAATTGCCCCATCCCCGTGAGCAGATTTTCAACACACAATTTGCGCGCGCTCTCCAAACGCGCCTCCCAACGTAGATATAGTTCTTGACGTCGATCATACTCTCGGTTAGTTTGTTCCTGCTGCCGGTTCTGTCGCTCAATCGCCCACCCACCGAGCGCCAACGCCACCGATACTGCCAGCCCCAGCTCAGCAAAAAGCAATAGCAAGCGACGTCCCCATGTCGACCACACCGGTTCCAGATACAGCGTGAAGGTGAGGGTCGGTGCGCCCGGCGGTGG
>DMDA01000097.1:697-1622 GCA_003451595.1 Chloroflexota bacterium | reverse complement strand
AGAACTTGCCTGCGGATAGAAGATCACGCTGCTCTGGCAGCAGCCATTCACTGCCAACTCTGCACGCGGGTTGACGACCTGTTGCTGGCTATCCGTGAAGAGGAGCGGTGTGCTGGCCGACAGCGCTACTGTATAGGTGACTGTGCCTGCCCCTTGCAGCGTGAGCGCCAGGGGGGACTCGTCTGCCGGACGCAGCACCGGGCGCACCTCGCGTGGATAGGCGATCTGCAGCGTGACGCCGGGCGCCAGCGTGGCGCTGACGGCGGTCCCCGGCGTGGTGACAGGTGCAGCCCGAAAGAACTGCGCCAACGCCGCCACCGCGATGACGCTGATGGCGCCCCAGTACCAGCGCGAGATGCTTCGCCACGCGACCCAGCCTCCCGGTGTGTGCGCGCGTTCAGTCTGTGATGATGTAGGTTCTGCTTCCATACGATGTTTCGGTGGCCCATCTGATTGCAGTACGATTTGCGATTCCAACGCCGGCCCCTATAGTGTACCATCCAATGCCGCTTGCGGCGCAATCCCGGTGAAGCTGGCAGCCAGCGGCGCATATGCCCGCACCTCGCCGCCATGCAGTGGTCTTTGACACGTCAGACAGGTTGACAAGCGACGGACAACGATCCACAATGGGCGTCGCATTTGTGAAGAAATGCACATACGTTTCACTCTCAATAGAAATGGATTTCACGCAATGACTTCGAAATCGTCGCGATTAGCCTCGAAACTGACAGTGTTGCTACTGGCGGCGGCCTGGCTGAGCGCCGGCTGTCGTAATGACGCGGCCGCTACACTCACAACGAGCACACCCATACCTGTTTACACGCCCTGGTCGGAGCAGGTGACAGCAAACCTGCCGACGGACGCGCCAGCGTCATCGCCAGAACCTGCGCCAGCAGTGACAACCGAACCCTCGCCGACGGACACC
>DMDA01000097.1:0-482 GCA_003451595.1 Chloroflexota bacterium | reverse complement strand
CCACTGCCACGACTGCGCCGACGGACACCCCGGCGCCTACAGCAACCTCAGCGCCCACTGTCACGACTGCGCCGACGGACACCCCGGCGCCCACCCTTGAACCGACGACGGCCACTGCTCCAACTGCCACTTTGCCATCGGAGGCGACCGCTGCCGGGGACGATGCGCTCGATCCTGACGTAGCGGCGCTGCTGCCAGCAGCCGACCCTGGCAACGGCGAACAACTAACCGTCTCTAATGGCTGCATCGCCTGTCACTCACTGCAGGAGGGGGTGGTGATGGTCGGCCCGTCTTGGTACAATCTCGGCGTCACAGCGGCCACGCGTGTGCCAGAGCAGAGCGCGGCGGCCTATCTCTACACAAGCATTGTCGCCCCCAATGCCCACGTCGTCGAAGGTTTTCAGCCCAACCTGATGCCACAAACCTACCGCGACGCGCTGACCGCGCCGCAGCTAGCTGACATCATCGCCTACTTGTTGAGC
>DMDA01000116.1:3102-6136 GCA_003451595.1 Chloroflexota bacterium | reverse complement strand
CCGCGCTGCGGCTGGCGCGCTGGCGCGGGCGGGGTGAGCTGGCGGAAGCCTGCGATGCCGATTGGCGCCAGGGCGCCACCGAGGGATCCGCGTTCTTGTCGGCAATGGTCGACGCCCCGCTGCCTCCAGCCATTGTCGAGGCTGTCCACGTCCGCACCGAAGGCTGGGTGACCGGGTTGCGACTGGCGGCGCTTTCCCTGCAAGATAGCGACCCGGCGCAGTTGCTGGCGAGATTCGAGCAGGCTGGCAGCGTCAACATTCGCGACTATCTGCTGGATGAAGTTCTGCATCGGCAGCCGGAGGCGGTTCAGCATTTTCTGCTGACCACCTCGATCCTGGATCGAATGTGTGCGCCATTGTGTGCGGCGCTGATGGAGGATGCACCGGTCAGCGCGGCCGCTGAACGAGCCAGCCGCACCATGCTCGACGATGTGACGAACGCCGGGCTGTTTGTCACCTTGCTCGATGAAGTTGGGGAGTGGCGCCGGTATCATCCGCTCTTTGCCGAGCTGCTGCGTGTGCGATTGAACCATCTGTACGGCGCCCGCCGTATGGGTGAGCTGCACTGCGCGGCTGGGCGTTGGTTTGCCGCACAGGGGCTGGTCGATGAGGCGATTCATCATTTGCTGGTGGGTGGCGATGTCGCCGCTGCCGCCGATGTCGTCGCTGCGCAATTTCAGCCCGTCATGAATCGGGAGAATTGGCCCCAGTTAGAGCACTGGTTGGCGCTGCTGCCAGACGCAGTGGTGATGAAGCATCCGGTGCTCCTGTTGGCGCGTGCCTTGTGCTTGCAGTTTCACTTTGCACTGACTGCTTTGTCGCCTTTATTGGCGCAGATCGATGCGCTGATCCCTGCGCTCGACCCGACCGCCGCCGCCTTGCTGGTCGGTCGCTTCGCCCCTTTGCTCGCCCACATCAACGTGATGCGTGGCGAGGCAGCGACAGCGCTGGCGCAGGCTGAGACCAGTCTGGCGCAGACGCCGGATGACGATCGTTACATTCGCAGCCAGGCGGTGTTCTATCGTGGCTTGGCGTTGCAAATGGTTGGGCGCGGTGAGGAAGCCGAAGCCTGGCTGCTTGACTTGCTGCGCGCGGCGCACGGGCGCATTGACACCTACACGATACGGCTGGCGTTTGCCCTCTGTACCAACTATCGAGCGGGTGGTGAGTGGGAGAAGCTGCGCGCCACCGCCAGCCAGATGTTGGCGGATGCGCAGGCGGCGCAATTGCCGCTGGGAGAAGGCTGGGCGAGCGTCTTCCTCGGTCATGTTGCCTATGAGACCAATGCGCTGGTTGAGGCGGAAGCACACTACGCGGCCGGCGTGCGTCTGATGTATATCGCCCACGACGCCGCCGTGCGCGAATGTCTCTTTGGCTTGACTCTGGTGCAGCTTGCACAGCGCCGTTTCGATGAGGCTGCCGCGACCGTAGCGCGGCTGCGCGATTTCCGCAGCGGTCTCGACCTGGAAATTGATTCGCTGGCTGCGCGCCTGGCGCTGGCGCAGGGCGACTGGGCGACTGCACTGCGGTGGTCGACCAGCTTGCGACCAGAAGCGACGCCGCCGTTTCTTCTGTGGCAGGAGGTTCCGGCGCTGACCGCAGCGCGCATCCTGGCAGCCACTACGGAGGAGGCATCTTTGCGTCGCGCCCTTGTGCTGCTCGCACCGATTGCGGCTTGGGCCGAACGCAGCCACAACACCTGGCGTTGCGCCGAGTGTACGGCGCTGCGCGCGGTTGCTCTGGATGGACTTGGACAAACGCAGGCAGCGGATGAGGCAATGCACACGGCGCTGCATATCGCCGATGCGGCTGGCTACCGACGCACCTTTCTGGACATTGGGCCGCGCTTGCAACCATTGTTGATGCGGCAGACCCGGCGCAATACCACCGCGGCGCTGGCGCGCAATCTGTTGCGTGCGCTGGCGGATGAGCCGGGCCAGAAGGCGTCGCCATCAGCGCCAGCCGGTGAGTATATCGAAGCGCTCACGCCGCGCGAGATGGAAGTGCTGGCGCTGCTGGCGCGCCGCTTCGCCAATAAAGAGATCGCTCAGGAACTCTTCATCACCACGAACACCGTCAAACGCCACACGCTGCAAATCTTTGCCAAGCTCGGCGTCAACGGCCGGCGCGCCGCCGTTGAGCGCGCACGGCAGCTTGGGCTGCTGCAGGACGGCGCGTAAAAACCCTCTCGACGCACAGTGAACTATCTTTGGATTCCGGCATCGATCTGATGTCGGCGCATGGCGGCCTGATCATACCGCTGCCAGCGCAGCCAGACGCTGCACAAGAGCCGCCTGCGCCTGTATGATCCCCCGCGTCGATGATGATCCTCTTTGGATCATGACATTCGTGCACGGCGCCCTCATACTCCAACCTGCAATATCCTGTTCCGCCCGTCTGGCAGATTTGCAGATTTGGAGGTTGACCGTTGACTACAGGGGAACAACTCCACGTGCATGATCGCGCACTCTACCGGATCACGGTTCAGGGTTTTCTCGACGAACGCTGGGCGGATTGGCTGGAAGGAATGCGCATTGTATCCGCAATTGGGATTGACGCAACTGTGCATACCGTGCTCGAAGGTGAACTGACTGATCAGTCGGCGCTCGTCGGCGTATTGGGCATGCTACAAGGGCTGGGGTTGCCTGTGATCGGCGTCGAGTATCTGGGGCAGAGTCCTGATGCGATCCAGAAGAGTGAAGCATCTTGAAGGCTGAACTTGCATCGATGGTAGGTTCGCTGCGCCCGGCGCGTTCGGAGCTCAAAGCGGATGTCATTGCTGGACTGACCTTTGCTGTAGTCAACGTGCCGCAGGCGATGGCGCACGCGCTGTTGGCTGCTGGGGCGCGGAAGCTGGTCTGGATTACTTGAAGAAGCAGCGCGACATGTACAAGTAATCTGCTGGTGGTGGAGAACTGCGTCCTGAACTACGCCAAAGGCAAGCAGAGCGCCGAGGCCGACGCCTCGCTTACCATGACGCGTGCCGCGCTGGATGAGATTGTGCTGGGTGAGGCCAAACTGCCGGAAAAACTGG
>DMDA01000116.1:2229-2823 GCA_003451595.1 Chloroflexota bacterium | reverse complement strand
GACAGGCGAGTTGAAATCGATCGGCTATGAGTTGTTCATCGCCGCGCTCTCGGTTTTGTCGATCGCCAACATGCTGCTGTTGATCTTTGTTCAGAACGCCAGCTTGGAATACGTGATCGTGACCATCAACGCCGTGATGACGCCGATCTTTCTGGGCGATTTTCTCTATCGGTTCTTCACCGCGCAGAGCAAATCGCGCTACTTCTGGCGCAAGTTCGGATGGGCAGACCTGTTCTCCAGTCTGCCCATCCCGAATGCCAGGATTCTACGTCTGTTTCGGCTTTGGCGCGTCTTTCGGCTCTTCAGGGCGTTTGGCATGCGCAACCTGATCGACCAGTTCATCAGCCGCCGCGCCGAAAACGCACTGTTGACGGTGGTCTTTCTGGTCTTGTGCGTTCTACAGTTTGGCGCGCTGGCAGTGCTCTATGTGGAGTACAACGCACCCGACGCCAGCATCACCAGCGCCAGCGATGCGCTGTGGTGGGTCTTCGTGACGATCACCACAGTTGGCTACGGCGACCGCTACCCGGTGACCAACGCCGGTCGCATGGTGGCGATGCTGGTGATGATTGCGGGCGTGGGGCTGTTCGGCAC
>DMDA01000116.1:1347-1985 GCA_003451595.1 Chloroflexota bacterium | reverse complement strand
ACACGCAGCACGCAGTACGCCAGCCGCAGCGCCGCGACAATGTCTTCGCCAAAATCAGCAATTGATGATGGAAGGTGATGTATGGGTGATGTATTCGTCGATCTGATCCCGTTGATCTTGGGCGCGACGCTGGCGCCGATCTTTCCGATCATCGTGCTGCTGCTGTTGCAGAGTGAGCGCGGGTTGGGCAAAGCCATCGCCTTTGTCGCCAGTGCGGTGACCGTGCGTTTGGTGCAGGGTGCGATCTTTGGGCTGCTCTTCCGGTCGGCGGTCGAAGCGGAGAGCGCTGCCGGGTTGCAACTGATTGCGCCAACGCTGCTGACCGTCGTCGGCATTCTGCTGCTGGTGGCCGGCGTCAAAAAAGTGCGCAAGGAGGATGACGGCGAAGACAGCGAGCCGAAATGGATGAGCAGGTTGAGCGATCTCACCGTGCTCAAGGCGGCGGGCGGCGGTGCGTTGTTCATGCTGGTGGCGGTCAAACAGTGGGTCTTCACGCTGTCGGCGCTGGCTGTGATCGAGGAAGCGCAGCCGGGCCTGACCACCGGCGTTGCGCTCTATCTGCTGTTCGTGGCGGCGACGCAGACGCTGATGGTGCTGCCGATCATCGCCTTTGCCGTCGCGCCGGAGAAATCCGCCCG
>DMDA01000116.1:0-1110 GCA_003451595.1 Chloroflexota bacterium | reverse complement strand
GGTAACCAATCATGATGGGTAGAAGACGAGAAGAACGGCGCGAGGAGCGTGCAGTTTTTGGTCGTGGCGGCACTGCCAACCGCTATCGCATGCGCGAGAAGCTGATCGCGTTTGGCAATGACTTCTGGATCGAAAACGACCAGGGTCAGCGTGTCTTCAAGGTTGACGGCAAGATGTTGCGCGTGCGCGATACGCTCTTTTTTGAGGACGCGCAGGGGCGTGAGCTGTGCAAAATTCAGCAGCGCCTGGTCGCAGTGCGCGACACGATGACGATCGAAGGTCCGAACGGCGAACGGCTGGCGACGTTGCGCAAGGCGTTGATCGCCCCGCTGCGCGACCGCTGGACAGTCAAGATCGGCGATGGGCCTGATCTCAACATTCAAGGCAACATCCTCAACTTCGAGTACGAGATCGGCGAGGGGAGCAGGAAGGTGGCCCAGGTCTCCAAGAAGTGGTTCCGCATCGCTGACACCTACGGCGTGCAGATCGAGCCGAGTCAGAACGACATTGTGATCCTGGCGATCACGGTGGCGATCGACATGATGCGGTAGCAGGAGTTGCGAAATGCGAAGCGCTGCGTGTAGTTCGCACCGCTCGCTGCAAACGATAGGGGCGTTAACCGTTGATGCGTCGGCGTTTGGCAGCGCCCAAACGTAGCGTAGCATCAGCGTGCACACATTACTAGCGCAATCCGTCCATCAACTGTGGCCGGGTTATCTGTCAACATGTATTTAGAAAGGATTCGAATCGTATGGCAACACTCACCGTCTGGAAGTTCGACACGGCCACCGGCGCACAGGAGGCGTTGGAGAAACTGGGCGAACTCTCGAAGCAGCAGCTGATCCAGATTCAGGATGCGGCCGTAGTGTCATGGCCCGTTGGCAAGAAAAGCCCGAAGACCAAGAACTACGGCAGCATGACCGGCCAGGGTGCGCTTTCCGGCGCGTTCTGGGGGATGCTCTTTGGCTTGATCTTCTTCGTGCCCTTCTTTGGCCTGGCTGTCGGCGCAGCAATGGGTGCGCTCGCCGGCAAGTTCGCCGACTACGGCATCAATGACAACTTCATCAAAGAAGTGCGCGAGAAGGTGACGGAAGGCACGTCGGCGCTCTT
>DMDA01000107.1 GCA_003451595.1 Chloroflexota bacterium | reverse complement strand
AGATGTGTATAAGAGACAGCTACAAAATACCGGAAACTAAAGATGATAACAATCCTGACAATCCTGACAATCCTGACAATCCGCATGCAGGTGAAAAATGACGAATTATGGTGTATAATCAACAACATCTTATTTCCAGCGCAGCCACTTTCATTGGAAACAATCGATTCCGCCGGCTCTTTTGCCTACCCCGGGAGTGTCAATGATGGGCTTCCCCTTCCGCATAGCACGTGATGGCATCTACTACTTAAGCCGTTTTACACTGATCCTGCTGCTGATCTCTACTAGTGCACTGGCGCCGCTATTGCCCAGATCAGGCGCGCAGGCGCAGGACACCGCCGAGCCAATTCTCACCATCACTGGCGTCGACGCGCGCGACTTACCGCTGATCCGCGTCACGGCTTACGGCGCCAATCTGGGCGATGCTCTCGCCAACCTGCCTATTACATTGACCGAGGACAACGTCGCCCAGCCAATTCTGGAGAGCGGCCCGATAGATGTTGGCGTACAGGTAGGAATCCTGTTCGATCTATCCAAGAATGTGCTGCCGCGCTACAACGAACTGGCTGATGCAGCCGACCGTTTCCGCGTAGCGCAGCTTTCAGCAGAGACAGACTGGTTGGCAGCCTTCTCGGTGAACCTGCAGGATGGGACGCTACGCCTTGTCTCGGACTGGGCGCAGGATCATCAGGGGATGGCAAATCTGGTGCGGATGGATGCACCCACCGAGGCGCCGAACAGTACACCGCTCTTTGGCCTGATCAGTGAGTCTCTCGACCGCTTTCCTTCTTCGGCGACGCCTTCGAATCTGCGCCGTACGCTGATGGTTCTTTCGGACGGCACCGACATCGTCAGCGCTCAGCAGTTGGAGACCATCGTGCGCAAGGCGGCGCGCTTGGGCGTCACCATCGAAACCGTCATGATTGGTGACGCGCGCAACGCTGCCAGCCGCCGCAATCTGGAACAAATTGCACTGGAGACCGGCGGCGCCTACTGGGACTACAGTACACCCGAACTGATCACCAATGTCGAAGCGCTGTGGAAGAAACTTGGCGCCCAACGACAGCAGCAGTTCTTCGCCTATCGCCTCACCAAGCCACAGCCGCGCGAAGTTGGACTGGCGTTGACTTACCCAGACGGACGGCAATTGACAGCGCGAGCTGACTTCCCTGCCATCGATGTCCGTCCTCCTGGCGTCCAGGTCTTGAGTCCCCCGCCAGAATATCAACTTGTGCGCATGGCAGACGCCTTCGACACGCCCTTGCTCGACATCATGCCGAACACCCTGCCTATCCAGGTCAACATCATCTGGCCCGACAATCATCCGCGTGCGATCCAGCGCATCGAGTACGAAGTCGGCGGACGCTCCGTCGTTCAGGAGGCTGAACCTTTTGGCGCCGTCGATTTCCCAGTCGATCTGCTGGATAACGGCGCGTACACAGTGCGCGTCTTCGTCGTCGATGAACTAGGCATGGAGGGCAAATCGGCGCCGGTCTCTTTCTCGATCCAGGTCGTACGTCCAGAGCCAACGCCAACACCAATGCCCACTCTTACACCCACGCCTACCCCCACACCAGAGCCGGTCGCCCCTACCATCCAGCCGCCAGGGGAGGCAACGATTCCAGCCAGCGATGGCATTGTTGAACTTGCGCCTGTGGCGCCGACGATGGCTTTCTCGATCACGCTGCCGGGGATCGGGCTGTTTGGCTACGGAGCACTACCCACAGGGGGCAACGTCCTCTTCATTGGCACGCGCCTGCTCCCAGTGAATGCACTGACGATTGCCGTCGCCTTGTTGCCCTTCCTGCTCATCATTGCTGCCGTCGTCATGCTGATACGGCGCAAGCAACCGGCAGAAGATGTCTTTACCAGAGCAACGGAAGCAGCAGCGTATGATTCCACCGCCTTTGATAGCAAGCCGACGATGGTCGAGCAGACCGCCTACGAGCTGACCGAAGACGCTACCGAGCCTCAAGTCATGGTGAACTTTATCTCACCAGCCTCGCTAATTTATGTGGAAGGCGGCGATCACCTGCCTTCCAAACTCGACATCGAAGGGGGGCGCGAGGTGCGCATCGGGCGCAAACAGGCATATTGCGACGTCATCATCGACGATCAGCGCGTCTCGCGGCTGCATGCTTCCATTGTGGAGAAAGAAGACGGGAAGTTCTATATCAAAGATGAAGGTAGTTCGGGTGGCACCTACGTCAACCGGCGTAAGTTACGCGTCAATGACATGGTGGAACTGCACCACAACGACATCATCAACTTCAACACTGTCAGTTATCGCTTCGAACTCAATGACCAGCCCGAACAGGGCAAGGCTTGATGTCCAACACACAACCTCTGGCGGTGTGATTCAGGCGCCGACCAACCCCAGGCACACCACCGCCAGAGGTGTAGAATTTCCCGAAACAGGAGGCCGGCAGAGTCCCTATGACGGCATCGACGCTCAATCTAGGCCCGTATCGCTATCGCCCATCACGCCAGCTCGATGAGACGCGCATGTCCACGCTCTGGCTGGCAAGCGAGGTCACTCGCGATAGCACAGCGTCACCGGGCAACCTGGTGATCATCAAGATCGCCCGCATGAGCGACACGCAATACAGCCTGACCAACCAGCGCGCCATTGAAAATGAAGAAAAGTGGCTGGGCAAGCTGGAGCACCCCAACATTATCCGGCTGCGCACAGTGGCCGAGCGCGAAGCGTCGCGCCAGCCCATCTACCGCGCCCGCTCCAACCTGCCGGGTAATCCCTGGTTCTTGGTCACCGACTACCTGCCTGGCGGCGACCTGCAATCGCTGCTCAACGAGCGGCAAAAACTGCCAGCGTCGCTGGCGCTAGAGATTGCCGAGCAACTGGGCGATGCCCTTGCCTATTTACATACCCATCGCTGCGTGCATTGTGACATCAAACCCCGCAACATCCTCTTTCACGAACGCCCCGCCGGCTATGGATTGACCGATGCTACCCGTCCTATCCTGATTGACTTTGGCATAGCCAAGAATCCGTCGGATGGCCCACAGATCGCCTCCGGCACGCCGCGCTGGATTACGCCGGAGCTGCACGCAGCGTTGCGCGTCGGTCGCAAGATCGAGGTCGATCCCTCGTGGGATGTCTACGCCGCCGGGCTGGTGCTCTACACCATGCTCACCGGTCGCAAGCCTGAACTCGATCATCCCGGCAGTCATTCCTGGACGCCACTGACGCCAGACGATGTAAGCGGCGATCCCTCTGTTGCGCAGCCAACGCAATTGGTGGACGGGCTGAACCGTCTGCTTGCCGGCGCCACCGCCGAGCGTATCCCTGAGCGCATCTCATCGCGTCAGTTCACCGAAGCAGTGCGCAGCCTGCGACAATATGTCCGTAAGCCTGGCGCTGCGCCAGGCGCCACACCCGGACGATTGCCAAGCCCTATCGGTCGGAGATTGTGGTTGACCGGCGCTGGCATTGCCAGCGCCATCATGCTGGTAGGTGTCCTGCTCCTCATCAGCTTGTTCCAGACGGGAGGACCAGCCATGCCTGCTCCAACGCAGGCGCCGGGCGTTTCGAGCGGCGGCGTTGAAGTTGCCGCCGCCATCAACACACCAACTGCCACAAAGTCGCCAACCATGACTGCCACCAAACGCCCCACATCGACGCCGATCGACACACCTACGGTTACCGCTTCGCGCACCGCCACGCGTACGCCGACCGCAACTTCGATGGCGACTGCCACCGCCAAAGTCCAGACCATGACGCCGACCGCCACGCAGTTCGTGACGCCAATCCCGATGCAGAACACCGACGCTGGCGACACGCCAACTTCGACGCCACTGGTGGTCACGTCGACGCGCGTCCCCACGCGCACCCCCACCCCCCGTCCTATAGTCGTTACAACGACCGCTGCAGCGACAACTATCAACGCCGCTTCTCCTGCCGCCATGCAGGTCACGTTGCAGAAGCCCGAGAACGGCTTCAACATCGACTTCAACAGCACGATCAATTTCCGCTGGATCGCCAGTCGCCCCTTACAAAACAAAGAGTGCTTCGAGATAGTTTTCTGGCGCAGCCCAGCAAGCGCCACCCAGGGATACGGAATTGTAGGCGCCGGCCCCAGCATCAGCGTCGAGCGCACCTTCAACGCCGAGTACGAAGCCAGCAGTGAATGGCTTGACGCTGGCGCAACCTATTCGTGGGGGGTGCTCCTGATCGACGATTGTCAATCCTACAAAACCACAACTCGCACCCTGGTCAGCGACGTGCGCACGATCAGCTATCGCAAGTGAGAGGGAGGAGCAGCCAATGCCGACATTCGAGGGCGTCACTTTTCGTGGCAAACCGACGCGGGTCGAGGCGGGGACGCATAACGGCGCACGCAACAAGCCCAACGAAGACCGTTTTGTCGCCTTCACTGGCCCAGGTGACAACAGCCAGCCAGTGCAGTTTTTGGTCGTCGCCGACGGCGTGACCAGCACGCATGGCGGCGAGCGCGCCAGCGACATCGCCGTGCGCGTGTTGCAGCAAAGCCTGCAGACGCCGACACAGACGAACGGGCGCAGCGGTGCCAAGTCGTTGCGCGACCGCCTGGCCGATGCCATCCACCGCGCCAATCAAGAGATTCTGGAAGCCGCGCGCAAGGACCCCGACCTCAAAGGCATGAGCACGACGCTGGTCGTCGCCGCCGTCGATGGCGACCAGGTGATGGTCATGCACGTGGGCGACAGCCGCGCCTACCTGATCCGCGACGGCAAAGCGTATCAGTTGACGCGCGACCACACCTGGGTGCAAGAGGCGTTGGAGGAAGGGCGCATCACGCGCGAGCAGGCCGTCAGCCACCCCAACCGGCACGTCATCCTGCGCTATCTTGGCGATGCGCGCGGCATCAGCATCGACCAGGGCATCCTCGACCCCGCCAAGCCAGCCGTAGACATCGACGAGACCGAGGTGGGGCGCCAGCAGAGCCGCGCCAACGACACGGTGTTGACGCTGCGTCCCGGCGACGCGCTGTTGCTCTGTTCGGACGGTCTCTACGGGAAGATCAACGATGGGGAGATTGCAGCCGCCGTAACCAAATTTGCCCCAGAAAAGGCTGTCAAGTCGATGATCGACGAGGCCGTCAAGCGCGACGAGCCGGACAATATCACTGTCGTGTTGTGGACGACGGCTGACGCCGCCACGCCGGTGGCTGCCGTTGCCAGCGCCTCGCGACGCCCACAACTATTGTTGGTGCTGGCGGGCGCGCTGCTGGTGCTGCTGGCGGTCATCATCTTCATGCGCCCTAGCGCCACGCCAGCGCCAGTTGTGGCGCCCACGGACGTTGTGGTGCTCACACAAACCGTCAGCGCAGTGGCCGACGCTGGCGTAGTGACAAAGACTGAAGTCGCCACTGAAATCCCGACGGAAGCGCAGCCCACCGAGACGGCAACGGCAGTTGCAACCGAAACACTGTCAGTAGCGTCAATCGCTGCCTCAGAGACTGCCTCAGAGACTGCCTCAGAGACTGTGTCGGCAGAATCGGGTAAAGTGCAGTCCACCATGACATCAACCCCACTTGTTCAGGCACCAGAGAGTCCCTCCAGAACGGAAGGCGCACCAACCTCGATTCCACCCGAAATGACGCTGACAGCCGCGGCGGCGACACAGTCTGCCGCGACAGTGCTCCCCACGCCAACGCTAGATGCGACGAGATCGGCCCCCCCATCGCCTGCAAAGCCCACCAGCACGCCGATGGCAACATCGACGCCCCGCCCGACGCACACGCCAACGCCGACGCCCATCCTCGTCCAGCCAACGGCTGGTGCATTGCCGTCGGGACTGGCCACCGTCGCTGCACCGGCGCCCGTCGACGGTGCAACCGACGGCCCGACTTCGGCGCAGATCTTCCAGCCGGGCGACAATCATAGTAGCAACACGGCCACGCTCTTCAAATGGATGGCCAACGCGCCGCTGGCGCCTGGCCAGGAGTTCGAGATCATCTTCTGGAAAGCAAACGGCGAAACCGAGGCGCAAGGCAGAGGCCTCTTGCGTTCCTCGCCCGCCAGCGAAGTGACACAGCCGGTCGATGTCCTGGCGCCCGACGCCTACAAGTGGGCGCTGATTCTCGTGCAAGCGGAGCCGACCTATCTCCGCCTGCGCACGCTGGCGGGACCGTATACGTTTACGGTGCCGGCGAGTGGTAAAGACCAAAAAAACACCAACCCCATGCCCCCCGAACCCCCCACCGTCAACCGACTAATAATTAATGAAGAATAGATATTTAGAATTTTCCAAGATGGGGAGCATCACCATGAATTGTCTGAAACAAGTTTTGCGCGTGTGGCTAGGAGGAGTTGTGATATGGATGCTGTTTGTTAATGCCTTTGCCGTAATGGCAGATGAACATGGGGCAGGAGGCACAATCCCGCCATTACAACCGTTGCAGAAGACAGTTCGTTCTGAAACGGGACGAATCGGACGAGCCTATAGCGGAGAGATTGTCACTTATACAGTCTCCTTCCGCAACACCACTGAACTGAGCTATACGGCGCGCATTGGTGTAACCGACACGGTGCCGCTCAGCCTGACGATAATCGATGGCTCGATCCAGGCAGATGGCGATACCGGGTTATTATCAGGTAATCAAATTACGTGGGTGGTCGATGTCGAGTACGGTGGCGCGTACACGCTTACTTACGCGGCGCGTAGCCCAACCGTTGCGGCGATCACACCACTAACGAGCATGGTGGAGCTTTATGAAATAGAGAATAGATGGGTGCTGACGCCTACTCCGTTGACAACAAGCACCATTGCCGTCTTACTCGTTGAGCCTCCCCCAACTTTGTATTTTCCTTCCGTCAGCAAAGCAAAGAAACAACTACTAAACCAGTTTGTGAACTATAACTTCGAGGATGGTGCAGGGATCGGGTGGAGCGAGTCGATTGCAAATCTAATCCTCAAACGTGAGAACCAGTATCCGTTATCTCCTGATGGCGTCTATGTTGCGTGGCTGGGTGGGGCATTCAACCAAACCCACGAATTGAGCCAGACGATTGAGCTGCCTGCCGGCTATGATTCGCTAGGGGTAACCTATCTTTATAGGGTCGACTCTGCAGAGAGTACACCAAATAGGGACAAAGCTGAGGTGCGTATCACAGCCGACGGTGCACAGCCGAAGAGCGTATCTCACGAATTGACACGCAACAACAGTCTCGGATGGAAGCGAGGATTCATCGACCTTTCAGGCTTCGAGGGCAGATCGACCGTTATTACTTTCTGGACGGAACTCAATGGGTCAATCAACAGCAATTACTTTGTCGACAAAGTCGAGATCTGTAGTAATGATGAGAACAGGAACCCATCGACTGTCCGTCGTTGTGACGACCTGGCAATTCCATGATCACGATAAGCAGTGCTGTTGAAAACAACTCTAAAGCGATGACGCACTTATGACCACACCCCAACAGATCGGCCCCTATCGTATCCAGGCGGAAATCGGGCGCGGCGGCATGGCTGTAGTCTACCGCGCCGTGGATGCGCGCACGGGGACTGTCGTGGCGCTCAAGGTGCTACCGCCCCACCTGGCGCACGACGAACGCTACTTGCAGCGCTTCGAACGGGAGGGCAAGAGCGCCGCACGCCTGCGTCATCCCCACATCGTGCGCACGCTCGACACCGGCGCCGCCGATGGTTATCACTTCCTGGCGCTGGAGTACGTCGAGGGCCAGACGCTGGCCGATCTGCTACGCACACAGCGCACGCTGCTGCCTGCCGCCGACGTGGTGGCAATCATTCGCCAGGTGGCTGAGGGATTGGACTACGCCCACAACCTGGGCGTGCTCCACCGCGACATCAAGACCAGCAACATCATGATCGACCGCAACGGCAACGCCCTGCTCATGGACTTTGGCGTTGCCAAGCTGATCGACGAGGATCACACTGCCTATACCATCGTCGGCACCACCGTCGGCACGCCGGCTTTCATGGCGCCTGAACAAGCCCGCGGGAGTGAGGTCGACCGCCGCGCCGACATCTACAGCCTGGGCGTGATCGCCTACTCGCTCTTTACCGGCGTGATGCCCTTCAAAGCCGACAGCCAGCCCGCCCTGCTGCACAAGATCGTCTATGAACCTCCGCTACAGCCCGAAGAAATCAACCCGGCGCTGCCTCCCGGCGTAATCTATGCACTCAAAAAGGTGCTGTCGAAATCGCCTTCCGCTCGCTATCCTACTGCTGGCGAGTTTGCCCAGGCGCTGGCAAAGGGTCTGACCTGGACGCCCTCCAGCGGTGAACTGCGCGCCGTGCAAGAGCGCATGTTGGTCACGACCGCCTCACAAAGCCAGGTGGCGGTGGCGCCACCGCGTCGTCGCAGCGCGCTCGTCTTTGGCATGGGGGCATTGTTGGTTGCCGTCGCAGCCGCGACGGCGATCTTTTTCTATGCGCCAGAGTGGATCACACCGACTGACGCAGCTGTCGCCATAGCGCTTGATGTATTTCAAGCGCAGGACGGCGCATTCCGGCTCAAAGTGCCCGGCGCCTGGACGCCGGGCAGCACAACTTCGTCCCAGGGTGTGCTCTACACCTTCGATGCCGCCGACCGCATCGCTCGCATCTTTGCCACGCGACTGGTGCGTCCGCCGGTGGCGGATGACATCACCGCCGCACGTCAGGCCTTGACCGAATATCTTGCGGCGGGCGGACTGCCCTATGTTGGCATCACGATGAACGGCGCGGGCGCCGTACAACGCCGTGCAGCACACAATTTTTACGAGCAGGCCGCCGATGCCGAATGGCTGGGGCAACCAGTGAAGTTGCAGCTCAGCGCCGTTGCCGGGACGAACGCCGTCTACCTGGTGGGTATGGTCATCGAAGCGCCGCAGGCAGCCGCGTTCGAGCCGCTGCGCCAGGCTGTTGTCGCCAGTCTGCACATCGATCTGGCGCAGATTGCCCATGTGTTGCCCGCTGTCACCAATACACTGACGACAGAGAACGCAATGATGACGGCGGAGACATCGGTCGAGGAAACCGCTACAGCAGCGACCGATATGCCCATCAGTGAGACGCCGACCGAGACGCCTGCGCCAACAGAAACGCCTGCTCCTACGGCGACGCCGACCGAGACGCCTACCTTGCGGGCAACAGCGACGCCTCTGCCAACCCCCACCCCAACATCTACGCCTGCACCTGACCTGGCCGCCACACTTACTCAGGCAGCACGTGCGGCGGAGACTGCGTTGGCGCCACCCGCTCCTGCCACGCACACACCCACCATCACCGCCACCAGAACACCAACCATGACCGCCACGCGCACACCAACGGCGACAGCGACGCCCAATCTACCCGCCACGCAGACTGCCGCCATGCATCTCCTGCAAACATCGGTGGCGGAAACGCTGACCGCCATTGCACCCAAAGCCACGCATACACGCGCAGCGACGCCCACCGTTACGCCTACGGCTACGTCGTTGCCGGCTGCCACCCTGCGGCCCACATCGACGCCCGCACCGACCGCCACGCGCACGCCAACGGCCACCTCCACACCCAATCTAGCAGCAACGCAGACGGCGGATACGCACCGCCTGGAGACGGCGCTGGCGCAGACATTGACAGCGCTGCCAACGGCGACAGCAACGCCCACACCGCGTCCAACTGCCACCCCCTCGCCAACAGCGACGCTACGGCCTACTTCGACGCCTGCCATTGTACTGCCGCCGCCCACTCCTGACCTGGCGGCGCTGGATGCAACTGCCGCGGCCATTCAGACGGCGCTGGCTGCCTTGCAGGCGACGCCAACGCCCTCAATCAGTCCTCTGGATGTTACAGCCACTGCCATTTCTCAGATGCTAACCGAGTTGGCGCCAACCCCTTCTAACCCATGAACCGTCGATGCGAGGTGACCATGCAACCGCTTCGTCTGCTCTCCAAACCGCTCGCTGGAATCGCAACTATCAGCCTGCTTCTGGTGGCCGTAATGGCGCTCATCAGCATCGATGTTGCCAGCGCCACGCGCATAGACGGCCCATTGCAGCCAGGCGCGACCGCTGATGCCAATGCAACGGCAACGGTGTCCGCGCTGCTGCAACTACAATTGCAGATTGACGCTACACGCACCGCAGTTGCACAGTTGTCCACCACCCCTATGCCTACTGTACTGCCTACGAATACCCGTGTTCCAGCCACCCCTACTCCGCGCCGTGTGCCACCTATCGCCGAGGTGCTAGTCGAGGGGCTAAACATTCGCTCCGGTCCGGGCACGGGCTACCCGGTCGTCGCCAATGGCGCCATCGGTCAGCGCTTCCCCGTGATCGGACAGTCGGGCAATTGCGCCTGGCTGCAAGTCATGCTGGAGGATGGCACAGAAGGCTGGCTATCAGGCGCAGCGGCGTACTCGAGTCTGAATGTGGCGTGTAGCGGAGTGCCCGGCGGGAATGTGGCGGCCGCACCAACGCCGACCTCAGCCCGGCGGATTCCAACCGCTACACCTCGACCGGCGCAATCCGCAGCGCAACCGGCGCCGCCAGCTGCGCCAGCCAGTGCTGCGAGCGCAGCTGGCGGCGTGATCACCAGCTTCGAACCGTTGGGATCATGGCGGCGTGGCGACGAACCCTATGGCACGCTCACTCAATCCACTGCACAGGTGCTGGACGGAGCGGCTTCAGCGGCGTTGGCTTACAATTTTCCCGCCAGCGCCGGCAGCAGCAACTACGTTGTCTTCCTGTCACAACCAGAACTGCGCATCCCTAACGGCGCGCAGGCGTTGACGTTGCAAGTCTACGGTGACGGCTCTGGCCACATCCTCAACGCCTGGGTGCGCGATGCCGCCAACCAGGTCTGGCAGTTGACCTTTGGCCGCATCAATCACACGGGATGGGCGCCGATGACCGCCACCCTGGTCGCCAGCCGCGACTGGCCGAATGGACCAATCAGCGGCGCCACTGCCGACCAACTGACACCGCCACTGTCGCTGCGGGCGCTGGTGTTGGACGGCGCACCGGACGGCGTTGCCAGCGAGGGCGTCATTTATTTGGATGCGCTGGCGACTGGCAGTGCGGCAGTCACAACGAGCAGCACTGCGTCGGCAAGCACGACGACTGCGTCCACCACTGCAAATACGTCCCCTGTTGTGCAGGCCGCCCCGGCGCCAAGCGGCCCCCTGATCGGCAAGATTGCCTTTACGCGCTTCAATGGCCGCACTATGAACACTCTCATCTACGACCTGGCGAGCAACAGCATCCTTCACGAGTTCTCGAACTGGCGCCAGCCTGACCTGGCGGCTGGTTATTTGCTCGTCAATGGCGAGGGGGGCGGCGCCGAAACGATCATTCGCACCGGCAGCAATGGCGACAACCAGCACCTGGTGACAACCAATACCGAAGATGCCTTCCCGCAATTTTCGCCCTCGCTCGAAAGCCTGGTCTACGCCTCGACCAAAGTTGGCGACGGCAAATCACGCATCTACTACCAGGTCGATGCTTCGGTGCAAGACAATGCCCGTCCACTATCCAGCGGCGACAAGGAGTTAGTCGGCGACTATCCTGTCTACCTTGACAACTGGCGCATCGCTTATCAAGGCTGTAACTCCTGGGCTGGCGGCAGCAAGTGCGGTATTTACGCTGCCGACACGCGCGGGACTACACCGTTGCGCGTCACAGACAATACTTCGGATATCCCTTCCGGCAACCTCGGCTCTCAGGTGCTTTTCTCTTCCAATCGTGCTGGCAACTGGGATGTGTGGATCGTTAACTTTGATGGCAGTAGCTTACGCCAACTGACCACCGATCCTGCCATCGATGGCCTAGCCGACGCCTCGCCGGACGGCACAGCGATCGCCTTTGTCAGCAACCGCAGCGGTGCGTGGGCGGTTTGGGTGATGAACACCGACGGTAGCAATCAGCGTAGACTCTTCGACATCAATGGCAGCTACGGCAGTGGCGACTACGACTGGATACGCGAGCGGATCAGCTGGGATCAGTAGCCCAAGTTTCGCCAGCGACATCACGGAACGAACTTATGAGTCTGGAACCAGGCAGTCATCTGCATCAGCATCGTTACCGCATCCGCAAGCAGTTGGGCAAGGGGGGGATGGGCACGGTCTACCTCGCCGAGGATTTGAACCTGGCTGGGCGGTTCGTGGCGATCAAGGAGAATCTCAACAACGACGAGGAGGCGCAGCGCCAGTTTCGTCGCGAGGCGGTGCTGCTTGCCCATCTGCGCCACCCCAACCTGCCGCAGGTGATCGACTATTTTCTGGAGCCAGACGGACGCCAATATCTGGTGATGGAGTACGTGCCCGGCGAGAATCTGCATGAGATTATACGCACCCATGGCCCACTGCCGGTGAGCGAGGCGCTGGCGTGTATCGAGCAGGTCATGCTGGCCGTCGCCTACATGCACAACCAGCGCAACTCGGAGAGCGGCCACCGCCGCGCCATCGTGCATCGCGACATCAAGCCCGCCAACATCAAGCGCACGCCGGAGGGTCGCTACATCCTTGTCGACTTTGGCATCGCCAAGCAGCACTCAGCCACGTTGCGTTCGACCGCAGTTAGCGCCCGCGCGCTCACGCCGGGCTTTGCGCCCATCGAGCAGTATGGCGGCGGCACCGACGAACGCTCCGACATCTACGCGCTAGGCGCCACGCTCTACGTGCTGCTCACTGCTAGGACTCCGCCCAGCAGCGTCGATCTCGCTGCCGGCGCGCCCCTACCATCCTTACGTGGCTACAACAGCAAGATTCCGCCCGAAGTCGCCAAAGCCGTCGAGCGCGCCATGAAGGTCAACGCCAGCGAGCGTTATGCCAGCGTCGATGATATGTACAGCGCCATCACTGGCCGCCCGATCCCGACCTCGCCGATCACGACTTCGCCCGCGCCGAGTCGCGCCCGATCCACGCGCCCCAACCGCACGTTTGCCTGGCTCTTTGGCGCGCTGGCGCTGCTCTCCGTGGTAGGCGTCTGGTGGCTTTTTGCTAGCAGCGCGCCACAGCCTGACCTGGGCGCGCAGGCCGCGTTCGTAGCGACCGCTACGCCCGCACCTGCCGCAGCGTTGGCGCCTTCCGCTACTGCGCTGCCAACCCGTGACGACATTGGTGTAGAGACGCTCGATGTCGCCGTACTATCGACGCCCACGCCGGACGCTGCCACCATTGCCGCCGCCAGTACCACAATCACGTCATTTCTCGCTACGGTCGGCGTCACCGTTGTTGGCGCCATCCTATCGCCCATGCGCACACCGCTGCCCACCAGCACCCCTATAGCGACGTCCACGCCCCGCCCGACCAACACGCCGACAGCAACGCCAATCGCAATAGCGACGCTCGTCCTGGCCACCGTTGCTGCACCGGCGCCCGTCGACGGTGCAACCGACGGCCCGACTTCGGCGCAGATCTTCCAGCCGGGCGACAATCATAGTAGCAACACGGCCACGCTCTTCAAATGGACGGCCAACGCGCCGCTGGCGCCTGGCCAGGAGTTCGAGATCATCTTCTGGAAAGCAAACGGCGAAACCGAGGCGCAAGGCAGAGGCCTCTTGCGTTCCTCGCCCGCCAGCGAAGTGACACAGCCGGTCGATGTCCTGGCGCCCGACGCCTACAAGTGGGCGCTGATTCTCGTGCAAGCGGAGCCGACCTACCTCCGCCTGCGCACGCTGGCGGGACCGTATAGGTTTACGGTGCCGGCGAGTGGTAAAGACCAAAAAACACCACCCCCACCATGCTGCCCTTCCGCCCCCCCTCTCGCGCTGCCGGATGGACCCCTTCCCTAGTGCGCCGGGTTAGAAGTAGGCTGCCTGTTCGCCTGTCTGTAATGTAAATCGACTCTAACTGGAGGTAGTACATGACCACAACCCAGATCGGCGCACAGTTGCACCAGCAGCGCTATCGCATCCGCCAGCAGTTGGGCAAGGGCGGCTTTGGCGCGGTCTACCTGGCTGACGACACGCGGTTGCCGGGGCGTCAGGTGGCGCTCAAGGAAAACCTGGGTATCGGCAAGGAGTCGCAGGGGCAGTTCAAGCGCGAAGCGCTGCTGCTGGCGCGGCTGCGTCACCCCAACCTGCCTCAGGTCACCGATTACTTCTTCGATCCCGACGGCAAGCAATACCTGGTGATGGACTACATCCCCGGTGACAATCTGCGTCAGTTGATGGTGCGGCGTCAGGGGCCGCTGTCTGTTGACGAGGCGCTGGCTGCAGTGGAACAGGTGATGCAGGCGCTGGCTTACATGCACACCTGGCGCGACCCCGAAACTGGCGCCATCAAGCCAATCATCCATCGCGACATCAAGCCGGACAATATCAAGCGCACCCCCGACGGACGCTACGTGCTCGTTGACTTTGGCATCGCCAAGGTCGATTCCGACACGGCGACCGCGCTCAGCGCGCGTGCGCTCACGCCCGGCTATGCGCCCATCGAGCAATATCATGGCGGCACCGATGAACGTTCGGACATTTACGCTCTGGCGGCTACGCTCTACGCCCTGCTCACAGGCAAGGCGCCGCCCAGCGCCACCAGCCTGGCGACCGGGCTGCCGCTGCCGCCCCCACGCTCTTTCAACGCTGACATCCCTATGCGCTGCGTCAAGGTGATCGAAAAGGCGATGCAGCTCAAGCCCGAACACCGCTACCAGTCGATCGGCGACATGTACCGCGCCCTCTTCGACCGCACCTTGCCGATGACAGGCAGTGTGGCGCCGTTGGCAGCGACACCAGCCCGCCCCTCTATGCCTCGTGCGTTGCCAAAAGAGCGCCGCACCCCGGTGATCGCTGCGCTCTTGCTTGCTGGCGCCTTGCTCAGTATCGCTGGGGCCGGGCTGGTCTTTCTCAATGCACCGCAGCTTCCGTCGGTCGAAACGACGACGCCGATCGTGGTGGTCTTGAACCCCGCCACGCCAGCCGGCGACGGTGTAGCCAACAACAGTGCAACCGGCGGCGGACCGACCTTCACGCCGGCGCCTGCAGTCACATCGTCCACCGCCACCAGTTCGGCGACGCCGACAGCCACGCCGCCGCCTACCGCCACCTTCACAGCGACGCCAGACACTGCTGCCACCGCCGCAGCCGAAGCGACGGCGCGCCAGCGGCAGATCGAAGCCGGTGTTGCCGCAGCACTGGCGCAGCAGCAGGCCGTCGACGCGACGTTGACTGCACTGGCGCCGACCGTCACGCCGACACCGCGCCTGACCAACACCCCGCGTCCCACACCGACGCCGCGCGCTACCAACACCCCAAAACCAACGCCACGTCCAACGGACACTCCCTATCCGACCTATACACCTTATCCAACCAATACACCCTACCCCACACCTACGCCGTTGCCGCCGCCAACCTACACGCCGCAGCCAACTTACACACCGCTTCCGACGAGCACGCCACCGCCGCCCCCGTCCGGCGATACGGCGCTAGCTGCCGAGTTGCGCCAGCGCGTGCGCAGCTCCTGGGTGTCCAATCCCTACCAATACGAGGGCGACCGTTTCATCGCCGACCTGACCGGACGCCTGGGGCAATTTCAGTTGCCACATCTGGGTGTCACGCAATCTACAATGACGGATGCCCTACGGCGCGGCGGCGCCGAGGATCGCCTGAATGCACTTGTCGGACGCGTCTGGGGTGACTGGATCAACAACGAGGTAAATCCCAAAGGTTATGATGCCTATGGCACCGATCCCGGCGTCACTGACATGTCGCCGCTGCGCCTGCTCGTCATTCGCATGATCCAGGGGCGGCAGGGAGTGCTCGTCGATTCACAGCAACATGCGCTGCACAACTTCTTCACACGTAAAGAAGACGCCAGTGTGTGGGTGGAGAACGTCAACGGCGTGATCGCCGCTGTCAATCGAGAGAGTTTTCAGTGGCAGTAAACAAGTGCGTCACTATTCCGCTGCGTATGCCGTAACCAGCGCCTAGCGGCTGCCTTTTCCTCACCCCGCCAGCGCCAACGCCTTATCGAGTGAGGCAAACATGGCGTATGACGTGGCGTCCACTGCGTCGGTTATCTGTCCGTCGTGATGCTCCAACAATTCACCAAATTCCCAGGCAAAGACATGACCCGGTCTCACTGCCTGGCGTGCGTCTGCAGTGACGCGCGAAAGACGCCGCCTGTCAGGGAGATGCTGATACTGCTGTGTCCGAAACATGACTGCCTCTTGTTTTCTGAATAAAAGGCTTAATTAAATGACTCTTTTATTGCGCAAACTGCCATCGCTATAATTTCGTATAGTAAAATTGCGGCGCACACCATTTTGACGCATTCTCGCTGGCAACGTCTGGGAGATGCTGCTGCCGGCGACAGTGTAGCAGAGTGAACCCGGCGACATTGGACAGTCTCCGGTCTCGACTCGGACCGAAGACTGCGCATCCGCTACGCTCTTTCCGTCGGAATCCCACCGCAAACCCAACGCCGCCGCCGTGCCTACATCGCCAAAGCGCTTGACAGCGACGCCAAAGCATGATTTAATTAGCTTAATTAAAAATTATCATCCAGGAAAAAGACCATGCAAACTGCACTCGCTACACCACCATCCGCCGACCTGATGCCCTTCGATGCCTCGCTGCTGGCCGGGCAATTGGCGCCATCGAGCATCGCCATGTACCAGCGCGACTTTGCCGCCTACGCCGCCTTTGCGGGCAGCACCCCCGCCCTGCTCGACGCCGCGACGCTGGCGCGTTGGCGCACCCACCTGGCTCAGGAGACTTCGATGAGTCCCAACACGATCAACCGCATGTTGAGCGCAGTCAAGCGGCTGTTGCGCGAGGCGGCGGCGCAAGGCTATATCACGCATGAGACTGCGGCGGCGTTCGACGCCGTCACTGGCGTGAAGGCTGCCGCGCTCAAGGAGCGTATCAAGCAACACGCGCGCGTGCGCATCGAACCTGTTGCTATGCGAAGTGTGTGTGACGCGCCGCCAGCGGAACGCCTGATCGGCTTGCGCGACGCCGCCCTGCTGAGCACGTTGGCGAGCAGCGGGCTGCGCGTGAGCGAAGTGGCCGGGTTGAAGCAGACGCAGGTGCGCGCCCGCAACGGCGGCTTTGTGTTACTGGTGCGCGGCAAGAACGATGTGGAGTTTCGCGAGGCGCCGTTGAGTCGTGAAGCGCATGCTCATATCATGGCCTGGCTGGCCGCGCGCCCGGTGGCGAGCGACTACATCTTCACCGCCTTCGACGGTCGCGGGGAGCGAGTGACGCCGCGCCCGCTCTCCGCCGTGGCGATCTGGCGGGTGGTGCGCAAGTACACAGCCGACGCCGGGCTAAGCGATGTCAAGCCGCACGATTTTCGTCGCTTTGTGGGGACGCAACTGGCGCGCACCAACCTGCGCATGGCGCAGAAGGCGTTGGGACACAAGCGCCTGGAAACCACCGCCCGCCACTATATTCTGGATGAGCTGGAGGTGGGGTTGACGGATGGGTTGTATTGAGAGAATTGGAGATTGGAGATTGGAGATTGGAGATTGGAGATTGGGAGATTGGGAGATTGGGAGATTGGGAGATTGGTGCAAATCCGCCTGACGCCCAATCTCCAATCTCCAATCTCTAATCTCCAATTCTCCCAATCTCCCAATCTCTCAATCTCATCTTACTCCGCCAACAACGCCGTCAGGATGGTGGTGCGCAGTTCTTCGTTGAGTTCGGGGGCGGCGGCGAGCGCGTCCTTGGGGTCTTCGCCAGCGAGGGCGCGTTGTAGAACGCGGGCGACGGGTTCCCAGTCAGCCATAGCGAGCATGTTGGTGCAGATGGCGCCTGCACGCTCGCCAGCCGTGCGGTCGCCGTGACGGGCAGCCCACACCAGGCCTAGTAGGTCGTCGATGGTGAGCGTTTCGCCGCGCGCACGGGCTTGCAGTGCTTCGACGTTAGGCAGCCAGTTGGACAAACCGATGGCGACGAAGCCCTGGTGGGCGGCTTCAAGCAGCGGCAGCGCCTCCTGAGGCCGGCCCCCGGCGCAGGGCAAGCGCTGCCAGGCCAAGCTGAAAGACGGCGACGCCTTGCAAATCGCGAATCTTCTGCACAGTCACCAACCCGGCCCGGTAGAGGCGCTCCGCCTCGTCGTACTGCCCACGCGTGCTGAGCAAAGCCGCCAGGCTCGACTGCGTCACCGCCACCTCTCCGCTGTCCCCCCCCGCCTCCTTGACCCGCAGGCTTTCCCGGTAGAGGCTGTCTCTTATACACAATCTGACCCTGCCGACGAAGCGGGTAGG
>DMDA01000027.1:189388-193553 GCA_003451595.1 Chloroflexota bacterium | reverse complement strand
GCGGAGCGGAGCATGGAGCGGCGGTTCGTACCCGTGGGGGCCTGGCGGGCGAAATGGGGCGGGATTGGCGAGGATGTTCGGCTGCGAGCCGCAGCTACGAGAATGGGGAATGAGCGATGACACGCACACAATTTGACCAGGAACTTGAAGAACGACTGATTCGCTACTGCAAGATCGATACGCAGGCGGATGAGAAATCGACCACCTCGCCGAGCACGGCGATCCAGTTCGACCTGCTCAACCTGCTTGTCGAAGAGTTGAAGGAGATCGGCGCGCAGGAGGTGACGCTGACCGACTACGGCGCCGTGCTCGCCACCATCCCGGCGACCATCGAAAGCCGCGCGCCGGTGATCGGCTTTCTGGCGCATGTGGACACCGCACCGGCTTTTCACGCCAGTGGCGTCAAGCCGATTGTTCATCGTGCCTACGACGGCGGCGACATCGTGCTGCCCGACGACCCGACGCAGGTGCTCTCGCCCAAGCAATCGCCTTACCTGGCGCACAAGATCGGCGACGACATCGTGACCGCCAGTGGGACAACGCTGCTCGGCGCCGACGACAAGGCGGGCGTCGCCATCATCATGGCGATGGCGCGGCATCTGCTGGCGCACCCGGAGCTGCCGCATGGGAAGCTGCGCATCGCCTTCACACCCGACGAAGAGATCGGGCGCGGCGTCCACAAGAACCTGCCCGCCGACCTGGGCGCCACCTTCGCCTACACGCTCGACGGGGCTGACCTGGGCGAGATCGTTTACGAAACCTTCTCGGCGGACAAGGCGACCGTGCGTATTCAGGGCGTCTCCACGCATCCTGGCGACGCCAAAGACAAGCTGGTCAACGCACTGCACCTTGCCGCCAAGATCATCGACACGCTACCGCACGTCACGCTGACGCCGGAGACGACGAGCGGGCGCCAGGGCTTCATCCACATCTACCAGATGAGCGGCACGGCGGCGGAAGCGGAGCTGAACTTCATCCTGCGCGACTTTGAGATGGAGCATCTCGAGGCGCAAGGGCGGCTGATCCAGCAGGTCTGCGACACGATCCAGGCGACCGAGCCGCGCGCCCGCATCACCTGCACGATCACGGCGCAGTATCGCAACATGCGCTACTGGCTGGAGAAGGACATGCGCCCGGTGGAACTGGCGCGTGAGGCGTGCCGACAGGCGGGCGTCGAACCCTTCTCGATCCCGATTCGCGGCGGCACCGACGGCTCGCGGCTGACCGAGATGGGCGTGCCAACGCCGAACATTTTCACGGGGATGAAAAATATTCACGGCCCGCTGGAGTACATCAGCGTGCAAGACATGGGGCGCGCCACCACGGTGTGCATCAAGCTGGCGCAGCTGTGGGGAAAAGAGACAGCGTGAGGATGCGTCGTGAACGGGCAATGATCGATCTGGTTTAGCGGAGGCAAGATGGCAACAGGTTCCAACAAAAAAGCAAAGAGTCAACCGCGCGCCAGGAACGCGCCGGGTTCCAAAGAGACGCCAAATCAGAAACAGGTGCAGGCGCCGCCACCGGAGCCTGCTGCGCCAGAAAACCAGGGCTTGCTCCAAAAAGTGCTCAACGGCGTGGAAAAGGTGGGCAACAAGGTGCCGCATCCGGTGCTGATGTTCCTCTATCTGATGATCGGCGTGATCGTCCTTTCGGCGGTTTTGTCGCTCCTGGGCATCAGTGTCACCGAACAGATTGCCGTGCCGGTTCCGCTGGAAGTAGCGCCCGACTTCTATGAGGATGTCAGCCAATACACGCTGTCGGGCACGGGCGCCGTCGACGTCAAGTATGTCATTCAGGAACAGACCATCACCATCAACAGCCTGCTGAGCATCGAGGGCATCCGCTTCCTGTTTACCTCCTTCGTGCCGAACTTTCAGGGCTTTGGCGCGCTGGCGGTCACGCTCATCGCCATGATGGGCGCCGGCGCGGCGGAAGTGGCCGGGCTGCTGGCGGCGCTGATCCGCAAGCTGGTCAAGGTCGCCCCGCGCCCACTGATCGCCTATCTCATCGTCTTCGTTGGCGTCCTGTCCAGCGTCGCTTCGGACGCGGGCTACCTGATCTTGATTCCGCTGGGGGCAGCGGCTTTTCTCGCAGTGGGGCGACACCCGATCGCCGGTCTGGCCGCTGGCTTTGGCGGCGTGGCTGCTGTCTTCATGGCGAATCTGATTCCGACGCCCAATGACGCCATGCTGTTTGAGATCACCAATGAAGCCATCGCCCTGGCTGGCGGCGCGCCGATCTCCATCACTGCCGACTATTTCTTCCAGGCGGCATCAGCGGTGGTGATGACGGTGGTCGTTGGGTTCGTGATTGTGCGCGTCGTCGAGCCGCGGCTGGGCAAGTACGATCCATCGCAAGCGGGCGATCCTGACCAGGCTGCGGCTGCTGACGAAATCGATCCGAAGTTGGAAGCGCGCGGGCTGCGGTGGGCCGGGCTGGCCTTCCTGGGTGTGCTGGCTGTCGTGCTGCTCGCCACGTTGCCAGCGGGCGCACCGTTGCGCGACCCGGAGACCGGCGACATCATCGGTCAGACGCCCTTCATGCAAAGCCTGCTGTTCATCGTCATGCTCTGTTTCTTCATTCCGGGCATTGCCTACGGGTGGGCGGTCGGCAAGTACAAACACGCCAACGATGTGATTGCAGCGGTGATCAAGACCTTTGGCGGGCTGGGCGGACTGATCTTCACGTTGCTGATGATCAGCCAGTTCATCGCCTATTTCAATTACTCCAACCTGCCGGCGCTCATCGCTACGGCGCTGGCGGAGTGGTTGGGACAGGCAGGCATTCCGGCGATTCCGTTGCTGGTGGGCTTCATCCTTGTGATCGTGGTGCTCGACTTCATCATGCCCGGCTCGCTGGCGAAGTGGGCGATCTTTGCGCCCATCTTCGTGCCGCTCTTCATCCGGCTGGGCGTGCCGGCGCAGACGGTGTTCGCGGCTTATCGCGTCGGCGACTCGCCGATCAACACGCTGACGCCGTTGATGGTCTACTTCCCGGTCATCGTCATCTTCGCCCAGCGCTATCAGAAGAGTGCGGGCGTCGGGTCGCTGGTGGCGCTGATGCTGCCGATTGCGGTGGTTGTCCTGATTGCCTGGCTGATCTTTTTCATTCTGTGGTTTGTGCTAGGGATTCCGCTTGGTCCGGGCTACCCGGTGCGTATCTAGCCGCCGATGCAAGACGTGATGCGGCCCCTTCTGGATGCACTGAACTTCCAGGAGTGGCGGAATGCGATGCTGGATCAGCCGCAATTCCAGGTGCCGTTTCTGCTCGACTACCTGGCTGTCTTTCTGTGGTCGGTGAGTGGCGCCGTTGTCGGGATGCATAAGCGCTACGACTTCGCCGGTGTGCTGGTGGTGGCGTTGCTGGCGTCGACGGGCGGCAGCCTGATCCGCGACGGCATCTTCCTACAGCAGACGCCGCCGGTGCTCAGCAACCCGTGGTATATCCCGGTGATCCTGACGGCGACGGCGTTCGTGGGGCTATTCCGCCGGCGCATTGCCCAGATGATCCTCGTGGATCGCCTGGTGGATGTGATCGATGGGATCGGCGTGCCAGCATTTGCGATTGTCGGGCTGCAATTGTCGCTGCAGGCGGGCATCCCACTGCCGGGTGCAGTCCTGGTGGGCGTTACCAACGGCGTGGGCGGCGGCATCCTGCGTGACCTGCTGGTGGGCGATACGCCCGCTGCGCTCAAGCCGGGCACGATCTTTGTTTCGGGCGTGATCTTGATCTGCGTGCTGTTTCTAGTGCTGACTTATGGCTTTGGCGCCGGCAAGGAATGGTCGGCGTGGAGCATGATTGCCCTGTTCTTTACGATTCGATTGTTGAGCATTCGCTACAACTGGCGCACGCGCCCAGTGCTCACAGAGCCGCCAGCGTAAGCGCGCCTGACAGCACACGTCAGGCTGGTCAATTTACTCGATGAGTTGTCTTCTGGCGGAGTCCATCCGCCCAACCAGATTGGAGAAACGACAATGAATGATGCACCGGTGGAAGTGATCGTAGCTGCCTTCAATGACCCGAACCATGCAGCGGAAGTCATGGCTGAACTCAAGCAAGGCAAGAAGGAAGGGCTGATCGGCATCATCGACGCGGCTGTGGTCGTCAAGGATGCCGAGGGCAAGCTCAAGGTCAAGGACGCAAAGCGACGCAGCCGCAAAGGGCT
>DMDA01000027.1:188786-189185 GCA_003451595.1 Chloroflexota bacterium | reverse complement strand
GCGCCATCGGTGCGCTGGCGGGCAAGGCGGCGGGCAGCGGCTTGAAAGCGACAATGGAAGAGCTTGGCTCAGCGTTGACGCCCAATTCGTCGGCTATCGTTGCCGTCGTTGAGCACAAGTGGGTCGGCATTCTGCAATCGATGCTGGCGGCTGAAGGCGCACGCATCGCTATGGACGCCATCAAGGAGGACATCGCCACACAGTTGAACGCTGGCGGCAACGTGCTCTTCACCGCAGTTGGCGGGCCGCAATCCGCCGGCGTCATGCGCGTCGCTGAATCACCGGAAGGGATGCAGATCAGCGCCATTGGCGTCAGCGAAGATGGCATCTTCATCGGCGATGCACAGTTTGTCACCGATGAAGAGATCATCGATGGCGAAGCTACACTCGCAGCGTCCG
>DMDA01000027.1:188022-188521 GCA_003451595.1 Chloroflexota bacterium | reverse complement strand
CGCGCGCGGCCAGACCAGTCCGCTCGCGCACCGGTTCGCATCATCTGCAACGAAGGACGTCGAGTTCGGGCTTTTGGAATCGCCTGCTTGACCCGATTGATCGGCTGGCGGAGTCAATCTTCAGCATGGCGCCGGTCCGTGGAAGACTGGATTGTTGCTTGCTGCAATGGGCGCCGTGATGGTGTTCATTGCGCTTCCACTTTGCGGCTGAATTTCAATCACGGATGCCATATTGCGAAACATAAGGAGGCATAACCATGTTTTGGATGGGGATTGTATTGGCGGCTTGTGGGATTTTTCTGCTGGTCTATGGCGGTCTGCTGTTCCGCTTTACTTTGGCAGTCGGTCTTTTCGTCGTCGGGTTTAGCCTGGCGTCATGGCTTTTTTCCAGCCAGACCGATCTGATTCGCATTCTGATCAGCCTGGTGGCAGGCGGCGCGCTGGCGATTGTAGGGTACGCCCTGGTGCGGATGGTGCTGCACATTGCCGGCGGGCTGTT
>DMDA01000027.1:187543-187697 GCA_003451595.1 Chloroflexota bacterium | reverse complement strand
GCTTTCTCAGCATCATTCTCATTCTAGCAGGCGCTGGCGCAGTTGGCTTCTTTGGCAACCGCCTGGGCGACTGGGTGATCATCCTGGCGACAGCGCTGGCGGGTGCGTATGCCGTCGTCCTTGGCTTGACGCGGATGTTCCCCACTGCGGTCGA
>DMDA01000027.1:165250-187215 GCA_003451595.1 Chloroflexota bacterium | reverse complement strand
AGCAAGCGGCGACCTGCCTCCCGCTGTCGAGTACAACCTGGGTGAAGCCACCATCATTCAAGAGCGCTTCCCCGCCGACAGCAGATTCCGCGAGATGCCAGTGCGGCTCAACGGCGTGATCGCGGCGCCGCCGACTGGCGGTCCCCACCCCGTCGTGCTGATCCTGCACGGCACACATCCCGGCTGCCCGGAGACCGAGCACGGCGTCGACCGCTGGCCCTGTGACCCAGAGGTGGAGCGCGCCAATTATCGCGGCTTTGGCTACCTGGTCAGCGCGCTGGCGGCGCAAGGCTACGTGGCGCTGGCGATCAACGCCAATGCCGAAGACACCTTCGGTTTTGGCGAGGGCGTTCCGGGCGAACGGCTAGAACAACTGATCACGCTGCACCTGGATGCGCTGGCGACAGCCGCCGCAGGCGGTGAAAACAATTTCGGCGTCGAGCTGGCGGGGCGCGCCGACCTCGGCAAGCTGGCGATCTTCGGTCACTCGCGCGGGGCAGAGCGCGCGGTGGCGCTGGCGCGCAAGTGGGCGACCGATGGCGAAGCACGAAGCTATGGACCCGCTGCCGGCGTGTTGTTGATCGCCCCTGCCGCCGTTCTTGTCGATCCGGCCGGTGGCGCACCCGTCCCGATGGCGCTGCTCAACGCGGCTTGCGACGGCGACGTGACCGATCAGATTGGCCAGGTTTTCTTCGAGGCGGCGCGGCTGGCGCCAGAGCAGCAGGCCTGGGCCGCCTCGCTCTGGCTCGAACGCGCCAACCACAACCACTTCAATGACACGCTGCCCGGCGACCCCTTTGCTGGACAGGATCGCGCCGACTGTGACCCGCTGCTCGCCGCCGACGCGCAGCGCGCCTTCTTGATCGCCTACGCTGGCGACTTTCTCACCACGCTCTTCAGCGCCGACCCGGCGCAGGTGCGCGCCGCGCTGGAACGCATGGGCGGCGATGCAGCGTCGTTGGCAACGGACACGCTCTACGGCAAGGCGGCGCAGGCGGCATGGCTGGCAGAGGCGCGCCATCGCCTGCCGCTGCTGACGCCCACCGGCGAAGATGCGTTCACCGTCAGCCCGTTTGACGGCGCGGTGACGGCTGAGGGCGTCACTACGCTCTTCTGTCCCGATGGCTATTACACATCGATCACGAACCCGGAACTGGCGGACTGCCACCGCGCGCAGGTAACTGTGCCCGGGCAGCCTGCGCATGCCGTCGTCAGCTGGGCGGCGCCGGGCGGCGCGCTGCGCTTCGAGCTGCCGATCGGTCTTGACAATCTGCTGCTGTACGATGCGTTCAGCGTGCGCGCGGCCGTCGATCCGCTGTCACCGCTCAACGTAGCTGGCGCGCCACAGCGATTCTCCGTGCGGGTGACCGACCGCAGCGGCGCCACCGCCAGCGTTGCCGTGCGCCCGGACGAACCGGCGCTGCGCTATCCGGCTGGCGAGGCGCAGCCAGACGACCTCTTCGGCGCGCTCTTCACCGGGCGGCTGCCGCTGATGCCGGTGCGCGTGCCGATCCAGGCGTTTGCGGGCGTCAACCTGGCGAATGTGGCGGAAGTGGCGCTCGTCTTCGACCAGAGCGACAGCGGCGCGCTCTTTCTTGCCGACGTGGAGCTGGTGCGAGCGCCGGTCTCGCCGCGCCCGACGCTCAGCAACCCACCCAGCGCCGAGCTGATCGCCGCGGCTGAAGCCGGCGACGTGGAAGCGATGCGTCAGCTTGCCAATCTCTATAAACCCACGGAGGCGATGGGGGTTCAGTATGGCAACCTGGAGCAAGCAGTCTTCTGGTATCGCCAGGCATGTGCCGCCGGCTATGCCCCAGCGCAATTTGACTTCTACGACTTTGCGCGCACGCACGCCGAGCTGCACAGCGACGAATTTCTCGATGAGGCGCTTGTTTGCCTGGCAGACGCCATCCGTCAGGGCCATCGCAACGCCATCATCAGCGGCGCCTTCCATGCGGCTTTCATTGCCCAGGACTATCCGACCGGCTTCTTCCTCTATGCTTTGTTCGAGGGAACCGAGCCGCATTTTGCCGAACAGCGCTGGAGCTTCGCCGACCAGATGACGCAGGCTGAGATCGACGAAGCCGAGCAAGCTGCTGCCGCCTGGCGCGCTGAGAACCAGATCAGAGACGATCAGTACTTCTTTGCTGCCGTCAATTCACCCTTCCGCCCGGTGAAGCCGTGAATAGAAGCGACAAAGAAAAGCAGAAGGCGCCATCCCGCACACTCGTGAAGCCTTCGTGAAGGCGTGCACGACGCGCGCCGCATGGCCGCGGGTTTATCGCCTCCAGTGTGACATCGTGGCCGCCTCGGAGCATTTGGCTGGAAGCGGGCCCTGCGATGACTGAATCGATTTGTAGAACACTTATTGATCGACCGGGAAGGTGGGCGAACTGCGTAACTGCTACGCATAGCCAAGCTTTGTAGATTTCAAGGAGAAAACAATGTATCGCCCAAGAGCGCGCAGAATGATGCTGTTGTTCGGCCTGATGACGCTGCTGAGTCTGATCTTCGGCGCCTGTGGCGGCGCACCGGCAACGCCGACCCCAGCGCCGGCTGAAGTCCCCACAGAAGCGCCCACAGAGGTTGCAACGCAAGCGCCCACTGAAGCGCCCACTGAAGCGCCCACTGAAGCGCCCACCGCAGTTCCTGCTGAGGAGGTCGCCCCCACCGCAGCGCCGGCCGAGGAAATCGCCGCCGCCTCCCCATCGGCGCTGGAAGGCGTCACCTGGCAGGTGACCGGCTATCGCAACCTGCAAGGCAAGCCGGCGGCGCCGGAAGGCAAAGCCATTCTCACCTTCCAGAATGGCCAACTCACCGGCAATGGCGGCTGCAACGGCTTCTTCGCCAGCTACACCCTCGACGGCGCACAGCTCACCATCGCGCAAGGCGGCAGCACACTGATCGCCTGTGACGATGTCACGATGGCGCGTGAACAGGCAATCCTTGCCAATCTGGACGCAGTCGCCTCCTACGCCGTCGAGGACGGTCAGCTCAGCCTCTTCGACGGTGACGGCGTGCTCTTACTTTCGCTGACAGCGCAGGCCACCCCTACCTTGCAGGGTGTCGTCTGGCAGGCAACCAATATCAACAACGGCAGAGAGGCGGTCGTCGGCCTGATCGAAGGCACACAGATCACGGCGATCTTCGGCGAGGACGGCAGCCTCTCCGGTTCAGCAGGCTGCAACAACTACGTCAGCAGCTACACAGTCGAGGGCGAAAAACTCACGATCGGGATGGCTGCCACTACTATGATGTTCTGCGCCGACCCCGCAGGTGTGATGGAGCAGGAGGCCGCCTATCTTGCCGCGCTAGGTGCGGTGGCAACTTACTCGATCCAAAACGGCGTGCTCGAACTGCGCACGGCTGACGGCGCACTCGCCGCCCGTTACATCGTGGCCACTGATGCCGTCGTCGTCAGCCCGGAAGCCGCCAGCGCTGACCCCGACCCAGTGGCTGAAGATGCAACGGCAGAGCCAGTAGCATTTGCCGCCGCTGCTGCGACCGTACCGAGCGGGCGCGTCACGGCGCCGTTGGGCGTCAACATCCGCGTGGGACCTGGCACGCAATACCCAATTGTCGGCATTGCCCCGCTGGGTGCCACAGGCGAAATCGTCGGACGCAGCGCCGATGGTCAGTGGTGGGCGGCCAGTGTGCCTACGGCGCCGAATGGCCAGGGCTGGGTGGCGGCGGCCTATGTTGAGGCCAACAACACTGAAAATGTCCCCATCCTGCCGGCGCCGCCGCTGCCACAGGCTGCTCCAGCCATTCAGGAGGGTGCACCCTATGAGGTGCCGCAAAATGTGATCCTCTTCTCGGCCTCGCGCGTGCTGCGCGAGGGCAATCGCGCCTACGATCTGGAAGATATCTACGCCGTTCAAGCCACGCCTGGCGCCCAGGCGGAGATGGTCGCCAACAACGCCATGCAACCGGCGCTCAGCCCCGACCGTTCGATTTTGGCCTTCTATAGCCAGCAGAGTGACAAACTCGGCGTCGGCGGCTATGATGTAAATACAGGGCGGCGGCTGCGCTTCTCGCGCTTCATCGAGGATAGCCAACCCCGTTGGAGTCCCACGGGAGACCGCATCGTCTTTGCCAGCAATCGGCAGGGCGACCGCCGCTGGCGCATCTACATTACACCGGCGGTGGACAAAGAAGACCCCAACGATATGAACTACGTCGAGCTGGACTTCGGCAAGGACCCGGATTGGCATCCCAGCCAGGAATTGCTCATTCTCAAAGGCTGCGATCCGACCGGCAACAACTGCGGCCTCTACACCATGGGCACAGATGGGTCGAATCGTACGCAGTTCACCAATGTGGCGTCGGACTCGCTGCCGCGTTGGTTCCCGGATGGCAGCGCCGTGGTCTTCATGAGCGAGGAGCGCGACGGCAACTGGGAACTCTATCGAGCGAATGTCGCCGACGGCGCTGTCACTCGCTTGACGAACGACCCGGCGCCGGACGGTCTGCCCGCTGTAAGCCCTGACGGCCGCCAGATCGCCTTCATGAGCAAGCGCGGCGGCGCCTGGGGTTTGTGGGTCATGTCTGCAGCTGGCGGCGATGCAACGCAGATCACAGCCATTCCAGGCGAACTGCCCGATTGGCTGCGCCAGGCTGTGGACTGGCCGCGCTAAGTGCATTGTATAAATGCGCCGTATAAGTCATTGTAGTCGTCAAACCATCCTTCCTCCGAGCTAACACAACCATCCACCAGGAAGCAGGATGCTTCCTGGTGGATGGTTGTAGGAGAATGCAAGAAAGGCTAATAGACAACACAAATAGACTTTGCTCATCTTCCCGGAAGCTCTGAGCTTCCGGGAAGATATCAGATGTACGATGTTTGATTGTGCTATCTATGAGAAAGGTGAAAGCCATGAACGTGTCTGTATTGAGAGTGCGCACCGTTGCTGCCAGAGGGGTGCGCCTGGCGCTCCTGGTGGCGATCCTCCTGTCGCTGGCGCCGGCGTTGCCAGTACGTGCACAGGAGGCGGCAGGCGCCACTGCGACGCCGGCGGTCGAAGTGCCTCCCAGCCTGATCGAATTGCTGGAACAGGCGCCCAAAGTGCCCCGCGCCATTGTAGGAGAGGATGGATTTGCGCCCGATGCCGCGGCGGCAGCGGCAGGTCTGCCCGACCGCACCCAGTACGCCGTGATTGACTACACGGTAGAGGGCAACATTGTCAACGCGACCGTGCAGTTGCCGGCGTCGCAGGCGACCTTCATTGCATCGGGCCAGCCGGACACCAATTTCGGCGGTCTGGCGCAACTGAATCTGGGTTGGGATCAGAGTGGCCCGCAGGCGATGCGCACTCTGCTCCAATACGATCTCAGCCCGCTGCCCTCCAATGTGCAGATCAATAGCGCTGCGTTCTTTATCAACCAAACACTGATCAACCCGCCAGGAGATGGCCAGTCGATGGATTTTCGCGCCCAGTTGATGCAGCAGAACTGGAATGCGGGCAGCGTCACGTGGAACAATGCCAACTTTTTGGGTGGCACGGCGTTCCCGCTTGGCAGCATCCCGCCAGCGATCGGCTGGATCAGCGGCCCTGCCACCGACGTCGTGCGCGCCTGGGACAGCGGCACCCCCAATCGCGGTCTGCTCATCACCGGCGATGAGACGCCCACCTTGGGGCGCTGGCGGCGCTTCAACGGGCGCCAGATTTCGGCGCTGGCGCCGTTCCTCGAAGTCAACTACACCGGCAACTGTGACACTGCGCCACCGGTGGCGACGATGAATGCCCTGCCCACCTTCTCGCCGCAAGAGTTCCGCGTCTTCTGGTCGGCTTTTGATCCGGCTCAACCGGGCTGCCCGGCGAGCGGTGTGGCGTGGTACAACGTGCGCTTCCGCGTCAACGGCGGCGGTTGGGTCAACTGGCGCAATCAAACATCGACCGACAACTTCGGCTTCCGCCGTGAGGCGCCAAATGGCTCCACCGTGGAGTTCCAGGTGCAGGCCGCCGACAACGCTGGCAACCTGGGCGCGTGGAGTCCATCCGTCTCGACGCGCATTGACTCGGAGCCGCCAGTTGCCACGGTCAACCCGCTGCCGCAGTTCACCTTCCTTCCCAACTTCACCGTCACCTGGAGCGGCTCCGACAACCTGTCCGGCATCGCGTCTTACACATTGCAGATGAGTCGCAACGATGGCGATTGGTTTGATCTGATTGCCGACACCACAGCGACATCGTTCCAGGTCACCGGCGCCCAATTTGGGGACAAGCTTGAGTTCCGTGTGCGCGCCGTCGATAACGTGGGCAATGTCCAGCCATGGAGCCCCAATGCCCAGGCAGTCACTACGATATTTAGCTACTCCGTTGCGTTGGTGCTGCCGTTCAATCCGCCGATCATCCAGTCGAACGCGCCGGTCACCAATGTGATACCGGTGCAGTGGGTTGGCTTCTTTGCGCCGGGTACGACGATCGTGCGCTTTGACCTGAGCTATCGCTATACGGACCTCAACGGCGCCACCACCAGCTGGACAGCAGTGGCGCTACCCACACCGCTCACGACGTCGATCGACTTCGACTATGCAGCGTTGGGGCATGGCGATGGCCTGTATGAGTTCTTTGTCCAGGCGACTAACAATCTCAATCAGACGCAGCCCTTCAATCCCTCGATGGGGACGGGTGGCTCCGTGATTCTGGATCTGGCAGACCAGATTCAGCCAGCGGCTTATCTGCCGATCATTCATAGCTCCATCCCCGACTGATTCATTTGCTGACATGTCATGTATGGCAGCGGGCGACAGATTCCCAACAATACCTGCCGCCCGCTGCACAGCCATTGACTTTGCGCCTATGTGTCCTTCTCACGATCGAACACGCAACCAAAACCAGCCAACACGCCTGGCAATTCTCATTGGCGCACCTGCCAGTCTCTACGTGCTCAAGGCATGGAGCGATGCAGGCGGTGCGTCACCGACATTCTGGCGCCAGGCGCTGCTTATTGCGATTGCTGCCGCCGTCACAGGTGCAGGGGCGTGGTGGCGCATCCACGCGCGCGGGCGACGTCCCCGGCCAGCCGGCATTAGCTCACGTCACGATTGGCGCCTGGCCGATCTGCTCACGCTTGGGGGACTGCTGTTGTTGGTCGGGTTCCTCTGGATGGATGTGCGCGGGTTTGCGGTAGATGGCGCGGCAGGTCTGGCGCGCACGGTGCTCACGCTCGGTGCGGTGTGGGGAATGTTGGCCGGCGTCATCTGGCAAGCCGCGCGCCTGCCGGTTGTGCGCGCGTGGAATGTGCATCGCCTGCAAGCGATAGAGTTGAGCGTGATCCTGCAACTCTCGGTGGCCGTCTCCTTGTTGCTGCCGGTCAACCCGCCCACCGGCGACGCAGCATGGCTGGTGGCAGTGCAGGCAACAGGCGTTACCCTCTTTGCCGGCCAGATCGCACTGCAATTGCTACGGCGTCCAGGCGTGGCGATCATGGTGATTGCCGCCGTGCTCTTCTATCGTGCGCTTGCAAATTTTGTGTTGGCGCAACAACCAGACGCAGCGTCAGTGGGCGCGGCAGTGCAATTTCTGGCATTGGCGCCAGCAGGTGCGCTGGATGTGGCCTATGCCGTGCGCCTTGCCGACGCCGATGCGCGCCAGACGCTGCACTTTGCGCTGGCGTCTGGCACTGGCGTGGCGCTTGCCGCCACCCTGATCTTCTGGCCGCAGTTGCCCGGCGTTCCACCACTGACGCCAGGGATGGGTCTGCTTGTCGTTGTGTCTGGTGCAGCCATCGGGATCGCGTGCGGCTGGTGCGGGACTGTCTTTGGACGCGCTGCGCGCGAGTCGCTAGATCACTGATTGCCAGGCTGCCAGCGTATGTCCACCGTTCCATCCGTCCCTGAATCCGCTGCCTCTTCGTCCAGACTTGACATTCCCACTGCCTGGATCGATAGTAACCGGGTCTTATACATTATCACCGCCTTTACTGTCGATGGAGCGTAATTATGGCCCTATTGCATGTCAACTTTTTCTCCCATGTGCTCGGTCTGTCGGTCGCAATGGATGTGATTCTGCCGCAACCGGCGCCAGGAGGTCAGCGCCGCGCACAGAAATGGCCTGTACTCTGGTTGCTCCACGGTCTCTCTGACGACCACACGATCTGGCAGCGGCGCACTTCGATTGAACGCTACGTAGAGCCGCTGAATCTGGCGGTGGTAATGCCGGCGGTTGATCGCAGCTTCTACACCGATATGGCGCACGGCAACCGCTACTGGACTTACATCAGCGAAGAACTGCCTGAATTAGCGCGCAGCTTCTTTCCGCTTTCAGCGCGGCGCGAGGACAACTTTGTCGCCGGGCTATCGATGGGGGGCTATGGCGCGTTTAAGCTGGCGCTCCGCCATCCGATGCGCTACGCTGCCGCCGCCAGCCTGTCGGGCGCGCTGCGCAATTTCGCTGATGACGCCGCTGCCAGCGAAGACCCGGCCTGGGCGGCGGAGTTGGGGCGCGTCTTTGGCGACCTGAGCAAGTTTGCAGGCAGTGCCAACGACGTCTATGCACTGGCGACGCGCGCCGCTCGCCTTAGGGTAGCCCCACCGCGTCTATACCAATGCTGCGGCACGGAAGATTTTCTCCACGCCGACAACCTGCGCTTCAAGGCGCATGCCGAGGCGCTCGGGTTGCCACTCACCTATGAAGACGGGCCAGGTGACCATGCTTGGGCGTACTGGGATGTGATGATCCAGCGCGTGCTCGCTTGGCTGCCGCTCACGCAGACAGGTGACCAATGACAGAAGATTCTTCGACCGTAGCGAGCACAGCTACAACGGCGGGCGCTGTCCGGCGCTATCCACGCAACATCTATATCACGACTGTCGCCTCGCTGCTGACTGACATCTCCAGCGAGATGGTGGTCTATCTGTTGCCACTCTTTCTCGCCAGCGTTCTCAAGACCTCAACCCCGCTGATCGGGTTGATCGAGGGTGTGGCGGAGACGACCGCCGCGCTGACCAAGCTGGCGTCGGGCTACATTTCCGACCGCATCGGCAATCGCAAATGGCTCGCCGTCGGCGGTTACACGCTGTCGCTGGTCGTCAAGCCGCTGCTGGCGACAGCTTCCAGTTGGAGCACTGTCTTTGCCGCGCGCTTCGGCGACCGCCTGGGCAAGGGCATCCGCACGGCGCCGCGCGATGCGATCATTGCCGACAGCATCGATGCCACCCGGCGTGGCGCCGCCTTTGGCTTTCAGCGCGCTGGCGATACGCTGGGAGCATTCATCGGGCTGGCTGTGGCGATTGGCGTCGTCTATTGGAGCCAGCAGCGCAGCCTGGAATTAACGCAAGCCACCTTCACGATGATGGTGTGGCTGTCGATGATCCCGGCGGCGCTGGCAGTGGCCTTATTGGCGTGGGGGCTGCAGGAACAGCGTCGCGCGACGCCCGCCCCAGGCGTTGCGCGAGCGCCAGTGCGGCTCTCTCTGGCCGCCTTTGACCCGCGCTTTCGTCTGGCGTTGTTGGGTGTGGCCATCTTTACGCTGGGCAACTCGGCGGATGCGTTCATCGTCTTGCTGGCCCAGGCGCGCGGCGCCAGCGTGCTTACCACGCTGCTGATGGTGCTGCTCTTCAACGGCGTGTACACAGTGTTTGCGCAACCCTTCGGTCAACTTTCCGATCGCATCGGACGGCTGCGCGTCATTCAGATCGGTTGGAGCTTTTATGCCCTGGTCTACCTGGGTTTTGCCTTGAGCAACACGGTGTGGCAGATCGCGGTGCTGTGGGGGCTGTATGGTCTATATTACGCCATGACCGAAGGGGCAATCAAGTCATTGGTGGCCGATCTGGTGCCCGGTGCTCAACGTGGCGTCGGCTACGGCTGGCTCAACGGCACGATTGGCCTGATGGCGTTGCCGGCCTCGCTGGTTGCCGGAGTGCTGTGGGCCGCTATTGCGCCGACCGCCACGTTTCTATTCGGCGCACTGATGGCGGGCGCGGCGCTGTTGATTGTCATGCGTTTACGTCATCAGTCACCAGTGACGTAAACGGAACAACGCCCTGAAGGACTGGAGGGAACGATTGGTGATGAGGGTTTTGCGTTGGCTGCTAATGCTTGGCGGGGGCGCACTCATACTGATGGGTGTGATCATGTTCGCGCACGCGTTGACTACACCACCCATGACAGAGATGCGCCGCCCCCTGCTAGTGAGCATGCAACCGCGCGCCGCCGGGGTGACGCGGCTGGCCGTCATCGGCGATTTTGGCATGGACGGCCAGCCGGAGGCCGATGTCGCAGCGCTAGTGGCCGGCTGGCAGCCCGACGCTGTGCTCACGGTGGGCGACAACAACTATCCAGATGGTCGCGCCGCCACCATCGACGCTAATATCGGCAAACACTACGCCGCCTATATCTACCCTTATCAGGGCGCTTATGGGCCGGGCGCCACCAGCAATCGTTTCTTTCCCGCGCTGGGCAATCATGATTGGCGCACCACGCACGGCGCACCACCGCTGCCCTATCCCGCACTCGACTACTTCGCGTTGCCAGGCAACGAACGTTACTACGATGTGACGGTCGGCGCGGTGCACGTCTTTGTAGTGGATAGCGACCCGCACGAACCTGATGGCATCGAGGTCACCTCCTTTCAAGCTGACTGGCTGCGCAACGCGCTCAAGGAATCCATTGCGCCCTGGCGGATCGTCGTCATGCATCACCCGCCCTATTCATCGTCCACCGTACATGGTTCGACGCCAACCATGCAGTGGCCCTATGCCGCGTGGGGCGCAACAGCCGTGCTGGCCGGGCATGATCACACCTATGAACGCATTTTGCGCGATGGCATCGTCTACTTTGTGAACGGCATCGGCGGCGCCGATTTGTATCCACTGGGGGCGCCGGTGGCTGGCAGCCAGTTCCGCTACAACGCCGACTATGGCGCTATGCTGATCGAGGCCACAACGGAGGTCATGACGTACACGCTGGCGACGCGCACCGGCGCGATTCAGGATGTCTACGTGCAGCGCACAGTCGATTATCCACCGCCCGCTGCGCCGCTGCATTCCGACATCACCCTGCGCGTCACTGGCAGCGAGAACGACGCTGAAGAGTCGCTGGCCACGCATCAGGTGACGCTCACCAGCACCGATCTGGAGTTCGTCAGCGATCCAGACCATCCTGGCGAGACGCAACTGGTGGGGATGCGGTTCACGGACGTAGCCGTGCCGCCGGGCTATCTAATCCAACGCGCGTATCTGGAGTTCACCGTCGATGAAACTGCCGACATCGCAACTTCGCTCATCTTTGCCGGCGAAGCCAGTGACGCGGCCCTGCCTTTCCAGGCGCAGGCCAACAACCTGTCTGCGCGTCCACGCACCTCTGCGCGCATCGCCTGGAACGCAGTTCCCGCCTGGACGGTGGTCGGCGCCCGCTGGCGCAGCCCAGACTTGACGCCAATTGTGCAAGAGATCGTGAATCGGCCTGGCTGGCAAACAGGAAACCCGCTGGCGCTGTTGGTCGAAGGCAGTGGCCGGCGCACGGCGGAAGCCTTCGACGGCGACCCAATGGCGGCGGCGCTGTTGACGGTCGAACTGACCCTGCCTCATCACCTCTTCCTACCCACCACGCAACGCCCGTAATGCAACCGATCATCGTGCGCATGATGATCGGTTGCTCATCGCATTGCCCAAATCTCCAGGCGCCCAGGTACAATGGCGTCGCAAACGTATTGTCCCGCCCGGCAGCCTGCTGATCGTCCTGGCGGCTTCAAGACTTCCAGAAAGATTGCGACGGCAAGCCAGACATCTGTATGAGACCTACAGTCATGAACATTCAGGCATCTACTTCGTTTCGCTTAATTGCGCGCTGGTCGTTGTCGCTGCTGGCAGCGGCAGGTCTGCTCACCCCAGCAGCACACCCGGCAGCGGCGCAGGGCGGCTTCAACCTGCCCTACGGCTTCATCCAGGAGAGCGTCGTGGTGGGGCTAAACCTGCCCACCAGCTTTGCGTTGGCGCCGGATGGCCGTATCTTCATTGCAGAAAAGGCCGGGCGTGTGCGCGTCGTCCAGAACGGCGAATTGCTGGCCGATCCTTTCATTGACATGACTACCGAGGTCAACGACGCCGCCGATCGCGGGCTGATGGGCATCGCCGTCGATCCGGCGTGGCCGGATCGCCCTTACGTCTACGTCGCCTTCGTCTACGACCCGCCGGAGATCAAGGATCGCAACCCTGGTGGGGCGCGTGTCTCGCGCGTTGTGCGGCTGACCGCAGACGCCGCCGATCTCAACACTGCTATACCCGGCAGCGGCGTCGTGTTGGTGGGAACGAACAGCACCGCCGATCACGTCGGCAACCCCGATCAGGGCGACGCCGAGCCTTTCTCTTGTCGCGACGCCGACGGGCAGCCCGTGCGCGACTGCATCGCCGCCGAAGGCACCGCCCACACGATCGACATGCTCCGCTTTGGGCCTGAGGGCGCGCTGTATGTCTCAGTGGGCGACGGCATTGTCAACAGCAAGGGCAACGCCCGTGCGCTGGATATCAACAGCCTCAACGGCAAGATTCTGCGCATCGACCCGGACACGGGCGAAGGACTGACGAGCAATCCCTTCTTCGATGGCGACCCCGGCAGTAACCGCTCCAAGGTCTTTGCGCTGGGGATGCGCAACCCTTTCCGCTTTACGGTCGACCCGCGCAACGGGCGTGTCATTGTAGGCGAGGTGGGCAACGAAAAGTGGGAGGAGATCAACATCGGCGGGCCGGGCGCTAACTTTGGCTGGCCTTGCTATGAAGGGCCGGAAGAAGCCGCCACCTACGCCAACTGTGAGGCCTTCCGCACCGGTGAGTGGACGGTGACGCATGGCGTCTATAGCTATCGTCACACCACGAAACCACAGCGCGGAGCGGCCATCGGTGGCGACCTCTACCTGGGACGCGCCTTCCCCGCGCTCTATCGCGGCGCCTACTTCTATCACGACTTCAACGGTGGCGTGACAAATTTTCTGACCTTTGACGGCAGTGGCGGCGTGACCGACAACGAGTTCGCTACGAACATGCCCGGCATCGTCCAGATTACCGCCACCGACGACGCGCTCTACGCGCTCTCCATCATCCTGGGCGGCCTCTGGCGCATCCGCTACGTGCCTGGCGGCGACCGTCCACCTACCGCTGTGGCGACAGTTGACCCCAGCGGTGGCGCTGCGCCGCTGGAGGTGGCCTTCTCCAGTGAACGCAGCACCGACCCGGAAAGCAGCATCGTCGGCTACCAGTGGGATTTTGGCGACGGGGAGAGTAGCAGCAAAGCCAACCCAACGCACACCTACACGGAAAATGGCGTCTACCAAGTGACGTTGACCGTCACCGACGCAGCGGGCAGCACCAGCACCGACGCGCTGGAAGTCCTGGTTGGCAGTGAACCGCCTGCCGCAGAAATTCTGGAGCCAGGCGACGGCGCCAAATTCCGCATCGGTGAGAAAATTACTTTTCGTGGCCGGGGCAGCGACTCCGATGACGGCGACCTGGGAGAAGGACGCCTGGCCTGGTCAGGCATCCTTCATCACAATGAACACATCCATTACGACGCAGTCAAGGCAACGGGCGCGTCGGGTGAGTTTGTCTTCGAGGATCACGGCGACAACACCTACCTGGAACTCTGTCTCACCGTGACCGACAGCCAGGCGTTGCAAGACCAGGAGTGTGTGGACGTCAAGGCGGAGGAAGTGACCTACACCTTCGATAGCGTCCCGCGCGGCTTGCGCATTACTTACGCGGGCAGTAGCTACACAACGCCTTTCAGAGTCAAGACCTACATCAATGCCAAACGCATTATTGAAGCGCCATTGACCACTGCAGATGGCCTGACGTTCGACAGTTGGTCGGACGGCGGCGCCGCTGTGCATGACATCGTGATTGAGGATGGCGACCGCGTGTTGACAGCTTATTATGTAGATGCAGAGGGCGCCATAGTCACAGAGTCGCCGGATGCAAACGCTTTGGCTGAGGCGCCCCTGGTGACACCTGAAGTGGATGTCATGGCTGCTTCGACGAGCGGGGATGCACCAACGTCCGTTCAGCCTGAACAGGCGGCTGCCACCGTTGCTCCAGGCAGCTACGCATCTGCAGCAACCGGCGTCATTCGCGCCGAGCTTTGGAGAGGCGTCGCCGGCAACGATCTGGATGCGTTCGTCAAGACGCCGCAGTTCAAGCAAGATGCGCCGGAGATCGTCGAACTGACGCGACTGGCCTTCCCGCGCGGCAGCGGCGACAACTACGGCGTGCGCATTCGCGGCTATCTCGTCCCGCCCATCAGCGGCGATTATCGCTTCTTCATCTCTGCCGACGATCGCGGTGCGCTCTCGCTCAGCACCGACGCCGATCCGGCCAACAAGATCGTCGTCGCCTACACGCCAGACTGGACCGGCCCCGAGGTCTATGACAAGCACCCGGAGCAAGCCACCGGCCCAATTGCGTTGGAGGCGGGTGAACGCTATTACTTCGAGGTGCTCTATAAACAGGCGGACGGCAAAGATAACCTGTTTGTAGCGTGGGAACGACCGGACAGCGGACGCGAAGTCATTGACGCCCGCTATCTTGAACCGTTCGAGTAATCATCGGGTTTCTGGACTCGGAACATAGAATGCCGCAGATGGGATGCTGACTATGCCCTGTAGTTTGTGTCCCATCCCTCTCTGCATCCGTTGCGCCCCCGCTCGGCGTAACCACACCAAATCCAGGCGAACCGCCATGTTCTACAGATCAGAAGTGTAACCAAAATACTTTGATGTCGAACTATTTGTGGTTACAATCAAATTCTTGCGGGCAGGCGCTTTGGGCGCCGGCGTGTAACTTCGCCGAGCGAAGGTGAGATAACGATGGAAATTACAGGACTGCATCACATCACACTTGTGACTAGAAACGCTCAGCGCACGATCGACTTCTACACACGGGTGCTAGGCTTGCGCCTGGTCAAGCTGACCGTCAATTTTGATGCGCCTGAGAGCTATCACCTCTACTTTGGCGACGCAACCGGCCGGCCTGGCACAGCGATCACCTTCTTCGAATGGCCGGGCGCGCCGGCGGGGAGTCCAGGCATCGGCGGTGCGCACCACTTTGCGCTGCGCACGCCAACGTACTCCACACTACTGCGCTGGAAGCGACGGCTCACTGACCTGGGCGTCGCCGTCACCGGGCCACTGGACCGTCATTACTTCACATCGATCTACCTGCGCGACCCGGACGGTGCGATCGTCGAGATCGCCACCGATGGGCCGGGCTGGACAGTGGATGAAGCCGCCGACATGTTGGGGATGGCCTATCGTGAGCCACCTGCAGAGATGATTGGGCGTAATCGCGACGAAGCGCGCATCGCCGCCACGACATGGCCCGAACCTGTACCCACGATCACGGCAGATATGGCGCTGTCTGAGGGCATGCACCACATCACGGCGATTGGCGCGGACATCGAGCGCACACACGCCTTTTTCGTCGAGGTGCTGGGATTGCGCCGCGTCAAGATGACTTCGAACTTCGATGATCCGAATTCGGCGCACTGGTATTGGGGTGTTGGCGACGGGGCGCCGGGCACGCTGATCACCTACTTCGAGCGCAAGGCAGAGCGTGGGTCGCGCGTGCGCATGGGCGCCGGGCAGACGCATCACTACGCCTTTGCCGTGCCCGACGCGGAGGCGCAACTCGCGTTTCGTGATAGGTTGGTGCGCGCGGGCTATCGCGTCTCGCCGGTGATGGATCGCGTCTATTTCAAGAGCATCTACACCAACGACCCGGATGGGCATATTGTCGAGCTGGCGACAGCGGGACCAGGCTTCGCTGTCGACGAGCCGGCGGCGACATTAGGCACGCAGCTGATGCTGCCGCCCTGGCTGGAGCCGCACCGCGCGGCGATTGTCGCCAGCGTGAAGCCGGTGCAAATTCCGGTGTGGGCGCCGCCGCAGACGCTTGGAGATTGAGCGATTCTGGAATGGGATTGGTAAGTCAAGAGACATAGGCATCTATCCGGGCATGGGACACACCGCCAAGCAGAATGAGATCGACGCTGTTCGGCAGCGATTGGAAGCGCTACTCTGAAGGGTTAGAGGTATGACGAACTACCTTTTCATCAGCCGGATTGTACGCCGGCGGCACAGGTACGATCGCTTCGGGCGGCAAGTGGCTGATATCGTTGATATACACGCTGCGCCATTGCGTCCCATCCCAGATCAGTTCGGAGACGGCGCAGTTGTGGGGGTCCCAGCGCACCCAATCCCCAGATCTGTCACCGAACCAGCTGTCCAATACGGCGCTGATGATGCCGCCGTGTGTGACGAGCACAATGCGTTGGTCCGGGTGGCGTTCAGCCAGGCGCTGCACGGCGGCCACGGCGCGACGGCCAAAGCTGACCGGCGACTCGCCATTAGGCGGCGTGAAGGTCGGATCCTGCGCCCAACGCCCCCACAGGTTTTCTGTTTCCATCAACTCGCGAAAGGTGCGTCCCTCCCAGTCGCCAATGCTGAACTCGCGCAGACCATCGTCGATCACTGGCTCCAGCCCGACGGCGGCGGCAATAGCGGCGGCGGTGGTGCGCGCACGGGGCAGCGGCGAAACGTACAGGGCATCGACCGGCGCCGTTGCCTGCGCCGCGCGGAAACGCTCGCCTGTGGCGCGCACCTGCGCTTCGCCGCGTGGTGTCAACGGTGCGTCGAGTGCGCCATGCCACCGCTGTTCATGATTAGCCGTCGTCTCACCGTGGCGCACCAGCACTACTGTTGTCGTCATACGTTCGCTCCTCATTACGTGAAAAAATTAGCGGGCAGATTGACACCCCCCTGCCCCCATGTTACACTGTGCGCACGATGACGCCAAAGCAATCAAGGGTTTGTCGCCCGCGCGCCAGGTTTGAGAGGAAGCCCTCCGGATGATTGCATCTGGAACTTTGTGCGCGGCATGAGCAGAACGCTGCTCAGATTGACCTGACAAAGCTCTCCAGAGGGGGAGCTTTTTTATTTGCACCAGGAAGTAACATGATCAACGTTGGCATCGCTGGCTCGACCGGCTACACAGGCATCGAACTCGTGCACTTGTTACAACGACACCCGCACGCCCAAATTGTGTGGATCACCAGCGAAAATAGCGCCGGCAAGCCCCTCTCCGAGGTGCACGCCGTGCCGTGGAATTACACACTGATCACGCTGGAGGAAGCCTACGGGCGGGCAACAGAGGTGGACGTTGTCTTTCTATGTCTGCCGCATGGCCAGTCTATCACAGCGGCGCGCACCTTTGCCGAGGCCGGCCTGGCCGTGATCGACCTGAGCGCCGACTTTCGGCTCGACTCCGCCGACGCCTATCGTCGCTGGTATGGATTGGAGCACACCGCGCCGGAACTATTGGGGTGCTTTGTTTACGGGCTGTGCGAGGTAAACCGGGAGCGGTTGCGCGGCGCCCGCCTGGTGGCCGTGCCCGGTTGCTACCCAACGACGGTCAACCTGGGTCTCTATCCGCTGGCCAAGGCTGGCTGGCTGGGCGAGCGCGTCATCGTGGATAGCAAAAGCGGCGTCAGTGGGGCAGGGCGCACGGCCAAGCTGCCCTATCTCTTTGTTGAAGCCAATGAGAACATGACCCCTTACAACATCGGCTATCGTCATCGTCACATTGCCGAGATGGAGCTAGTGCTCAACGGCGTTGCGCCGAACGGTGGTTGCCATTTTACGTTTTCGCCCCACTTGCTGCCTGCCAATCGCGGCATCCTGAGCACGATGTACGTGCGCGTGCCTGCCGGCGTCACCGAGACACAAATCCGCAACCTCTATGCCGAGGCGTACGCTGGTGAGCCGTTTATCCACCTGTTGCCAGCGGGTCAACAGGCGACGCTGCGCCACACTGTCTACACCAATCGCTGCGCCATCAGCATTACGGCGGACCACCCTGGCGACCCGGCGTGCCGCGACTTTATCATTGTCTGCACCGAAGATAACCTGATCAAAGGCGCCAGTGGTCAGGCCATTCAGTGTATGAACATTGCCTTTGGGCTAGACGAGACGGCTGGTCTGCTGTGAGGACAAAGACTGGGGCTTCATCCAGAAATGACGCGTGAAGCCAGGCCGTTCAGGACGGCCAACCCGTTATGCCAACCCGTTGTGAGGAGATGATGGATACGGAGAAGCAAGTAGATCAATACATCGTCGTGCTGAAGGTCGGCGGCAATGAGCTGGACGACCCGGATTTTCTGGTGGGGTTGGTGAATGCAGTTGCGGCCGTGCGCAGTGAGGGCCACGCGCCCGTGATCGTACATGGCGGCGGCAAAGCCGTCACTGACCTGCAGGCGAAGTTGGGGCTGAAGGAGCAGCGCGTCGAGGGGCTGCGCGTCACCGATGCAGCCAGTATGGATGTGGTCGAGATGGTGCTCAGTGGCTTGATGAACAAGCGTATCGTGCGTGCGCTCGTCAACGCAGGCATACGCGCAGCCGGCATCAGCGGCGTCGATGACGGCACGATCTACGTCGAAAAGATGTGGCATCCACTCGGCGATCTCGGGCGCGTCGGCGAGGTGCAAGATGTCGACGACCACCTGTTGCGCACGCTGATTGCCGCCGACATCATCCCGGTGATCAGCCCGGTGAGCTTTGGAGCGCTGGACGCGCTGAGCTACAACGTCAACGCTGACCACGCCGCCACCGCCATTGCCGCCAAACTGGGGGCCATCAAGCTGATCTTCATCAGCAATGTGCCGGGCATCCTGGTCGCCGATCGCGTCGTGCGCGCCGTGACAGCCAACCAGGCCGAACAATGGATCGAGGAAGGCATCATCTTTGGCGGCATGATTCCGAAAGTGCGCAGCGCAGTCGAGGCCGTGCGCAACGGTGTGGCGCAGGCGGTGATCACCAATCTGGCCGGTGTGCAGGACGGAACGGGGACGGGCGTGATCGGGAGTCGATGAGTTTCAGGCGTCCTTATACAGCGTGTTTTGACGTGTGACGCCAGGTAGGTGAGGTTTGACGCCTGACATACGAAGGGTTCGGAGGAAGCATGAACGCACAGGAAGTGATCGAGCTAGAACAGAGCCACGTACTCGGCGTCTACGGGCGCGCGCCTTTTGTGTTGGAACGAGGCGAAGGCAGCACCCTCTACGACACCGAGGGGCGCGCCTATTTGGACTGCGTGGCTGGGATTGCGGTCAACGCGCTGGGCTATAACGACGCCGGTGTGACGCAGGCGATGGAAGCCGCTGCTGCGACCGGGATGCTGCACGTCAGCAACCTTTATCACACGGCGCCTCACGCCCGGCTGGCGGCGCTGCTGTGCGAAAGTAGCTTCGCCGATAAAGTGCACTTCTGCAACAGCGGGGCCGAAGCCAACGAAGGCGCCTTCAAGTTCGCCCGCCGCTACGGTCGCGCGCATGGCGGCGAGGACAAGGTCGAGATTCTGGCGTTCACCAACGCCTTTCATGGCCGTACAATGGGCGCGCTGGCTGCCACCCCGCGCCCCAAATATCAGGACCCCTTCAAGCCGCTGATGCCGGGTGTGCGCTTTGCCGAGTTCAACAACCTGGCTAGCGCACGTGCGCAGATGGATGCGCGCGTCTGCGCTATCATCGTCGAGCCGATCCAGGGAGAGGGCGGCGTCCACGTAGCGACGCCAGAATTTCTCACCGGATTGCGCGCGCTGGCGGATGAATTCGATGCCCTGCTGATCTACGACGAGGTGCAATGCGGCGTCGGGCGCACGGGCAGCCTGTGGGCCTATCAAGGCTACAGCAACGGCGAACAAGGCGACAGCTTTGCTCCAGACATCCTGACCGCCGCCAAGCCGCTTGCCGCCGGTCTGCCTATCGGCGCCATTTTGATGCGCCAACGTGTGGCGGCAACGATCCACAAAGGCGATCACGGCAGCACCTTCGCGGGTGGACCGCTAGTGACGAGCGTGGCGCACCATGTCGTAAACCGGATCGCACAACCTGCATTCCTGGCCGCAGTCGAGGCCAAGGGCAAGCTATTGCATGACCTGCTCGAGGAGATCAACAGCCCACACATCATCGAGATTCGCGGCAAGGGGCTGATGCTTGGCGTCGAGCTGGATATTGAGGCGGCGGAGGTCGTCAATCGCGGCTACGCTGAAGGGCTGATCCTGGTCAACGCCGGACCGCATGTATTGCGTCTGGTGCCGCCGCTTGTCATCACCGAGGCGGAGATTCACGAAGTTGTGGCGCGATTGACGCGCATTTTGCACGCGCTGTGACGCGCATCTGCCAGCGCACGGTTTTTCACAAGGAATAGAAGCCATGCCCATCATCATCCAACCGGCCGAAGAGGCGCACGTGCTCCCGATCACCGAGATGGTGAATCGCTTTGCCGCCGAGAACATCATGCTGCCGCGCACCGAAGAAAGTGTACGTCAGACGCTCGGCGACTGGCTGGTGGCGGTCGATCCCGATGCGCCGCCGGACGCGCCGCCGATCCTGGCGTGCGGCGCGCTGGTGCCGTTGACCGACACACTGGTGGAACTGCGTTCGCTGGCTGTAGACCCCAGCCAACAAGGCAAGGGATTGGGCGGTCATATGGTGAACCATCTCGTACAACTGGCGCGTCAGCGCGGCTATCATCAGATTTGCGCTCTGACGCTGCGCGAGAATTTCTTCGTGCGACTGGGCTTCGAGCTGGTGGATCGCTGGAGCATCAGCCCGAAGGTGTGGCAAGCGTGCATCTACTGCCCCAAGTTCCACCGTTGCGACGAGGTGGCGGTCATGATGAACCTGGTCGAAACGCCACAGACCGCCGCACATCCGCTGGTGCAACCCGCCGGCTGGAGCACTCTGCTCAAGTGGAGTGAGTGGCAGCCGCTCAAGCTGGCATACAAGCAGAAACAGGGATGATGAGCAGGCGCGTCTGCAACGCGTAAACCTTTCATTTCGGAGAAAAGGTGACAGACACTTGAACGCATTACTTGTTTTGCAGGATGGCACAGTCTATGAAGGCGAGGCGTTCGGCGCAGCAAAAACCGTCGTCGGTGAAGTGGTCTTCAACACCAGCTTGACCGGCTACCAGGAGATCATCACCGACCCGTCCTATCGTGGGCAGATGGTCTGTATGACACTGGCGCATGTCGGCAACACCGGCGTCAATGCTGAGGACGTCGAGAGCGACCAGCCGCAAGTGACGGCTTTTATCGTGCGCGAGGTCAGCCCGGTCGTCTCCAACTGGCGCGCCAACGCAACCCTGCACGACTACCTGGCGCGGCACGGCATCCCTGGCATCAGCGAGGTGGACACACGCGCGCTGACGCGGCGGCTGCGCGCACAGGGCGTGCTGCACGGTGCGCTCTGCACCGACGGCGCGCACACCGCCGACGAATTGCTGGCGCTGGCGCGCAGTTGGGAAGGGCTGGATGGACGCGACCTGGTGCGTGAAGTTACCTGCGCTGAGCCGTACCACTGGATCGACGGCACGCGCGTCGAGTGGACGCCGGTGCCCGCCGGACGCAACGCCAGCGTCGCTGTCACACCCCAAGCCAACGCCGAGCAACCACTGGTGGTAGCCTACGACTTCGGCATCAAGCAGAACATCTTGCGCCGCTTGACCAGCCACGGGCTGCGCGTGACCGTCGTACCGGCGACAACGCCCGCTGCGGAGGTGCTGGCGTTGCACCCTGCTGGCATCTTCCTGAGCAACGGACCGGGCGATCCGGCTGGCGTACCCTATGCTGCCAATGCGGTGCACGAACTGTTGGAGACGGGCATCCCGACCTTTGGCATCTGTCTCGGCCATCAGATCATCGGGCTGGCGCTCGGCGCACGCACCTACAAGCTCAAGTTTGGACATCACGGCGGCAACCAGCCGGTGAGCGACGTGGACGCCACCAACGTGCAGATCACGGCGCAAAACCACAACTACGCTGTAGATGAAGATACTCTGCCTGCTAACGTGATCGTGACGCATCGCAACCTGAACGACGGCACCGTCGAAGGGTTGCGGCTTACGGATCGACCGGTCTTCTGTGTGCAATATCACCCGGAAGCTAGCCCCGGCCCGCACGACGCCGATCTGCT
>DMDA01000027.1:155611-165009 GCA_003451595.1 Chloroflexota bacterium | reverse complement strand
TTTGCGCGCTTTGCGGAGTTGGTCAAGACGCAGCAGAGATCAGGTTGAGATGATCCGCACTGTCGGATGCGCGTGCTTCGTATGCTGTCAAGGAGGGAGGCGATGGAAGAGAGTCTACGCGTGCGAGTGGGGCGCCGCGTGCAGGTCGTGTTGAGCCACGCCGACGGCAGCGAAGAAGCGCTGACGCTCGATGTCGTGCCCGATGCAGCGGCGGATTTCGAGCGTGGGTTGCTGGGTGAAGGGACGCCGCTGGCGAAGGCGTTGGCCGGGCGGCGCGGGGGCGAGGTCGTCGCCTACCGCGCCGGCGACTTGCGCCAGGTGCGCGTGCTGGCGGTGACGCGCAGTCCTGCCGACCTGGACTTGAGCGCCGCCGCACGTCGCCAGGAGGTCATCGACAAGGCGGTGAGCGAGTCGGATCGCACCAACGCGCTCAACTTTGCGTCATCGTTTTCGAGCAAGTGGGGCGGTTACGAGCCAGCAGGGATCGAGGATTGGAAGCAGTTTGAGTGAGCTGATTCGTTGTTCACGTCGCCTGCGCCGGTGCGCCGGCGTCACGGCTTGATCCCCAACGCCGCCAGTCGCTTTCCCATCTCCGCACCCAGCGCCAGCAGCGCGTTGGCGGGGCGGATCATTACCTCGAACTCCACGATACGCCCATCTTCGCCCAGCCGGATCAGATCAATGCCCTTGAGCGACAGATCGCCGACAAAGGCGCTGAATTCCAACGCCGCGCTGTCGTTCGCCACGAACTGGCGGTGATACCGAAAATCTTGGAAGACCTGAATCACGGTTTGCAGCAGCCCGGCGACGGCGCGGCGTCCTCGATACGGCGTGAAGGCAAAGGGGGAGCGAAACTCAACATCCTCGGCCAGCATCTCCGGCAGGGCGCGGCTGTCGCCGGATGCGATCATGGCGTGCCAACGGATCAGGAAATCAGCCATGTGTGTCTCAGCCATGTGTGTCTCAGCCATTGGACATTGCATCCTTTGTCAACCGATAGAACGCGGAGCGAGCGGAGCCACGCGGACGAAAATGCTCCGCGCCAATCCGCAGCATCCGCGTTCTATTCCGAACTTGCAGCGCCGCGACCTACTCGAAGATCCAGCGATCCGCAGCGCGTTGCCACTCGATCAGTTCTTCGCCAAACCACAGCGCGATCTCGGTGGCGGCGGTTTCGGGGGCGTCACTGGCGTGCACCAGGTTGCGCCCGATCTCCAGCGCAAAGTCGGCGCGGATGCTGCCCGGCGCGGCCTCAAAGGGGCGGGTGGCGCCCACCGTCTGGCGCACAGCGACAACTGCGTTCGTGCCCTCGACCACCATCGCTACGACCGGCGCGCTGGTAATGTAGCTGATCAGGCCGGCGAAGAAGGGCTTGCCTTCGTGGACGGCGTAATGCCGTCGCGCCAGATCGTCGCTTACCTGCAGCATCTTCATGCCGACAATCTTCAGCCCGCGGCGTTCGAAGCGACTAATGATTTCGCCGATCAGCCCGCGTTGTACACCATCTGGTTTTACCATGACAAACGTGCGTTCCATTTTGCTTGACTCCTCAATTTGTTTTTGATTGATTGGCGCATGCCAGGCTACGAGTCTACTGCAAAGGCGCTGAATTCACGAAGTGGAGATAAGTGTGTGTGGAAGATCGCCGCCGGTCGTGATACGTCACTCGTCAGGCGGCGCCGTGCGCTGCGCCTGCTGAGAGATGCATCACGCGTGACATATGCAACGCCACTTCATGCCACGTCTTGCGTATCGACCCCTGCCAACAGTGCAGCCTCGGCGAGCGTCACCCGCAGCGGCGTCGCAGGACGCTCCCATGGGATGTGCAGCCAAGCCTGTACAAACTCGCCGTCAGGATCCATCGACTGGATCGGGTTACGTGCCAGGGCGCGGTCGTCGGCATCACCCAGTGCGGCCAGCACGACCCATGCCAACAGCGTGTGCGGGCTACGCGACGTCAGATGGCGTGCGATCTGGTACGCCTCCTGGCGTACGCCTTGCTGCCACAGCGCCGCCATCCAATTCACTTGAAAGTCTAGCCGCTTCGGCTCAGCCTTGACCAGACGGCGGTAGACATTGGCAGCGTGTCCCCAACGCCCGGCGTGAAGATAGATGCTACCCAGCGCAGCGCTGTCTAGCTGCAGGCGGTCATTTGCGCCCAAGTGCGTGCGCAGCAAACCGCTGCGAATCTCCGGGTCGTAAGGGCTGCATTGAAAGGCGCGGCGCCACATGCCACGCGCGGGCGCCAATAGCCCCTTCTGCTCGACAGCGTAGGCCAATGAGCGCCAGGCCACTGCATTGCCCGGATCCGCCTGTAGCAGGCGCCGCGCCCAATCTTCGCCCTCTTGCCAGCGTTTTAGCGCCCACGCGGCGCGGATCAAGCGTTCATAGGTGGCCAGGTGGCGCGGTAGCCGCATCAGCACGACGCGCGCCAGCGCAGCAGCGGCTTCTGGTTCGCCCGCGCCAAGCCGAAGCTCCATCGCACGGCTGAGCTGTGCCAGTTCGACCATGGTCTCGCCGGAACTGCGGGGCAGACGCATCGCGGATTCGTCACTCATGGTCAGATGCCAAAATCGTCGCCCCAGTCCAGCCAGCGTGAGGGCAATGAGTAGTAGGCGCCGTCACGGATGTTATGCAGCATCTTTAGTTGCCCAAAGAGATTGTGCACGCTCCGTTCGTTGGCAGGCGAGGGGCCAAAAGGGTCACTGGGGCGAGTTGATTCGCCGCGCAAGACCCGGAATGTCGTTAGCACCGAATGCGCCAACACCTGAAGGTGATAGCCACCTTCCAGCACACAGATCAGCCGCCCGCCGCACAATTCATCGGCCAACGCCATCAGTTCCTGGGTCAATGCTGCATAGCCGGAGATACTGAGACCCATGCTTGCCAGTGGATCGAGCCAGTGCGCATCGAAGCCCGCCGACAGGATGATCAATTGCGGACGAAAGCGTCGCGCTACCGGCGCCAGGATGCGCTGGAATGCTTCGAGATAGCCCTTGTCCCCCACGTGCGGCGGAAACGGCACGTTGACAGTGGCGCCGTAGGCTTTATCGGCGCCCAGTTCGGTGGCGGCGCCAGTGCCAGGGTAATAAGGATATTGATGTGTGCTGAAGAAGAGCACGCTTGGGTCCTTGAAAAAGATGTCTTGTGTGCCGTTGCCATGATGCACATCAAAATCGACGATCAAGACGCGATCGATGCCATGGTGACGCTGCGCCCAGCGAGCGGCAATTGCGGCGTTGGCAAAGAGACAGAAGCCCATGCCCTGATGTATCAGCGCATGATGGCCCGGCGGACGCACCAGGGCAAAGCCATTATCCGCCTGTCGCCATAGTACGGCGTCGATCAGGTTGAGCAGGCCGCCCACGGCTCGCAACGCCGCTTCATAGCTATCAGGGTTGACGTAGGTGTCGGGGTCGAGCTGTCCACCGCCGCTGCGCGCCAGCGCCTGCAAGCGCTCCACATATTGCGGGGTGTGCACCGCCAGGATCGCTTCCAGGGGCGCCGGTGTACTCGGCACTGTGACCAGTATGTCGAGCATTCCCTCTTCGGCCAGCAGTTCCATCGTCTGCTTGAGCCGGCGAAAATTCTCTGGATGTCCCTCATGCGTGTGCCGAAGGTTATAAGGATCGTAGACGATTGCTGTTCGATTCATACGTTGGGGAGCCTTGCCGAGTGTGTGACGATGTATGAGCAGTCACACGTCACGCCTTTGGGTGAAACCTGGGTTTGAAGCGGACTCTTTCCTCCGTAGAACCCGCGTCCCTCCTGATCATCTCGAAAACAGGATCGAAGTCAAATTCATCGACGTGCAAAAGCTGAATTTGTCGGTGCACCTCGACAGGCAGGCCGCTGCGCACCGGGCGTGTGGTGTGGAGGGTGGCGCCATCCCATACCATGCTCAGACGGCGTTCTTCCGTCAAAGTGACGCCCAACAGCGCCCACCACGGCCAGCGCTGCACCATCCATGTTGGCTCAACAAAGATCGCATCGCCGCGATCGCGCAGCCCAACGCCCTGCCAGATGGCGGCGCCAACCAGTGTCATACCCGTCCATGGATCATCGAAGCCAGCTGGCCGATCGGGAAGATATTGCCAGCCCGACACCGCTCGCCACTGGGCCAGGTCGTAGTGATGGGTGGCAACAGGCGGCGCCATGCCATCCATCTGAGCCAGATAATGCCATTCGCTGTCCCAACGCGCAGCGTTGACTTCATCGCCAACGTGAGCCGCCAACTGTGCAGCTGTACGCAGGTGCGCAACCAGCGCCTGACGATATGTGGGCGATGAGACGCGCGCTGGTTCCTCGATGCGCAACTGGACAAGCGCATCGGCGCATAGCCGCACACCATTCAGATGCTCGCTGATAAATTGTGCTGGGGAGCGATGCCGATGAATGTGAGCTGCCAACGTCTGGATGTAGACGCCGTTCGTCATCGGTAAATCTTCCGGGCGACCCGCTACGGCAAGATTCGGCAACGCCGGCAGCGTGGCGGGCAGGCGCCCTTCCGTTGCTTCGGCCACGCGCCACAGGTGCGCCAATAGATTGCGGCTCTGCACAGGGTCAAGCGCATCCCATGCTGCGACCAACATCGGGATATGTTCAACGCGTCGATCGGAGGGCGCTGTACCGGTGCGATGGCGTTGAAGGTGGCGAATCGCCGCAAGACGAGCAGATTCGACAGCAAGATTGAACTCAGGATCGGGTGTCCACAGCCGGCCCGCGTGCAGGCGCCGCGCCCAGTTGCGGCTGCTAATGTCGAAAATCTCTTCAACTTCGCGCAATGATAGAAAACTGTTCCACGCCAGTTGTTCGCCCACATCGCTGACGGTGAAGATCAGCGGCACCTCAACGATGCCATTGACCAGTACATGATAAATGAGGTGGGCGCGCGCCGGGTCATCGAGATCAACCTGGTCGGGACGACCGTGGGGGTTGCCAAAGATGCGCGTACTTTCCGCGTTGCTTTGCTGATAAAGGCCGCGCGCCGGGCCAGGATTGTGCTGCGCTACCAGCAATCCATCGACGATGCGCTGGCTCAGCGGCTCGCCCCAGTCGATGTCGATCTCCAATCGCAGGACACGGTCGCCTTCGGCCTGGCATTCTAGCAGCCAGAAGAGGGCGCGATCATCGGTTGTTTTGTACGGTGCGCCGAGGCGTTTCGTGACGATTACGCCCTCAGAGCCGGTGATGACCTCTTGATGGCCTGGAAAGAAGCGAGTTGCCAGTGGCGTCAATTCGCCTTCCTGGAGATCGATCACGCGCAGCGTGATCGATTGGGCGTAGATGCGATCTCCCCACGACCAGTGAATGGCGTGGGGGTTGCAGGCCGCATCGAGCCAACAGCTCAACTCGTGATTGGCAAGTCGATTGAATGCGCCTGACGGGAGGTCTGCGTAGTCAATACTCTGGGGTTGGTCAAGAATTGGGCTGATCGTCATTGCGCCGGTTCGTGTTTGACACCGGCCATCAAGAGGCCTAACCCTTCCCGTGTGGCGTCGGCGCGGTCAACGATATCGATGATCTCCCCCTTGTACATGACGGCGATGCGGTCGGAGAGCGCCATAATCTCATCCAACTCAGCGCTGACCAGCAATACGGCGACTCCTTCGTCGCGCTTTGCTACGATCTGATTGTGGATGAACTCGATCGAGCCGACATCGATGCCGCGCGTCGGTTGGGCCGCAATCAACAACTGGATGGGGCGGCTGAACTCGCGCGCCACCACCATTTTCTGTTGATTGCCGCCAGAGAGGCTGCCACCGTGTGTGTAGATGCTGGGCGTGCGCACATCGAATTTTTCAACCAGGGCTTTGGCATGTTCGGCGATGGCGCGTTGCTGAATCGTAGCGGCTTTGGCGAACGGCGGCAGGTAATATTGGTTCAACACCAGGTTATCGGCAATGGAGTAGGAATCCACCATGCCGTAAGCGTGGCGATCTTCTGGCACATGACTGCTCTTGCCGTCGTGCGTGATGCGACGCGGGCTGGCGTTGGTCATGTCGGCGCCGCTGATCTGGATGCGCCCGGCGTCAGCCTTGCGCAAGCCAGTGATTACCTCGACCAGCTCGGTTTGACCGTTGCCCTGCACACCGGCCACTCCCACGATCTCGCCAGCGCGCACCTGAAAGGAGACGCCGCGCAGCGCTGGCTCGCCCAGGTCGTTGGTGGCCTTGAGTTCCTGCACGTTAAGGACGACCTCCTTGGGCTGCGCCGGACCTTTGTCAACGGTGAGAATCACCTCGCGCCCGACCATCATCGAAGCAAGTTGCTGCTGCGTAGCGCGTTTGGGGTCTGCCTCGCCTACCACGCGACCGCCGCGCAGCACCATAATGCGGTCAGCAATGCGCAGCACTTCTTTAAGCTTGTGTGTAATGAAGATGATCGACTCACCCTGGCGCCGCAACGTCTCCATCACGTCGAAGAGTCCCTCGATCTCTTGTGGCGTCAACACCGCAGTCGGCTCATCCAGAATCAAAATTCTGGCGTTGCGATAGAGCGCCTTGAGAATTTCGACGCGTTGTCGCACCCCGACAGGCAGATCTTCGATCACGGCGTCCGGGTTGACTTCCAGCGCATAACGCTGCGAGAGTTCGCGAATGCGCGCCGCCACTGCACGCCGATCCAGCATCCCCGCCTTGACGCTCTCGTCGCCAAGCATGATGTTATCGGTGACAGTCATCACCGGCACAAGCTGGAAGTGTTGATGCACCATGCCGATGCCAAGTTTGATGGCATCGCGCGGCGTTTTCATCACCACCGGCTGGCCATTCACCAGAATCTCGCCGTGCGTGGGGTGATAGAGGCCAAAAATGATATTCATCAGGGTCGATTTGCCCGCACCATTTTCACCCAACAGCGCCAGAATCTCGCCCTGATGCAACGAGAGGCTGACATCTTCATTGGCGACGACGCCGGGGAAAATTTTGGTGACGTTGCGGACTTCGAGCACGGGCGTGGCGGATGTATTCAATTCATTCGCTCCTTGATTGCTCACTCCGACCCTCCTTCCGTCTCGTACACCTTGCCTTCCGCCGCCGGCGGGCGTACGCGCCCAACGAAGCCGGAGACAGCGATGATCGTAACCACGTAGGGGATCATACTCACGAACTGGCGCGGCACCGTGGTGACGCCCGCTAACAACAGCTCGTTCTGCAACGCCTGGGTGTAGCCAAAGAGCATTGCCGCGCCCATGGCGCCAAAGGGCATCCAGTTGCCAAAGATCATGGCGGCCAACGAGATAAAGCCGCGGCCGGCGGTCATGCCCTCCTGAAATTGACCGACCGCCTCCAGCACGAGAAAACCGCCTGCCAGTCCCGCCAGCATCCCGCCGATGATCGTATTCATGTAGCGGAAGCGGTTGACGTTGATGCCAACCGTATCGGCGGCGCGTGGATGTTCGCCGCATGCGCGTGAACGCAACCCCCACTTTGTATAAAAGAGCGCAAAATGAATCACGGCAACCAGAATCAATGTTGTATAGGTGAGCGGTGGATTGGTGAAGATCACTTCGCCCAGCACCGGAATTTGCGACAGCCCCGGCAAGGGAATGGCGCCAAATTTACCCTCGGCGACAGCGTTGCGGTCGAAGAGGTAGGCGCTGATGCCCGCTGCCAAAATGATCAACACCGTGCCGGAAATGATCTGATCCATCCGGTAGCGAATCGAGAAGACGGCATGCAGCCACCCCATCGCACCACCAACTGCTAGAGCAATCGCCACACCAAAGAGCAGACTGTTCATCAACGGCCAGTGATTCGTGCTGGTCTTGGCAACGAAAGCGGCAAAGGCCCCTGCCAGCATCATGCCTTCGATGCCGATGTTGATGATGCCGGTGCGCTCGCACAAGATGCCCGACATGGCGCCGAGGATGAGCGGCACACTGGCGCGCAATGTGAAGTTCAACGCGCTGACGCCAAAGAAGACGCGCAGCCAGACGTTCTCGCCCAATGTTGTGGTGTTGACCAGCAGCGCCATCGCCAGGAAACCCAGCAGTGTTCCGCCGATGATATAGGAGGTGATACGATACCGTTGCTTGCCCATCGCTCACTACCTCCCCCACCCACTACTGAAGACGGTGGATTCAATCTGGTCACTCGGCTTGCGCAGGCGATACAACTGGCGAATGATCATCGGCGCCGCGACAAAGGCCAACACCAGCGCCTGGATGACCTGGATGATGTCCGCAGCGACGCCGGAATCGAACTGCATCCGCGCACCACCCGCATCCAGCGCGCCCAGCAAGAAGGCGGAAAGCACGACGCCGAGCGGGTTGGTCTGCCCCAACAAGGCTACGGTGATGCCATCGAAGCCAACCCCGCCTGTAAACTCAGGCGCAAAGCGATGGTTGAGGCCAAGCGTCTCGATAGCGCCGGCAAGCCCCGCCAGCCCGCCAGCGATCATCATCGTGAGAATTGTGATCCACTTGACGTTGATGCCAGCGTAGCGCGCGGCTTTGTTATTAGCGCCAACTGTACGTGTGGCAAAGCCCAGAGTTGTCTTGAAGATGATCCACCACATCAATAGCGCCACCGCCAACGCCAGCACGACGCCCCAGTGAATGCGGTAGGGGTCGCCAAAAATCCAGGGGATGCGCGCACTCTCAAAAACCTCCGGTGTGCGCGAAATCGGCCCAGCGGCGGTGTCCCACAAGGGGCCGGGCGTCTGCCCCTGCGTGCCGCCAGCGTAGACTGTCCACCCAGCAAAGAGACTCGCCACGTAGTTGAGCATGATGGTGACGATCACCTCATGTGCGCCGGTGAAGACCTTGAGTACACCAGGAATAAAACCCCACAACATGCCACCCGCAACGCCCGCCAGCATCGCCAATGGCAGATGGATAAAGACCGGCAAGCCAGCAAAGTTGATCCCGACCGCCACTGAACAGACTGTGCCGATGATGAACTGGCCCGAAGCGCCAATATTGAACAGCCCTGCTTTGAAGGCGACTGCCACCGAAAGCCCGGTGAGGATTAGCGGAGTCATCTTACGGATCGTGGTAGACCAGGCGCGCGGGCTGCCAAACGCGCCGTTGATCAGCCCGCGATAGGCTGCTAACGGGTCGTCGCCAAAAATCCACATCACGAGGGCGCCCACAACCAGAGCGGTGAAAACCGCGAGGATTGGAATCAACAGCATCTGCCCGATCCGGCGCAGAGAGGAAGCATTCATGGCTGCTCCTGGGAATGGAACCGAAGGCGAGGAAAACAAGAGGCAAGGGTTGACGCCTTGCCTCTTGTCCAGGAATGATGGAGCGGTGACTCAGGGCTGATAGCCAGTGGTCAGGCTGCCGTCCGCCAGTCCAGCCGCGATCTCGTCTAGCTTATCCTTGACTTCCTGCGGAATCTTGTCTTCGAAGTCGTGGAAGGGCGCCAGACCCGCACCGCCGAAGTAGTTGC
>DMDA01000027.1:149546-155419 GCA_003451595.1 Chloroflexota bacterium | reverse complement strand
CTTCATGGCGCTGGAGACTAGGCACGGATGCGCGGCCGGCAGCGTCTCCCACTGGTCGGTGTCCACGCCGATACAGAAGACGTCGGTGCCTGCGCCCGGTGCAGCCGCCACTTCCTGCAGCGCGCCGTTGCCGGTCGAACCGCCAGCGCCAAAGATCACGTCTGCTTTCTGATCGAGCGCCTGCTTGGCTGTGGCTGCGCCCCACTCCGGATCGACGAATGCCTGTGAAATCTCGCCCGGATGGTAGGTGGTCAACACCGTAATGTCGGGATTGATGTATTTGGCGCCCAGTTCATAACCCGTACCAAATGCCACGACCGGCGGCACCAGGTCCGTGCCCAAGACGGCCGCAATCGTGCCCGTCTTGCTCAACTGGGCTGCCAGTGCACCCGCCAGGAAGCCCGACTGATCTTCGTGAAAGACCAGACCGGTCAGGTTGGGCAGCGCCTCGCCCTGAAACTGGTCGACGCCGATGAAGTAGATGTCTGGATTCTCTTGCGCCGCCTTGGTGGTTGCTTCACCCAAAGCAAAGCCGACCGTCACGATGACGTTGAAGCCAGCATCGACGAACTGCTGAATGTTGTCGGCGTAGTCCTTCGAGTCCTGCGTCTCGATGTACTTGAAGCCGTCGCCTTCGGTGAGTCCCAGCGCCGTCCCGGCTTGCACAACGCCGTCCCACGCCGACTGGTTGAAGCTGCGATCGTTGACACGCCCAACATCCGTCACCAGCCCGATCTTGATGCTGGTAGCAGGGGCGGACGCCGCTTCACCACCGCTTGCTGCTGGGGCGGGCGCCACTGGCGCTGTGGCCGTGCAGGCCGATAGCAGCAACGTGAACACGAGTAGCAGCGATACAACAATGGCAAATCGCTTTTCTTTCATGGGTTTGAATCCTCCTACGGATTTCACGAAATGCTGAGTTGACGTCAATACTCATTAGCTACAGAAGGAGTGAGGACTGCCGATCGTGCCAGGCGCCAGCGCAATTTTTCGTTCTGGTCATAGATGACACGGCAGCGAGTAATTGTTATTATAGCGGAAGCATTCCATTGAGCAAACCCGCGCCAGTCAGTTTGGGATAGTCCCGATAATATGACCAGCGCCAGCCATCAGGTCATAAGCTGTGAAGCATGGACAACACTCTTTTTGTGGGGATTGACGTAGGTGGCACCTTCACCGATTTTGTCGTCTGGCGCAAGGGGCAATTGCTCGTTCATAAAGTCCCGACGACCCCGACCGACCAGAGCATGGCCATTCTTCAGGGGCTGCGCGACCTGGGCTTGCTGACCGATGTTGCAACCGAGGCGGCGCCCAGACTGGCGATCGTCCACGGCATGACGGTAGCGACAAACGCGTTGCTTGAACGCCGTGGCGCCAGGACGGCGCTCTTGACGACCGCCGGCTTTGCCGACATACTCGCGATTGGCCGGCAAAATCGCCCGGAGCTATATCGGCTGCATCAGGCGCGCCCGGCCCCGCTCGTCGTCGCCTCCCATCGACTGGAGATCGACGAACGGCTGGATCATCAGGGCAACATCATCACGCCACTGGCGGAAGCCGACATTCCGGCGTTGGTGGAGAAATTGCGCACCGACGAGATAGAAAGCCTCGCCATCGTTTTCCTCTTTTCCTTTCGCAATCCTGCGCATGAAGTGCGTGCTGCGGAATTGCTTCACGCCGCCTTGCCCAATCTGCCGATCTCTTTGAGCTGCGACATCCTTCCCGAATATCGTGAATACGAACGCACGGCCACGACGGTGATCAACGCATATGTACAACCGCTGGTTGCGCATTACCTGACGCGCCTTGAACAGGCGTTGACGCGGCAACTGCCTGGTGAACGCCCGGCTGTGCACATCATGCAGTCGAATGGCGGGGTGATCGCTCTGGAACAGGCAGCGGCGCAGGCAGCCCGCGTTGTATTGAGTGGCCCGGCTGGCGGGGCGGTGGGCGCCTTTGCCGTTGCCGAACAGGCAATGCGCCTCTCTACGCCTCCACTGCCCTGCGCCCTGACCAATCGCAACGTAACCAATCTGATTACCTTCGATATGGGCGGCACCAGCACCGACGTTGCGCTCTGCCCAGGCTACATCCCCACCACCGCTGAAAGCACAATCACCGACCTGCCGCTGCGTCTGCCTGTGATCGATATTCACACCGTGGGTGCAGGGGGCGGCAGCATCGCCTTTGTGGATACAGGCGGTGCGCTTCAAGTCGGGCCGCGCAGCGCTGGCGCCGTGCCGGGGCCAGCTTGTTACGGTCGCGGCGGTGAACTGCCAACGGTGACCGATGCCAATTTGGTGCTGGGGCGGCTCGATGCAGCGGGCTTTCTCGGCGGTCATGGACAGGTGACGCTGGATGAAGCTGCGGCGCGGCGCGTTTTGCAGCAGCTGGGCGACTCGCTTCACCTGAGCGCGGAGGAGGCTGCATTGGGCGTGGTGCGCGTCGCCAATGCTACGATGGAGCGGGCGCTGCGCCGCGTCTCCGTCGAGCGTGGCTATGACCCGCGCGACTTCGTGCTGCTACCCTTTGGTGGCGCCGGCCCTCTGCATGCGTGTGATCTGGCGATGAGTTTGGGCGTCTCGCACATCCTCTGCCCACCACACCCTGGCGTCTTGAGCGCCTTCGGTATGTTGATGGCAGACGTGACCAGCGAGACCTCGCAGGCGCTGTTGGCTGATGCATTGGCGTTGAGCACCGATCCAACACTGTTGGCGGCAACCGTTGCGGCGCTCAGCGCCAGGACACAGCACGCGCTGACGCGTGAGACAGGTGCGCCGCTAACAACAACGGCGGCGCTGGATCTGCGCTATCGGGGGCAAAGCTACGAGTTGACCGTGCCACTTTCCCTACCCATCACACCCGCAAGCGTGTCAGGCGCGGTGGCGGCGTTTCACGCTGCACACGCTCAGCGTTACGGCTACGCCATGCCCCAGGAACACGTTGAAGCGGTGACGGTGCGCGTGCGCGCCGTAGCGCCTGGCGCCAGGCCAGCATTGCCTATCGTCGACACACCGGCAACAACGGATGTATCTGTCGCGTGCGTTGGCGTCAAGCCGGTGTGGTTTGCCCCATCAGGGCCAGTGCAGACCACCTGCTACGCACGCAGCCAGCTTCAGTGCGGACATCGCCTGACGGGGCCAGCGCTCATCTACCAGTACGACACCACCATCGTGCTGGCGCCTGGCTGGTCGGCGATGGTGGACGGGATGCAAAATTTGTGGATGTGGTGTACGCTAGAGGGACCACCGTAAGCGACGGCTCTAAAAGGAAACGCAAGGCTCCGGATTGCGCAACCCATGATTCAATGAGGAGGAAGTTATGGTCAAGTCAATTTTAATTCGCTGGATTGTGCTGGCGATTTCCGTCGGCATCACAGTTTGGTTGCTGCCCGGTTTGCACTTTACGGGCGGAATCGGCACGCTTTTTCTAGTGTCAGCCGTGCTAGGCCTGCTGATGGCAGTCCTCAAGCCAGTTTTGATGTTGTTGACCTGTCCGTTAGTTGTTCTGACGCTTGGATTGTTCACCTTCGTGATCAACACGTTGATGCTGTACATCACCTCATGGATATTCCCGGAGTCTTTCCAGATCGACACCTTTTGGTGGGCGCTGCTTGCCAGCATCATCATTGGCGCGATCGCCATGATCCTGAATTCGATCCTCGGTGAGGAGTAGTCCTACAGTTTACCTTCATCCATTGCCTGCAGCAGCGCCATGTCGAGGTGGATCGGATCGCGTTTTACGGCGGCCGCCACTTCCCATGCGCGTTGCTGCACTTCCTCCCGCACCGCCGCCTCATCGACGGTGAGCACACGGCCATTGCGCACCAGCACGCGGCCATCCACCATCACCAGATCAACTTCATGGCCGGTGGCAGCATAGACCAGGTTTGGCACAAGGTTGCGGATCGGCGCCGTCAAGGTCGGCATCAAGTTAAGTGCGTCCAAATCGACCAGGATGAGGTCGGCTTTTTTACCGCGACGAATGGAGCCGATTTCGTGGCCCAACCCAAGCGCCTGGGCGCCCTCGATGGTTGCCATACGCAGCACCTCCCACGCCGGCATCACCGTCGGGTCGCGATGCTTGATCTTGTTGAAGAGCGCAGTGAGTTTCATCTCGTTGAAGATGTTATTGCAGTTATTGCCTGCCGCCTGATCCGACCCCAACGCCACCAGCCCACCTGCGCTACGAAACGCCACCGCCGGCGGCACGATGCCATCGATGATGCCGATACTGCCCGAACAGAGCACCATGCGTGCACCGCTATAGGCGATCTGCGCAGTTTCTTCCTCGGTAGCCTCGGTCAGGTGCACGGCGAGCAACTGGTCGTCAAGATAGCCGATTTGCTCCAGAAAGGCTGGTGTGCGTTTACCGTACCGCTTGACCATCTGGTCGATCTCACGATCGCCTTGCGCCACGTGCATGTGGATCATCAACCCCTCGGCGGCAGCTAGGCGCTTGATGTGGCGAAGGTGATCGAGCGCCAGCATATCGGCAGCCTGTGGGCCAAACATCACGGTGATGCGGCCATTTTCGGCGCCATGCCATTCGGCGGCCAGCGCCAGCGCCTCGCGGATGCACCGCTCAGCCACAGCGTCATCGAAGGGATAGAGATCGCCGACGCGCCAGCTTGCCATTTGGCCAGGCGGCAGCGCGTTGATCGTAGCTGTTAGTACGGCGCGCACCCCTACGGCGGCGAAAATCTCCGCCCAGCCGTCAATGGGGTGCGCAAAGTCGCCCATCGTCGTGGTGCCGGCTTTGAGCGCCTCCAGCACGTTGAGCCAGGAGCCAGCCAGCGCCGCTTCTCGATGTAGATGACGGGCATAGGGCGCTAGCCCCTTCTGCATCCAGTGAGCCACATCCTGCGCCACACCGCGCACGACCGCCCAGGGCGTGTGCATGTGCGCATCGATCAGGCCAGGCAGCAAGGCATGGCGTGAGGCGTCGATCGTTTCCGTGGCGACAAAGCGCGCTTGCAGGGCAGGGGTCGGTCCCACATCGATAATCAGCCCGTCGCGCACCGCAACGGCGCCATCCTCGACATAGCCTACGCCGCTGCCCTCCATCGTGAAGAGATGCGCGTGAATGAACAAGAAGTCAGCAGTTTCTGACATGGGTTATCCTTGCGCTCAGCGCCATAGCCCGGCAGAGCAAGACGAAGCGCTCATCGGTAGGGTGCAGGTTCGTTGGCAAAGCCGCCTGGCGGCGAATATGCGGCTGCCGACGCCGTTGGTTCAGGCAAGGTGTCCTGGTGCATCTTGAGCAGCAGAGCGGCGGTCAGGCGGGTGTTTTCCTCAACGGCGATCTGGAGCAAAATGATCTCCCCCAGCGCATAGAGCATGACGAAATTTAGCAGCCCCCCCAACAACACAAGCAGACCGGTAACGATGGCGCCAGCACCGGCGGCGACAGCCAGTCCGGCGTAGGGGCCAAGCACGTCGCTCAGTCCACTGATCTGCGGCAACAAGACGATCGCAATGGCGCTGAGAATCGCCAGAATCAGGGTAATCCACGCAAAGACCTTGAACAGCGCGCCCATGAAGCGCAGCACCTCGAAACGCTTGGGAACAGTCATCAGGTTTCCTCCGTACAGTGAGATCACGGGGCGCCGCTGCCATGGGACAAAGCCATGCACGACGCCGTGTTGGGAAAAAGCACCGCAAAGTGCATTGTACACGAAAGCAGCCGCAGTCGCGAAGTAATTTGAGCCGTGACTTGAGCCACTGCAACACTGACATCTGTGGCGATACTACTCTTCCTGGCAGCGACCTGTCTTGTAGGCTGTCGTGCGGACAGTTCATTTCCAGCGTTGTGGTACAATCAGCCTTGCGCTGCGCAACAACGCAAACACAGCAATACCGGCATAGCAATAC
>DMDA01000027.1:145032-149328 GCA_003451595.1 Chloroflexota bacterium | reverse complement strand
AGCAATACCGGCATAGCAATACAGACACAGCAACGCAAATACTGTTATATGGGTTGCCAACTCATGTCAACTGCTCAAAACCCGCTTCACGCACTGAAACTCCTCGCTGGCGATTGCTACGACTTGCCCACCTCGGCGCTGCGCTTTCCTGATTCTGGGCGCTAGGGGAAGGTTTACGGAAGGAGAACGGAGTCGATTCATGGCCGATCCAAACCGCCGCATCGTCTATTCCACCGACCCAGAGTTGGAAGCGCCTGAAACGCGCCCCGGGTCGCCCGCTCGATCACTGTCGCCGCGTCAGCAACAGGTGCGCGTCGGGCTGGAGCGCAAAGGACGTGGTGGTAAGAGCGTTTCGCTGATCACCGGCGTCACTGCCGCGCCGGCGGAGCTGGAAAAACTATGCAAGTTGTTGAAGAACCGATTGGGGGCAGGGGGCGCGGTCAAGGGGCAGGCTATCGAAATCCAGGGCGATCAGCGTGACAAGATTGTTGCCATTCTGCTCGAATTGGGCTATCAGGCCAAAAAGGCTGGCGGCTGACAGCAACACAACCTCGATTACACAATCTCGATGCGGGCGACCCACTTCACCTGCTTGAGCGCGTCGTCCTTCTCGCCCGGTACGATGAGCCGCACCAGCCCGGCGTCGCGTGTGAGCGGCGCCCCATCCCGCGTCAGCGCCAGGATCACCGGACGCCCATCTGCGGCAGCGGAGAGTTCCTCCGGCGTCAGGCGCGCGCCAAAACCATCACTGCTCACGACATCGACATGACGCCAGACAAAACCGGCAGGCAAGAACGTCGCCAGCACTGCTTGTAACGCAACGCCGCCAAAAGTGAATGGCCCGGAGGCGCCATGCCCAGTGCTGACGATGAAGCAGTCGCCAACCTCAACGCGCGGCAAAGTTGCCAGGAAGTCAGGTGTGAGCTGACGCTCCTGACCAGCGGCAATCAGGCGCATAGTGGCATCGCCTGGCGGTGGGTGTGGATTGGGTTCGTGGCTGTGACCATGCAGCCACGCCGGTGCGCCAGCGGCGTGATCGTGCGCGTTGCTCATCCTGGCTCCGGCTCCAGGCTGAAGGTGAGCGGATAGCCATCGAGGCGAGCGCGAGTGTGCGCAATCTTGACCAGGCGCTCGGCTTCATTGCGCGGGCGCACCACGACGACCGCCTGCCCTTCGCTGTGCGCCGTATTGGCGATGTGCTCAGCAATTTCTTCGGAGAGCAGAAACAACTGGAGCAGCACTTTGATCACGTATTCAAAAGGCGTCACGTCGTCGTTGTGGATGATAACGTACCAGCGCGGCGCATGACGCTTCTCCTCGATCTGCTCCGCCTCAAAGCCTGGCGCAGTCGGCGCATCTACGATTGGCGACTGTAAGTCAACATTCTGCATATTCGGCATCACCCCATTAGCCCCCTGATTCGCATAATTGTAGTATACAAGGTTTGTTCGACATTTGCCACGTGCCGCAATGGATTACGCGCTTTTTTGCGCCCATGCTACAATCGCGTGTCGGCGCGCCATTGGGCCGCCATGCAAAGGACAAGTTTGTCATGGATCAGCCGAGTATGCAGGCGAGTATGCAATACGTAAACGCGTCTCCTGACCATCCTACTCTCGCGGTCGTGATGCCGACGTACAACGAGGCCGAAAATTTGCCTGCAATGGCAGAGGCCATCTTTGCCCTGAAGTTGCCCAATCTGCAATTGTTGGTGGTGGATGACGCCTCGCCCGATGGCACCGGTCGCATCGCGGATAACTTAGCTGCTAGATACAATGCTGACGCGTCGACGCGCCCACGCATGAACGTGATACATCGCCAGGGTAAGGGTGGGCTGGGGACAGCCTACATAGCGGGCATGGCGCGCGCCATCGCTGACGGCGCCGACTTCATTGTGCAGATGGACGCCGACTTCAGCCACTCGCCAGCATACATCCCGCAGATGTTGGGCGTGATTCTGGCAACCGACGCCGACGTGGTGATCGGCAGCCGCTATGTGCCGGGGGGATCGCTGGATGAGCGTTGGGAGTGGAACCGGCGCTTTCTCAGCTGGTGGGCGAATCTGTACAGTCGCGCTATCCTTGGTCTGCGCATTCGAGATATGACCGCTGGTTTCAAGCTGTGGCGCCGATCTGCATTGGAGGCAATTGGGCTGGACAACATCCGCAGCAACGGTTACAGCTTTCAGGTGGAGATGGCCTATCTGTGTGAAAAGCTCGGTTTCCGTGTGATCGAAATCCCCATTCACTTCGAGGATCGCCGCATCGGGCAGAGCAAACTTGATGTGCCGGTCAAGCTCGAATCTGCCTGGCGGACCTGGCAGATTCGCTGGCGCTATCGTCACCTGCGACAGCGCCCCGCTAGGTCATCGACTTGGCAGGGCGCCCAAGTCAACGCCAACAGCCGTGGCTGAGTGGCGCATAGCCACGTTTTTCGGATCATCACGCGCGTTTTATGCTGCGACTTCGCTCTTTTCGTTCCGATCTATTGGCATTGCTGGCGATCCTGTTGCTGGCGCTGCTGTGGTTTGCTCCAGTGTTAGCGCCTGGACTGACGCACGCCACGCTGCTGCCTTTTGACAACCTCTACACCTTCGAACCGTGGCGGTCGCTCCAGCCCAAACTGATTCCACATAACGAGCTGCTCTCCGACCTGGTGTTGGAAAACGCCGTCTGGAAGGCGCACATCCGCGAGTCGCTGGCAAACGGCGAACTGCCGCTGTGGAATCCGAAGATTTTGACCGGCATCCCCTTTCTGGCTGCTGGGCAGGCCAGCACTTTCTATCCGTTGAATCTCCTTTTCTACGTGCTGCCGCTTGACCTGGCTTATGGTTGGTTCACAGCGCTCCAGGTGGCGATTGCGGGCGCAACGATGTATCTTTTGGGGCGTGTACTGCGGCTGCGCGTGTTGGCGGCGCTCTTCGGCGCCATCGTCTACATGTTCAGCGGCTTCCTGATCGTCAGCGTCGTCTTCACCATGTTCCTAGCTGCTGTGCCCTGGCTGCCATTGTTGCTAGCAGTGATCGAATTCATTGTTCGCAAGCAGGAAGAAAAGGGGGTGCGCAGCTTCCACCCCATCCCTTACGTGGCGGTCGGCGCCGGCGTGATCGGCCTGGTTGCGCTGGCAGGCCACCCGGAGTTGATTTACTACACACTGCTGACGGCGGGTGCGTACAGTCTGGTGCGTTTGCTGGCTGCCTACACACGTATTCGACACATGACGTCGGCGCGCCATGCCGCGCTGACGCGCACATTCAAACTGGCCGGCTGGCTGCTGTCGATGGCGGTGCTGGGCGTGGCGCTGGGCGCCGTGCAGCTGCTGCCATTGGTGGAATTGCTGCCGCTCAATTTCCGCGAAGGGTCGGCGTCGCTGGCGCAGGTGCTGGATTGGGCGTGGCCAAGTCGCCATGTACTCACATTTGTACTGCCCAACCTCTTTGGCAACCCCAGCCATCATCAATGGTTCGACATCTGGGCGCGCACGTGGACGCCCGCTGCCGTCAATGCGCTGGGCGAGCCAGTTCATACGATCTTCTGGGGCATCAAAAACTACGTCGAGGGCGGCAACTATCTTGGCCTGGCGACCTGGCTGCTGGCGGCGGTGGCAGTGATGGAAGCGGTGAGCGTTGTCTGGAAGCAGAGATTAGAGACGAGAGATTGGAGATTGAGGGATTGGAAAATGAAGCAATTGAGCAAGGCGCAGACTGCGACTGCTCTCCAATCTCCAATCTCGCTCCTACCGACCTTCTTCTTTGCAAGCCTGGCCGTGCTTTCGCTGCTCTTCGCCTTTGGCACGCCACTTTATGCCGTCCTCTACTACGGGTTGCCAGGCTGGAGCCAGTTGCACAGCCCCTTTCGCTGGGTCTTCCCCTTTACACTGAGCATGGCCGCGCTCGGCGCCATCGGGCTGAACGTGCTGTTGGGTTGGATGGAGGAGCGAGGGGCGAGGAGCGAGGGGCGACGCAATGACGCGCATCTCCCATCTCCGATTTCGAATCGCTCAATCGCTCGATCGCTGGCAGCTGTGTTGGCGCTCGCCGGTTTTGTGTCCCTGCTGCTTGTGTTTGCCAGCCTCTTGGCGCCGGCGCCCTTTGTTGCCTTTGGTCAGCGCATTGTGGATGGCAGCGATCTGGCGCAGATGGCTTTTGCTGATGGCCGCATGTTCTGGAGCTACCAGGCGGCGAATCTGGTGCATTTCGGCCTGGTCGCGCTGTTGGTGGGGGTGGTTGGCTGGTGGATGATCAGGGGTGAGGAGCGGGGCGCAAGGGGCGAGGAGCGAGACGCCAATCGCCAATCC
>DMDA01000027.1:142720-144789 GCA_003451595.1 Chloroflexota bacterium | reverse complement strand
CAATCTCCAATCTCCCAATCGCACAGTCACATCATTGCGCTCTTCTTGATTGCCATGACTGGCCTCGATCTCTTCCTCGCGCACGGACAATTCAACCCGGCCAGTGACCCGGCCCTGTCGCCGTGGGCGGAGCCAGGCATGCCGCCCGTAGTCAAGTTCATCAATGAGCGCGAGGGACTCGACGCTCCTCGTTCCTCGCCCCTCGCCCCGGATTGGCGCTTCACCACCTTCAACGCGCCGGGCGAAAAGACCTTCAATGCCAACGTCGGCATGTACTATGGCTGGCAGGATGTGCGCGGCTACGACTCAATCATCCCGCGCCAATACGCCGAGTTCATGAATCGCATCCAACCGCAGGCGAACGAGTTGCTCTATAACCGCATCGCGCCAATCTACGCTCAGGTTGGCGGCGACGTCTATGCGGCGCTTGACAATCCGTTGCTCGACCTGCTCAACGTCAAATACGTCATTACCGAACACGCTATCCCCAATCCGGGTTGGCAGGAGATATATCAGGATGACGCAGTGCGTGTCTATGAAAACCTGGAGGCGCTGCCGCGCGCCTTCATTGCGCCCGAAGCGCGCGTTGCGCCGATCACGTCCCAACCGTTGACCACCGTTGACCTGCGTCAGGTGGTCTTCATCGAAGAGACGCCGGCTGAGCCGAACGCCCTCATCCCCGCCAGCCCGCAGCTACGCCAGGCCAATATCAGCCGCTACACGGCCAACGAGGTTTTTGTCGATGTCAACCTGAGCGATCGCGGCTGGCTCTTCTTGGGCGACGCCTACTTCCCTGGTTGGAAGGCATATCTGCGTCCCTTCGGCGGTGACGAGAGCCAGGAGAGCGAGCTGACGATTCATCGGGCGGACAGCGCCTTCCGCGCCGTCTATTTGCCGAGCGACGGACAGTGGACGGTGCGCTTTGTCTACAGCCCGATGAGCTTCAAGCTAGGGCTGTACATCAGCTTCCTGGCGGCGATGACGCTGTTGATGTTGCTGCTCTACTGGTTGTGGGGACGCTACTACCGACCAGAGATCGAGGAGCATGATGTCAAACGCGTGGCGAAGAACTCGCTGATCCCGATGGGATTGAGCCTCTTCAACAAGGCGGTTGACTTTGCCTTTGCCATGCTCTACGTGCGCCTGTTGGGTCCGGCGGGCACGGGCGAATGGTACTTCGTCGTAGCCATCTACGGCTTCTTTGAAATCATCAGTCGCTATGGGCTGGGCACGCTGTTGACGCGCGATGTCGCCGCCGACAAACATCAGTCGAGTCGCTATCTCACAAACGTGCTGGCGCTGCGCACGCTGCTATGGGCGGCCAGTCTGCCGCTAATGGCGCTGGTGGTGGCGGGTTACTGGGGAGTGGGTGCACTCTGGCCGGAGTGGCAGGCGATCAACGCACAAGAGATACAGGCGCTGATCTTGCTGGCGCTGGCGATGCTCTTTGCCAACTACGCCGATGCACTCAGCAGCATGTTTATGGCCTTTGAAAAGATGGAATACCCCGCCGGGTTGACCAACGCAGTGGCGCTGCTCAAAGTGGCCCTGGGCGCGGCTGCCTTACTGCTCGGTTATGGCTATGTGGGGTTGGCGACGGTGGCGCTATTGGTGAATGCGCTTCAGGTGCTCTGGCTCTACGCGTTGCTGCGATCGACCCTCTTCACGCCGCAGTGGCAGTGGGACTGGTCGCTGCAGCGCTGGATGTTTGCGGTTAGCGGGCCGTTGATGATCAATCACCTCCTGGCGACGATCTTTTGGCGCATCGACGTCTGGATTTTGCGACCCATCGCCGGTGCGGCTGCGGTTGGTCTCTACAGCATCGGGCTGAAATATCTGGACGGCCTGAACATCATTCCCAGCATGTTCACGATGGCGATCTTCCCGCTCATGAGTCGCTTTGCGCGCACCGAGCGGAGCAACCTGCTTCGCTCTTATGTAATCAGCCTGCGCCTGCTCACGATCCTGAGCCTGCCTATCGCTATGAGCGTAACCTTCCTGGCGACGCCGTTGGTCTTCCTTGTCGGCGGCGCTCAGTATCTGAACGCACCGGGCGAGTTTCACTTCTT
>DMDA01000027.1:139291-142499 GCA_003451595.1 Chloroflexota bacterium | reverse complement strand
TATGTGTTGATCGCAGTCAATCAGCAGCGCACGTTGACGCGCGCTTTTGTAGTGGGCGTCGTCTTCAACATTGTCGGCAACCTGATCTTGATCCCCAGCTTTGGCTATGTCGGCGCGGCAACCGCTACGATCCTGAGCGAGTTCAGCCTGCTGATTCCGTTCTCGATCATGGTGCGACGGCATGTGGGCGTAGCGCCGTGGCTGCATGTTGTCGCCTCCCCGCTGATCTCGGTGGCGGCGATGGGTGGGAGCACCCTGGGGTTGATCCAGTTCGGCGTCAACGCATGGCTGGCAGTGACAGCTGGGCTTGGGGTGTACGGCCTCGGTTTGCTGGTGACCGGCGCTTTTCGTGGCGAGGATATGGCAACGGTGCTTGACGCATTGCCAATCGGCCCGTTGCGTCGTTGGTTGCCTGCTGGGTAAGGCTCAGTATGCAAACAGTAGACTGCTTTTTTGACGCAAATTTTTGACAAAAAGCCACAGGGACGCAATGTCTGTTGTGAAGGATAAAGGATTAAGCATGCGTGATGATGAACGGCGTGGGATGTGGTTTGCAATTGCCTGTTATGCCATCTGGGGCGTTTTCCCGCTTTATTTCCGGCTGCTGGCGCCGGTGCCAGCCATCGACATCCTGGCGCACCGGATCATCTGGTCGCTCGGTTTTCTGGTGATTTTGTTGACGGTGCGTCAGGAATGGCGCTGGCTGGGGCCGGCGTTGCGCTCGCGACGCACGCTCGGACTATATGCGCTGGCGGGTGTGGTTCTGGCCGCTAACTGGTACACTTACATCTGGGCTGTCAATGCCGGCTTTGTCATCGAGTCCAGCCTGGGCTATTTCATCAACCCGCTGGTCAGTGTGTTGTTGGGCGTGGTGGTGATGCGTGAGCGGCTGCGCCTCGGCCAGTGGACGGCGATAGCCACGGCAACGGCAGGCGTGCTCTTCTTGACGATCAGCTACGGGCAATTGCCCTGGATTGCGCTCATTCTGGCCTTCACCTTTGGTTTTTATGGGCTGCTCAAGAAGCACGGCACGTTACACTCGATGCAGGGTCTCACCATCGAGACCGGTACGCTGTTGCTGCCGGCGCTGGCGTTGCTGGTCTTCCGCGAGACCTCCGGGCATGACAGCCTGATAAGTTACGGCTGGAGCAAAACACTACTGCTGCTCTCGACTGGCGTCGTCACCGTGATGCCGCTCGTCTGGTTCGCCTCGGCGGCGCGCCTGATCCCGCTGTCGCTGTTGGGCATTCTCCAGTACGTTGCACCGACGCTACAATTTTTGGTTGGGCTGCTGATCTTCCACGAACCCTTCAGTCAGAGCCGTTTGATCGGCTTTGCGATTATCTGGCTAGCGCTGGTAATCTATTCAGCAGAGGGATTCCACCATCAACACCAGCTAAGACAACAGCAGACGCCGCTGGTACGCGCCTGACACTCTGCGCAATGGATGGAACCTCCTCCCTGGCTGGCAGTGCTTGCAAGGAGATTCATCATGGCCGCACTCCAATCGATCGACGAATTGCTCGAAAGCGCAGTGCTGGCGCTCTATCGTCAATGGTCGCACCTGCCGCGACGCACCACACTGCCAGCGTTGGAACGGCTGCGCCGCGCGCTGGCCGACGAGCTGGCAGCGTTGCCGGCCTCACCCGATCCGGCGCAACTACGCCGTATCTCTGCAGCGTTTGCGGAGGCGGCGCTGCGGTTGCCATTGGTGCAACGCGCCGCCGGCGCCGACCTGGAGAAACTGGCGGCGTTAGGTGACGACCCCGACCGCCCTGGCGGCTGGCGCGGGTCGCCCCTGCTCAAGGCGACGCCGCCCACCCCTGAGCGCATACAGGCGTTGATCGCGCTGCTGCGCGCTGCAGACCCGCCCGCCTATGCAGTGCAGCGCTGGTTCTATGTTGTCAACGAAACACCGGAGGCATGGCGCGCGCTGCGCACTGCCGTCGAACCGTTGCTGGACCGGCTGCCTGAGGCTGCACGCCAACAAGTGCAGGCGCTCGACGCGCAGCTGGCATCTGCACCAACCGGCTCACTGTTGACGCTGCCGACCATTTACGAAGACGCGCTCAAACAACTGGAAATGATCCCCGGCGTCGTGGCGGCGCTGACCGACCACTTCTTTCACTGGAAGGAAGCGCAACGACTGATCCGGCGCAGCGCAGCGGGCTTCGATGTGGCCGGCGGTGCTGCGATCCCAAAGGGCGTGGACTTTGGCCCCACAGCAGCAATATCGCCAGGCGCCACGACCACGCCGACTGCAGCGCTTACGCCGCCCACGCCGCCGGAAGTCCTTGCTGTGAACTTTCACACGGATGTGAAATTCCCCGTCAGCGTACAGCGGCGACAGATCAACTGGTTGATCGTGCGGTTGCGCCTGCAGAAGCCAGAGACAACCGCCGCGACCGGCGTTGTGCCGGTGGAGTTCGTCAAGGTCGGTGATGAGGAGCCACCACCCGAATACCTGACTGTGCGCGTGCTGGCGCCTGATTTTGATGAAGAGACGCGACGTTGGGAGCGCACCATCACCGTGCGCTATGACCAGGATTCCGACCCGGCGGTCTTTTTGCTCAAGAGTGACGAGCCTGGCAAGAAGCGCATCGCCATCGACTTTCTACACAAGGGGCGCCAGGTGGGCAGCGTGGCCTTTACCACCGAGGTGACGGAGCTTCCAAGCGCCGGCGCCAATGTCACATTGCTGCAGGGCAGCGCAGAGAGGCAGGAGTTTGCCCGCTTCGAGCGCACGCCGCCGCCGCCAGCGGATCTGCATCTGCGGGTGGTGAAGAAGGCGCAAGACAATACACTGGCTTTTTATCTCGACTCGCCGCTGGCCGCCGTACCCTTTCGCAATGAATTGATGGGCGAAACGCCGCTGACGAGCAAGGACCCCTTCACCTTTCTGGCGCAGGAACTCGATCCGCTTGACGCCATGGTGGCCACCCTCACCGCCGACCTGACGGAGGCGGAGCGCACCGACGCCGAACGCAAGCTCACACTGCTGGCCGAAGGGCTGTTCGAGCAGTTACTGCCCGAACGCTTCCGCGAGGCATACTTCACCCAGATCGTCCCGCTACGCGACGCTGGCGTGATCACCACGTTTCTGATCACCAGCGACGAGCCATGGATTCCCTGGGAGCTGCTCAAGCCCTATCATTACAGCGTGCGCGAAGCCAAAGAGTACACCGACGACTTCTGGGCGGCGCGCTTC
>DMDA01000027.1:121701-139065 GCA_003451595.1 Chloroflexota bacterium | reverse complement strand
GCTGGCGAACGTAGCTTCTTCGACGCCCTGTCAACGCGGCGCCTGATTCAGCTTTCCGGCCCGTCGATGCGCCGTCAGGAAGTGCTGGAGCTCTTCATGGCAGGCGGCTTCCAGGTGTTGCACATCGCCACACATGGCCAGTTCAATGCCGACGATGCTGACCAATCGGTCATTGAATTGGCGGACGATACGTTGCGCCCCAGTGACCTGCGTGGTGCGCTATTGCGCGGGATTCGACAGTCGATGCCGCTGGTCTTTCTCAACGCGTGCGATGGCGGGCGCGCCAACTTTGGGCTTACAGGGCTAGGCGGTTGGGCGGAAAAACTCTTCCAGGAGGCCAACGCCGCCGCCTTCGTGGGGGCGCTCTGGGAAGTGCACGACGACCTGGCGGTGGCATTTTCCAGCCATTTCTATGATCGGCTGGCGGAAGGCGACACCTTGGGGGAAGCGATGCGCGCTGCCCGCGCTCACCTGCGCAGCCTCGATCCGATCAACCCGACCTGGCTCGCCTACACGCTCTACGGCGATCCCAACGCAGCGGTGCAGATCGGGACAATATAAAGATTTCGCGCGCGGAGGGCAAAATCAAGAGATGAAGAGATTGGAGATTATTCAGCTGCGCGCCGGCAATTTGCTCGAACCGGGCAACGCCAATCTCTCAATTCTCCAATCTCTGCTCTTTGCTCTCTAATCTCCTAATCGCTTATTTGATTTCAGGACTCAATACTATGTACGCAGTAACCAATCAAGCAGCGACGGCGGCAGAGGCATGGGTGCAAGCGCGCGGGATTGTGCGCTACCCGGAACCAGCGGTGGAGGTAATCGACCCGCGTTTTGCACAATATAACCTGGGCAGCGCCGCCATCGAGTTGCTGGCGACGGGCGGACGCTGGTGTGAAGGCCCGGTCTGGTTTGGCGACGGTCGGTACCTGCTGTGGAGTGATATTCCCAATAACCGGATGCTGCGCTGGGATGAGGAAACCGGTGCGGTGAGCATCTTCCGCAGCCCTTCCAACTTCGCCAATGGCAACACGCGCGATCGTCAGGGACGCCTCATCACCTGTGAACATGGCGCCCGTCGCGTCACGCGCACCGAGTACGACGGCCGCATCACCGTGCTGATGGACAGCTTCGAAGGCAGGCGGCTCAATGCGCCCAACGATGTTGTCGTTAAGTCCGACGGCTCAATCTGGTTTACCGATCCCGGCTATGGGTTGCTCAAGAACTACGAGGGTTACGTGGCGCCTTTTGAGCTGCCGCGCAACGTCTATCGCCTCGATCCGGTCAGCGGCGCAGCGGCGGTCGTCGCCGACGACTTCGACCGTCCCAATGGACTTTGCTTTTCGCCCGATGAGTCACTCCTTTACATCGTGGACACCGGCGCCTCACACACACCGAATGGGCCGCGCCATATCCGCGTCTTCGATGTGGTGGACGGCGGGACGCGCCTGGCCAACGGGCGTATCTTCGTGGATATGGCGCCAGGCGTCGCTGACGGCATCCGCACCGATCTGGATGGCAACGTGTGGGCAGCAGCCGGGTGGGGGGGCGCTGGCTATGATGGCGTCCACTGTTACGCCCCCGATGGCGTGCTCATCGGCAAGATTCACCTGCCCGAACCCTGTTCCAACCTCTGCTTTGGCGGCGCGCGCAAAAATCGTCTCTTCATGACCGGCGGTCAGTCTCTCTACTCAATTTATGTGGAGACGACGGGCGCGCAGTGGCCGTAAGAAAGAATGCGAGAATAAGCGATCAGGCGATGAAGAAGATTGGCCTCCCCACAATCGACCAATCCCTTCATCGCCTAATCTCATAATCTCTCTGCGGTTTAGAAAAGACCAATCCACCATGACCACACCCATGCGGCAGCAGTACCTCTCCGTGAAGAGCCAATATCCCGATTGCATTTTGCTCTTCCGGTTGGGTGACTTTTACGAGACCTTCGACGACGATGCGCGCGTGGTGGCGCGCGTCTGCGACATCGTGCTGACGAGTCGCCCCGTCGGCAATGACCAGCGCGTGCCGCTGGCAGGTGTGCCTTATCATGCTGTGGATTTCTATGTCGCTAAGCTGGTGGAGGCTGGCTACCGCGTCGCCATCGCCGAACAGGTTTCGGAGCCAGGCAAAGGGCTGGTGGAACGCGAGGTGCGCCGCGTCGTCTCCAAGGGCACCATCGTCGATCCAGGGATGTTGGACGAGCGGCGCAACAATTACCTGATGGCGGTGGCGATGGGACGGCGGGGCGCCACGGCTGGCATCGCCTATTGCGACATCACCACCGGCGAATTTGCGGCGACGCAAATCTCCGCTGCCAGCCCGGAGGAGATGGAACAGCGCATCGGTGAGGAACTGTCGCGCCTGCAGCCGAGCGAGTTAATCCCCATCGACTGGGAGCCAGCGCAGACCGCCATTCACGGGCTGGTCGAGTTGATCCATCCGCTGATCACGCACGTCGAAGCCTGGCAGGTTGAAGCGGATACGGCCGAGGCGTCGCTCAAGCGACACTTTGGCGTCGCCACGCTCGATGGCTTTGGGCTGCACGGGCGTCCCGAAGCAATGCGTGCAGCAGCGGGCGTGTTGGCGTACGTCACCGCGGTGCAGCCGGGCGTACGCAACCAGATGACACAGCTGACTACGTATTCGCTCGGCGAGTTCATGACCCTCGATGAATCGACGCGGCGCAACCTGGAATTAACCGAGACCATGCGCGGCGGTGAAGTCGCGGGTAGTCTGCTGGGCGTGCTGAACAACACCCTGACACCGATGGGCGCGCGGCTGCTGCGACGCTGGCTCAACCAACCATTGCTCGACGTTACCGCCATTCATGCGCGGCTGGATAGAGTGCAGCGCTTCGTCGACGACACCCGTCTGCGCCTCGACATGCGCGACCTGCTGCGCAACTTTGGCGATCTTGAACGCTGGACGAATCGTGTGATGCAAGGTACTGCACTGCCGCGCGATCTGGTTGGCATTCGTGAGGCGCTGCGGCTGGCGCCAAAGATAGAGGAAAGATTAAAAGATTGGAAATTAGAGATTGGGGATTTGCACATGCCAGATTCCCCCAATCGCCAATCTCCCATCTCCAATCTCCCGCTCTGCCCAGAAGTCCTCGCCCTCCTCGAAGCCGCGCTTGTCGATGAGCCGCCTGCCAGCCTGACGACGCCAGGGCTGATCCGACCCGGCTTCGACGCCGAGCTAGATAGCCTGATCGAGCGCAGCCGCCACGCACGCGAGTGGATCGCCAACCTGGAGCAGGTGGAACGCCAGCGGCTCGACATCAAGAGCCTGAAGGTTGGCTACAACAAGGTCTTCGGCTACTACATCGAAGTCACCAAATCCAACCTGGACAAGGTGCCTACCGACTACATTCGCAAACAGACGATTGCCAACGGCGAGCGCTACATTACGCCTGACCTCAAGGAGTACGAGACGCTGGTGCTCAACGCCGACGAGCGCCGGTTGGAGATCGAGCAACATCTCTTTGGTGAGTTGTGCGCACAGGTGGCGGCGCACGGTGTCAGGTTGCTGCAACTGGCGCATGCGCTGGCCGAGCTGGATGTCTTCGCCGCGCTGGGTGACGTCGCCGTGATGCGCCGCTACGTGCGCCCAGAGGTGGATGACGGTCCCTGCATTGAGATTGTCGCCGGGCGGCATCCGGTCGTCGAGTTGTCGCTGACCGACGAACCCTTTGTGCCCAACGATACAACGCTGACGCCAGCAACTGCCGTGCAGATCATCACTGGGCCTAATATGAGCGGCAAGAGCACCTTCCTGCGCCAGACGGCGCTCATCACCTTGTTGGCGCAGATCGGCAGCTTCGTCCCGGCGGATCGGGCGCGCATTGGCGTGGTGGATCGCATCTTTACGCGACTGGGCGCCAGCGATGAGATTCATCGTGGCCAATCCACTTTCATGGTGGAGATGGTCGAGACCGCCAACATCCTCAATCACGCCACCAGCCGCAGCCTGCTGCTGCTCGACGAGATCGGGCGCGGCACGAGCACCTATGATGGGTTGGCCATCGCCTGGGCGGTGATCGAATACATTCACAACCATCCCAAGCTACGCGCCAAGACGCTTTTTGCCACGCACTATCACGAGCTGACCGACCTGGCCGAACGGCTGCCCAACGTGGTCAACTACAACGTAGCTGTAGACGACAGCGGCGGCGGCGAAGATGTGGTCTTTCTGCGCCGCATCATCCCAGGCAAGGCTGATCGCTCTTACGGTGTGCATGTGGCGCGCATGGCCGGCTTGCCGGCGCCGGTGGTCACACGCGCCGAGGAGATTCTGCAAGACCTGGAGCGCAGCGGCGCCGCTGGCCCACGCCGCCTGGCTGAAGCCGTGATGCAACGCAGTCGCGCCAGCGCAATGCAAGTTTCGCTCTTTGCTGATGTACATCCAGTCGTAGAGGCGCTACGCAAGCTGGACGTGAACAGCCTGACCCCGTTGGAAGCCCTCAACCGCCTCTTCGAGTTGCAGCGCATGGCTGGCGACAAATAGTAGCGACGTAAAGGAAAGATTCCCGTTATGACCACTGTTCGCACTGAGATTCTCAATCGCATCCGCACCATCCTAAACCGCCCTGATCTTCCCTTTCCGCCGGATGCACCGCCGCTGCTCACTGCCGATGAGCGCATGACGGTGACCCATGCCGAGGGCGCGCCGCGCCAGCTCGCGGCGCGCTTTGGCCAGGAGTTGACCAAACTCTATGGCAGTTACGAAATTCTGGATTCTGCTGTCGAAGTGCGGCTGGCATTGATCAACCGCCTCACGGAGTGGTATGCCGAGGAGGAAGCCGCGCGCAAAGGGCCAAAGCCCGAAACCTACGGTCAGGATCGCATGGTGCTCAGTTGGGCGTCGGAGATGTTGCCCGTTGAGGGGCTGGCCGAGGCGCTGACCGACACAGGCTGGACGCTGGTTGCGCCGACCGTCCTTACCACACCGGATGCGCTTGACAGCGTGCGTTTCATCCGCTTTGGTGTCACGGGTGTTGAGGCCGCCTTTGCCGCCACCGGCTCGCTGCTTGTGGTTGCCAGGGCAGGACAAAGCCGCGCTGCCAGTTTGCTTCCCTTCCGCCACATCGCGCTGATCCCCTTCAGCCGTCTCTACCCAACCATCGAAGCGTGGCTGGCGGAACGACGCGCCGCCGGTAATCTGGAGGCGCTGCTGCGCGCTCACGCCGGTTGGAATCTGATCACCGGCCCCAGCAAGTCCGCTGACATCGAGATGAACTTGACATTGGGCGTGCACGGACCAAAGTTCGTGCACGCCATCTTGTTCGACGATGCACGGGTCAGGAGTAACGAGGGAAGCGAGAATTTTGAGACATTGGAGACTGGAGATTAGGAGATTGGAGATGAAGTGCCTATTCGAATAACTTGTGATAGTTGGTGCATGGACAAGAAAACTGAACGAACTCGAAGACGAGTGGCAAACAACCAAACGACAACAGGTTACCGGATTTTTGATGAGTTGTGGGCGGTGCTGCAACCCTTACTGCCGGTTCACGAAAATCGACATCGATTTGGTGGCGGGCGACCACGGAAGCCGGATCGGGTGTGCTGAGACAGGGATTTGCCCGGTCTACGCTGGATAGTATTCCGTGCCGCCGGATTATCGGGATAGGCACTTAGCCAGGTATTCAAGTTTGTCTTTGAAGTCGTGAATGAGCAGCATGACTGTCTGTCCGTTTTGATCGCCAGTTGTTTCGATGATAGCTATTCTCGCATCTACACGTTAGGTTCGCACATACGCAGCATTGGCGCTTGGTTCGCAAGATCACATCGCAAGAGATTGAGAAGATACGATCAGCGAAAATCCGCCCAATGGCTTGGCGGGCGCCTAGTGCCGTCCGCGCGCCACTCCCAACCGATTCTGCGCAATCTGCGCAATCTGCGGATCAGATCAGCGAAAATCTGCCCAATCCGCGTCATCTGTGTTCTATTCCGGCTTTCAGCGGCAGCCAGCCACCGTTTGCCGTATAGCCGCCATCGACCGCCAGCACCTGACCGGTGATGAAGCGCGCCTGGTCGGACGCCAGAAAGACGACGGCGTCGGCGATCTCCGCTGGCTCGGCAAAGCGCCCCAGCGGGATGCGCTGCACGATCGCGTCATGTTCCAGCCGCCCTGCCTGGATCGCCTGTTTGAGGCGCTCGGTGGCGGTGTGGCTGGGTGCGACGGCGTTGACGCGGATGCGGTGCTCCGCCCACTCCAGCGCCAGCGAGCGGGTCATGCTGTCGAGCGCGGCTTTGGAGGCGGCGTAGGCGGTGCGTCCGTGCGCGCTGTGGTGCGCGGTGATGCTGCTGATGTTGACGATGGCGCCTTCGCCGTTACGGGCGACGACCTGGCGAGCAAATGCCTGGGCACAGGCAAACGCGCCGTAGACGCCGACGCGGAAGATGCGCTGCCAGTCGTCCAGCGTCAGCTCCAGCGCCGGTTTCATCGCCACCACTGCTGCGCAGTTGACCAGAATGTCAACGCCGCCATGCTGCGTCGCCGCGTCGTCGATCAATACCCGGCACTGCGCTTCGTCGGCGACATCGACGGCGGCGGCAAAGGCAGGGGCGGCGGTCGCCACAGCGATGGCGGCGGCGGTCTGCTGTGCAAGGTTGCCGTTGAGATCGGCAACGATCACGGTCGCGCCGCCGCGCGCCAACGCCTCGGCGCACGCCGCGCCGATCCCCTGCGCTGCGCCGGTGACAATTGCTGTGCGTCCTGCCAGCGGCGGCTCATTCGCCATGAATCGCCAGCGCCTCGCTTGTGATCGCAAGCTGCACGTCCGCCATTTTGGCATCCAGCGCCTGGTTCAGGTCGTCGGGAAAGCTCTTCCATTGCGCCAGCGATTCCCAGCGCACGATGATCACTACGTCGTCAGGATTGTCGATGCTGGGCCACACCTCTTTGGAGATATAGCCATCATGCGCCGCCAACGCTGGCGTCCAAAGCTCAGCGTCGCGCTTCAACCATTCATCCCGGCGCCCCGGTACACATCTGGCGCGTAACATTTCGATTACAGGCATCGTTGTCTCTCCGTTCTGGAGACTGGAGATTGGAGATTGGAGATTAAGAGATTGTGCGATTGGGAGATTGCGCATCTCACCGACGATCAATCTCCAATCTCCAATCTCCAATCTCCAATCTCTTAATCTCTTAATCTCCCAATCTCCTACCTCTCAATGCGAAAACAGTTGTCCACCGTCGATAAAATAGACATGCCCCGTCAGATACTCGTGCTCGATCAACATCGCGATCACGCGCGAGACATCCTCCGGCTGGCCCAGGCGCTTGACCAGCGTGCGCTGGCGCGACATCTCGATCTCCTCGGCGGTGAACTCTGGCGGCAGCAGCACAGGCCCCGGCGCCACCGCGTTGACGCGCACCGCTGGACTCAGCTCGAAGGCCGCGTAGCGGGTCAACTGTACGACGCCGCCTTTGGCGATGGCGTGATGTGCAATGCCGGGCCACACCTCGTAGGCGGTCAGGTCGGCGATGTTGATGATCACCCCACGCCCCTGCTTGAGCATATACGGCGCCACCGCCTGCGTGCAGAAGAAGGCGGCTTTGGTCGTCACGTCGTTGCAGAGATCGTACTCGGCTTCGGTCACTTCGAGGAAGGGCTTCATCAGCCACGGCGATGCGTTGTTGATCAGCACGTCGATGCGCCCGAACGTCTCCGCCGTATCCGCCACCCAGCGCCGCATGGCATCGAGATTGCGCACGTCGAGCACGGTCGCCGTACAGCGCACCCCCAGCGCCTCGATCTCCGCTTTGGTCTCCGGCCCCGGTTCGTTGGGCAGATAGCTGAAGGCGATGTGCGCGCCTTTGCGCGCCAGGTGCAGCCCGTGCGCCTTCCCCAGCCGGATCGCGCCGCCCGTAATCAGCACTACCGCGTCCTTGATTTCCATAATGCCTCATCATCCTTCTGCGCAATCTGCGCAATCTGCGGATGGGATTGACTACAGCCGTCCGCCCATTGTCAACGCCATCAACGCCTTCTGGATGTGCAGGCGATTCTCGGCTTCCTGGTAGATCACCGACTGCGGGCCGTCGATCACGGCGTCGGTCGCCTCGTAGCCGCGGTCGATGGGCATACAGTGCATGTAGATCGCCGTCTTCTTTGCCAGCGCCATGCGCCGCTCGTCGCAGATCCAATCCTTGTGTTCATCCACCATCTTCTGCACCGGCTCCGGCTCCTCGGTGACCATGATCGGCCCCCAGCTCTTGGCGTAGCAGATGTCGGCATTCTCGAAGGCAGCGTCCATGTCGTCGATGACCTCAAACTTCGTGCCGTTTTCCTCGGCGTGGGCGCGGGCGGCTTCCAGCGTGTGTGGCATCAGCTCGAAGCCCTTGGGGTGCGCCAGCGTCACGTCCATGCCAAAGCGCGTCATCAACATGATCAGCGATTGCGGCACCGAAAGCGGACGCACGTACTTGGGCGCATAGGTCCAGGCAATCGTGAATTTGCGCCCGCGCAGATCATTGCCAAAGTGCTCGCGGATCGTCATCAGGTCTGCCATTGCCTGGCACGGGTGATCGACGTCGTCCTGCATCGAAAAGACCGGCACGTTGGCGTATTTGGCGATGTCGTATTGATATTTCTGCCCAATGCCGGTGCGGCAGTCGCGCACAGCGATGCCGTGGCCGTAGCTGCCCAGCACCATGCCCGTATCCTTGGCGTTCTCCCCGTGCCCAATCTGCGTCGCTGCCGGCGTCAGCCAGATCGCATGGCCGCCAAGCTGTGTCATGCCCGTCTCGAAGGAGTTGCGCGTGCGCGTCGATTCCTCGAAGAAAAGCATGTAGAGCGTCTTGGCGCGCAGGATATGGTCGTGCAGCTCGCCCATTGCAAAGCGGCGCTTGAGATCGGCAGCGACTTCCAACGCCGTCTCCAGCTCCGTGCGCGACCAGTCTTCTGTAGTGATAAAGTCCTTGCCAAACAGTTGCGTATTCATCTTCCTGACTCCAGATTATAAAAAGGATCGTCTTGTTAAAAGTGAGTCGGGATAGAACGCGGATGACGCGGATTTGGCGGATGAGTGCGGATCAAGAGAAATCCGCGAGAATCCGCACGATCCGCGTCATCCGCGTTCTATTGTCCCTTCTTCACCATTCACGAACATCAGCGGAAAGAGTGCATAGAACGCGGCGGCTTTGGTCAGCTTTGCCAGATCGACCTGGTCGTCGGCGGCGTGGACGTAGCGCTCTTCCTGCGGCCCAAAGCCGAGCGTCGGGATGCCAGCCGCGCCCGCCGAGTATGTCCCGTCGGTGCTGAACCGCCACACATCGACCGGCAGCGGCGTCCCCCACAACGCCTGCCCGGTGGCTTGTCCTGCAGCCAGCAGCGGATGCGTCTCTTCCAGCAGCCAACCGGGATAAAAGCTTGGCCCATCCAGCCGCAACCCGGTGTGGGTGCGCACGGGCTGGTCGGGAATCGTGGCCGTAGCGCCCAGCGGCTCGACCACCGCGCGCACACCCGCCAGCACCGACGCCATCGTCTCACCCGGCATCATGCGCCGATCCACCGTCACCTCGCACCAGCTTGGGACGGAGTTGGGCGTGTGCGGTCCTTCGATCAACGAGACGACCTGTGTGCCCTTGCCGAAGATCGGGTGCGTGGGCAGGTCGGCGTTCATTGCCTCCAGCGCAGCGACGACCGGCAGCATCTTGAGGATGGCGTTCTCGCCCAGGTGCGGCGTGCTGGCGTGGACGGCTTTACCGGTCGTGCGCACGCGGATTTCGCAGCGCCCGCGTTGACCCCGACGCAACGTCAGATCAGTGGCTTCCGCCAGCAGTACGGTGTCGGGACGCACGCCGTCGCGCTCCACCAGCGCACGCAGCGCAAAGCCCTCGGCGTCCTCCTCCAGCGTAGCGCCCATCACCAGCAGCGTGAAGTCGCCGCTCAGCGCCAATTGCTTGAGGATCGCCGCGCCGTAGACAATCGCCGCCACGCCGCCCTTGCAATCCGAGGCGCCCAGCCCCCACATCGCGCCGTGCTCGATCACCGGCTCCAACGGCGGATGCGGCCACTCGCTGGCGTCGGCGACCTCGTTCGTGTCCAGGTGCGCGTCATAGAGAATCACGCGGCGCCCGTTGCCGATGCGTCCCAGCGCGTTGCCGGCGCTATCCATCCACACCTCGTCGCAACCGATGGCGCGCAGCTCCTGCAACGTCCGCTGCACCGCCGCGCCCTCGTCGCCCGTGTAGCTGCGGATGCGGATCAGGTCGGCCAGGAAGCGCTGCTGTTGCGGGGCCAGGGCTTCCGCCAGTTGAGACACGGTAGCGATCAATTCGCTATGTAATGTCGAAACCATCTCTTCTCTGCCCATTCAAATAATTCTTGCTAACGAACACTTCCTCGTGTATTGATGCAAAGAATCTTTTTGCACACAATTACATCAAGATGATTCTTAATGCATCGCTAGACACATCTTTTTGGAACGTTGCATCACGAATAGGGATCACACCCTATCTGTTTGACTTTTTCCATGTGCACTACTGTCAAGCTGTGTATGTGAAATCATCACAACTGATCCACAAGAAACGGCGCTTGTCTATCCTCAAGCCATGCCGTTCAAGGTGTTGTTCGAAGATGGTCGGCTGCATCATGCTGAACCTCTTGAGCCGTTGACAAGTTTTGGTAAAGGTGAGGCCCACGCACTTGCGTTGGCCAAGGAGCGCAGATGGGTGCTGTTAATCAACGATGTTCGGCTATTTGCTATCCTTGCACAATGGAACGAATATCCTGCAACAACTGGCGGTTGGCGGCGATCCCTGGCGTGGTGATGTTCATGACGAAGGCGTCGAACGCATACTCGGCGACTAACGCCTGGATCGCCTGCCGGCACTCGTCCGGCGTCCCTGCCAGTTGGTAACGCTGGATCATCTCCGGGCGCACAAAAGGCATGGCCGCTTTGGGACCGCCCGTCGCCATCGCCTGGCGAATCTGCGCGATCTCGTCTGCGCTGATGCCCAAGCCGTCGAGCATCCGCTGCGGCGAGTCCATCAGCACATAGGCGTAGAGCGCCGAGGCTTCTGCGAGAAGTTCGGGCGTGTAGGCGATGCGATCCATGTAGATGCGCTGGCAGGGTGTGCTACGTCCAGCCGCCGCCTGCTCGACGATTGCCAGCGCCGGGCCGACGTCGGACTTCGCCACCAGCACCACGCCGTCCGCTTCCTGCCCGGCGAGTTCAAGCATCTTCTCCCCGCGCACCGCCAACCAGAGTGGGATGGCGTGGCGGCGCTGACTGTGTAGACGCGCACGCTGCAAGGCATAGCGCTTGCCCTGCCAGGTGACCTCCTCACCGCTCCACAGCGCGCGCAAAATCGCAACGGTCTCGCGCATCACCGTCAGCGGCGCCTCGCGCGCGATGCCCATCGGGTTGAGCACCATCGAGCCGCCCGCCACCAACGTCGCCAGCGCACGCCCGCCGGAGAGGTCGTCGAGCGTGGCGATGGCGGTCGCGGTCACGGCGGGATGGCGCGTGTAGCCGTTGGTGACAGGCCCAAGCCGTATGCGCTGCGTACGCTGGGCAATCGCACCGAGCGCCACGTAGACATCGGGCATGAAGCCTTCGTCGGCGAGCAGGCAGAAATCGTAGCCAAGCTCCTCTGCCATCACCGCCGTTGCGATCACTTCATCAACCGGCATGGTTGGGATGATCTGAATGCCCAGTTGTGTCATCATCAGAACTCTCGTCAAGCAGGCTTCAATAGAACGCGGATGACGCGGATCGTGCGGATTTTCGCGGATCAAAAGAAATCCGCTGAATCCGCGTCATCCGCGTTCCATTTGACTTTCTCCAAAGAACGACTTCTGCAGCACGCCGTAATTGATCTCACCGGCGCTGAAGGTGCGCCCGCTGTTGAGGTTGTTGATGTGCAGCACCGCCGGCGAGTGCAGATCGAGTGGAATCTGGTAGAAGTCGCGACCGGCGTCCTCGTAAATCTCGACAAAGGGGCGACCGTAGGCGCGCGACGCGACCGAGACCACCTTGCCGATCACGGCGGCGATGGCGTCATCGGCGGCATCCACGTAGAGCGTGGCGATGCCGCCGTAGAGCAGCGAGTCGTTGATGCGCCCCATCGCCACAATCTCGTCGCGGATCAGCGGCGGAATCACGCCGAAGCCGTGGGCGTAGCGCACGCAGTTGACGGCGAAACCTTCCTCCGCCAGGCGGTGCAGCGATTGCTCGACGATGCGCGCCGCCACCTGGATGGCGCAGACCAGGCTGGAGTTGGGTGCAACCAGGATGTAGAGATTTTCGGGCTTGAGCTGGCATGCCGCTGCAATCGTCGTCGCCCAGTCGTCGGTCACCGGCTCGGCGGTCTGGATGGCGATGACGCCCTCGTCGGCGTGGTCGCGGTAGTCGATCAGCTCAAAGTAGTGGTCGAGGTTGGCGTGGTTGAGCGCCCGCGCCGGGCCGGCCAGGATCGGCGCACCCGCTCGCGCGCCCTCTAGCCGCCAGCCTGCGATCTGCGACGCGATGCACGCCAGTTGCGGATGATCGATCATCACGCGCACTGCCGATAGCACACGGTCGCCGACCGGGAACGGCTCGTAGCTCACTTCCGCCAACCCGCCCAGTGTGATTAGGGTGTAGTACTTGCCCGCCAGCCAGCCGCCCGGCGCGCGCAGCCCCATGTCGATCACCGTCGCGCCGCACGTCAGCCGGCTGACCGCCACGCCCAGCGCGTCCGGCGCTTCCAAAATGCGGTGCACAACTTTCATCGCTTCACGGTTGATACTGATCATAAATAGCCCTTTTGTTATTGGGAGAATGAGAGAATGGGAGAATGAGAGATTGAGAGAATGAGAGATTGAGAGAATGAGAGAATGAGAGATTGAGAGATTGGAGATTGGAGATTGACGCGCTCACCCATCTGTGCATCGATGTTCCCAATCTCCTGATCTCCCAATCTCCAATCTCCAATCTCCAATCTCCAATCTCCTAATCTCCTAATCTCCAATCTCTACTTCGGCCCCGCCTCCACGACCCCCAACCCACCATCGACCGGAATCAGCGCGCCGGTGATGTAGCTGGCCGCGTCCGACGCCAGGAAGGCGACGACGCTGGCGATCTCCTCTGCCTTGCCAAAACGGTTGAACGGGATGTACTTCGTGAAATTTTCCTCGCCCAACGCCGAGATGCCGTCGCGCAGCGCCTGCGTATAGATCAGCCCCGGCGCCACGGCGTTGACGCGGATGTGATGCCGCGCCAGGTCAAGCGCCATCGCCCGCGTCAGCGATTCCAGCGCGCCTTTGGTGGCGGCGTAGAGCGTGCGGTTGGTGATCGTCTGCCGCGCCAGGATCGTGCTGATGTGGATGATGCTGCCGCCGACGCCCGCCGCGATCATCTGCTGTGCGGCGAGCTGGCTCATCAGGTACGGCCCGCGCACGTTGGCGCCGAACATCAAGTCAAAATCATTGAGCGTGGCGTCGAGGAAATAGGAACGATTGATCGCCGACGCGTTGTGAACCAGCACGCGCACCGCCCCCCACTGTGCGCCGACCGTTTCCATCATGCGCCGCACATCATCTTCGCGGCCGGCGTCACCCTGCAGCGGCAGCGCCTGCCCGCCCGCCGCCATGATCGCCGCGCTCACCTGCTCGGCGCCGGCGCGATCCTCGCGAAAGTTGACGACCACGCGCGCGCCGCTCTGCGCAAACAACTGCGCCGTCGCCGCGCCGATCCCGCGCGACGCGCCGGTGATGAAGACGGTTTGATCCGTGAAATCGAAGGTGAAGTTGGTCATATTGCTCCCAATCCCGTAGATGAGCCATCCGCTCCCGTAGACGCCGCTCGCAGCGGCGTGATCTCGCCCCCCAACACGCTTCGCTCTGACGCCGAGAACCTGCGGCTACGAGCCGCAACTACACATCGCCGCCATCCGCTCCCGTAGACGCCGCTCGCAGCGGCGTGATCTCGCCCTCCCAACACGCGTCGCTCTGACGCCGAGAACCTGCGGCTACGAGCCGCATCTACGTTGGATGCGCCAGCCGCTCCTGCACTTCCCGCAAAAACGCCGCCGCCGCCGCGCCGTCAATAAAGCGATGGTCGAAAGTCAGGCTGAACCACGCCAGCGGGCGTTCGATCAACTGCCCATCGACCAGCGCCGGCTGGTTGCGCACGCGCCCGACCAGCAGAATGGCGCCTTCAGGCGGGCGCGGCAGCGGAAAACCGCCGTCGATGCCGAACATGCCCAGATTGCTGACGGTGAAGGTGCCGCCCTCGATGTCGGGCAGCTTGAGCTTGCCGGCGCGGGCGCGCGTCGCTAGGTCGTTGGCGGCAGCCGCCAGCTCGTCGAGTGACTTCTGGTCGGCGTCGCGGATCACCGTCACGACCAGACCATCCGCCGCCGCCACCGCCATGCCCAGGTTGACCGCATCGAACGTGACGACGCTGTGCTCCACCAGCTCGGCGTTGAGTAGCGGATGGTTGGGCAGCGCGCGCGCCACCGCCGCCATGATGTAGGTGTTGACCGAGTGCCGCTGCTCGCCAGCCGCCGCCCGCGCCGCCTGCACCGCCGACAAGTCCATCTCGCGCGTTACCTGGCTGAGCGCAGCGCGGCGCACCGACTCGTCCATGCTCTGCGCCATCATCTTGCGCACGCGGCTGAGCGGCGTGGCCTGTTTGATCGGGACGCCCCGGTGAGTGTTGTCGGTCATGCGTTACGAATCTGCGCGGCTTCAGCTTCATCCGCCGCAATCACTGCCAGCACCGTGCCAACTTCGACGGTTTCGCCGGCGGACACCAGAATTTTGGCAATGATCCCCGACGCCGGCGCCGGCAGCTCGTTGGTGATCTTGTCCGTCTCCACGTCGGCGATGATCTCGTCCTCGGCCACGGCGTCGCCTTCCTGCTTGCGCCACTCGGAGACCATGCCCTCTTCCATCGTCAGCCCCCACTTGGGGAGAATTACTTCGACTGCCATGAAATTGTTCCTTATCGCTTTAGAACTGGTCTGGGCGTGTTACGTGTTGCGTGTTGCGTGTTACGTTAGGCGTCGCTTGCTCGCACGCACCACGCAACACGCACCACGGCCTACTTCATCACGCTGCGAATCCCCGCGATCACCTCTTCCTTGCCGGGGAGGATGTACTTCTCCAGCACCAGCGAGAAGGGGATCGGCGTATCCAGGCCGGCGACGCGGGCGACCGGCGCTTTGAGGTCGTGGAAGCATTCCTCGCCGATTGTGGCGCTGAGTTCTGCGGCCAGCCCGCCGATCTTAGGCGCTTCGTTGGCGACGACCGCGCGCCCGGTCTTGCGCACCGACTCCAACACCGTCTCGGCGTCGTAGGGGCGGATCGTGCGCAGATCGATCACCTCGACGCTGACGCCTTCTTTTTCCAGTTCCGCGGCTGCCGCCAGCGCCTCATGCACCAGCTTCATTGTGGCGACGACGGTGACATCGCTGCCAGCGCGCGCCACCGCGGCTTTGCGCAGCGGCGTTGTGTAGTAACCTTCAGGCACCTCGCCCTTGATGCGGTAGAGCGCCTTGTGCTCCAGAAAGATGACCGGGTTGTCGTTCTCGATCGAAGCCAGCAGCAGCCCCTTGGCGTCGGCAGGCGTAGAAGGCGCTACGAGCACGATGCCCGGCACGTTGAGGAACCAGCCCTCGACCGACTGCGAATGATGCGGCCCGCCGCCAAAGCCGCCGCCGCACGCCGTGCGCACCACGATCGGCGCCTTGAACTGGCCGTCGAACATGTAGTGCATCTTGGCGGCGTTGTTGACGAGCTGGTCGTAGCACTCACCGATAAAGTCGGCAAACATGATCTCCGCCACCGGACGCATGCCCAGCATCGCCGAGCCGACCGACGCACCGATGATGGCGGCTTCGGAGAGCGGCGTATCGCGCACGCGGGCGTCGCCGTACTTCGCCCACAGCCCACGCGTGACGCCGAAGTCGCCGCCCATCTCGCCGATATCTTCGCCCAACATGTAGACATTGGGGTCGCGCGCCATCGCAATGTCCAGCGCCTCGTTGAGCGCCTGGACAAAGGTGCGTGTGCGCGTGGTTGCCTGCGTCATGCCGTCACCTCCCACCCTACATAGACATCCGCCGTCGCCTTTGCCGGGTCAGGCATCGGGCTGGCTTTGGCAAAGTCGATCCACGCCTCGATCTCCGCTTTGACCTCGGCTTCGATGCGCTCCAGGTCTTCGGCGGAGAGCTTGCCCTGCGCCAGGATTTTTTCACGCGCCAGCTTGAGCGGGTCGCGGTCTTCCTTCCAGTATTTGACCTCTTCGGGCGAGCGGAACTCGCCGGAGAAGAGACCCTGCCAGCGCCACGTCTTGAACTCCAGGAAATATGGCCCGTTGCCGGCGCGGATGTGGGCAATGGCGCGCTGCACCGCATCATAGGCGGCTTCGATGTCGTTGCCGTCCACGATCTCGCAGGGGAAGCCGTAGCCGCGCGCCAGATCGACGATGTCCGCCGAGGCGTGCCCCTTGCCAACCGGCATCGAGATGGCGTAGCCGTTGTTGACACAGGCGTAGAGCACCGGCAGCTTCCAGATCGCCGCCATGTTCAAGCTCTCGTGAAATTCACCGCGCCCGACCGTGCCGTCGCCGATGATGCAGCAGGCGACGTTGGGCTGCCCGCGCATCTGGTACGCCAACGCCACGCCCAGCACCGTCGCCATGTACGAGCCTTCGACCGCGTTGTCGCCGAAGTTGCCGACCTTGGGATTGGCGCTGTGCAGGCTGCCCCCCTTGCCGCTACAGACGCCGGTGGCGCGCCCGAAAAGCTCGGCCATGATGCGCTCGCCGTCGCCCTGATGCTTCTCCTGCGCCAGCGCGTTGATGCCGTGGCAGCGATGGTCAGGGAAGAAGGCGTCGCTCGCCTGCAAATGCGCTGCCAGCGCGGCTTGCGTCGCTTCCTGCCCGACGCCGGTGTGCAACATCCCCGGCACGTTGCCTTTCTTGAACTCACGCTCCAGGCCGAACTCGAACGCGCGAATCAGCCACATATCGCGGTAAAGATCGACCAGTGTTTCGATGTCCAGGGTCATGAAATAGTCTCCGTTTCCGATAATCTCCAATCTCCAAATCTCTAATCTCCAATCTCAATGGAGACTAGAGATTGGAGATTACACACTCTGCAACTTCCGCCAGACCTTCTCCGGCGTCAGCGGCAGATCGTAGATGCGCACGCCGACGGCGTCGTAGAGGGCGTTGGCAATTGCTGGCGCGACGCCGTCCATCGGGATCTCGGCGACGGCTTTGGCGCCGTAAGGCCCGCTCGGCTCGTAGGTCGGCACGAGGATGGCTTCGACTTCGGGCACTTCGTCGGCCTGGAAGATGCGGTAATCGCCAAAGCGCGTCGCCAGCGAGCGACCGGCCTCGTCGTAGACCATCTCCTCGC
>DMDA01000027.1:120986-121463 GCA_003451595.1 Chloroflexota bacterium | reverse complement strand
TTTTGTCACCGTGACCTGCCCCGTCTGCGTGTCCACCTCGACTTCGGCGTACTGTGCGCCAAAGGGCGGCGGCGAGTGCATCGACATGTGCGAAGCCGTCGCCATGATCTGGCGGTGGTCGGCGACGTGCAGACTGTGCAGCGCCACATCCGCCAGCGTCACGCTGCGGCCATCCGGTGCGGTGACGCGGCGGTCGTGCAGCGTCAGCCCCTCGGTCGTGTCGAGGTTGAGCATCAATTTGGCGCGCTCGAAAATCTGCTCGCGCACCTGATCCGCCGCCTTCTTGACCGCACCGCCGGAGATGTAGGTCGTCGACGACGCGTAGGCGCCGGTGTCGAAGGGCGTGAAGTCGGTGTCCGACGAGTAGATGATGATGTCGTTGAGCGGCGCACCCAACGCCTCCGCCGCGATCTGCGCCAGCACTGTATCGGAGCCCGTGCCCAGGTCGGTGCCGCCGACGAGCACGTTGAAGCTGCC
>DMDA01000027.1:118542-120760 GCA_003451595.1 Chloroflexota bacterium | reverse complement strand
CATTGCTCCAGCCCACAGCTCTGCACGATCTGCGGCTGGCGGCCGCTGTCGCCCTCGCCCAGCGCCGCCGTGATCGGGATCGGGTCGCCCGAACGCACGGCGTTCTTGAGCCGGAACTCGACCGGGTCCATGTTGAGCGCCTCGGCGATCTCCTCCATCAGGCTTTCGAGTGCAAACTCACCCTGCGGCGCGCCGTAGCCGCGGAATGCGCCGGGCGTTGGGATGTTGGTGTAGACCACCTCGGCGGTGAATTGCAGATTGGTGCAGCGATAGGTCGCCAGCCCGCGCAGACCGGCCACGCTGCACACCGTCAGCCCGTGCGTGCCATACGCGCCGGTATTGGAAACGGCGTGCATGTCGAGCGTGTTGAGCGTGCCATCCGCGTTCACGCCGGCGCGATAGGTGATCACCATCGGGTGGCGAGAGCGTGCGCTGGTGAACTCCTGTTCGCGCGTGTACTCGAAGCGCACGGGCCGCCCGGTGGCGATGGTCAGATGCGCGCAGAGGTCTTCGATCAGCATCTCCTGTTTGCCGCCAAAACCGCCGCCGATGCGCGGCTTGATCACGCGGATGCGCTTGACCGGCAGCCCAATCAGCGGCGCGATCATGCGGCGCACGTGGAAGGGCACCTGCGTGCTCGTGCGGATCACCAGCCGCTCGTCTTCATCCCAGTAGGTGACGACGATGTGCGGCTCGATCGACGCCTGCTGCACCTGATGGACGCGGTAGGTGCGCTCGAAGACGTGGGCGGATTCCGCCAATCCTTTTTCCACGTCACCGACGGCGGCGTGAATCTTGACGGCAATGTTGCGTTCAACATCGGCGATGCCGACGGCGTCTGGCTCGTCGTGAATGATCGGCGCGCCAGGTTGCATCGTTTCCAGCGGGTCGAAGACCGCCGGCAACACTTCGTAATCGACCTCGATCAGCTTGAGCGCTTCTCTGGCGATCTCTGGCGACTCGGCGGCGACGACGGCCACGCGGTCGCCCACGTACCGCACCTTGCTGTCGAGCGAAACCTGATCCCAGGGGTGCGGGTTGGGCCACGTCTGCCCGCCCGACGCATAGATCACGCGTGGCACATCCTCGTAGGTCAGCACGGCATGGACGCCCGGCAGCGCGCGCGCCTTCGACGCATCGATACGCGTGATGCGCGCGTGCGCGTGCGGGCTGGTCAACATCGCGGCGTGCAACATGCCGGGCAGGTCGATGTCGTCGGCAAAAGCGGGCTTGCCCTTGACCAGCTTGACCGCATCCACTTTGATCTCCGGCTTGCCCACCACATCGGTGGCGCCCTGCGTGTCAACCGTGGGGAAGGTGAAGAAGGCGACCTTGGGTTTGGTGAGCACGTCGCCGCCTGGACCGGGTAGCTCCGGCTCGTCGGAACGGCGGATGGCGTCGAAGAAGCCTTCGAGCGGGATGCCGCCCGGCGTCTCAATGGGCGGGACTGCTTCGCCGCGCAACATCGCCGCCGCGCGCTGCACCGCCTCCACCGGCTTGACGTAACCGGTGCAGCGACAGAGCACGCCGCCCAGCGCGTCACGAATCTCGGCGTCGGTCGGCGTCAGCGTCTTGCCGAGCAACTCCTGCGCCGCCAGCACCATCGCCGGCGTGCAGTAGCCACACTGGATCGCGCCGGTTTCAGCAAACGCCTGCTGGATCGGATGCAGCGGCGCACCGGGGCCGCGGTCGAGCGCCTCGACCGTCTCGATGCTGCGTCCGTCGACCTGCGCCGCCAGCAGCACACACGTCGGCGTCAGCTTGCCATCGATCAGCACCGAGCACGCGCCGCATTCGCCGGTTTCACAGCCATGCTTGACGCTCCACATGCCGCTGCGTCGCAGCAGCGCCATCAGCGTTTCGCCCGGTTCGCAGGCAAAGGTGCGGGCGACGCCATTGAGTTTGAATTGAATGTTCATGCGCTTGCTCCCTTTGCAAAGGCGGCGGCCACCGCGCGCCGCGCCAGTACGTCAGCCATCTGGCGGCGATAGTCGGCGCTGCCGCGATAGTCGCCGACCGGCGCGGTCTGGCTGGTCACCATCGCAGCGAGCCGGTCGGTCACAACGGCGGGCGCGCCATCGACCGTTGTTTCGACGACGAACGGCAGCGGGCTGGCGCCGGCTACCGCCACGCGCGCCGTCTGTCCAGCGACGACGCTGACCGCCGCCACAATTGCCTGGTCGAGCGGTGTGCGCGCCACACGCGCCAGCGCCGCCGA
>DMDA01000027.1:87277-118375 GCA_003451595.1 Chloroflexota bacterium | reverse complement strand
GCCAGCGCCGCCGACGCCTCACCACTGACATCGACGGCGACCTCCATGAGCAATTGTGTGGGGGAAGGCGTGAAGTCGCGCAGGGGAATGACAGCGCTGGCGTCTCCCTGCACTGTCGCCTGCGCGCCGAGCGCCAGCAGCGCCAGCATCAGCTCTGGCGGTCCATCGGTCACGCCAGCGAGTGCACCGGCGAGAGTTGCCAGGTTGCGCAGCGTGCGCGGCGCGGCGAGCGCGGCAGCTTCGGCAATCACGCCATTGGCAACGTTGCGCACGGCGGCGTTTTCGACCAGCGTCTGCAGCCGCGTGTTGCCACCAATGCGCAGGATCGTCGGTTCGCGGCTAATGTAGTCCCAGGGCAGCGCCTGAAGATCGACGACCGCCGCCGCAACTGGAAAGCCTTCATCTGGTGCGCGCGGTCGGGGGATCAACGGTGCGCTCTCAATTGTTTCTCGTTTCAACAGCGCCAGCGCGTGCTCGCCATCGGGTGCGCGCTGATATTCACGAATGTGCGCAGGCATACGACCTCCGTTTCGCTTGTCTTGCGTCTACTGGGATTATGAGTAAGGTAACACAATCGAAGTGCACTGTCAAGCACCATTAAAACCTCATTAAGTTACACTCAAATTTATGGTTGACAGTGTCCAATCAACAGTGTACACTCAATTGCATGTCCAGCAAACCACTCACAATGCACTCATCCAGCGTCGCCGACGGCGCTCCCACGCGGTCGTTTGGCGAACAGATTCGGGCGCGGCGCAAGGAACTCGGATTGAGCCTGGAGGACCTGGCGCAGCGCACCGGGTTGACCGCCAGCTTTCTGAGCCTGGTCGAGCGCGACATGAGCAACCCGTCGTTGGAGTCGCTGCGTCATATCGCCGAGGCGCTAGGTGTGCCGCCCTTCTATTTTTCACAAGAGAATGGCGGCGCGGCGACAATGCAGAACCCGGTCGTGCGTGCAACCGAGCGCATCAAGATCACCTTTCCGCCGGGCGACGTGACCAGCGAGCTGTTGGTGCCGAATTTGCGTCACAAGCTAGAGGTCTTCATCTCTCACGTCAAGCCGTCGGCTGGCAACATTGCGCGCCCGCCGCAGATGGATTCAGAGGAGTGCCTGCTGGTGTTGCAGGGATCGCTGCGCGTTGTGCTCAACGAGCAAGTCTACGAGCTGTCCGCAGGTGACAGCATTTACATCCAGGGCTTTGCGCTACGCGAGATCAGCGCGCTCGGCGAAGAAGAAGCGGTCTTCCTCTCGGCGATCACGCCGCCGATTTTTTGAACGATCAGTGCATCTCCGGCGACTACACACCAGAAACAGGGCGACTTTCGACGTCGCCTCGCAACTCGCGCCGCTCACATCTTCGATAGCTGGTCAGGCCCGTCGCCTGACCAGCTTGTGTGCGCTGCAATTACGCCGGAACGCGCGCACCGCACGCCTGGCGCACAATGTCAGCGATCTGCGCCAGGTGGTCATCGTCATGGTATAGACCGAGCACAAAGCGCGCCACGCAGTTGATCTCACCAGCGCTGGGCCAGGGTCTATAGGTCAGGTCGAAGTGTGGCGAATCTGGCCACATGTCGAGGCTGGCCAGGCGCATGCGTCGGCTCTCCTCCAGGCGTTGGCGGCACTGCGCAATGGTCGTTACGCTCTGCCACGGTGTTTCGTAGCGCGACCGACCATGATTGGGCACGCCGCGCGCCATCTCGGCGGCTAGAAACGCCGATTCCTCCGCCGAGGCCGTCGTATGTACGATGACGTGACCAAGCGTCCAGGCTACGCTGGCCTCGTCGGCGCTGGCGGCGAAAGGATCGTTCGCCATCGGGTCAATGGGCTGGAAGACGACGTCCGCATCTGTACAGCTGGCGATCAGCGCCAGCATCGTGTCCACCATTTCGTGGGTCAGCGCGCGCAAATCAGCCACTGTCAGCTCTGCGCTCAGTTCCGCCACCGTGATCACCTTGTTGCGTACAGGGGTAAAGTCCAACATAGAAAGCCCTTTCTTGTCTCGTTGCAGTGAAATTGAATCGTGATAATTTACCGATAGCGTTAGGCGGAGCCTGCCATGCTTCCACCTCTCCTACGTCACATTGTCATATTGTGGAATTGACAGCCCTCTCTGGCAGCGATACGGTCGTGTATCAACGCATTACCGCCGCCCGTGACTTTGATTGTACCAGGCGCACCCTGAATAGACGGCTGAGAGATAAGCCTGCTGCGCACACAACACCGGTCGCTAGGCCAAGACAAATCGACACGCTAAGGGCAGTGACGTCTCTTACCTGTTAGTCCCGTCTTGCCGATACGCTTGTACTATCTGTTGGTCTGACTGCGAATACGATTCACTGTGGAAGGATGCTGGGCATCGCGTGCTACGTGTTGCATATGTGATTCCGACGCACAGCACGGAATACGCAGCTGCGTCACGGCGCTCACGCCGCCCGAACAGGAAGAGAGCACCTCACAGGCAGCACAGCCCCCTGACGCTCCCCCACTTTTATTTACGGGCAATGCCCGCTACTGCCTGCAAGCGGCGCGGCATCGGACACTCGCTGACAGACGGCGCTTGTGCATGCTGTCACAATGACTTCATGCAAACGATCTACCGATTCAGTTTCTACCTGCTGCTTGCTCTGTTGGCTACCGGTTGCAGTGTACAGGCTGCTGACCGCCCCATTAGCGCCAATGTGGTCGAGGCCATGCGCGCACCGGACGATGCCAATTTTGCGCGCGCTTACGCGCCGCGTACATTTGACTTTCCTCGCGATCATGGCGCGCACCCGGAATATCGCACCGAGTGGTGGTACTACACCGGCAACCTCACCGCCAATGATGGCACACCCTTTGGCTTTCAGTTAACCTTTTTCCGCAGCGCGCTGACGCCGAAGATGCCAGCGCGGGCGTCGACGCTGGCAAGCAATCAGGTGTACATGGCGCATTTTGCCCTCACCGATGGTGGACGCAAAGTGCATGAGAGTTTCGACCGCTACAGTCGCGGCGCCGGCGAACTGGCCGGCGCGGTAGGGGAACCGACCTATCGCGTCTGGTTGGAGGATTGGCGTGTGGAGGAAATTGCGCCGGGCGTGCAGCGGCTTGTGGCGCGCGCTAATGGGGAGGCCGGCCCGGTTGCCATCGACTTGACGCTGCGCGAAACGCGAGCGCCGGTGTTGCACGGGATCGACGGCCTCCACCAAAAAGGGCCTGAAGCGGGCAACGCATCCTACTATTACAGCCTGGTTGGGCTGGAAACGACGGGCACGGTGACGAGCGCCGGGCGTACGTTCGCAATCACAGGGCGCAGCTGGATGGATCACGAGTTTGGCACCAGCGCGCTAACTGCTGGCGCCATCGGGTGGGACTGGTTTAGCGTGCAGTTCGATAACGGCGCAATCCTGATGATCTATGAAATCCGCCTTGTTGACGGCGGCGTCAATCCCAACATCAAAGGCACGCTGATCTGGCCGGATGGCGTGCAGCAGATGGTGAGTGAGGATGACTTCGCGCTTACCCCCACTGGGACATGGACAAGCCCGCGCACCGACATCACCTATCCATCGGGCTGGAAGCTGACGCTGCCGGCACTGGACATCAACCTGACGATCACGCCGCTGCTGGCCGACCAGGAGATGGACGTGAGCTTTGTCTATTGGGAGGGCGCCATCACTGTAACGGGCGTTATGCGCGGGGAGGCAGTGACGGGACAGGGCTACGCCGAATTGACAGGTTATGGCGCGCAGAGCACAACCTATCAACGTTAGCCTGCCTGTCACGTGATCGGCGGGCGGCGAAACGGAACCGCCGCACAACATCGCTGAATCAACGAACCTGCTTGTACTACCGGCTGTCTGTCGCCAACCGGTTGATCGCCTGGCTTACCATTTCACGTTCTGAAGCGTAGGTCAATACCTGCACTGCCTGCGCCAGCGAAAACCAATTGACGCTGTCCACCTCGATGCTGGCGTCGCTCAGCTCGCCGCCCACGGCGCGCATGAGGTAGAAGTCGACGCGTTTCTGCACCAACTCTGGCGTCGTGCGGTGGTGGGTGTCCCAATACCAATATTCGATGACGCCTAAATGCGCCTCGCATTCGCCAGCCAGCCCGCACTCCTCCTTGACCTCGCGCAATGCCGTCTGCTCGATGGTCTCGCCAGGCTCGCAAGTGCCTTTGGGGAGCTGCCAACGCGTGCCGCCGCGCGTGGCGATCAGGGCAATTTCTACTGCGCCCGTTGCACCAACGCGATAGATGACGCCGCCTGCCGAGTGGTCGGTGCGGCGACGACGCCAATGGCGCCGGATGTGTTCATCGATCGGTGGCAGTTCACTGGTCTTGCGCATACTTGGTTTCATCCGTCAGGCGTTGTGTACCCGTCAGGACTCGTCAATTGTCGCTCTGGCAATTGTCAATGGCAGCGCCCCGTCGTATTGGGGTGCGGGTGGCGTCTGGCTGCCAGTGTTGTTCGGCGCGCGGGCCGCCTGCCAGTTCGCCATCTCCGACAGCTTCGGCCAGAGCCGCCGCCACTCGCGCCCAGTTGTCCGGCGGCGTGTAGACCAGCACGGGCGGCAAGAAGGGTGGCGATGTGAAAGTGAGCGCTCCTGCCAGCTCCTGCACCGACCAAACCGCGCGCGCGCGTGCTATCACGACAAAAGTTTCCATCCATTTGTCCAGCAGCACAAACCACGCTGCCAATTCCTGCGCCAGGCCAACATGCGATAAGGGCTGGGGCGCTGCGCCGCGCTCAAAAGCAAAAGCCAGTGCACCTTCCGCGTTGCCCCAGATGCGATCCGGCGTGATCGGGCCGGGTGCAAGTCCCAGTTCGCCCCACGCGCGCAGGCTTTCATGCAACCTGGAGATCACAGGCGGGAGGAGTTCGTTGCGCAGCGCCGCCAGTGGGCGTAGACCGGCAGGCGGTTGCGCGTGTGAGAATACAGTCGCGTGATGGATCGTGTAGTACATTCAAAGCCACTTTCTTTTGCGGAAGATGATCAGCATCGTCACTGCAATCGTGATGAACACTGTCCAGACCAGAGGATAGAACCACCATAGTTCTAGTTCGGGCATGTAGTGGAAATTCATGCCGTAGACGCCGGCAATGAAGCTCAGTGGGATGAAGATCGTCGAGACCATCGTCAGCACCTTCATCACTTCATTCATGCGGTTGTTGACCAGCGCCAGGTGCGTTTCGATGGTGCTGCTCGCCAGATCGCGCATACTGTCTGAGAGGTTAGCAAGCCGCGCCAGATGATCGTACACATCGCGATAATACATGCGCACGTGCGCCGGGACAACCTTGTAATCGCCGGTGGAGAGGCGCCCAAGCAACTCGCGCTGCGGCGTCAGGATGCGTTGCAGGCGTAGCGCAGTGCTCTTGGCTGTCAAAAGCCGATCCAGTAAGTCGCGTTCTTCGGCATTGGAGTGAAAGATGTCGTCGCCCAGCTTCTCCAATTGTGCCTCGAACGCATCGATCAGCGGGATGTAATTGTCGATCTGGCTGTCGAGCAGCTCGTAGAGCAGCATTGCTGGCCCTCGCGCCAGCCCAACCTCGACGTGATGTTCCGCGTTCCAGCAGCGATTGATCGAACGCCGCTCGTCTTCGTGGATTGTGACCAGAAAGTTGGCGCCGAGAAAGACATCCACCTCCTCCGTGTCGATGTCCATCGGCTCATCGCCCAATGCCACGGTGTGGAAGACCAGGTAGAGATAGGACGCGTAATCGTCCAGTTTGGGCAGATGCGTATCGCGCAGTGCATCCTCGATGGCGAGCGGGTGGAAATGGAAGACCTGCGTCAAGATGCGTTCATACTCACCGTTCGCTTCTCCCTGCATGTCAACCCAAAGCTGACTGCCTTGCTCACCCAGGAGATGAGGGAGATCACTCGCTGGAAGATTGACATCGACGCGGCCATCGGCATGGCGACAAATGACCCGGATCATAGCGCGTGGTTTATCTCACTAGAAAGCCGGTTGCCAGCGCCACCGCCAGCGGTGTGACAATGTACAGTCCGACCCAGGTCAGCAGCGTCACACCGATGCTTTTCCACATCCCAAACCCGTGCGCCACACCGACTGCCTTGAGCAGTAGCACACCACACCAGAGCACACCGATCAATGCCAGGATGCGCCCGGTGTAGTGCAGCGCCGCCGCCGAAGGCGCCGACAGCACATTGCTCATGTCCGGAGCGTAGGCGAAGAGAAAAAGGAGGGACGGTGCGGTCGAAAGCGCCACTGCGCCCAGGTGCTGGTTCACCGTCGCCCGTCCGCCCATACTCTTCGCCACCAACAATAGCGCCAGCACGAAGAGCATCCAGTTGGCGGCATAGTGTAACGGGGATGCCAGCCACGCCCCGCCCAGCCTGATTACGCGTGATGGGCGCTCGCCCAGCGCCGGCTCAATTTTGGTAACCTCGGTGCGCGCCTGCGCCACCAGTTCGTTGAGCCGTTCTGGCGTCGCTTTCAGTCTGGCAAGAAGGCTGCCAACCGCTGCCGGCGTCGTCGAAAGCGCCTTGATCCACGCATTCACCTGCTCCGGCGTAGTGGAAAGCTGCGCCAGTAGCGCATCAAATTCTTGCTGTGACATTTCGAGCTGGTCGAGCAGGGGTTGCAACTCCGCCCTGGCAGCGGTGCGCTGAGCCTGTTCAGCGGCGCGTGCGGCTGCCAATTCTGCCTCTGTGACACCGGTCAGTCGCAACAAGCGTTGCGTCTCCGCCGCCGACGCACCGGCCCGCGTCAGCAAGAGGCTCAATTGCGCCGGCGTTGGCGGCGCCTGGGCAACCACCTCCTCCACCTCGCGGATGGTGACAGCAGGTCGTTGCAACAGACGTTGCAGACGGGTTTGGGGATTGGCAAAGCGATCCAGGAGCGCGCTGGCCTGAGCGATGACACCGCCAAAGCGTCGGTCGAATTCTGCCGACGCAGTGGTGACCGCTTCCTCGATCCTCCCTTCGATTGCCGCTGCTGCGGACTGGACGGCGGCGGTGATGGCAGTGACCGTCTCGCGCACATCTTCGACCACGCCATCAAAACGCTCCACTAGCGTGGGGGTGCGCAGCGCCGACGGCAGCCCCAACCACATCCCCAGTCCGGCGACCAGGCTGACGATGAGAAAGAGCTTGACGGCAAAGGCGATGCCCTGGTCGCTCTGGAGCAGGGTATGAATCGTGTCGCTGCGCAGTTGCAGAATCTGCGAGTAGGTGCGAAGTGCATTTTTCATCGATATAGCATCCTTGTGCAACACAGGTTACTGGCTTAGAAATTGCTGGACTTGCAGCGCCTGATTGATTGTAGGGTTTTGCGCCAACCCGTAGGCGCCGCCATTCAGCAGCGCTACGGCCAGCACCACCAGCACGATGAGGTAGGGCGCCAGCAGCACAGAAAGCGTGGCGACCGCTCCCAGCCCATGCACCGTCTTGAGCGCCTGATGCTTGGTCGCCAGCATCAGCAAGAAGATCAGCATGGTCGGCGCTACCGCCCCCGGCACGATTTCGACTGTACGCAGCAGCAGCGGCGCATAAGCCAGCGCCAGCACGCCCAGCGTTTGCTCAAAGCGCGCGCTGCTGCCGTACCAGCGCGCTAGCCAGTGTGCCAGCACTGCAAAGACAAACCAGTTGAGCAACGTCGCCAGAATCACCAGGATGACCGTGACACCGGTCGCCGTGACAGTCGGATAGCCGAGCAGGGCGCGTAGCCCCTCCCAAGCGACAAGATAGCCTTGCTGGAACTGGGTTGCAAAGGTCGGATTAAGTTGCACCTGTTCAGTGTACCAGGGCAGACCAATGACGGCGTTGTAGAGCAGGCTTTGCAGCGAACCCAGGCGCGGCGCTGTCAACGCACCCAGCCAGTAACCGATCCATTGCGCCAGCACTACCAGCCCGATGATGACGAGGAGAATGACAAAGCCGCGCCGAGCGGGCTTCTCTCCATCGCGTACGGCGGTGTAGGGTTCGCTGCCCAGCAGCAATGTCCTCCCCAACAGACTCAATACACCGGGCGCGCGCTCTTTCTGCGCCGGTTCAGGTTCGCGTGATAGACTATCGATGTCGGCGAGCGTTTCACCGGATGTATAGGACATGTATTCTCCTCGATCGTGCATGTGTGGCGCACTGGATACAACGACGTGCAGTTCGATTATAACGGTGGTTGATGACGTGACCAACTACATTGATGGAAAAGGTCTACTGCGTAGTCGAGGCAAAGTGCATCTTGAAGCGAGACGGTGCTCTGTCACGCTGAAGGCGACTACGCAAATTGCCAGGCAATTTTCTGCATCCTCACCAATCGAAGGCTGTGCACCCCGCACGTGACATTCATTGGCAGCGGGTGAGCGTCGTCTGCAACGGGCGTACAGTTTTGATGGAGGCGTCGATGTTTCGCAAAATCTTGATCGCCAATCGCGGCGAGATCGCCGTCCGCATCATCCGTGCCTGCCAGGAGATGGGGATCGCCACGGTCGCCGTCTACTCCGAGGCTGACGCCCGCGCTCTGCATGTGGCATTGGCTGACGAAGCCGCACTTATCGGGCCACCTTCGCCGCGCGACTCCTACCTGCGCGGCGATCGCATCCTGGAGGTGGCGCGTGCGCGCGGGTGCGAGGCCATCCATCCCGGTTATGGCTTTCTTGCGGAAAACGCTGATTTTGCTGACGCTGTGACCGCCGCCAACATCGTGTTCATCGGCCCCAGCGGCGAGGCGATACGCACGATGGGGTCGAAAACGGCGGCGCGCGCGGCGATGCAGACGGCGGGCGTGCCAATTGTCCCCGGCTACCAGGCCAGCCAGGCTGATGCGGACCTGATCGCAGCCGCCGACGTCATTGGCTACCCGGTGCTTGTCAAGGCGACGGCTGGCGGCGGCGGCAAGGGTATGCGGGTGATTGATCGACCTGGTGATCTGCCACACGCGCTGGAATCGGCGCGGCGCGAAGGGTTCAACGCCTTTGGCGATGAGCGCATCTATCTGGAAAAGCTGATTGAGCACCCGCACCATATCGAGTTCCAAGTCTTTGGCGACTATTACGGTAATGTCGTCCACCTCTTCGAGCGCGAGTGCTCGGTGCAGCGTCGCCATCAGAAGATCATTGAAGAGACACCCTCGCCGCTGCTTGACGCCGATTTGCGCGCCCGTATGGGCGCAGCCGCCGTCGCCGCCGTGCGCGCCGTCGGCTACACCAATGCCGGCACAGTGGAGTTTTTGGTCGACGCGCAGCGCAATTTCTACTTTCTGGAGATGAATACGCGCTTGCAGGTGGAACACCCGATCACTGAGGTCGTCACCGGCGTCGATCTGGTCAAGCTACAAATACGCGTGGCAGCGGGAGAGCCATTGCCCTTCACCCAGGCGGAACTTTCGCAGCGAGGTCATGCAATCGAATGCCGCATCTATGCCGAGGACCCGGCCAATCACTTTCTGCCTGCTATCGGCAAGGTGCTCACCGCGGTCGAGCCGGTGGGGCCGGGGGTGCGCGTGGATGCCGGCGTAACCACCGGCGATGCAGTGACGCTGGATTACGATCCGATGATCGCCAAGCTGATCGTGCTGGGTGAGAATCGACGCGACGCCATCGGCAAGATGCAGTGGGCGCTGCGTCACTACGTGATCCTGGGCGACGTAATCACCAATATCGCTTTCTTGCGCACCGTTTTGGCTCACCCACGCTTCCTGGCAGGCGACACGACGACTGATTTTGTGGATGCAGAGTTTGGTGAAGGGCACGGGGCAAGGCGCGAAGGACGCGAAGGGGAAACGGAGAGCGAAACGGAGAGGGAAAGAGATCAGGGGATGGGTGGCGGCATAATTTCTAATCGCCAATCTCTCGATCTCGCCTTCGCCATCGTAGCGTTAGCGGAGACATTGCAAGCAGCGCCCATGCCGCTCACTGGCGCGGGCGCGGCGGAGGGCGATCCATTCAGCCCGTGGCAGCGTGGCAACGGCTTCCGACTGGGTGAGACAAAGGGGCAAAAGGAATGAGCAAGATGTTGGTCGCCCCGTTGACAGAGGCCACGCTCCACAGCGCCGTGGCGGAACTGGCGCGCCGTGACGCTGACCTGGCGCGCATCGTGGCGCGGATCGGGCCGCCGCCATTGTGGGCGCGCTCGCCGGGCTTTCCCACGCTGGTGCTGTTGATCCTGGAGCAACAAGTCTCATTAGCGTCGGCGCGCGCCGCGTATAACCGACTGGAGACCGCTATCGGTGCAGTGACGCCAGCGGGTGTGTTGTCGCTTGCTGCTGATGAACTACGCAGCGTGGGCTTCAGTCGCCAGAAGGCTGGCTATGTACGTGCGCTGGCGACAGCGATCCAGAGCGGCGTCTTCGACCCCGACCAACTCAGCGAACTGGATGATGACGGCGTGCGCCGCACGCTAACCGCCCTCAAAGGCATTGGTGCGTGGACGGCGGAAATCTATCTGCTGATGGTGCTGCGGCGCCCCGATGCCTGGCCCACTGGCGACCTGGCGTTGGCAACCGCTGCGCAGCAAGTCAAGGGGTTGGCGCAGCGGCCCACCCCTACCGACCTGGCCGTGTTAGCTGAGGGGTGGCGCCCCTGGCGTGCGGTGGCGGCGCGGCTGCTGTGGCATCACTATTTGACGCGTTGAACTCTTGAGGGGTGTACTTCAAGTTGAGGGAGCGTGTCGCGGGTCATCGCCTCCAACGCCATGTCACGCCGGAGGCGATGACCTACACAACGTGTCACTACAGCACTATCTCGCGTCCCTCCGCCGCTGAGCGCGTGATCGCATCGACAATCTGCACGTGGATCAGCGCCTGCGCTGGCGTGACGATGTCGGCGTCGGCATCGCCGTTGAGCCGACGTACAAAGTTGGTGATCAATTGCTCGTAAGAACTCCCCTTCTGCGCGGGCAACTGTGTGTCAATCTTGACCTCCAGGTCGTTGAGCATCGAGTAGAGTTCGACCGAATCCTGACCGCCGATGCGTGCGCCGCCCTCGGTGCCGAAGATTTCGGTGACGAAGGTCTCTGGATAGTTGGCCGCCCACGCCACCTGGAACTGCAGCACAGCGCCACTCGCAAAGACGACCTGCGCCCAGGCCACATCGTCGACATCATAGCGGGCGTTGGCCGACGGCTTGAGGATGTCGGCGCCCCAACCGCCCAACCCACGTCCACGTGGGCCAAATTCGGCAAACTTGACGCCTGTCACGCGTGTGGGCTGCGGGTAGTCCATCACGTAGAGCGCGCGATCCAATGTGTGCACGCCAATGTCGAGCAGCGCGCCGCCACCGGCCAGGTCTTTGTTGGTAAACCAGCTGCCATAGCCGGGAATGCCGTTGCGTCGCTGCCAGACGGTGCGCGCGGCGTAAATGCGGCCAAAGAAGCCATGCGCGGCATGCGTCTTGGCGGCCTGCATCGGCGCCGTGAAACGGAAGTGCGTGCCGACAGTCAAGATGCGGCTCTGGGCAGCAGCGGTGGCGAACATTGCCTGGGCGTCGGCGTAAGTCAACGCCACCGGTTTTTCGCACAGCACGTGCGCGCCGGCTTCTAGCGCAGCAGTCGCCATCGGTTTGTGGAAGACGTTGGGCGTCGCCACGACAACGACATTGGGTTGAAGTTCTGTCAACATCTTCTCATAGTCGCTGTAGACGCGTGCGACGCCGGTCTCCTCAGCGACTGTTTGTGCGCGTGCGACGTTGACATCACACACGGCGACGACGGTGGTGTCGGGTTGTTTTTGGAACAAAGGGATGTGGACGCGCTGACTGATCGTGCCAGCGCCGATCACGGCTACACGCCAATTTTGGGAAGTGCTCATCTTTTCTCTCGACTTTCAGTTCATTTCTGTAACGCACAAACAACGCTTGCGTAACCATACGCAATTGTATGATCGTACCGCCATTGGAGCGAAACTCAAAAATAAGGCGAGGTGCTCGTCGTCAGCTGCTTTGAACCCCCAGTGTGGGGTGAACTTCAAGTTGGGTGCTCTGGGCGCGCCCCTCGCAGGTCATCGCCTGCAGCGTGACGGGCTGCCATGTCATGCCGGAGGCGATGACCTGCGAGGCAAACGCCTGCTCTACCGTGAAGTAGACTCTAGAATGGAATGCGCGCACAGTTCGCATCTTGTGCGCAACCGTGCTACACTGTGCGGGAAAATTGGCGAGTTGCGCCTACGCCAGTGTGTGTGATTGACAGCCCAGAAACATTCAAACAGCCATAGTGCTTGCCTTACATGCGCCTTCATCTTGCAGGCGTGACAGGGGAAGCATTAGCGAGCTATTCTGGGTGAATCGGCCTGGGTGAATCGGCAGCGATGGGGGCGTGGTTGCGCGTGCGATGAGGGCGCCGCTCATGCGTCGATGCAATTTGATTCAAGGGAGGATGGTGTGAGTACGATCTCGCTCACCAACGAGCAGCGTCTGGAACTCTACTATTGGATGATCCTCACACGCGTCTTCGACGAGAACATGGTGGCGCTATGGAAACAGGGACGTGGGGTGGGGGGCACCTTCAGCCAACGCGGGCATGAGGCAATCAGCGTGGGCGCCGCTTACGCCTTGGGTCCCGATGACGTGATCGCACCGATGCACCGCGACCTGGGCGCCTACCTGCTGCGCGGCATCACGCCGCAGCGCATCTTTGGCAACCTGCTGGGGCGCGCCAGCGGCGTCTCCGGCGGACGCGATGCCAATCTGCACGGCATGGGTGACTTGAACTTGAACATTATTGGCTTCATCAGCCATCTTACCCACTCACTGCCAGTGTCGTTAGGCGTCGCCATGAGCTTTCTCTATCGCAACGAGGCGCGCGTCGCGCTCACCTTTACTGGCGATGGCGGCAGCAGCGCCGGCCTTTTCCATGAAACGCTCAATATGGCGGCTGTGTGGAATGCCCCGTTGGTCGTCATTGTGGAGAACAATCAGTACGCATATTCGACGCCGCTTAACCAGCAGATGAAGTCGCCCAATATTGCCGATCATGCTGCCGCCTATGCTATCCCTGGCGTCATCGTGGATGGCAACGATGTCGAAGCAGTCTACGCCGTCACGCGGGAAGCGGTGGAGCGGGCGCGCCAGGGTGGCGGACCAACCCTGATCGAAGCCAAGACGATGCGGATGCTCGGTCATGCGATTCACGACGGCGCCGAATATGTGCCTCGCGAATTGCTGGCGGCCTGGGAAGCGCGCGACCCGGTGCAGCGGTATCGCACGTTCTTGTGTGAAAACGGCATCACCGATGAAGATGAGCTGGCGGAGTTGACGCAGCGCGCCGAGGTGGAGATCACAGACGCGATTGCCCGCGCTGAAGCCAGCCCGCTACCCGACCCCGCTACGGTGCTGGATGGCGTCTATGCATAGGCCGCCCTATCACGACTTTGAGAGGCGAGCGGGGTGTTCAACCCAACGCTCCGCAGAGGATAAACAGTTACGTTCAACCAGAAAATGGTTGCCAGAGGTTGAGCAACGCAAGCAGGGCAGCAAGAGCGGCAATCACAAGAAAAACTGACTGTTCAAGTTCATCCAGCCTGCGCGCATGGCGCGCGTAGACGTCCTCATCAGATGGAAACGGGTTTTCAGATCTCATGTTTGCATCCATGCTCAACGATCTATGCTCAACGATCTATGTCTAACGATCTGTGCAACCAGTCGGTGCGATGTCTCAATTCAGTCTCGGCAGTGATCAACAAATACTCAAGTAGATATTCTACTTTTGTTGCATAAATTTCGCATAAAATGGCGGCATGACGTACATCAATCTTTGCCTATGAGTACAGCAAGCAATTTTGGGTTTTCCGACATTGAAACCACTGTGGACGCCGGCCGCGAGCTGACCTATATCGCTGCGATCAGCGAGGCGCTGCGTGAGGAGATGCGCCGCAACCCCAATGTGTTGGTGATGGGCGAAGATGTCGCCGGTGAATTTGGCGGCGCGTTCAAGGTCACGAAGGGGTTCGAGGCGGAGTTTGGCGCGCGCCGCGTGATCAACACGCCGATCGCCGAACTTGGCTTTGTCGGGGCAGCGACAGGCATGGCGTTAATGGGATTGCGCCCCGTGATCGAGATGCAATTCGCCGATTTCATCTCCACTGCCTTCGACAGCATCGTTCAGTTTGCGGCAACGACGCACTATCGCTGGAACGGCGCCGTCCCGTGGGTCATCCGGGCGCCAGCAGACGGCGGCATCCGTTCCGGCCCCTTTCACAGCCAGAACCCGGAAGCGTGGTTTGTTCATACCCCAGGCCTCAAGGTTGTGGCCCCAGCAACGCCCGCCGACGCCAAGGGGTTGTTGCTCGCTGCCATCCGCGACGATAACCCGGTCATCTATTTTGAGAGCAAGCCGCTCTACCGCGCGCTCAAGGGCTACGTGCCCCCCGGTGACTATGTCACACCTATCGGCCAGGCGCATGTCGCCCGCGCGGGCAACGATCTGTCGATCATCACCTATGGCGCCATGCTGCACCAGGCGTTGGCGGCGGCAGAGCGGCTGGCAAGCGCCGGGATTATGGCGGAAGTGCTCGATCTACGCACCCTAAAGCCACTGGATACGGCGGCAATTCTGGCAACGGCGCGCAAGACCGGCAAGGTGCTGATCGTCCATGCCGCGAACAAACTGGCTGGGGTGGGCGCTGAGGTGGCTGCGCTGATTGCCGAGGAAGCCTTCGAGTGGCTCGACGCGCCGGTGCAACGCATCGGTGGACTCGACACGCCAGTTCCCTTCAGCCCATCGCTGGAAGACGCCTACCGCCCCAACGCCGAGAAGATTTATGTGGCAGCGCGCGCGTTGGCGGCCTTTTAGTAGAGGCAAGCCTCGATAGCCAACAGCAGTCTTGCGTGGTGCATCTGCTGTTTCGCCACGACTCACGCCTCCATGAGAGAAATTAGCATCCGAGCCTATCCGCCCGCAGGACGCAGATTGAGCAGCCGATCCCACGTCGCCAACTCCAACCCGGCCACATATTGGCTGTGGTTGGACTCCCAGTGCACCTGTTCCCACACAGGTACAAGGCCGCGCAGGTCGGCAGGCAGTTGATGCAAAATCTCAGCGTAGGCATGTTCGAGCAGGCGATAGCCTGAGGATGGGTGTTCGGCGAACTTTGGGTGCGGCTGAATCACGCCATCTGCGACAAGAAAGTAGTCGATCACATCAGCCATGCGGTTGAGCAGCTCGAGCTTGCGCGTCCACGGCGTACTGAGCCGCACGGCTTCGTCCACCAGTGGCGCCATTGGGGCATAGAGACGCGGCAAGCGTTGGAAGAAGGCGTAAGTCCACTTGTCGTAAGGGAAGTATTGTTTTTCAAGCATGAAGGCTAACTGCACCGCCCAACGCACCGCGCGCGAAAAGGTGATCGTGGCGTAATATTCGTTGTTGCGCAGAATCGCCCGTTTGAGAGCGTAGCTGCCCATGCCGGAGAAGTAGCGACACCAGTGGGCAATCCGGCGCAAGCGCACCGGTTCTGGGTAGTAGCCCTGAAATGCCGCGCGGATCGCGCTGAAGCGCCCACTCTCATCGAGCCAGACCTCGCCATTGACGATGTGAATGATATCCTCTTCGGGTGCGCCCAACCAGTCGGTGTAGGACACCGGGGCGTGGTCGATGCCGATGGTCGCCTTGAGATAGCTCTCCAGCCCGGTGATCGACAACCCCGTGCCGCCCAGGAAGCCCGCGCGCACGTCATACCCCTCAAAGTGCTCCGGCAAGTGCGGGATCACGGCCTGCGCAATCTTGTGACCGCCTGCCTGATAGAGTGCGTCCGGCATGACGGCGTTGACGCGGATACCCCAGTGATGATCGCTGGAATATTCATCGTCCATGCCCATCACTTCGGAACCGTAGCCAAAGACGCCAAACGCGGTCTGTGCTGTTTCCACAGGAAAGTCGCGACGCAGGATAGGCAGCAACAGCTCCTGAAAGAAGCGCCGGCTGACATCGATCACCGATTCACTCACGTTCAACCTCCGGATGATGACAAAATGCGAATCGACGCGGATTCAACCAGCTTCCGCGTCGATTCGCATGACTCACATGTTCTTTTGCTCGTGGCCTGTGGTTACTTCGACGCTGCCTCGACGTTGCTGGCGTCGTAGACCGTGAACGGCCCCATCAGGACGCGCAGCCCAGCGTCGCGCGTGGGGTCTTTCTCAATCGTGTAGGTGCCCATGCGGCCGGCTTCGAAGGTCTCGCCCTCAACGCCCTGCAATTCACCCGTCGCCAGCTTGTAGGCAACGTAGTAGCTCAGGTAGCCCAGGTCGACGAAGCTCCACAATGCAAACTGTGGCGCACAGCCGTTGAGTGTGAACTCAACCATCTCGGCGGGGAGACCCAGACCGGAGACTTTGACCTGGTCGCACAGACCCTCATCCTGCATGGCCTTGGCGGCGGCGGCAATGCCCACCGTCGTCGGCGCCATGATCAGTTCCATGTCCGGGTACTTGTCAACCAATGCCAGTGCCTGATTGTAGGAGTCCTCGGATTGGTCGTTGCCATAGACGATGTCGAGCAGCTCCAGATTGGCGTAGGCCGGGTCTTTGAGCGTCTCTTGCAGCGCGGCGATCCAGGCGTTCTGGTTGGCGGCGTCAGGTGAGGCGGAGAGCACCGCGAACTTGCCGCCATCTTCGCCCAGGATATTGCGCGCCATGTCGGCCATCACCTTGCCGGTCTCGTTGAAGTCGACCTGCGCCACGAAGACCTGCTCGCCCTCAGCGGAGGGGATCGGCGAGTCCCAGGTGACGACGGTCATGCCCGCTTCGCGCGCCGCCTTGGCAGCCGGCGCGATCTGATCGCCAGCGTTGTTGGAGATCATGATCGCCTTGACGCCCTGGGTGGTGGCGTTGGTCAGGATCTCGATCTGCCCGGCGACGCTGTTCTCGGGCGTCGGCCCCAGGAACTGCAATTCAGCCGGATTGCCCAACTCCTTGTGTGCTTCCAACGCGCCCTGATACGCCTGGTCGAAGACAAGGATACCGAGGAACTTGGGCATCAACACCATCGGCACGCCTTCACCGGTGGCTTCTGCGGCGGCAGGTTCGGTGGCGGCGGGTTCGGTGGCGTCGGCTGCTGGGGCAGCGGGCGCTGGCGCCACGGCGGGGGCGCACGCTGCCAGGAGCATACTGAAGATGAGCAGCATACTCAGGATGACAATATTCGTTTTTCGCATTGTGTGTTTCTCCTTGACAGTTGTGAAAATTGACGACAGATAGACAAACGTAGACGAACGCGTTTCCGCGGAGATCGACAATCGGTGCTTACGCATTGTTGCTTTCCTGGCTGCGGGCGCGGCGACGGCTCCAACTGGCGCGGAAGCTGGCAAACAGATTTGGCGCCAGCACTGACAGGATCAGCAACACACCGATGACGCCCGTCTGCACATGGCCGGAAAGGTTCGCCAATCCCATGCCGTTGCGCAGATTCAGGATGATGAGCACGGAGAGCAACACGCCCCACAACGACCCAGAGCCGCCAAAGATGCTGACGCCGCCAAGCAACACCATCGTGATGATGTCCAGCTCGAAGCCCGTCGCCATGTCCCCGCGCACAGCGCCCAATCGCGCTGCGTAGAGCAGTCCCGCCAGCGCCGCAATCGTCGATGACGCCACGAAGAGCAGCATCTTGGTGCGCTGCACACGCACGCCGGCATACCGGGCAACATCTTTGCTGTTGCCGATCACATAGATATAGCGCCCAAACCCGGAATAGTGAAGAATGATAATCGCAAAGAGCAGCAGCACAAAGAAGATGAGCATGGCAAGCGGGAATGGCCCAAGCAGTGGCTGTTGGCCAAGCTGGTTGAACCACGCTGGAAAGTTGCCAATCGAGCGATCTTCAAGCAATACGTAAGCCAGCCCGCGATACATGATCAGTCCGGAAAGCGTGACCACCAGCGACGGCAGCCCCACAGCGCTGATCCAAAAGCTGTTAAACAGCCCGGCAATGATGCCAGCCAGCAGCCCCGCTGCCAGCGCCCCTGCCATCGGCGCCCCACCGGCGTAGAGAAAGCCGGTCAGACAGGCGCTCAACCCCATCACCGACGCCACTGACAGGTCGATCTCGGCGTTGATGATGATGAAGGTCATGATCAGCGCAACAATGATCTTCTCGATCGATAACTGAAATAGATTGACCCAGTTGTTGACGGTCAGATAGCCCGGTGTGTTGAGCGCATTGTAGGCTACGATGACGATCAGCAGGATGAGCAGCAGCCCTTCCCATCGTCGCAGGAAACTCCATCTAGGCGGCATGGTGAGCGCCTCCCTTCTCGGCTGACGTCTCACTGCCGGAGATTTGCAGTTCATGGCGCGACCAGGCTTTGCGCAATCGGTTCATGATCACAGTGTCAGTCGCCACCGCCAGCAAGATCAGCAGACCAAGCAGCGCATCGCGCCAGAATTCGCTGATCGCCAACCAGCGGATCAGGCTGTTGTCGATCACATCGATGAGAATAGCGCCCAAAAATGCGCCGAAAGGCGACCCCAACCCGCCGTTGATGTTGACGCCGCCCACCACTGCCGCCGCCACCGACTGCAGCTCGACGCCCTGCCCGGCCACAACCGTGATGTTGCCAAAACGCGCCAGAAAGACAAAGCCAGCTAGCCCTGCCAGCGCGCCGCTCAGGATGAAAGCCGTGAAGACAATGCGTTGCGCCGGAAAGCCTGCCACGCGTGCGGCGTCTGGATTCGAACCAATGGCGTAGAGCCGCCGTCCCCACGCTGCGTAGCTGGCGATAAATTGAAAGAGGACGACCACCACCAGCGCGATGAAAAAGAGCAGGCGAATGTCGAGATCACCCAGGTGAAAGACATTGACCGGCGGCAGGTTGACCAGCCAGCGCGGCAGCTCATTGGTGAGCACACTGTTGGCGCCGGAAATCTCCACCAGGATTGTGCGGTAGAGCGCCAGTGTACCCAGCGTCACGATGATCGCCGGGACGCGGCCATACGCCACCAGCAATCCGTTGAGCGCACCCATTGCGGCGCCCATTGCCACTGCCAGCAACACCACCATCACCGGTGGAATATCGTTATTCCGCGAAAGAATCGTCCCAACAACATAAGCCGTGAAGCCGACAATCGAGCCGACCGAGAGGTCTATGTTGCGCGTCAGGATCACCAGCGTCTGCCCAACGGCCACAATGGCGACGACCGCCACACTGGTCGAGATGCGCGTAAAGGTGCGCGGGCTGAAGTAATTCTCGATCTGCGTGCCAAAGAAGAGGATGATGCCAAAGATCAACGCAATTAGCACCAGCTCGCGGATTTGTTCTGGCTGAAAGCGACGACGCAGCGCATTCATAGCGGCGCCACCTGCGTCGTTTCATGTTGTCCCATCGCTGCCGTCATGACCGTCTCCTGTGTGGCCTCGCTGCGGGTAAAAATGCCCATCTGCCGCCCTTCGCGCATCACTAGCACGCGGTCACTCATAGCAAGCACTTCGGGCAGGTCAGATGAGATGAGGATGATGCCCAGTCCTTGCGCCGCTAGATCGCTGATGATGTGGTGCACCTCAGCTTTGGCGCGCACGTCGATGCCGCGCGTCGGCTCGTCGAGGATCAGCAACCGGGGGCGGGCGTTGAGCCACTTGCTCAGCATCACCTTTTGCTGATTGCCGCCAGAGAGCTTGCCCACATCCAGGTTCACCGATGGCGTGCGAATCATCAGCCGGTCGCGATATTCCTCAGCAGTGCGCTGCTCCTCGTTCTGGCGAATCAACCCCAGCCCATTCAGGTAACGGCGCAGCGTGGGCAGTGTGATGTTGGTGGCGATTGACATGGGCAGCGTCAACCCCAACCCACGGCGGTCTTCGGTGACATAGGCGATGCCCAGCTTCATGGCATGCTCCGGCGTCTTGATCTGCACCGCTTGTCCGTCGAAGATGATCTCTCCGCTCTCCGCCGGTTCAATGCCGAAGAGCGCCAACCCTACATCGGTGCGCCGCGCGCCGATCAACCCGGCAAACCCCAGCACTTCGCCGGCATAGATGTCGAAAGTCACACCGGTGAAAACTCCTGTTTTGCCAAGATCGCGCACCGACATCAACAGCTTGCCGCGCGGAACTTCGACCTTTGCGAAGAAGTCGCCCACCTCGCGCCCTACCATCTCGCGGATCACCTGCTCGCGCTGGCTGGACAGTTCCGCCGCGCTCGCTCGCATCCGCGACGAGATGAGCTTGCCGTCACGTAGCACCGTGATGCGGTCGGCGATGCGGAAAACCTCCTCCATGCGATGGCCGATGAAGAGGATCGCCACACCCTTGCTGCGCAACGCGCCGATCAACCGGAAGAGTTGATCGACTTCATGCGCCGACAGCGAGGCAGTGGGTTCATCCATGATCAATACGCGCACGTTGAGCGAGATGGCTTTGGCGATCTCGACCGCTTGCTGCGCCGCCAATGTCAGCCCGCGCGCGGGCATCCGCACGTCGAGCCGCACGTCGAGCTGCGCGAGAATCGCAGCGGCATCCCGATAGAGTCGCCCCCAGTTGACGATCATGCCGCGTTTGCGGTGGCTGATGAAGATATTTTCCGCCACGTTGAGATCGGGGAAGACCATCGGCTCCTGGTAGATGGCGGCGATGCCCAGCGATTGCGCTTCCTGTGAGTTGTTGATGTGGACAGGTTTGCCATCGAGCAGCAGTTCGCCCGTGTCAGGACGGTGCACGCCGGTCATGATCTTGATCAGCGTCGATTTTCCCGCGCCGTTTTCGCCGATCAAGGCGTGCACCTCACCCGGATAGAGCACCAGCGACACGTCCTCCAACGCCTGTGTGGCATCGAAGCGTTTGGAGACATGCCGTATTTCAAGCACAGGATGAACTTCGGTTGGGTTGGGCATGGGTTTCTACATCAAGAATGCCAAAGCCCGCCTATGAATTGTGAGGGCAGCGCATCGGTGCGCAGTCGCTGCCCCCACCGTTCACAACGCGGACTGCTGTTGTTACTGGAAGCCGCCGCTCGTCGACGCCACGCCGCGCTCGCGTCGGATTTTTTCTTCGTAACCGGAAGCCTTGTACGCTGCAACCGGATCTGTCGGTGCGCCAAGCTCTTCGCGCACCTGGGCCAGCAGCGGGCGCACGTCGGTGCGGAACGCATCCGTGAGCAGCTTGTGCGCCAACAACACCTCGCCAGCCATCTGCAACTCGGCAAGTTGCTTGCGCGGCACGATGAGCGCCTTGGCGTAGGCTTCCTGGCAATTGAGCACCGACACGATCATCGGCGCCAGCTTACCCTCGATGTTGTGGCACTGGTCGATCATGTAGGCCACGTTGCGCGCAGCCGCACTTAGCGCCGGGTCATTGCTCAGCTCGGCGGCGGCCAGTTCGTTATAGATCAGGAACAATTCGTAGGGATTCGTGCTCCCAACGATCAGGTCGTCATCGGCGTACTTGCGGTTGTTGAAGTGGAAGCCGCCCAGCTTGCCCTCGTCCAGTAGGAAGGTCACAATCTGTTCAATGTTGACGCCCTGCGCGTGGTGGCCGAGATCAACCAGCACCTGCGCGGCATCGCCCAGCTTGAGCGCCCAGGCATAGGCCGTGCCCCAATCCGGGATGTCGGTGCTATAGAAGGTGGGTTCAAAGAATTTGTACTCGATCAACATGCGGCTGCCTGCGGGCAGGTGCGGCTTGACTGCCTCCAGCCCGCGCTCGAAGCGACGCTTGCGCAGCCGCAACGAATCCTGCCCGGCGTAATTGGTGCCATCGGCAAACCACAGACTGAGGATGTTGCTATTGACCTTGCCCATGATTTCACAGCATTCCAGGATATGGTCGAGTGCGCGTTCCTGGATCGCCGGGTCTGGGTTGCCCAACGAACCGAGTTTGTACTCGTCATCCTGGAAGACGTTGGGGTTGACCGCGCCAATTTTGATGCCCTGCGCCTCGGCGTACTGACGCATGGCAGTGTAGTCCTCATCTGCAGGTTTGTCCCAGGGGATATGCACGGCGACGCTAGGGGCAATGCCGGTCATCTTGTGCACCATGGCGGCGTCGTCGAGCTTTTGCTGGGTTGTCGTGGCAGCGCCGGGCCAGGCGAAGGCCTTGAAGCGTGTACCACTGTTGGCATAGCCCCAACTGGGCGTCTCGATGTGTTGACGCTTGAGCGCCGCCTTCACCGCTTCCACATCGACGCCTTGCTCCGTAAGCTGCTCCACAAAGATTTCATAGGCTGCTTTATGATGAGCCATAGCCGGAAGTTCCCTCCGCAATCTTAACTGTTGAATCCATCTGTCACCCTGGCTCACCGTCTCAATCGGTAGGGGCGCAGGTGACGCACATGACAGATGCCGCCGAAATAGATTTGCTCTCAGGCCAAAGGCCGGGGATGAAACAATGAAGCAATTGCAGTATATTCATTTTGTGGGTTCTCTGCAACTGCAGGATTCCGTTTCGCAGTACTTACGATTAGAACAACGATAAGGGTCGAAGTAAAATGAACGAAAAGCAGTTGACAAGCAAGGAGGAGACCATGCACGAGCTGTTACAATCGCTGGTTACGCTCTCCAGCGAGTTGGGGCGTGAAGATCGACAACTGGCAATATTGGGGGAAGGCAACACCAGCGCGCGCGGCGACGACGACACCTTCTGGGTCAAGGCGTCGGGCAGCCAGCTGGCTACGATCACCGCAGACGGCTTTACCCAGGTGAAGTTGAGCGCTATCCTGGCGTTAGTCGAGCGCCAGCATATGACGCAGGAAGAAGTGCAGGCGATCTGGCCGGAGGTGATGGTCGATCCGCGGCAGAAGCGCCCGTCGGTGGAGACCTTTATGCACGCGCTCTGTCTGGCTGAGGGCGGCGCCAACTGGGTGGCGCACACACATCCGATTGCGTGCAACGCCATCTTGTGCAGCAAACTAGGCGCTGAGCCATTCATGCGCCATCTCTTCCCCGATGGTATTGTGGTGTGCGGGCGCTTTCCTGCTGTCGTGCCCTATGTCGATCCTGGCTTCGACCTGGCAAAGGCTGTGCGCACTGAGCTGCGCCGCTACCAGGATGCGCATGGCGTTTCGCCCAAACTGTTGCTGATGGTCAATCATGGCATCACCGCGCTGGGCAAGACGATGCAGGAGGCGCTTAACATCACGCGCATGGCTGACAAGTGGGCGCGCACAATCATCGGCGCGTACACCCTCGGCGGTCCCAACTTCATGCCCGACCACGAAGCTGCACGCATCGACAGCCGCCTGGATGAGCACTATCGGCGCAATCAATTGACGGGAAGATGAGTTTCAATCCAGGTCGGCGCAGCGCACAGTGTACACGTCGGTCGCGTCCTGCTGCATGAAGACACAGACCTTGCGTGGGGTGCTGCTCACAGCGACCGCGCGCAAGGTTGTACGCTCACCAACGTCTTCGGGAATGGTGACGGTGGCGCCGGGCGTGCAGCCATCCCAGAGCATCAGTCGCTTACGATTGGGTTCCTGCCAAGCCAACGCAAAGAGCGGGCCATTTTCGGACGCGCCAACAACATTACTGACGGTTGCTGCGCCGCCAGGATAGACAATCTCCGATGCCTGCGGCAAGGCGTCGATGCATTGGTGATGGAGCGCCATGATCAGCCTGCCCTCCACATTGACGCCTGCTTTCCAAAATATGTGGAGATTGCCCATCGCATCAAAGGCAAGCGATCGTCCTAATAGAGCGCCGCTGCCAAGTGCTTGCGCCGCCCCCACCGTTCCACCACTCCAGCGCCAATATTGCAGGGTGCCGTTGCTGGCGCCGTAGAGGTGCGCGCCGTCGACGGCATCGGGCCAGACAATGTCAGTGTCAGCGGGCAAATTCACTTCACTTTGCGCCTGCCACTCGCCGCCCAATGAATAAAGCATCGCTCTCCAGCCCAGGAAGCCATCAGTCACGGCCACACGCGGCTGATCATCCGCCCCCAGACGCAACCAGCCATTGATTGTGCTGTACTTGGAGCGCATAATCTCACGCGGCGACTGCCAGACGCCGTTGCTGAAAGTGGCGTGCAAGAAACGATGCCTTTGTGCTTCAGTGGCTGGCAGCCGATTGAACCATAGCAGATGGACGCGCCCGGCATCGTCCACCAGAGGCGCATTGGTGAGCAATGATTCGCTGTCGGCAGGGGCGGGCGCCAATGTCGCCTGCCAGCCGGTCAGCGTCAGATAGAGGTGATGGACGTGATCATCGGTAAGCGTGTGATACCAAAAGATGTGAGGTTGGCCTTCGTGATCAATCGCGGCTAACGGTAGATTGGTGGTGCGCGTTGCGACCGTGACCGTGTAAGCATCGCGCCAGTGCCAGCCGACGGTGTAGTCGTTGAGCACAGCAGGCAGGTAAACAACCCCTTCTGATTGCGCGGCCACTGGATGGGTGAACACCAACACCCATAGACCAACCCAGAGTAGAGATGTCAAGCATGTGATCCGGCGCACAAGCCCATCCTTTCTCAACCAACTGTCGCTATGGGGATCGTGCGCTGTAGGCGCAGCGTGTGCAACGGTGTTTTGCCGCAATTGCGTCCCGCTATGACGGCGACTCCGCCAGCAACGCAGCTACGGAGAAAGGCGCATCTGTAACCAATTTCGCCCAGTCGCGTGGCGTGTCGAGGTCGAAACGCAATGTGGTCGTGTGCACATCCTGGATGGCAAAGCCGGCGCGGGCAGCCCGCAGCCAGTGTGTGCAATAGCTCGCTGGGCCAAAGGCGCAGGCAAAGGGTGGGGGCAACGGCAGCAGCAGCGCGTTCGTGCCGCCATCGCCGCTTGGCGCCATGACAATGCGTTGACCGTTGCCAGACGCCGCTATCAGGGCGTGCAGGTCGGCAATGCACAAGTGTGGGAGATCGGCCGGCAGGATCAGCGCGGCTGTGGCGCCAAGCATAACTGCATGTTGACAGGCTTGTTCGATGGCGGCGTTGAGGTCGGCGCCTGTCTCAGTCAACGGCAAGGCGCCACCGTGCATCGCCAACGTCAGCGCCGCCGGGTCGCGACTTACGACAATCATCTGTGCAAAGCAATCGGCGGCCACGGCAATGTGCAGTGTGCGTTCGAGCATATGAGCGCTCAATGCAGTGCGCTGCGACGTTGACAGCACGCTTGCCAGCCGGCTCTTGGCTTCGGCAAAGGGCTTGGCCGGAATGATGAGCCAGGGTTTCATCCAACGGGAGGGCGCGAGTAGAGAGGGGAGACAGGTTGACGCCGTTGCATAAGCGTTGTAGCAAAGTGCAGCACATCCCTGGCCAACTGCGCCTTATCGTCGGCATTGTGCATGATCGTGTTGGTCACCAGCGCCGGCATGCGCACATGGTCGGCAGCGGCGGCGTCTTCCTGATCAAGTACAAAGCCATCGAGCACGTCATCGTAGTGAGCAGCAATGGTCACCGGCGTGACCGGATAGCCCATCTCGCGCATCATTTTGGCAGCCGGCCCTTTGATCGCCTTGCCGCCAACAATGGGCGCTACGGCAATCTTAGGCGCGCGTAAGGTGGTGAGCAACGCTCGTGTATCGCCCACACTCAAGATCGGGTCGAGACTGAGGTAAGGGTTGCTGGGGCAGAAGACGATTACATCAGCGCTGGTCAGCGCCGTGTAGGCGGCGTCGGTCAATTCGCTTTCGGCGGCGCCTACAAAGGAAACGTCGATCACACATGGCTCACAGCGCCGCCCGACAAAATAATGCTGAAAGGGCAAGTCGCCTTCATCGGTGTGCACCAGCGTGCGCACGGGTGTGTCGCTCATCGGCAGAATGGTCGAGCGGACGCCAAAGGCGCGGCGCAGCCGATCGGTCACCTCGGTCAGGCTCAAGCCCTGTCGCAGCCACTCGCTGCGGCGCAGATGCACCGCCAGGTCGCGGTCACCCAGCCGGAACCAATCTTCGGCGCCCAACAACCCCATTGTGTGCAGCACGGTGAACGATTCATCCGCGCGCCCCCAGCCGGTTTCTGGGTTGTTGACGCCCGCCAGGTTGTAGAGCACCGTGTCGAGATCGGGGCAGATCGTGAGTCCCCAGTGCTCAAAGTCGTCGCCGGTGTTGACAATGACGGTGAGCGCGCCGGGCGGCAACACTGCTTGCAGACCGGTGGCCAGCCTGGCTCCCCCTACGCCGCCGGCCAACGCCACCACGCGCCAATCGTCGGGCAGGCGGCCATTCCGCTGTGCTTGCAAGGCAGTCGAGACAGGTTGTTCGTTCACGGCTCATCTCCACACAACACGTTCGGTCAGCGGTGCACGCGTGCGCGTCCTCACTTCCGCCGGATAGCCAAGCGTCAAAATCGCCTGCGGCTGCCAGGCCTCGGGTAGCGCCAACACCTGACGCACCAGCGCCGGCGCAAAGAGCGGCGCGCACATCCAACAAGCGCCAAGCCCTGCAGCGTGAGCGGCCAGCAGCAGATTCTGGCACGCAAGCGCCACGCTCTGCACGGCCATCGTCCATTCCGCCTGGCTGCGCAGCGGATCCGGGTAGACGTCCATCTCTTCCAGCGTGACGCATGGCACGATCAGCACCGGCGCTCCGGTCAGCCGCGCCTGGCTAATGGCGACGCGGCGCTCGATCTCTGATAGATCGGCGCCATCACCAGACAAATCGCGACGCCAGGCTTCCGCCATCTGCGCGCTCAACACCGCCTTCGTTGTCGCCGACTGCACGACACAGAAACGCCACGGCTGGCGATTATGCGCCGAAGGCGCCCAGCTTGCCGCTTCCAATAGTGCCTCGATCAGGGTAGGGGCGACTGGCTCTGGTGTGTAACGCCGAATCGAGCGCCGTGTGCGCGCCAGCTCAAGAAAAGCCGTTAGCGCCGGCCACTCCCCTATCACAGCATCCTGAATGCGCACGTTCCCAACCGACATTGCGGGCATTATAGCACGCTGGTGCATCAGCGGAAATTGAAACAAGCCAGAAGGGGACAGGAAAAGAAAAGCGGTCAGGCAATGAGGAAGACCGCACAAGTCACACTCTCGACTTGCGCACCTGCCCCTGCTCGCCCTTCCTGGCATTTTTCTCGCGCACAGTGTACAATGCTGCCCACCTCAACATTCTGATGACACAAGCGAGGAGAATTGATCATGAGTGAACCGCGCTACACACGCGTTGCCATGTACCTGCAGGACAAGCACCCGATCCGGGAGGGCATGGAGTACGTTCGCTATGCCGAAGCAAAGGGCTTTGAGGCGGTCTGGCAAGCCGAAAGCCGCCTGGTGCGCGATGCCATTGTCCCAATGGCCGCTTTCGCCGCCGTGACCGAACGCATCCAGATCGGTTCCGGCGTCATCAATAACTGGACGCGCAATATCGGGCTGCTGGCCGCCACCTTTCTGACGTTGGATGACCTGGCGCCCAATCGCATCATCTGCGGCATCGGCGCGTGGTGGGATCCGCTGGCGAAGAATGTGGGCATAGAGCGCCGCAAACCCCTCACAGCCATGCGTGAGACGGTGGAAGTGATGCGCCGGTTGCTGGCAATGGAGCGCGTCACCTTTCATGGCGAATTTCACCACGTCGATGGCATCGAGCTGGATGTTGTGCACGGACGCCGCGAGCCGCGCAATGTCAAAATCATGATCGGCGCCACCGGGCCGCAGATGATGGAGCTGACCGGCGAAATTGCCGATGGCGCAGTGCTCAATTATTGTGTGCCACCGGAGTACAATATCGAAGCGCTGGAACAACTGGAGCGCGGCGCCGCCCGCGCTGGACGAAGCCTCGATGACATCGACCGCCCGCAGCTGGTCGTCTGCTCCGTGCACGAGGATCGCCAGGCTGCGCTCGACGGCGCCCGTGAGCTACTGACCCAATACCTGGCGCAACAACCGCACATTGCCAAAGCCAGCGGCGTCAAGCCGGAAGTTGTCCAGCAGATTCAATCGATCCTCGGCTGGCCAGCGACGAAAGAGCAGGTGCGTGCGGCCATGAAGTATGTGCCCGATGAATTGGTGCAGCGCATCACTGCCAGCGGCACCCCTGCCGAGGTCAAGGCCAAAGTGCGTGAGTACATCAAGTATGGCGCCACCTGCCCGATCCTCTACCCGCTGGGCGATGTGAAGCTGATGATTGACACATTTGCGGACGGTTATTGAGTTACTGAAAATACGGGCGTGATTATGACGGAATCACTTGCGGCGTCGCTTGACCTGTCACCATTGCACGCGATCCTGGCCGCACACGCTGACGCCGGGCGCAGCGCGCTGCTCCCTGTCTTGCTTGCCGCGCAGGCACATTACGGCTATCTACCGCAACCAGTCACTGCGGCGATCGCCCAGACGCTAGGCGTGCCACTGGCAGATGTGCACGGCGTCATCGAGTTCTATGCCTTGCTCTACAACCAACCAGTCGGACGCACAGTGTTGCGCGTCTGCACCGACCCGGCCTGCGCCCTACGCGGCGGCGACGCCGTGCTGACAGCGGCGTGTGCGGTCGCCGGCATCGAGGAAGGGGAGACCTCCGCCGACGGCGCAGTGACCGTCGAGCGTTCGCCCTGTCTTGGCCATTGCAACTCGGGCGTCTCGGTCAACGTGACCTTTGGCAAACCGCAGCGCAACATTACCTTCGCCCATGTCACGCCCGACACGGTTGAAGCGCTGATCGAGGGGCGCGGACGCACCACTGCCGACTTCTGGAGCGAGGACTATGTCGGCGGCGATCTGAGCATCATCACGCCGCTGTGTGGGCGTGGACGACGCACACGGCTGGTCGAGTACGAGGCAGTCGGCGGCATGCAGGCGCTGCGCAAAGCGTTGACCACGATGACACCCGCTGCCGTGATTGAGGCAATGCATCAAGCCGACCTGCTGGGGCGTGGCGGCGCGGCCTTCCCGACATGGGCAAAGTGGGATGGCGCCGCCAAAGCACCTGGCCAACCCAAATACTTCGTCGTCAACGCCGACGAGTCGGAGCCGGGCACCTTCAAAGATCGCGTGCTGCTCGAAGGCGATCCCTGCCGCGTACTGGAGGGGGCCATCATCGGTGCATATGCGATTGGCGCCAGCCGCATCTACATTTATATTCGCGGCGAATATCCGCTTGCCATCGAGCGCGTCGAAGCGGCATTGCAGGAACTGCGCAACGCCAGTTATTTGGGTGAGAATATCCTCGGCTCTGGCTTTAGCATCGACGTCGAAATCCGCAGCGGAGCCGGCGCCTACATCTGCGGCGAAGAGACCGCCCTCTTTGAGTCGATCGAGGGCAAGCGCGGCTTCCCACGCGTCAAACCGCCCTTCCCGACCACGCACGGTCTCTTTGGCAAACCAACTGCCATCAACAACGTGGAGACGCTGGCGCAGACACCCTACATCCTGATCCACGGGCCAGACGCATTCCAACGTCTCGGCACCGCCGAATCGACCGGCCCCAAGCTGCTCTGTGTCTCTGGCGATGTCGTGCGGCCCGGTCTGTACGAAATCGGCTTTGGCGCCACCCTGCGTCATCTGATCGAGAATCTGGCGGGAGGCGTGGTCGGCGGCGAGTTGCAGGCGCTGTTGATCGGCGGCGCGGCCGGCGCCTTTGCGACGCCGGCGGAACTCGACACGCCGATCACGTTTCAGGGGCTGCGCGCCGCCGGGTTGACGCTTGGCTCCGGCGCCATCATGGTTTTCAACGACAAGCGCGACCTGCGCGACATCTTGCGGCGGCTGGCGCGCTTTTTTGCGCATGAGTCGTGTGGCAAGTGCTATCCCTGCCAGCTGGGCACACAACGCCAGTACGAGATTCTAGCGCGCATGGCTGCGGGCAATCCGCTGCCCGGTGACACGGCGCGGCTGCGCGATGTCGGCTGGACGATGAGCGACGCTTCGCTGTGTGGGTTAGGACAGACGGCAGCGGCAGCGATCTTCAGCGCCATGCAACGCTGGCCGCACCTGTTTGAGAACGGAGACGCACGATGAGCGAAGTTACGCTGACCATCGATGGACAATCGGTCACCGTTGCTGAGCACGCAACGATCTTGCAGGCAGCGGGTGCGCTGGGCATCGACATCCCGACAATCTGTTATCACGAAGCGTGTACGGCAAACGCAATTTGTCGGCTATGCGTGGTGGAGGTTGAGAAACAGCGCCTCTTGCAGCCAGCGTGCGTCACCCAGGTGCGCGATGGCATGGTCGTGCAGACGCGTAGCGAGCGCGTCGAACGCAGTCGCCGCACGATCCTGGAGATGCTCGACTCCGCCGTCGATCTGAGGGATGCGCCCGACATTCAGGCGCAACTGGTGGACTATAACGCCCAGCCCGACCGCTTTCCCGACGCTGAACGTCGTGCACCGGCGCCGATCGACGACAACCCGATGTACATCCGTGACTACGCTAAATGCGTGCTCTGCTGGCGCTGCGTGCAGGTCTGCGCCGAGGATGCACAATACACCTTTGCCCTCAGCTTCGACAAGCGCGGCTTCGAGACGCAGATCGGCACTTTTTTTGATCTGCCGATGCCGGAAACGACTTGCGTTTTCTGCGGACAGTGCGTTGGCGTCTGCCCCACGGGTGCGCTCAAACCGCGCCGCGAGTGGCTCTTGGAGCAGGGCAAGACACCCGACGAGATCATGGAGCTGACGCGGGCAGAACGAAGAAAGTCAAGGCGGGCGAAACAATAGAGATTGCGAGAAAGGATGAAACCACAGGATGCCAGAAATAGTTGCTTTGTCAGAAGCGCAAATCAAAGCTGCCCTCCAGGAACTCCCCGGCTGGAGCGTCGTTGCGGGCAAACTGCACAAGGAGTTCAAGTTTGCCAACTTCACACAAGCCTTCGGCTTTATGACCAAAGTTGCTATCGAAGCCAACACCATGAATCATCACCCCGAATGGTTCAACGTGTGGAATAAAGTCATCATCGACCTGGTCACCCACGAGGCAGGCAATCAGATCAGCGCACTGGATGTGGCGCTGGCGCGGATGATCGAAGAAGTCGTCTGAGCCTGGAGATTAGGAATTACTGCTCCTAGGTTAGCTGTTTATCTTCCCGGACGCTCCACAGCTTCCGGGAAGATTGTGAGTGAAATAACGTTACAACCTAGCAATCAACAGGAGACAGAGTGACACAGCGACTGCCCTGGAGCAATCTTGACCCTCTCATCTCCCAATCCTAGCCCTGACCCTTTATGTACGAACTCTCTGCTCTGTTTCTCGGTTTGCTCTCCGCCCTCAGTTGGGGTGGCGGCGATTTTTGCGGTGGGCTGTCGACGCGCCGCGCCGACCCGCACACGGTTGTCTTCATGGCGGAAATGGTCGGCGC
>DMDA01000027.1:83584-87023 GCA_003451595.1 Chloroflexota bacterium | reverse complement strand
GGTGGTCTGCTGGGCGCTGTAGGGCTGTTGGTGCTCTACCAGGCGCTGGCTTCCGGTCACATGGGCATCGTGGCGCCGCTCACCGCCGTAATCTCTGGCGGAATGCCCGTTCTCTTCGGCCTGATTACCGATGGGTTGCCTGCACCACTGCATCTGGCCGGCTTTGCGCTCGCGCTGGCGGCGGTGTGGCTGCTGGCAGGCGGCGCTGGCGAGACACTCACCCGCCGCGATCTGGTTTACACGCTGATAGCAGGCGTGAGCTTCGGCTTCTACTTTGTCTTCATCGACGCCGGGACAGGTGCAGGCAATGTCTTCTGGAGCCTGACGGTGGCGCGTGCCCTGGGCGGTCTGCTCTTACTGGCGGCGATCGCGGTGATGCGTCGCCCTTTGCTGCCGCCACGCACAGTGCTGCCAATCACTGCACTGACTGGTGTGCTTGACGCCGGCGGCAACCTCTTCTTTGCGCTGGCCGCTGCCGTGGGGCGCCTTGACGTCGCCGCCATCCTGGCGTCGCTTTACCCCGGCGTGACCGTTCTGCTGGCATGGGGGATATTGGGTCAAAAGCTCAATCGGCCGCAAACCGTTGGCGTTGTCGCTGCGTTGGCGGCAATCGTGTTGATTGCGGCGTAAAGGCAAATCATGACGCGCTCGATGTTCTTGCCCCTGCGCAGCGAGCGTTAGTGCAACCAGGTTGCCGTCAGGTTTGGCGCCGGTCATGCCGTCCCCACTGCGAATACGGCGTGCCGCTACAGACTACATGACGCGCCTACATCTTCATGTGATCCCATCCTCACCACCGTGCGCGACACTGAAACCGACAATAAAATTCATGAGGAGCGCGCAGATGTCACAGCTCGATCAGGCCGTGCAGTACACAATTCGTATTGAGGGCAACCTCGACAACGCGGTTGCCAGTTGGTTTGGCCCCATCCGCATCGAGCCTGAGCGAGATGCACAAGGGCAGCCGATTACCCGGTTGACCGGTGAAGTTGCCGATCAGTCCGCCCTGGTGGGATTGGTGCGCCATTTGCACGCGCTGGGTATCGTATTGCTCTCAGTTGATCGGATCAGGAGGGAATGAAGGCAGATGCGGAATCCAACCCTCAGCCGGCGGCGCCTGTTGGTCGCCACCGGCAGCGTACTGGCTGCCAGTGCGTTGATGTGCGGCGGTGTGACGGTTTGGGGCAGCCAAATGCCCACCATCGAATATGTTCAGGCCAGTTGTGGAAAGGAGGCAAACATGCAGAAGGTATTAGTGGCATATGCCAGCAAGTGCGGCTCGACCGGTGAAGTTGCCCAGGCAATCGGCGCGACATTGTGCGCCAACGGTGCAACGGTGGATGTACGCCGCATCGAGGACGTGAGCGACGTGACCGGCTACGATGCCTTTGTCATTGGCAGCGCCATTCGCATGGGAAGCTGGCTGCCGCAGGCAAAACACTTTGTCGAGAGCAACGTCACACGCCTGCGCTCTGCGCCGACCGCCTTCTTCACTGTCCACATGCTCAACACGGACGACAGCGAAGAGAGCAAAGCCGCCCGCTCTGCTTACGTGGCGCCGGTGCACGCCCTCCTGGAGCCGCAGAGCGAGGCGTTCTTTGCAGGTAAACTTGATATGAGCAAAATGTCCTTTCTCGACCGCATGATCTCCAGGATGATGAAGGCCAAAGATGAGGACAGGCGCGATTGGCGTGCCATTGCCGCCTGGGCCGGGCAACTTCTGCCAGAAACTCCCTAGTGCGCTTGGCCGACTACAGATCCAAGGTGAGATACTGACGCAGGTAAGCCAGGCTTTGCACTAGTGAAGCCTGGCGCAACGCCAGTGAACCTTCATAGGCGCGATCTTCCACCTCCACCGCCACCGGCCCCTGGTAACCCGTATCAGTCAGCACAGAGAAGAATTTGCCCCAGTCCACGTCGCCCAGGCCAGGCAGCTTGGGCGTGTGATATTCGTTAGGAAACGCCAACACACCGACCTGATCGAGCTTGTGGCGGTCGAGACGGGCATCCTTGGCGTGGATGTGAAAGAGCCTGTCCTTGAACTCGCGCAGCGGCGCCAGGTAGTCCATCTGTTGCCAGATCAGATGCGATGGGTCGTAGTTGAGACCAAAGTTGGCGCTAGGAATGTCTTCGAACATGCGCCGCCAGATGGCAGGGGAGCGTGCCAGATTCTTGCCGCCCGGCCATTCATCGCGCGTAAAGAGCATCGGACAGTTTTCAATGCCGATCTTGACGCCGTGATCCTCGGCAAAGGCAATCAACGGCTTCCAGGTGCTCAAAAAGCGCGGCCAGTTTTCTTCCAGCGACCTGGTCCAGTCGCGCCCGATGAAGGTGTTCACGACCGGAACGCCAAGTTGTTGCGCCGCCACGATCACGGCCTTGATATGCTCGACGTAGACCCTGGCCTCCGCTTCATCCGGCGCCAGCGGGTTGGGATAGTAGCCCAATCCGCTGATGCTGAGGTGATGATCGGCAAACAGATTGTTGATTTCGGCTGCGCGTGACGCAGTAAGCGTGGTCACATCGATGTGCGTCACGCCTGCATAGCGCCGTTCCGCCTTGCCTTTGGGCCAGCACATCACTTCGATGCAGCTGTAGCCACTCTCCGCAGCGAAGGCGACAACCTCTTCCAGAGATAGATCGGGCAGGATGGCGCTGACAAATCCTAGCTTCATGGCTTGCTCCTCTGCTTGGTTGACTTGAAAGTTTATGCTTCCACTTTCACCCAGCGCTGCTCATCATGACTGCGCAGGATGGCTTCGCAGAGCAAAATCTCACGGTGTCCTTCCTCAAATGTCGGGAAGAAAGGCACAGCGTCGAAGTCGCCGGCGGCAATATAGTCGTAGAAAGCGCGGAAGCACATCTTGAACGAATCCGGGTAGCCCTCGTTGTGACCGCCCGGATAGTCGATGTAGCGCGCCGCCAACGGCGCCATCAGGCTAGCGTCTTTGAAGAGATGCTCATTGGGTTGGTTGCGATGACCGATCCACAATTCGTTGGGGCGTTCCCCGTCGAACCAGATGGCGCTCTCCTTGCCAGCTATCTCATAGCGCAGACAGTTCTTGCGCCCGGCGGTCAATTGCGAGACCCAGAGTACGCCGCGCGCCTGGTTCTTGAAGCGCAGCAGCACAGCGCCCATATCCTCCGTTTCGATGTCGATCTCCTCGGTGTCGCGGTGGGTTGTCGTCTTGGCACTAAAGGTCTCGACCTCGCCCTTCGGTCGCTGCCGCTTCGGAAAGACGGTGCGCAGGTCGGCAAAGACGGCCTCAATCTCCAACCCCGTGATCGTCTGCACCAGGTCCATCCAGTGCGTGCCAATGTCGGCCACCGCGCGCAGGCGCCCGCCTTCAGAGGCAAGCACGCGCCAGTTGTAATCCGTCGGATACAGCAGCCAGTCCTGTACGTAGTTGCCAAAGACCGACACCACTTCGCCGATCTG
>DMDA01000027.1:82886-83336 GCA_003451595.1 Chloroflexota bacterium | reverse complement strand
GACTTCGCCAGCTCCACCAGCTCCGCCGACTCACGCGAATTCATCGTGAGCGGCTTCTCGCATAGCACATGTTTCCCTGCCAGCAACGCGGCTTTGGTGGTCTCGAAATGCCAGCGGTTCGGCGTCGTAATGTGGACGGCCTGCACTTCGTCATCCGCCAGAATTTCATCGAAGGTGGTGTAGGCCTTGGGAATGTCGTGCGCCTGCGCAAAGCGCCGCGATTTTTCCGGCGAAGAGCCAAGAATGCCGACCACGCGCACGCCCAATCGTCGCAGCGCTTCGGTGTGAGCAGGCCCCATAAAGCCAGTGCCTGTGATGGCAACGCCGATGTCGTACATGTCGCCCCCTTTCCTTTGTCTGGGTTTCATGCCCGGTGTCGGGTGGATTGATGTTGGTGTGTACGCCCAACACTCTATATCACGCTGATTGCGCTGTCAATTGCTGCGCGAC
>DMDA01000027.1:82280-82644 GCA_003451595.1 Chloroflexota bacterium | reverse complement strand
CTCCCGCACTCACTCTGCGGATTTTTCCCGCGCCAGCAACCGTCGTTTGCGTTCGACGCCCCAGCGATAGCCGCTCAGGTCGCCGTTTCGCCGCACGACGCGGTGACAGGGGATCGCCACCGCCAGCGTGTTGGCAGCACACGCGCCCGCCACCGCCCGCACCGCCGTCGGTGCGCCGATACGCTCCGCCACCTGACTGTAGCTCAGCGTGCTGCCGGCCGGAATCTCGCGCAGCGCCGCCCATACCCGGCGTTGAAAGGCTGTCCCCTGGATGTCAAGCGGCAGCGCCAGTCCTTTCGCCGGCGCGTCAAGAAAATCCACCACCTGCTGCACCCAGTCGGCAAAGTCGGGATCGTGCACCAAT
>DMDA01000027.1:80118-82104 GCA_003451595.1 Chloroflexota bacterium | reverse complement strand
TACTGTTTGGGCGAGACGCCGGTGTGCGCCTTGAAGACGCGTTGGAAATGATAGGGACTCATGCCAACGGCGGCGGCCAGCATGGCCAGCGAAGGCGCGGGGTCGGCATTGCGGATCAGCGCACACGCCTGTTCGACTGCAGCGGCGTGTTCGAGTTCGATGGCTGGCTGCGCCTGCTGCGGCTGGCAGCGTTTGCAGGGACGAAAGCCCGCCGCCTCGGCCGCAGCCGGCGTGTCGAAGAAGCGGACATTCTCCCGTCGTGGCGTGCGAGAACGACAGGTGGGCCGACAATAGACGCCGGTCGTCACCACGGCGAACCAGAAGCGCCCTTCGGCAGCGGCGTCTTTGGTGCAGATGGCGGCCCAGCGGTCGTCGTCGCTGGCAAAAGTGGGGTGGAATTCACCGTTAGTGACGGTGCGCGTCATGGACATGGTGCAATCTCTCCTGGTCTAATTCAACTTGATGACGCACCAATCATAGCCGCGAGACCCTACGCGTACACTCGAATACTTGCGCTGCAATTGGGGGGCGAACGTCATGTTGGTGGCGCTGCCTGGCGCACAACTCGCCAGCAGTTCAATATCGACGTCTACAGCGCCACCGTCTGCCCACGCCCTTGCGCCATCGCCCGCCGATAGACAAGCGCTGCCGTCACCGCATCTTGTAATGCTATCCCCACAGATTTAAATAGCGTAATCTCCTGCGGCGTCGTGCGCCCTGGCACGATGCCGGTGACCACCTCCGCCAGTTCGCCCACGACATGTTCGGCGTCAATCACACCCTCTTGCATGGGGATGACGATGTCGCCGGCTTCGACCTGGGCGGCCTGCCGGCGATCAACGATGACGCGGCTGCGGCGCACGGTTTCGCTGTCCAGCTCGCGCATGGTTTTCGTGTACGCGCCGATGGCGTTGATGTGCGCGCCAGGACGCAACCAGGCGCCATCAAAGAGCGGCGTCGCGCTGTTGGTGGCGGTGCAGATCAGGTCGGCAGCCTCCACGGCGGCGCGCCTGTCGGCGGCAGGCGTCACAGGGATGCCAAGCTGTGCCGTCATCTGCGCACAGAAGGGGCGCACGTCGCCCAATGCCACAACATGCACCTGCTGCAGGGGGCGTACAGCGGCCATCGCCAACAGCTGGGCGCCAGCCTGCACGCCAGCGCCAAACAGCGTCAGCACGCTGGCGTCGGGGCGCGCCAGCCACTGCGTGGCGACGCCACTGACTGCGCCCGTGCGCATGGCGGTGAGATGTTCGGCGTCCATCAATGCCAGCGCCTGACCTGTGCGCGCATCGTGGAGCAGCAACACGGCGTGGATGGTCGGCAGGTTGTACTGTGCCCGGTTATCGTTGTAGACGGTGACAACCTTGATCGACAGTGTGCCGGGATCCGCTGCCGCCGGGTCGCCAGCGACAAAGGCAGGCATTGCCAGGTGGATGCCGTTGTACGGTGCGATTACTGTCGCCAACCGTTGTGGCATCTCCACGGCGCCGGCGGCAAGCTGGCGAAAGCCGGCCTCCACCGCGGCAATTGCATCGGGCATCGTCAATAACGCTTCGACGTCGTGGCGAGATAGGATGAGCATAGGCAACGTCCAGTTCCTTGCAAGTTGAAGTGTGGCGGAGCGACCGCTGATTACACCGTTGATTACGCCATCGATTTGACGGCGCGCGTGGCGATGTAAGTCGGCGTATACTCATTGAGTTTGACGCCCGGCCAGATGTCTTCGTAGAAGCCGGTCAACACGAAACCGGCGTCGAGCTGGCCGCCGATCTGATCGGTCAGCGTGTGGCCGAACTCGAGCGGCTGTAGCTCATCCAGATAGACAGCGCGTTCGGCTTCGCTCAGGCTGCTGAGGTCAGAGTAAGGCAGTGCGTGCCGCACTTGCAGCACACCTTCGTCCGCCAGTTCCTGATCAAAGAGGTAGAGAATCGGGTTGCAGAAACCGGCCAGCAGCACACCGCCCGGACGCAACACCCGAAAGCACTC
>DMDA01000027.1:77185-79873 GCA_003451595.1 Chloroflexota bacterium | reverse complement strand
GGCGAGTTATCGAACACTGTGACGCGTGCACCCGCTGCTGCCAGGATCGGCCCTTGCTGTCCGCCGCCCCCTGCCAGGCAGAGCACGTCGGCGCCCGCTAACGACGGGAACCAGGCGCGCGGCACAGCCCGTGTCGGCGTCAGCACGATCTGCCACACGCCCTGACGGGCGGCGGCGATCTCCTCCGGCGCGACCGGCGTCGTCCAACGACTGGCGCGCTCGACAGCTTTATCCCAGGCGCGGGCGTTGTAGCGGCGGACCTCCTCGGCATTCATGGCTCTGCCCCAACAGACAAGACGCTGTCATCCACTTTGCGCAGAAACGCCGCGCATTCTTCGGGCAGCGATGGATTGATGTAGATGCCGCTGCCTAGCTCGAAACCGGCGGTCAATGAGATGCGCGGCACGATCGTGATGTACCAGTGCAGATAGGGCGCCCCCAGATCGCGCACCGGCGCACTGCGGATCACGTAGTTGAAGTCAGGATTGTTCAAGCCGATATAGAGCTTGCGCAGGAGTGTATGCATGACCTTCCCCAGGTCGGCTACTTCGGGCGGGGTGGCATGGAGGAAGGTGGCGGCGTGCGCTTTGGGCACAATCCACAGATGAAAGGGCGAAAAGGCGGCGTAGGGGGAAAAGGCGACAAAGTGCTCGCTCTCTAGCACGATGCGGCGACCGTCGGCGCGCTCCTGCTCTAACATTTCGCAGTAGGCGCAGACGCCCACTTCGTCGAAGTGCATACGCGCTGTGTCGGCGCGCACGCGCACATCGCTGGGCACCATCGGCAGCGCCATCATCTGCGCGTGAGGATGCCGCAGTGACGCGCCTGCCTGACGGCCATGATTCTTGAAAAATTGGATGTATTCGATGCGCGAGTCGAGTTGCACCTGCCAGGCGCGGTCGATGAACACTTGCAGCACGCGCGCCAGGCACTCTGGCGCTTCGAGCGCAGCGCAGGTGTTGTGCGTAGGCGACTCGACGATCACCTCGTGATAGCCAACCCCGGAGATGCGGCGCACCAGCCCGCGATACTCGCGCTCCAGCGTGGCCTTCTCCGCCAGCGCCGGATAGCGATTGCCGACAACACGCACTTGCCAGGGCGCGTCGGCAGGTGAGCGCATCACTTCCAGCTCGCTTTCTTCATTACCAGGGCAGAAGGGGCAGCCGGCTTCCCAGGTTGGCCCTTCACCGCACATCAGCCGCCCTGGCTCTACAAATTCATGCGGTCGCCGCGCTCGCTCCGAAGCAATGATGACGCACTCTTTGGTGGCAAGGTTTTGGCGTAACTCGGACATTGCCGACTAAATCCTGTCTAGCGCTTGCGCCAGGTCGGCGATCAAATCCGCCGTCTCTTCGATGCCGACGCAAAGACGCACTAACTCGTCACGGATGCCCAACGCCAGCCGTTCCTCTGGCGACAGGGCGGCGTAGCCCATCACGGCCAGCGGGCTGACCATCGTCTCGACGCCGCCCAGGCTTGGCCCGATGGTGGCAATCTGCAAGGCATCGATAAAGCGATGCGCCTGCTCCATGTCACCATCGATCTCAAAACTGACCACGCCGCCGCCGCCGCGCAGGGTCGCTCGCGCCACTGCGTAATCGGGATGGCTGGGTAACAGCGGATACCAGACGCGGCGCACTTTGGGATGACCCTCCAGGAATTGCGCTATTGCCAGCCCGCTGGCATTCTGGCGCTCGACGCGTAGCGCCAACGTCTTGACGCCACGCAGGATCAGGTACGCAGTCTGCGGCGCCACCAGGTTGCCAAATAAGCCTTGCATCTGGCGCAGCGGCGTCGTCAGGTTGTATCGTCCGGCCACCACTCCCGCCATCACGTCATTGTGCCCGGCGAGATACTTGGTCAGGCTGTGGATCACTAGATCGACGCCGTGCTGGAGGGGGCGCAGATTGTACGGCGTGGCAAAGGTTGCATCGACTACGGTGAGCAGGTTATGGCGTTGCGCAATGTCTACCAGGCGCGCAAAGTCCAGGCAGCGCATAAATGGGTTGGTGGGCGACTCGGAAAAGATCAACCGCGTCTCGGGGCGGATGGCGGCCTCCATGGCGGCATAGTCATCAACAGGGACAAGTGTGCAGTCGATGCCATAGCGCTTCAGAAAGCCCTGGCTGAATTCCAGTGTACTGTGGTAGCAATTATCCGTGAGCACGAAGTGCTGACCCGGCTGTAGGAGCAGCAGCAACGTCCCGGTCACCGCCGCCATGCCGCTGCTGACAGCGATAGCATCCTGAGCGCCTTCCAATTCAGCCAGCTTGGCTTCGAGCGCGCGCACCGTTGGATTGCCATAGCGCCCGTATTCCTCGCGCTCTGGCTCGTTCCAAAAGAGGCGTTCCTCGGTGTAGTTGACCAGTTCTGCGGTGTCGTCAAAGGTGTAGACAGCCGTCTGCACCACTGGCACAGTCAGGCTATGGTGGGCGCGGAAGCGTGCTTCTCCGGCGTGCACAGCCTGCGTCGAGGTGGCTGCGGTCGTCTTGTCTGTGATTGCACGACGCGGCTCCCCAGCATTGGCGCTCGTTGATGGGAGAGGTTGCATAAGTAGTCGTATCCCTGTTGGGTCGTAATCAATACGTCGATATGCCTGAAAAGCATAGCAGACGCCCACGCGCGCTGCAAATGGAATCCACGCACAGCGCTCTGGATAATGGGTCATTCCTGCACTGGCGATGAAAC
>DMDA01000027.1:45971-76961 GCA_003451595.1 Chloroflexota bacterium | reverse complement strand
TCAATCAAAAAAAGCGCCGTGTTTGGCGGCCAGGTGATAGACACCGAAAAATAACCTCAAACCCTGGGTCTCCAGACCTGAAGAAGAGTGAGGAATGTAAAACATGACAGAACCTTCCTTAAAGGCCGGTGTGCCTTCGGCGCAGGCGGCGGTCGCAGAGCCAACAGCCGTCCTCGCCACAGAACAGCTGATCCCTATGTATCGCATGATGTTCCTGATCCGTCGCGTCGAAGAGTCGTTGCTGGAATTGGCCGAGTCCGGCAAGATCGGCGGCGCCATGCACACCGCGATCGGGCACGAAGGCGCGGCGGTCGGCATGGCGGCCGCGTTGCGCAAGGATGATTATCTGACCTGCACCTATCGCGGCCACCACCATTCGCTGGCGCGCGGCATGGATCCCAAGCGCGCCATCTGCGAGGTGCTCGGCAAGGCCCCCGGCTTTGCTAAGGGCAAGGGCGGTTCGATGCACTTTCTCGACCCATCGCTCGGTTTGATGGGCGCCAACGGCATCGTCGGTGCACAGGTGCCCCATGCTGCGGGCATGGCGCTTGCCTCCAAAATTCGCGGCGAAGATCGCATCGCCATCACCTTCTTCGGCGATGGCGCGCTCTACCAGGGCTTGATGCACGAGACCTTCAACATGGCGCAAAAGTGGAAGCTCCCCGTCATCTTCTATTGCGAAAACAATCGTTACTCCGAGATGACGCCCATTGCGCGTACCTCGTCGGTGAGCGATATCTATCAATTTGTGCGCGCCTATGGCATGGAGAGCATCCAGATCGATGGCAACGATGTCGAGGTCGTCTACGATGCCATCTCCAAAGCGGCGGCACGCGCCCGCGCCGGCGAAGGCCCCACCTTCATCGAAGGCATCACCTATCGTCTTGCCGGTCACATGGCGGGCGATCTCGAAACCTATCGCACGGCTGAGGAGATCGAGATGCAGCGCGCCTATGAGCCGCTGACCCAACTGCACCAGAAATTGCTCGACCGCGGCGTCTCCGAGGAGGAGTTGAACAAAATTCGCGCCGAAGTCGAAGAGGAAGTGCAGGAAGCCGTCGAATTCGCGCTCGCCGCGCCCTGGCCCGACATCGCCGAGGCGTATACGGACGTATATAAGGTCTAGCCAACGATCAGAGGGAGAGACTGAGATAGGAAGAGAAAGGAAGATGGGGGAGAAGCGGAGCCTGTGAGCAGGCGCCCCCAATCTCTAATCTCCAATCTCTGATTTCCAATCTCTTGCACAAGGAACAAAATAGCAATGCGCAAGACGACATTTATTCAAGCAATCAACGAGGCGATGCGCGACGAGATGCGTCGCGACGAGCGCGTATTTTTAATCGGTGAGGACATCGGTCACTACGGCGGCCTCTTCCGCGTGACGCGCAACCTGATGGAGGAATTTGGCGAACGCCGCGTCATCGACACGCCGATCAGCGAGCAGGGCTTCATGGGCATGGCCGTCGGCGCCGCAATGGTGGGTCTGCGCCCAATCGTCGAGCTGATGTACATGGATTTCTTCCTGGTCTGCGCCGACCAGATCTTCAACCAGGCTGCGCGGATGCATTACATGACCGGCGGGCTGCTCCACGTGCCGATGGTGATCCGCGGCCAGCAGGGCGGCGGCAAACGCTACGGTTCGCAACATAGCGCCAGCGTGGAAAGTGTTTTTGCGCAATTCCCCGGCATCAAGGTGGTGGCGCCCGCCACCCCCTACGACGCCAAGGGACTGCTCATCTCGGCGATCCGCGACGACAACCCGGTGCTCTTCCTTGAACACAAGATGCTCTACTTCACGCGCGGCGACATGCCCGACGCCGAAGAGGAATACACCGTGCCGATCGGCAAAGCCGACATCAAGCGTGAAGGCAAGGATTTGACCCTTGCCACCTTCAGCTACAACCTGCTGCAGGCGCTGGAAGCCGCCGAAGAACTCAAAGCCGAGCACGGCATCGACATCGAGGTGGTCGATCTGCGCAGCATCACGCCACTAGATATGGAGACGGTGCTCACCTCGGTTGCCAAGACTGGACGGCTGCTGGCGGTGCACGAATCGCAGGCTAACGCCGGCATCGGCGCCGAGATCGTTGCACGCGCCTACGAAGAAGCGCCCTACCTGCTCAAGGCGCCCGCACGACGCCTGGGCATGGTGCCAGCCTCGATTCCGGTTTCCAAGCCACTGGAAGAAGAGTTGTTGCCCTGGAAAAAGAACATCAAAGCCGCTGTGCTGGAAATGCTGAGATAAGGGGAGATCATGGCTACAGAAATCAGGCTGCCCGACTTGGGCGAAGGCGTTGCCGATGTCACTATCAACCGCTGGCGCGTTGCTGTCGGCGACGCCGTCAACGCCGGCGACGTGCTCCTCGAAGTCGCCACCGACAAAGTTGACACCGAAATCCAGGCGCCGGCGTCCGGCGTCCTGCTCAAGATCAATTTCCGCGACGGCGAGCTTGCACCGGTTTCCGCTGTGATGGGCTACATCGGCCAGGCGGGTGAAAGCGTCGGCGATAGACCCGCTGTTGCAGAAGCGCCAGCGGCGCCAGCAAGCGCCAGCACGACAGCCAAGAGCGCAACAGCCGCCAGCACGACAGCCGCCAGCACGACAGCCGAAAGCGCCAGCGTCAAGGCGTCCCCCGTGGCGAAGCGCGTGGCCGCCGACAAGGGCGTCGATCTGGCGAGCGTGGCCGGCACTGGCCCCGGCGGCCAGATCACCAAGCAAGACGTGCTCGCCGCCACCGCTGCACCTGCCATCCCAGCCGCGCTGCCTGGCGATCTGGCGGACGAAGCAAGCCTGGCTGTGCGCCGCGCCGCCGCCGAACATAACATCAACCTGCGCGAGATCGCCGGCGACCGCCCGCTGAGCACGCTGACCGTCTACGATGTGCTCAGCGCTGCCGCCAGCCGCGCCGCCGGAAAATCAGTGCGCATTGAGCCAGCGTTTGTGAGAGGCAAGGAGCGAGGCGTGCGCAGCGAGACCGCAGCGCCTGCACCCGTGCAACCTGCAGCGCCGCCGCCGGCTGTTGCACCTGCGGCGGCTACACCTGTGGCTGCTGCACCGAAACCGGCTGCCGCCCCCGCACCGACGCAGCTCAAACCCGGCGAGGAGTTGGTCAAGCTCTCGCGGATGCGCGCGGCCGTCGCCCGCAACACGGCGCAGAGCCTCTTCTCGGCGCCGCATGTCACCACGATGTGGGATGTGGACATGAGCGCCGTGCTCCAGCATCGCGCAGCGCACAAGAAAGAATTCGCCGCCGCTGGCGTCAATCTCACGATCACCGCCTATTTCGTGGAGGCGATCGTAGCCGGTCTCAAAGCTGTGCCCGCCGCCAACGCCACCTGGACCGATGACGGCGTGATTATCAAGCGCGTCTATAATATTGGGATGGCGACGGCGTTGCCGATGGATCCTTACGGCATCGGCGGGCTGATCGTGCCGGTGATCAAAAACGCTGGCGACCTCAACCTGATGGGGATTGCGCGCGCCGTCAATGAACTGGCGGATCGCGCCCGCAAGAACGAGCTGAAGCAGGAAGACCTGGCGGATGGCACCTTCACGCTGAGTAACTACGGCACCTCGGGCAGCCGCTTCCAGACGCCGATCATCGTGCAGCCGCAGGTCGGCATCCTGGGCGTCGGCGCAGTGGAGAAGCGAGCGGTCGTCGTCAGCAACGGTCACCCGCTCGAACCCAACCTGGGCGACTACCTGACCTTCAAGCCGATGACGACGCTTGGCTTCAGCTACGACCACCGCGTGCTCGACGGCGCCACCGCCGACGCCTTCTGCGCTGCGGTGAAAAAGCATCTTGAAGGCTACGCTGCTTAAGTAAAGTCCGATCGACTGCGGACGACGCGGATCGGACGGATTCAAGCGGATCAAGAACGATCCGCGTCGATCCGCCCGATCCGCGTCTTCCGCAGTCGATTCCTCGCCCCTCGCAACCCTTTACGTGTTACGCTGCATCAGCCACTGTGCCGTCGCCCAGAGCAGGCTGCTTTCGGCGCGGTCGCCCAGTGCCTGGCGCAGCGCATCCAGCCCGGCAGCATAAAACGCGTTCATCTGTGCCGTGGCAAATTCCTGCGAACCAGCAGCTGCCAGCAACTGCAACGCTTCGGGCAGATCTGCCTCACCAAACCCCGGGCGGTTCAGAAGGTCGGCAAACCTTGCGCCAGTCACGCTGTTGCTGAGCGCGTGCAGCATCGGCAGGCTTTTCTTGCGGCGCAGGATGTCGTTGCCAGCCGCCTTACCCGTCACCGCCGGGTCGCCCCAAATGCCGAGCATGTCGTCCTGAATCTGAAAGGCCAGCCCGATCGATTGCCCAAACCGCCGCAGCGCCTCATCGACGCCGGGCGCGGCGCCGCCGATCAAGCCGCCAATCGCAACGCTGGCGCCGATCAGCGCCGCGGTCTTGCCCTGGATCATGCGCAGGTACTCGTCGACAGTCACGCGGTCGCTCTGCTCAAAGCTCATGTCGAGGTGCTGCCCCTCGGTGAGCGCCACACACATCTCGGTGAAAATGCGCAGCGCCGCCAACGTGATGTCCGCGGTGACACCCCGCATCGGCAGCCGCTGCATCGCCGCAAACGCCAGCGCAAACATGGCATCGCCCACGTTGATCGCCTGCGGTGCGCCCCACACCTTCCACACCGTCGGGCGATGCCGCCGCGTTTCATCGCCGTCCTCGATGTCATCATGGACTAGGGAAAAGTTGTGCAAAATCTCCAAAGCCGCCGCAGCGGGAACAGCCTGCGCAGCATCGCCGCCGACTGCCTCGCACGCCATCAGGCAGAGCAATGGTCGCAGTCGCTTGCCCGCCGGCAGGTTCACCGGCTGCAACGCGGCATCGACCCACCCCATGTGATAGTGCATCATGCCATAATGCACCGCCGTCGCTGCCTCGCCCCCTGCCAGCACCGTGCGCATCTCTGCTTCCAGCACGGGCAACCAGCGTTCAGAAAAATCGTTCAACATAAACAATCCTTTTAGACGGAGATTAGGAGATTGGAGATTAGGAGATTGGAGATTAGGAGATTGGAGATTAGAGATTGGAGAGTCTCTTTTCGCACAGAAGCGCGTCAATCTCCAATCTCCAATCTCCAATCTCAATTATTCTCTCACCAACACTCCTGGCTGACGCAGCGCTGCGATTGTCTCGGCGCCGCTGCAAAACATGGCGATACGCGCTTCGGCGGTCAGCAATTCCATCTCCTCGATAACAGCTTCAGCGGATTCCATGGCGGCTTTGAGGAAGGGCGACGCCAGCCCAACCAGGTCGGCGCCAAGCGCAACGCACTTGACAATGTCTTGTCCGGTGCGGATGCCGCCGCTGGCAAACAAATGGACATCGGTGCGCCCAAGTTCGGCGCGCACCTGTGCGGCAGCAACCAGACTCTCCGCCGTCGGTATACCCCAGTCGGCAAACGCGCCCGCTAGGCGTCGCAATCGCTCGTTCGGTGCGCGATGCATCTCCACCTGGCTCCACGAGGTGCCGCCCGCCCCCGCCACGTCGATAGCGCTGACGCCGGCCTCGATCAGCCGTCGCGCCGTCTGCGCGCTGATGCCCCAGCCGACCTCTTTGACGATCACCGGTTTGCCTAGCTGCGCGCATACGTCGGCGATCTTGGCGAGCAACCCACGCCAGTTTACATCGCCTTCGGGCTGCACCGCCTCTTGCAGCGGATTGAGGTGCAGGATCAGCGCATCGGCGTCGATCATCTCCACCGCGCGGCGGCATTGGTCGACGGTGTAGCCATAGTTGAACTGCACCGCGCCCAGGTTAGCAAAGAGCAGCACATCCGGCGCCACGTCGCGCACGCGAAAAGTCTGCCGCACCGACTCATGCTCGATGCCAGCGCGCTGGCTGCCAACGCCCATCGCCACGCGCTGCGCCTGCGCCGCCTCCGCCAGGTTGCGGTTGATGAAGGCGGCCTGCTCGGTGCCGCCGGTCATCGAACTGATCAACAGCGGTGTGTGCACGCGTTTGCCAAAGAGCGCGACATCAAGGCAGATATCGCCCAGGTCAACTTCGGGCAGCGCCTGGTGAACAAGCCGATAACGCTCAAGGCCTGTCGTCAGGTGAGGAAACTGCACATTCTCCGTAACATTGATGCGGATGTGATCCGCCTTTCTTTGATCGATCGACATAGAAAACCTGCGTGTTTGTTAGATGACTTTGCCGCCAAAATTCGGCAATTGATTTTTCTCATATCATAATGTACGCAACTCGATTCGGCTGTCTGTATGATTCTCTGGATCGAGCAACGCTACACCCGACTCGATGACGATTTGGAGAAGATTATGCCGCAAGATTTTCGCCGTTGGCGCCATCACACGCTGGAAGATTCACCCTTCGACCCCACAATTACCGTGGCACAATACCCGCCCGATCTTGGGCTAGAGCCACTACATCTGGATATCGATCTTGCCCTCGATCTTGCCGCCCAACGCGCGGTGGGCGTAGTTACGCACACGGTCGTGGCGCGGCGCGCGCAGATGCGCACGCTCACTCTCGACGCGGTCGATCTGGCTGTCACGGCGGTCGTGGATGCCGATGGACGCGACTTGACGTGGCGCAACAACGGCAAGTCGCTAGTGATTCGCTGGGAGACGCCCTTTACGCCAGGGGAGGAGCGACGCGTCGCCATCTACTACGCAGTCGAGCGCCCGGTTGCTGGCCTTTATTTCTCGCAGCCGCACACCGCCTATCCTGACATGCCCTGGTACGCCGTCACCGACCACGAGACAGAACGCGCCCGCCATTGGCTGCCCTGTATCGACCTGCCCAATGTACGCACGACGCTCGACATCCGCCTGTGCACCGAAGCCCGCTTTACCATCCTGGCAAACGGGTATCTGGTGAAGGAAAGTACACATGACGATGGCACAAAGACCGCACATTGGCGGCTCGAGCAACGTTGCCCCAGCTATCTTCTTTGCTTTGCCGTGGGTGACTTTGTCCGCTTCGACGATGGCGAATTTGATGATGGTCAGAAGCGCATCCCGGTTGCCTACTTCTGCAGCCCGCTGCACACTGCCGATGACCTGCTGCGCAGCTTCGGTCGCACCAAACCAATGTTGGCCTGGATGACGGAGAAATTCGGCCTGCCTTTCCCTTATCCCAAGTATTATCAGTGGGCTGCACCCGGCGTGTCTGGCGCGATGGAAAACATCTCACTGGTCAGTTGGGATGAACGCTATGTACTTCCTGAGGCGTTGGCCGATGAATGGACGTGGCTGCTCGATGCGGTCAACATCCACGAGATGGCGCACAGCTACTTCGGCGACGCCGTCGTCTGTCGCGATTTCGCCCACGCCTGGCTGAAGGAGTCGTGGGCCACCTACATCGAGCAGGTCTATCGCGAGGACAATCACAGCCAGGATGATGCGCTCTACGTTTATTACGAACACGCCACCGCCTATTTTGCCGAAGCCGACAACGACTATCGTCGGCCCATTGTGCATCGACACTTCCAGTCTTCCTGGGACATGTACGATGACCATCTCTATCCAGGTGGAGCGTGCCGACTGCACACGCTGCGCCACGAATTGGGCGACGACATCTTTTGGGCTGGTGTGCGCGATTATCTTGCCACTTACCAGGGGCGCGTGGTGGAAACGGACGACTTCCGCCTGATCATGGAGAAACATTCTGGCCGCGCCCTGGGGCGCTTCTTTGATCAGTGGTTTCACCAACCCGGCTACCCCGATCTGCAGGTGAGCTTCGAGTTTGATGCGGACGCAGGGCGCGGTGTGCTTACGGTCGAGCAAAAGCAGGTCAACGCGGCCGAGGGCGTTCCGGTCTTTTTCTTCCAGAGCGCCGTCGCCTGGTGGATCGATGGCGAGCGACATGCGGCGTCCCTCTGCGTCGATCAACCGCATCAGGTCTTCATGTTCCCTATGTCACGGATGCCGGAGATGGTGATCTTTGATCCCGACGCCGCTGTGTTGCACAAACTCGCTTTCAACCCCGGCGACGATCTGTTGCGCCGTCAATTAACCGCCGGGCCGACCGTGTTAGCGCGCATTCACGCCGCCAAGGAATTGGCCGCCACCGGGCGCCACGCCAACATCCAGGCAATTCTCGATGCCTACGCTTTGGAGCCTTGCTGGGGCGTGCGAGTGGAAATGGCGCAGTCTCTGGCCAAAGCAAACAGCGCCATCGCCGCTGCTGGCTTTCCGGCGCTGATTGCGGCGGAGCGTGATCCCCGCGTCCTGCCAAAGGTATTGAAGGCAGCAGGAGCCTACCAGGAAGTCGGCGTGCGCAACGCGATTCTGCAACGATTGGAGGCAGGATTGACGCCGCTGGCAACCCAGGCGGCTTATGAAGCTCTCGGCGCCCAGCGCGAGGACGCCCCCTACGATCTGCTTGTTGCGGCAGCGCGCACTCCCTCGCTCAATGGTCTTGCACAGGTGGGCGCCATCCGTGGACTGACCGCCACGCGCCGCGCCGACGCCATCGATGTGTTGCTGCCGCTGGTGCGCTATGGTGGCAGCGACTACGCCGTCAGGCGATTTGCCGTGCCCGCGCTGGCCGAGCTGGGCAGACATGTCGAGAAGCCCGCGCGCACGCGCATCGCCGAGGCATTGCTGGCGTTGCTGCGCGACCCGGTCTACCAGGTGGCGGTGGCTGCTGCACGTGGGTTGGCGACGTTGGGCGCCACCGAAGCCATTCCCGCGTTGGAGCAATTTGCCCGCGGGCGCGCGCGGCAAGAAGCTGTCGTCGCCCGCCGTGCAGCCGACACACTGCGCAAGGCCGGCGCATCCGCCGAGAGCACACAACAAAAGCAGCTGCAAGAGTTGCGCACTCAACTGCGCCGGTTGGAGGAGGAAGTGCAGCGGCTGCGTAGAGATCAAGAATAGAGATTGAGAGATCAGGAGATTGGTGACTGGAGACGAATGTCAATCCCCCAATCGCTCAATCTCCTGATCTCTGCCTCAATTTATTTTGCGATCCACAGCTACTCGCTCTCCCACAAAAATAGCCACTAGAAATTGCCAGGATCGATCTCATTTCTCTTGAAATAGACCATCCCCGTGTAGACAATTGGCGTATCTCTCCAAATTTCCTGGCATTACATTATGAAAACCTCTTGCACTCTCGCAAAAATCATGGTAGACTTGTCAACGAATCTTGTTTCACGGAGGGCCGCCAATCGCATCCATGTTTGCAAGATTCTTTGCGAAAGGAGCACGCCATGTGAGCAGCACAAAGCGCAGCGCATAGTACTCAACGTTTTTGGTGAACAATATACCCCAACAACAGTCTACTCTTTTGAAAGGAGAGTCGTATGTCTGGTAAGACCAGTCAGCGACAGTGGTTGCCTTGGCGTGTGCGGACGCTTCTGGCAGTAATCCTGGCGCTGGGACTGCTGATCCCCATGGTCAGCGCGTATGCTCAAGATCAAAACCCCGCGGTGACGCCCAACGACAAAATCTGCGTCGAGGGTTCCGTCATCAACTTCAACGAAGTTCTGCTCAGCGACTACACCTGGACCATCAATTATGGGCCGGCTGGCAGCGCCGATGCACCGTCCACTGTGACAACCGATAGTGATGGCAAGTTTAAGATCGAGGAAGGGCTTTCCGTCGGTGACTGGACCTTCTCCATGGATCCAACTGTGAATGGGCCATGGGAGGGCATCACAGCTTTGACCTTCGATGTGCCGTTGACCTATGGCAACGATAAGTGCGTCCAGGTGCGCTGGAAACTCGTGCGTCGCGTGCCAGTCGTCGTCACGAAGATCGACGATCAGCACATGCCGCTGAATGGCTGGACGATCCGCGCCGAGCCGGCGCGAGGCAACTGGTTTGCGTCGCCGGTGGAGGAAGTCACCGGGAATATCAACAAGGGCTTCCCGCAAGGCCAGGCGATCTTCTACCTGACGGAAGGTCAGTGGAACTTCAAGGAATATGCACCGGCAGGCGTCAGCTACACACCGATCGTGCCGACCGATGGGCGGCAGTCGTTGTTGGTCGAGTGGAAGGACGAGGATCAGGACGGCAAACCTGACCCGCAATATCTGCGCTTCAAGAATCGCGTCACCGAACATGGTTGCATTGACGTCTATAAATATGACGTGCCCGTGCTCGAAGGCGAAGCCGCCACACCGCTGCCGGGCTGGAAGATGACCGTCAAGCGCGCCAACGGCACCGTCGTCGCCACTGGCTATACGGATGCCTCTGGCAAGGTCACCTTCAGTAACCTGCCCTTTGGCCCGTACACGGTGGTCGAAGAGTTGCGTGCGGGTTGGGCGCCGGCCTATCCGACTGGCTTCACCGCAGAAGTCACGCAGGCTGATTCTTGCGTTGAGGTGAATTTTATCAACGAGCAGGACTTCGGCTATAGCTTCATCGGTCGCAAGATCGACACTAACGGCAAGGTTGGCATTCCAGGCTGGAAGATCACGATCAAGCCGTTGGACACGGGCGGCGCGCTGCCGGTCAATGGCACTGAGGAAGATGGCACTGCCTATGTCTTGACTGATGGTCTGGGCAACTACCGCTTCGACTTTGCGACGAATGACTACCGTGTGCCTGGCGCCCGCTACCAAATTTGCGAAGAGCAACGCGCTGGCTGGCTGCCGCACACCTCGCTCTGCTATAACGTGCGTCTGCCCAGCAAACCCGGTTCGCCGGTCAAGGTGCGGGATTTCGAGAACCAGCAGGTCGGTCACTGGGAAAGCGTGATCTATGGCCCCGCCCAGGGTGGTTCGTCGGGTAGCTGCCGCTACACGGTGACGGTGCAGGCCGGTGACAGCCTGTACGGTATCGGCGCTGCCTACGGCGTGTCGGCCAGCGCAATGCTGGCGGCCAACTCGTGGGTCTATAGCCGCCCGCACTACTATGTCTACCCCGGTGACTCGGTCTGTGTGCCGTAAGTCTACAAAACCGGGCGACTCAGGTTTGCTCGATAGAGTAGCACGCAATCGTTGCGTGCCTGCTTCTATCGGAATGCTGCCTGAATCCGTTGTCAGATTCGTTGGCGGGGGGCCGGCGTTGGCGTCTGTCGTAGATGCCTGACAACCGAATAGCAGCGCTCAAGCCGGGGTTCCAGAGGGAATCCCGGCTTTTTGATCGGTGAGTGGAGATTCAGAGATTGGGAGGATTCGGCGATCGTACCCCTTTCCCGTTTTCTTCGAGTCCTGGAAGAGATGCTACACTCCTCTCATGCATATTGGTGTGTTGACGCACAATTATCCACGTTTTTCTGGAGACTTCAGCGGCACCTTCGTCGAAGCGTTGTGCGAGGAGCTGGCGCGGCGGCAGCGGGTGACGGTGTGGGCGCCCTACGATCCGGCCTATCGTCGTCCGCTGGATGGAGCGGTGCAGCTGCGGCTCTATCGGTATGCCTGGCCTGACAAGCTGCACAGGCTGGGCTACATGCGCACAATGCACTCCGACCTGGCGCTGCGGCTGGAGGCATATGCACTCAGCCCTGCGCTTTTTGTGCGTGGCATCCAGGCAGTGATGGCGGATGCTCGCCGGGATCGTCCTGCCGTACTGCATGCCCATTGGTTGTTGCCCAATGGCTTTATTGCTGCAGTGGTCAGCCGTCAGTTGGGCATTCCGTTGGCGATCTCGATCCCTGGTTCTGATGCACAAGTGGCGCGCAGCAATCCACTCTTCCGGGCGATGGCGCGTTTTGCGTTGCAACAGGCGACGCTGCTCACCGCCAACAGCGCTGACCTGCGCGACGCTGTCATCCCGCTGGGTGCAGACTTGCGCCGTTTCGATATGATTATCTACGGCACCGACCCGAAAGCGCTACGTCCAGACGCGACGGGTGTGGCGGCATTGCGCCAGCAGTTGGCGATTGCACCAGATGCGGTCGTGGCGTTGTGCGTGGGGCGGATGGTGCCCAAGAAAGGCTTTGACGTGCTGATCCGCGCCCTGGCTGATCCCATTCTGCGGGAACTGCCGATCATCGGCGTGATGGTGGGCGAGGGCGATAACAAGGCTGCCTGGCAGATACTGGCGGCAGAGCTGGGCGTAGGCGAGCGGCTGCGCTGGGTCGGCAATGTGCCTAAGACGGAGATTAGCAGGTACTACAACATGGCAGACCTGCTGGCCATGCCGTCGGTGAGCCGCCCGGCCGACGGGCTGAATGTCTGCGTGCTCGATGCCATGAGCTGTGGCAAGCCCGTGATCGGCACGCCTGTGGCTGGCAATCCGCTGGCGGTTGTGGACGGCGTCACCGGCATCATTGTGCCGGAGCAGGACCCTGTTACGCTGGCGGCGGCGCTGGCCTTGCTGGCAGCGAACCCTGCGTTGCGCCAGCGCATGGGGATGGCTGCCCGCCAACGCATTGAGGACGAGCTGGGGTGGCCGCACCTGGCGCAACGCTACATCGCCCACTTTACGAACATGGCGTTAACCGCCTGACGCCTTGCGCCGCTCGTCTGCGCTGGCGCGCCAAACTCTCCGTATCTTTTCCCTCCCTACTTCGTCATACACTATTGCGTACAGTCTACTCGCTCCGCGTCGCTGAATACGCCGCCTACTTCGGAGCCTTTCGCAAGCGTTGTGGAGGGCAACGTGGACAATCAAGGCAATCAAAATGGATATTCTGGCCTCTTTTATGTGATGCTGATCCTGGGGATTATCGGCGTCCTCGGCTTCTTGATCGTGGCGAGCGGCGCTGCGGCCGGGGGAATGTAACAACATCGCCAAGCCAGACTGACTGCGTCTTCTGATATTCTGACTCCCCGACGATTTTCGCGCGCCTGCGTTTCATCTTGTATACTCTGCGTCGCAATCCATGGCACGCGCCAACACCTACGTAGAGGGGAGCAGGCGATTCGAACATGCGCATTTTTTTCGATCAGATCGGCTGTCGTCTGAACTATAGCGAAATGGAAACGCTCGCCGGGCAGCTGCGCAGCGCAGGGCATACCATCGTCGCCGCACCGGAGCAGGCGCAAGTGATCGTTTTCAACTCTTGCGCCGTGACGACAGGGGCTGAGCGCGATTCGCGCAAACGCCTGGGCGCGCTCCAGCGTGCCAATCCCCAGGCGCGCATCGCCGTCACTGGTTGCTGGGCGACGCTGTATCCGCACCAGGCAGCTGCACTCCCTGGTGTGCAGCTCGTCGCCAGCAACGACCGCAAGGAGATGCTGGCCGCTCTTCTCGAACCGTGGAGCGCCGAACTCGACGACGTCGATTTGCTGATGCAGATGCAGCCGGATGGCGCGCCATTTTCACCTTTTGGCGAGAGGCCATCTGTCGAGAGTGAACAGCGTCAATCGCGTACGCGTGCCTTTATCAAGGTGCAGGATGGTTGCAACAATCGCTGCACCTTCTGCATCGTCACGACCCTGCGCGGCGATAGTCGCAGCCGCCCCTTGGCCGATGTGGTTGCGGAGGTGCAACGTGCGGCAGACGCAGGCGTCATGGAGGTGGTGTTGACCGGCGTGCATCTGGGCAGCTATGGCCGTGATTTGACTGGCGTCTCACGCTGCGACCTGAAGACCCTGATCGCCGCCCTGTTGACAGAGACTGATATCCCGCGCTTGCGCCTGAGCAGCCTGGAACCCTGGGAACTGGCCGACGGTTTTTTCGATCTCTGGTCGCGCTGGCCAGGACGCCTCTGTCCCCATCTGCATTTGCCTTTACAGGCTGGCACGGATCGTCAGTTGCGAGCAATGGCGCGGCGCTGCACGACCGCCAGCTTTCGCCGCCTGGTGGCCGATGCGCGCGCTGCCATCCCTGACCTGATTCTAACCACCGACCTGATCGTCGGGTTTCCCGGCGAAACAGACGCCGATTTTGCCGCAGGGTTGGATTTCGTTGCAGAGATGCGCTTTACACACGCTCACCTCTTCCCCTTCAGCGCACGCACAGGCACGGCTGCCGCCACCTTTGCCGGTCAACTGTCAAGCGACGTCAAGCGCACCCGGCTGCGCCAGATGCAGGCTGTAGTGGCCACGACCGGTCACCAGGAGCGTGTGCGCTTTCTCGGCGCCACGCGCCCAGTGCTCTTCGAGGGTAATGGTCAACCGCTGACTGACCAGCCAGGTCGCCTGTGGTTTGGTCTCACCGACAACTACCTGCGCGTGGCGGCCATTGCTCCGCATGCAGTCGAGCTTCACAATCGTCTGTTCCCCGTGCGGTTGCAGGCGTTGGCTGGCGATGTCCTGCACGGTGATGTCCTGCACGGTGATGTCCTGCCGGCCTGATTATCGAAAGAACTCCGCACTGCGTGCTTCGGCGTTGCGGATGGCTGCGTCGAGCGGAATCTGTCCGTAGAAGGCCTGCGCCAGCTCTGTATCCACTATGCCCTCGATGTCTCTCCAGGTTGGCAGCAAGGGAAAACTGCGCAGCGTCGGGATGGCGTCAATAAAGATGCGGCTGTTGGCAGGTTTTGCCGACGGGGCAAGAAAATCTGGCGAATCCGCCAGGTCGAGGCGTGAGGGGACGGTGCGACCGCTTTGCGCCAGAATGCGCTGACCCTCACGCGTATTGGCAAATTCTACAAAACGCCAGGCGGCATCCTGATGCGGGCTAGCGGCGGCAATGCAATAAGCGTCGCTGTGCAGGATAGAGGCCGACTGCTTACCCACCGGCAGGGGCGCCACGTCCCAGTCGAACGCGTTGATCTGCCGAAACTCTGGCGTTGCACGCCGGCTTTCCATGTACATAGCCAGCCGCCCGTTGAGAAAGCGGCTCAGACTGCTTTCAGCGGCCTCTGCGACTGCATCGGGCACGACGTGATGTTCGGTCTGCAAGGCCACAAACCACGCCAACGCCTCCCGCGCCGCCGGGCTGTCAAGCGTCAGGCGTGTCGGGGCGGCCGGTGCATCGACCAATTCGCCGCCGTTCATCCACACAAAAGGCGCCGTCCGCACCAGGGACGGCGTGACCCCAAAGCCATATTGGTCGATCACAGCGTCGCCGTTCAGGTCGCGTGTCAGCATACGCGCTGTCGCCACAAAATCCGCCCACGTCCAGTCAGCAGTCGGATCGGGCAGACCTGCGGCAGCGAACAAATCTCGGTTGTAGTAGATGACAGGACTCGACATGTTTTGTGGCATACATTGGAGTTGCTCTTGCCAGGTAAAGGCCTCCAATGCTTGCGGATAGAAGTCGCTGCGCGTAAGCGTTGGGCTGCGTTCCAGCCAGCCGTCAACGGGTGCAACTGCGGCGCGCGCCACAAATGGACCGAGATGACGATAGTTGATCAAGAAGATGTCTGGCGGCGTGTTGGCAGCAAAGTCTGCCGCCAACCGCCGGCGAAAATCACCGCCACTCGGAATGTTGAGGAGCTCGACCGACACATCCGCATTGGCGGCCATGAAGTCGGCAACCAGTGTGCGATATGCAGCCTCATCCGCAGGATCGCCGGAGAGGAGGAATATGAGCGGGGCGGGATGCATCATATCCTTTGACAGCGGCGTACATCCGGCCAGGAGAAAGACAGCAATGAGCAGCCATCGTTTGTGAACACGCAACATGGACTCCCCTTTGGTTATGAATCAATCGAACAGACGGCGCAAGACGCGGCGTGCAAAGTCTGGTTCGTCACGCAGCCACATTTGCAGCCCAATGTACAGGAGCATCACCGGCGCAATCATCACCACCACCGCCGCCAACAGCAGCGACCACCTGGTTACGTCCATTTGCTGCAAAGAGCGGAGACCGACCGCGACGGTGAAGCGCGCCGCTGTCTTCAGAAAAAGCAACGGATCGACAAAATCGCTCCAATAGTGGCTGAACGACAGCACCAATACCGCCAGCGTTGTGGGCGCCGCCAGCGGCATGGCCAGGCGACGCCAACCCGTCCAGACACTGGCGCCATCCAGCCACGCTGACTCGAAAAGTTCCACTGTCACACGCCGAAAGCTCCAGTAATACATCAACACAAAGAGCGACTTCGTCCCCATCAGCGACGCCGCAAGCAACGCTGTGTAGGTGTCGATCAGCCCCAGTCTGGCAAAGAGCACATAGCGCGGCAGCCAGACTGCATTCGCCGGAATCAATAGCAGCAACAGCGCCAAACCGACCAGCCAATGTTGGACGCGCGGCGACATCTGCACCATGGCGAAGCCCGCCCACGACGCTGTGAGCAGCGTCACACCTGCACCAACCGTGCTGACCAGGAACGAGTTGCCAAGCTGTTGCGCCAGCGGGATCACGCGGAAAATTTCGGCGTAGTTCGACCAGGCCACACCCGCCGGGAAGCCTGTCCAGGCGCGCGCTGGCGGCAGCCCGATCGGCTGGAGCGAAGCCATCGTCATCCACACCAGGGGGAGCAGGAAGATCACGGCCACGAGCAGCGCAGCGCCGTGCCAGAGGTGCGCTGCTGTGTGTCCTGGCCGGATGACCACGTGCGCAAAGCTGTACAACTTGCTGGCAGGAGCGCCACGGCGCAGCGCAGCCACAGCTTGCTCGCCGAGCTTTCTAGACATCGTCGCCATAGCCCCAGCCGCGCGTGCGCTGAAATACGAATCCGACCAGCAGACCGATCACGCCAAACATCACTGCCATCATGGCTGCCGCCTGCCCGATGCGTAGATGGCTGAATGCCTCCTCGTAGATCAGAAACGGCAATAATGTGGTGGCATAGCCAGGGCCGCCGCCCGTCATGATATAGACCGGCGTAAATGCGCTGTGTGCACCGACCACAACGTCACGCACCAGCAACAGCAGTAACCATGGCGCCAGCAGCGGCCACGTGATATGACGGAAACTCTGCCAGCGACCAGCGCCATCGAGCATTGCCGCATCGAAATAGACGACAGGCAATGCCTGCCGCGCCGCGATTAGCAGCAACATTCCTTCTCCCACACGCGTCGCCGCCATGAGCGCCAGCGCAGGCAGCGCTGTGCCAGATTCGATCAGCCAGGCCGGTTGGGGTGCGCCAAACCAGCCAAGCAGCGCATTGATCGGCCCATAGAGCGGATTGAGCAGCCATAGCCAGATCAGCGCAAAAGCGACGTCGGGAATGACGGTAGTCAGATAGATGGATGAGCGGTAGAGGTGTACGCCTCGACGCTCCGGGTGCAGCAGCAGCGCCAACAACAAGGCGCCTGTCACTTGTAGCGGTGCGGCAATGGCGGCAAAGAGCAGCGAGTTGCGCACGGCGATCCAGAACACTTCCCGGCGTATGATGGCGGCAAAGTTCTCCAGCCCAACCCACACTGGCGTTCCCAGAGCATCATAGCGGGTGAAGGCCAGCCCAAAGGTGATCAGCGCTGGCAGGCCGATCAGCAGCAACGCGCCAGCCAGAAAGGGCATCAGCAGCAGCCAGAGTTGTAGATGATGGCGCATCCGCGGGCTGAAACGGTAAGAGGAGGCGCGCGCGCCTTGAACAGTGAGCAGGCTCATAGTGTGTCTGGTACAGCAGTTACGCAATTCGCCCGCCTTTCTGGAAGCCCGAAGCTTCCGGGAAGGTCATATGGCGGCTTTGCTGGTTGAACGGGGTGACGTGCTGCTGGCAACCAATCCGCTATGTCGCCAGACTCCAGAGCCTGCGCGCAGCGGCGTGTGCGCGGGCGATGATCGCCGCTTCGTCAGCGCCGAGGACAACCCCATCGCGCACGCGCACCTGTCCTGCCACCATCACCAGCCGTACGTGGCTGTGATTGCGCCACAGCACAAGCTGATCGTAGAGGTTGTGCACCTCGGTTGGCGTGGGCATATGCGTGTCGATGAGTTGCAGGTCGGCCTGCCATCCTGCCGCGATGCGTCCCACTTTTTCCAGGCCAAGCGCACGCGCCCCGCCCTCGGTCGCCAGATGCCAGACTAGCGACGCCGGCATCACGCGCGGGTCTTGCTTGTGCGCCTTGTGGATGAGAAAGGTGGCGCGCACCACTTCGTAGAAATCGTTGACGTAACCATCACTGCCCAGCCCAACGGTGACGCCGGCGTCCACTAGCTCGGGCACAGGTGCAATGCCGGCGCCGACCTCGCAGTTGGAAAGCGGCATGTGCGTCATCTTCACCCCGCGCGCCGCCATGATGGCGATCTCGGCGTCACTCATCTGTACGCACTGGGAAGCCAGCATGCGCGCATTGGCAACGCCCAGCCGGTCGTAATACGCCATTGGCCGCACGCCAAAGTGCTGGAGCGCGTACTCTGGTTCGTGGACGCCCTCGGAACAGTGCATGTGCACCAGCACATCCAGCTCTTCACCCAGCCGGTGTGCTTGTTGGATGAATGCTGCTGAGCAGGAGAAGGTGGTGTGGAAGCACATCAGTCCGGAGATCAGCCCACCCCGCTCCCGGCAAGCCCGGATGAAATCAGCGTTCTCGCGCAGACCAAGCTGGCCGTTCTCCGGACTCACGCGCTCGGTCGCCTCGAAGGAGAGAATGGCGCGAATGCCTCGACGCCGTACTACTTCCGCCTGCGCGGCCAGGCAGCCGGGCAGGGCATGAGGCGCTTCGGTGCAATCGTAGACGGTCGTCACGCCGCTGCGCAGCATTTCCAGCAGAATCGCGTCGGTGGCGGCGCAGATCGCCTCATGATCCAGGCGATCCTCCACCAGTGGCCACCAGAAATCTTCCAGGAAGGGCCAGAAGCCAGAGGGCGCCTTGTCAAGTGGCAGACCATGCGCCAACAGGCCGTAGAGATGCGCGTGCGCGTTGACAAAGCCGGGCGAGAGCGTGCAGCCGGGCGCATCGACACGCTCGTCGTCAGGGAAGTGGCGGCGCAGTTCGTCGTTGGGCGCAACGGCAGCGATCACGTCACCGGTTACGCGCACGCCCCAGTGTTTGCGCGGCGGCTGGCCGGGATTGTCGATAAGGAAATCAGGTAGGATGATCATGGTTTACCGTGACAGAACTATTCAAGCCGATATCGCAGGGATCTTCCAGCCAACAGCGCCAGAATGTTATCATAATCCTGTGTGCGGCTGTGTCCACCGGCCGTGATGCCGCCGGCGGCGATGTGCGGCGTCAGGATCAGGTTGAGCGTCGGCTCCTGCACCGCCTGCACCAGCGGATCGTCCGGGCGCAGCGGTTCGTAGGTGTAGGTGTCGAGCGCTGCGCCGGCGAGATGGCCCGCCCGCAGCGCATCCAACAGCGCGGCTTCATCGACTGTGGCGCCCGACCCGCAGTGTACGAAGAGCGCGCCCGGCTTCATGCGCGCAAAGTAGGCGGCGTCAAGCGGTTCTTTGGGTCCCTGGTAGGGCAGCAGCGAGCAGACGATGTCGCTGTGTTCGGCAATGGCGTCGGGCGTGGCATATTCCAGGCGAAGCTGCGCCTCGACCGCCGCCGGCAGCCGCGTGCGCTTGTGATAGCGCACGGTGCAGTGAAAGCCCTGCAGTTGCTCGACCAGCTCTAATCCGATCTCGCCGAAGCCGAGGATGCCCACGGTGGCGCCAGTCAGCTTGCCGATGCCACCGCGCCGCGACCAGTTGTAGGCGAAGGTGTCCTCATCGCCGCGTTTGGTCTCGACGCCGTAGTCGGCGGCTTCGGCGGTGACGTGCATCGCTTCGCGCACGCGCTTGAGCAAGCCCAACATCTGCAGCATCATGTGCTCGGCGACCATCACGCAGCCATCGATCGGCCAGTAGCAGACCGGCACGCCCGCTCGCCGTGCGGCATCGAGATCGATATCCCACGTCTGCCGCCCCAACCGCTGAATCAGCCGCAACTTCGGCGCCGCTGCAATCATCTCGGCGTCGATCACGCCGGTGCGTTCCGTGATCAGAAACTCGGCGTCCGCCAGCAACGCCAACAGTTCCTCGCGACTCGCTCCGCGTCGCATGATCAGCTCCAGTTCGGGCGGCGCTCCGTCCATCGCCCACTTCTGATGTTGCAAACCGCGTTGCGTGAGGAAAAGAGTCTTGTGCTTGGTCATCGTTTGGCTCCTGAGAAGGAGGGATTGGGAGATTGAGAGATTGAGAGATTGGGAGATTGAGAGATTGGGAGATTGGAGATTGGAGATTGGAGATTGATCGTCGCGAGGGACGTGCTCTCCAATCTCTAATCTCCAATCTCTAATCTCCTAATCTCCTACAACGAATACGCCTCCGCAAACGCGTCCACCACCGGCTTGATGTCGTCCATCATCGGGTAGAGGATCGGGCAGGTGACGCCAGCGTCGATGTACTCCTGCACCTTTGCGACGCATTCGTCGCTGGTGCCGACTGCCATCAGACTGCGCACCACGTCGTCGGGGATGACTTTCGCTGCGGCTAGGTACTCGGCTTCTGTAGCGGGCCAGCCCATTACCGCCTGCACGCGCGCGATGAGGTCGTCGGGGACGCCGCTCGCTTTCATAATGTGCGGCTCGGTGGCGAGATAGTAGGCGACGAGCTTCTTGCCCTCGAACATCGCTGCGGCCGGGTCCTGGTCGCTCAAGGAACAGACGAGCAGCTCTGGGCGGTCGATCTGGTCGATGGTTTTACCCACTTTTGCCGCGCCCTGCGCCACCAAGTCCACGGCGCGGCGGATGTAGTCCACCGACACCACGTAGTTGAGCACCACGCCGTCACAGATTTCGCCGCTCAGCTCTAGCATCTTATCGCCGGTGGCGCCAATGTAGATTGGGATGTCACGCGGGCGCAGGTCGCCAAAGACCACGTCGAGCTTGACGCGGTCGAGCTTGACGAATTCGCCTTCGTAGGTGACCTCCTCCATCGTGAAGAGTTGGCGGCACGCTTCGACGTACTCGCGCATCGCCTTGAGCGGCTTTGTGCGGTTAACGCCGACGCGGCTGGAGATCGGCTCCCACCACGCGCCCAGACCGAGCATGACGCGTGAAGGCGCATCGGGGTCGCCGCTGGTCTGCTTGCCCAGCTCCCACATCGTGCTCCAGGTAGCCGCAATTACGGCCGGGTTGCGCGTCCAGATCGGTAGCACGCCGGAGCCAAGGCGCAGCCGCTTCGTGCGCGTCAGAAAGGCCGACATCATCACGACACAGTCGCGTGCCAGCCGCGTGTCCGCCTGCCAGATTTCGCTGAAGCCGCGCGCCTCGGCGTACTCGGCAATCTCCAGTTCATAGCCAAGCGGATGTTTGTCTTGCATGTAGAGGGCAAAGCGTGGTTTGGTCGGCATGGTTCTTTGTCTCCAGTCGAGTTACCAGAAATATGAAAGATTATAGTCTACAATTTTCCCACGCGCGCACACAACGCTTCCAACGCTTGCTTCAGGGTTACGTCAGCGCTCTGATGACTATTGTCGATCCGCACGGCGTCCGCCGCCAGACGTAGCGGCGCTAACGTGCGCTCGCTATCGATGCGGTCGCGACGTAATATGTCGGCCAACACTTGTGCGTAGGTGACGGCTTTATCTTGTTGACGCAGCTCATGATATCTCCGGCGTGCGCGTTCTTCCGGCGTGGCGTCGATGTAGAGCTTGAGCGGCGCATCGGGCACGACGACCGTGCCGATATCGCGCCCCACAAGCACGATGCCCGCGCGTTCGGCGTCGCCGCGTCCGTAGCGATGAGCAATGGCGCGTTGTTTGGCAGTCAATGCCGCGCGCACCTCGGCGTAGGCGGACACCGCCGATACGTTGCGATCCACCTCCGGCGCGCGGAGCAGCCAGGTGACATCCTGCCCATCGACCAGCACAGTGGCATGGCGTCCGTCCTGTTGTGTTGGCTGGGGCGGATGGAGATCGATGACCAGACTGTGCGCCAGCGCACTAACGGCTTGCTCATCGGCGATGGCAACGCCGCGCGTTAGCGCTGCCCACGTGACGGCGCGATACATCACGCCGGTGTCGAAATAGAGATAGCCAAGCGCTTTTGCCAGCCGATAGCCGACTGTGCTCTTGCCCGACGCTGCTGGCCCGTCGATGGCGATGATTGCGGGTCGCAAACATGCACCCAATGCAGCAATTGGTTCATCAAGCTGGCGATCCGGCGTGGCTGTCATCGACATGGTCCCCTTTGTTCAGCTGCTTTCAGCGTGATGAACGCGGTTGGCGGCTGGCGCGTCGGGCTGGCGCCGCCGATCGGCGCGCCGCGCTTGGTGCGCGCGTGGACGCCGGCGATTTTGCTGATCGTGCGCGCCTGTCGTCGGTTTCCAGTCCCACCGCCCGGCGCAAGGCGCGCACCTCGGCTGGCGTGAGAGGGATGCACTGTCCCAGCGCCACGTCGCCCAGTGTGAGCGGCCCGATTGACCAGCGCAGCAACCGCAACGTTGGGTAGCCAACCGCCGCCGTCATTTGGCGAATCTGGCGCTTTTTGCCCTCGCGTAGCACGATGCGCAGCCAGACGCCTTCAGCCGGTCCTTTGCTCAACTTCAGAGCAGCGGGCAATTCGTGGACAATTTCGACTTCGGCGGGGGCAGTGCGTCCTTCAGGGAGATCGACGCCCTGGCGCAACGTCAGCAGCGCCGACATGGTGGGCTGCGTCTCGACCAGCACGTAGTAGACCTTGGGATGTTCGAAGCGCGGGTGGGTGAGGCGATGCGCCAGCTCGCCGTCATCGGTGAGCAACACCAGTCCTTCGCTGTGTAGATCAAGCCGCCCGACCGGGAAAAGCCGCCCAGCCTCCTCTGGCGCCAGGTCGAGAACAGTGCGCCGGTCGCCAGCATCCCCGCCCACATCGCTCAACACGCCGCGCGGTTTGTGCAGCTTGAAATAACGATGCTCCGCTGCAGCCTTGAGCAACTTCCCGTCTACCAGGATGCGGTCGCGCACCGGGTCGGCTTTGGCGCCCAGCGTATCTACGACCTTGCCGTTGATCTGGACGCGCCCCGCCGTGATCAACTCTTCACATTTGCGCCGGCTGCCGACGCCAGCAGCGGCCATGATTTTTTGCAATCGTTCTGGAGCCATAAGGAATCTGATTGTAGCCGCGTTGTGGACGGGCGTCAATGCGAGGAGGCTGTCTGCGCCATGGTGGCCTGCCACTTCATATTTGCTTCACAATTCTATGCGAGACTGAATGCACCAAAAATCACGACGCAGCGATCGCTTGCCTTGAGTAAGATGGCATGACGCAAGCATCGCAAGACCACAAGATCATAGGAGAGTGTTCTGAATGAATCGCAACATTGCTTCACACAACCCGCCGCTGTCGCGTCGGCGGTTCTTGATCTACAGCGGCACTGGTGCGGCTGCACTGTGGCTCAGCGCATGCACCGGCGCTGCGCTGCCACTGGCGCAATCGCCAACGCCGCCGGCCACTGATGCTCCTGCGGCAGCGGCTTCCACACCCGCGCTCGAATTCCAATTGACGGCTGGCAAACAAGAAACGCCGATCCTGCCCGGCGTCGTGACGCGAACGCTTGGCTACACGGGAAACGTAGTGCAGGGCGACGCCAACGCAGTGGTGGATTTACCGAACTCCTATCTCGGCCCCATCGTGCGCGTGACACGCGGGCAGACCGTGCGCGTCCACGTGCGCAACGAGCTGGATGAGCCAACCAACGTCCACTGGCACGGGCTGATCGTGCCCGCCGAAGCTGACGGCCAGCCCTCCAACCTGATCGCACCCGGCGCCGAAGTTGAATGCACCTTCGAGGTGCGCAATCGCCCCGGAACATACTGGTTCCATCCGCATCCACACGGGCGAACGGCGGAGCAGGCGTATCAGGGGCTGGCAGGTCTGTTCATCGTCACCGACAGCGCAGAAGCGGCGCTGGGGTTGCCCGCCGGTGCACAGGATATCCCGCTCGTGATTCAGGATCGCCGTTTCGACGCCAACAACCAGCTTATCTACATTGCGCCGGGCATGGCTGGCATGATGGATGAGATGATGGGCATTCTGGGCGAGCGTGTCTTGGTCAACGGTGCACCGGACCTGACTTTGCCCGTTGCCACGCAACCCTATCGCCTGCGCCTGCTCAATGGCTCCAACGCGCGTATCTACAAGCTGGCCTGGAGCAACGGCGCGCCGATGACCGTGATCGCTACTGATGGCGGGTTGCTTGAGCATCCTATGACAATGCCATATGTCATGCTCTCGCCCGGTGAGCGTGTAGAGCTATGGGCCGATTTTAGCCAGGACACAGTAGGGACAGAAGTCAAGCTGGTCAGCCTACCTTTTGAAGGCGTTGAGGCCGCTACAATGAGCATGATGGGGATGATGATGCCGGAACCAACACTACCTAACGGCGCCGCCTTTGACATCATGACTTTTGCTGTGACTGAAGCGGTGACACATAGCCTGTCGCTACCGGAAACGCTGCTGCCTGTTGAGAAGCTCGATGCCCAGACGGCGGTCAATGCTGATCGGCCGCGCGCTTTCATCTTTGCCATGGACGACGCCATGAACTGGACCATCAATGGCCGCACCTTCGAGATGGATGTCGTGGCGGATGACGAAAAGGTGCGCTTTGGTGACACCGAGATCTGGGAGTTGGTGAATCTGATGGTGGCGCCGGCGCCGGTGGCAGCAGGCGGCATGATGGGCATGGATCACAGCGCCCACGGCGGTAGCGCAGCGACGCAATCGATGATGCGCGACTTCATGGCGCATCCGGTGCATCTGCACGGCGTGCATTTCCAGGTGCTCGATCGTCAGGTGGATGACGCGCAGCGCGCCGGCTGGGAGACGGTCAAGGACGGTCTGCTGGACGAAGGCTGGAAAGATTCTGTGCTCGTGATGCCGGGCGAACGTGTGCGCATCGCCGTGCGTTTCGACGGCTACCGCGGGCGCTATCTCTTTCACTGCCACAACCTGGAGCACGAAGACAGCGGCATGATGCGCTATTTTGAGGTTGTATAGAACGCGTTTGCCTCTTTGCGGCTTTGTCGCTAGAGTGTCGGTATGTCGGAACAGAGGTTCACGATTCTTGTGATCGAAGATGATCACCAGATTCGCCGCGTGGTGCAAGGCTATCTCGAACAGGCGGGTCACCGCGTGCTGGCTGTGGCCGACGGCGAAACCGGGTTGGCGCTGGCGTTAGCCGAAAAACCGGCGCTGATCGTGCTCGATCTGATGCTGCCTGGTCTGGATGGGTGGGAGATCACCCGCCGCCTGCGCCAGAGCAGCGACCCGGCCATCGCCAATGTCTACATCCTGATGCTTACCGCACGCGTGGAAGAAGCAGACCGCATCGTAGGATTCACCGTCGGCGCCGACGATTACATGGTTAAGCCCTTCAGCCCGCGCGAACTGGCGGCGCGTGTACAGGCTGCACTGCGTCGCCTCGAACGGCTGCCGTCGACGGTCGCTGCACAGGTGTTGACGAGCGATGGACTCCGGCTCGATCCATCCTACCGCATGGCAACATTGGACGGTGCAGATCTCGCACTGACGGCAGTGGAGTTTGACCTGCTCCATGCCCTGATGCGCCAGCCCGGACGCCCTTTTACGCGCGATGAATTGTTAACCATCGTGCAGGCTGATAACGACGCTGGCGCTTACGAACGCACCATCGACGTGCACATCAAGAACCTGCGTCAGAAATTGGGCGGCGCTGGACGCCACAGCCGCTTCATCGAAACGGTGCATGGCGTCGGCTATCGGTTCGTCGGCTAACGCTATGCGCAATCAACTTTGGGTCAAACTCACCGCCGCCTTTGCGCTGATCATCTTCATAGGCGTGGTGGTCACCGTCTGGTTGACCAGTCAGGGGACGGCCACCCAGTTCGAGCACTTCATGGTCGCCAACCAAATGGTGCGTCCGGCGGTCATGCAGGCGGCGCTCGCTGACTACTATCGACGCCATCGGGATTGGAACGATCTTGATGCATCACTTGATAGTCTGATCTTCACCGCATCGGATGGAGTCATGACAGGCGTCTTCGGCACGATGATGGGCATGCCCACCAACCGGGTTCAGGTGTTGAACCAGCGCGGCGAAGTGGTCGCTGATTCGGAAGGAGCAGTTGGCGGCGCGCCGCTGACAAGCGCGCCGCTCGAACACTGGCCCATCATCCTCGACGGCGTACTTGTCGGTGAACTGGTGGTCGAGGGATCGTTGATGGGCGCCGCTGTGGTCGATCCTACGCCGCTGGTGGGCAGCGTCACACGGGCGGTCTTTTTCGCTGCTGCGATCGCAGCGGTCGCCGGCCTGGCGCTGGCTGCGATCTTCGTACGCCAGATCACGCGTCCGCTCGTCGATCTGACCCACGCCTCGCGCCAAATCGCCCGCGGCGACCTGCGCGTGCGTTTGCCGGTCAAAAGCGCCGACGAGGTCGGCGAGTTGACCGCAACGTTCAACCAGATGGCCGCCAGCCTGGAAAAACAGGAAAGCCTGCGCCGCAACCTGATGGCAGACATCGCCCATGAACTACGCACGCCGCTCACGGGCATTCAAGGCGCCATCGAAGCGATGCAGGACGGCGTCTTTCCTGCCGACGCCGAGAATCTGGCAGGACTGCACGCCGAGGTGTTGCTGCTCAACCGGCTTGTGGACGATCTGCGCACCCTGGCGAACGCCGAGGCAGGGCAGCTCATCCTGGAGAGGACGCAGATCGATCTGGCCGAGCTTTGTCGGCGTCAGGTCAATGCCATGCAGCGCCGTGCCGACGAACGCGGCATTGCGCTCACCATCAACTGCCCTGCTCAGACGCAACTGATCGAGGCCGATGGACAGCGCCTAAACCAGGTGTTGCTCAATCTGCTCGACAACGCTCTGCGTCATACACCTGCCAGCGGCTCGGTGGTCGTCAGCCTCCACGCCGACGCCGACCATGTCTATGTAACCGTCACCGACAACGGCGCGGGCATTCCGGCTGCGGACCTTCCCCACGTTTTCGACCGTTTCTATCGCGGCGACCGCTCGCGCACGCGTTCAACCGGCGGCTCCGGTCTAGGTCTTGCCATCGCCCGACAGATCGTCGAGGCGCATGGCGGGTGCATGTGGGTCGACAGCCCACCGCCTAGAGCAAAACATGGCGCCGAATTTGGCCTTATGCTGCCGCGCGTCCCAAAAGAGTCGCATTGAAGACACATCTATGCAGACACAAAGTCATTTCCTCATCACAGCGGCGGCGCTGACGCCGCTCCGCCATCGATCATGGGTGGATACAACCGTTGTGGCGGCGTTGCTGTTGGGCGCTGTTCTACCGGACATCCCGTTCTTTGTGCTGACCGTTGGGGGTGAAGTTTACTACCGCTGGCTGGCGTCGCCGCCGACCACCGCCAGCATCATGGAGTATTTGCACTTTACGCTCTTTTACCACGATCCATGGTGGATCGTGGCGCACAATTTCTTTCATTCGCTGTTGATCAACGGCGCGCTCTTGCTTCTTGGATTGTGGTGGTGGCGCCAGCGCGCCAGCGGCTGGGGCAAGGCGCTTTTCTGGCTGGCGGCCAGCATGATCGTTCACGTTGGGATCGATATTTTCACCCATCGCAGCGATGGGCCGCTGATCTGGTTTCCCGTGAATTGGCGCTATCGATTTGCCAGCCCGATCAGTTACTGGGAGACCGACGCCAGCGGTCAGGCATTTCTAACGTTCGAGATCGCCCTCAATCTGGTCTTGTTGGCCTACTTGTCGTATATATACTGGCCGATCGTGCGGCAGCGTTGGCCGCGCAACATGTAGACGATTGGTATGAATTTCTATGGGGAAGTTTCGCCTAACGCCAGCAGCCAAAGATAGTCGACCAACGCCCAGGTTTCCTCCGGCGTGAAAAGCGTACCAAAGTTGGGCATCCCAGTTCCCATTCCGCCGCGCCGAATTTTCGCATACAGTACGTCCGACCGCCTTTCGAGCAATGCGGTTGCGGTGAAGGGGGCAGGCGGCGCGGGCGTCAGAGACGCCGCCATGCCATCCCCGCGGCCGCTAGCGCCGTGGCATGCTGCACAGTTTTTGGCATACAGCGCGGCTGCATCGGTAAGATCGGCGTCTTGAAGCGGCTCGAGCCACAGCGCAGCAGCAGCGCCTGCCAGCGCTGCTTCCGTTTGCGATGGATTAGCGGCATCCAGTGCAGCGATGGCGTCGACCAACGCGTGGGTGCGCTTCCACGTTGGCGTGCGCAGGATGTCGGGGACCTTCAGCGCGGCAAGCATGGCTGCGTTCGGCGTGATCGAAACATCTGCATGATCTGCGGAATGCGCTGCCTGTTGTGCGCCGTGCGCACTGTCGATGTCGATGCCGGCGGCGGTCAAGGCGTCGATCACAGGGTCGTTGTTGGCTGGCGGCAGAGCACCGTCAGCATTGAAGACGTCGATCACCCCGCGCATGCGCCAATGCTCCGGGCTGCACCACAGGTTGCAGTAGAAGGTGTAGACGCCTGGCCGGTCTATGCTGAGCGTGACCTCTTTTGTCTCGCCTGGTGCAATCACACCGAGATCGAGTCCCAACCCAGGACCGATCGCCACAGCGTGAGCGACATCGCTAGAGTGAAAACGAAATCTCACCGTCTGTCCGGCCTGAATGCGCAGGCGGGCGGGCGTGAAACCGCCTTGTTCGGCGGTGGACATGGCAATGTCGATCACATGGACCTGCCGACGTGCGGTGCGTTCCCCCAAATTTAGGCTGACCAGCAATGCCATGACCAGAAACAGTCCACTAGTCAGGGTTAGCGGGCGCAGGAAAAAACGTAAGTGCATAAGCCTCGCTGCATTGTATTCATGGAACCCAATTGGACAGGATCACCACCTGTTTGTCAGGCTCCACCGGATCATTGGAGCGGATATGCAGGCGGAACTCATGCTTGCCGTCCATGCCAGCATGCATCATGAAACGCATCTTTACGGTTGTCTCTTCACCGGGATTCAAGATCGTCGAACCGACGACCGCATTGGGCGGTCAACATCCCTCGATGAGTTCGACGACCGGATTCTGTTCCAACACCAACACCTGATTGCCAATGTTTTGGACGCGGACAGAAGTTTCGATTGTAGTGTTGAGCTTGACATCGCCATAATCAAAACGATCCTGGTCTACGCTGATGCGTGGCCCGCTCAGATCAGCAGAGTCAGACGGTGCGACCTGTGCAGGCGTAGTCTGTGCAGTCTCCACTGCGTTGCGCTGCACCAGCCAGATCAGCATGCTGACGAGAGCGACGCCAGCTAGCGTTAGCACCGCTGCTGCCAACCAAGTGGGACGCCGCGCCTGTCTGGGCTGCGATTTGGGCGAGGTTGAACGTCGTTTTGAATGTTTGCTCATCGATTGATCCTTTTCCTCAAGGTTTTGCTGGCAGCGGGGTGTCTGTGGATGGACCGAATGGGCTATACTGCGCGTCCACGTAGGCGCGGATTTCCCACATAGATTGGCCGATTTGGGTCAGACGCATGACATCCTGGGTGATGTCAACGCAGATGCCGCAGCCATTCGCATGTTCGTCGTAAACAATTGCACTGTCTGCAGTGGTTGAACGGATATAGCAGCTCAGGTTGCTGGTATGTCCCATCTTTCCGCAGCCACAGTAACAGGGAATACGCTCCAACTTGTCTGTATTGGCGATGGCGAAACGGTAGGCGTCGCGCACGCGTGGCGTTGCCACATCAAGGAAGGCGGGCAGCGCGGCATCAACTGCCAGCACGGTTTCCCGCTGGCTCGAGCTACAGCCGGCCAATAAGAGCAATAGAAAACCCAATCCAAGAGCAGTTCGAATAAACAGCGTGTTCTTGGCAGAGCAAATCATTACACTCATCTAGCTCTCTTCATCATAGCAAGTAGGAATGTGCAGGTACTACATATGCAACAAATACATGACCGACACACCTTTTGGGTGATCTTCCTGTACATCGCCAGGTAACGGTGGAGTTAGAAAAACTTGGGTCGTCTGGCGTTCCGAATACACACAGGGGATCGAGCGAAAGCCCAGTCTTGCTAGCCAGGGGGATCGAACAGGCTTCAGCGCTGGCAACCAAAAGTCATTAGATTTAGGATTCGTCATAAGATTGTCGAAGATTACCGATTGAAAGCGAAAAGATTCTGTTCATGGCAACTACGTTTCTAGGACGCATATTCCGATCATATTCACACTTGTCTGTTTATAGAATCTCCCACAGACCAGGTTCCATACGCGCCGTTTGGCCTATTGGTATTCGTTTCACATCATACCCTCGAATCATGAAGAAAATGTGAAGTTGGAGCAGCGCCTCCGGATTGGGCTGCACTGGCTGCACTGGCGTATCGCCGCATATATGACTTTTGACCGATAGGCGACAGGCAACTTCGCCGGAATATAAGCGCCAATTGCGACCAAACCTGTCACCGAACTCTACGCCAGCATCCTACTGGTTCCCTTGTCGGCGGATCAGCAAGATCGAGTGAACGAAGTGGCCGGCGCCGTATATCGTCCGTGTTGCAACAACTCCACGGCCTTTCCTGACTGCAATCACGGCATGGCGATGTTGGGACTGCTGGAGTTAATGGCTGCCCAGGACGCAACCGTCAATGACATGAGGGAAGCGGCCAAGTTCGTCAATGCCTTCTGGTTTCCGCAGCAGATGGCCGAGGTCGCCACCCTGCTGAAGGTCACCGAGGGGATCGACTACGCCAATGCCGAGGCCCAGCTCGTCTTCAGCGCCAACTACTCATCCAGCAGCGGCTTCCAGGCGATCCGCCGTTGGTTGGCAGATAACGGCCATTTGAGCCAACTTGCATCCGGGGGCAACCGATGCGGTGTGTAATGGATGCGCTTGCACTGTCCTGTCTTCACATTCGTTTCACAATTGCACGCTATGATCGTGATCGATGATTATCCATCTATCGATCAATAGCCGCATAAAGGAGCAAGTTTTATGAACGTCCGTTCGATTTCCACCCTTTCTCGTTTGATGGCGATCCTGATCGGTGCTGCTGTACTGGGCGGATGCGCCACTGTGCCGCTGCTCGCCACGCCAACAGCTCAACCGAGAGAAGATGCAACTACATCGGCTACCGCGCCGCTTGCCGGCGCTGTCTGGATCGCCAATGAGGAAGGGAACAGCCTCACCGTCGTCGACGCCGCCACGAATGCTGTGGTCACCACCTTGACCGGCATCCCTGCCCCTCATAATGTACAGGTTTCGCCCGATGGCCGAACCGTCTGGGTAGTGAGCGGTCATGAAGGTCTGGCGATCGCTGTGGACGCCCAGGAACTCAGTTTGCTGGGCGTGGCGCCGGTGGGAAGTGCGCCCGCACATGTCATTGTGAGTCCGGACGGCGCCACCGCCTATGTGACCAACAGCGGAGACAACACAGTCACAG
>DMDA01000027.1:4451-45669 GCA_003451595.1 Chloroflexota bacterium | reverse complement strand
AGGCGGCGGTGGGCAATGGTCCTATGCAGGTGTATGTGGCTCCTGATGGCAGTCTTGTACTCATCGCCAACCAGGGTTCCAAAGATGCGCCTGGGACAACATTGTCTTTCGTCGATGCGGCAAGTCTGGTTGAAGTAGGCGCCATCGAGACAGGGCAAGGAGCGCATGGCGTCGTGGTGGAGCCGGGCGGTCGCTATGCCTATGTCACCAATTTGTACGGCAATACAATGACCGTCATCGATCTGGCCGCTCGCAGAGTGGTGACGACGACGCCGACCGGCGCTGCGCCCAACGGCGTCAGCTTCTCGCCCCTGACGCCCAATGACGGCGCGGCGGCAGAGATCGCGCTATCCTTGCCGACTCACGAACAGGCGGAAACAGAAGATGGGGTGGAAAGACACGACGAACATCATTGACAAGACCGCTCCCTATATTCCGGCGCTGCGTTTTCATTGGCTGACGTCGCTCTATGCATCCTGCGTCGGCTTCATCGAGAAGGCGCTGCTTCAGGTTCCCGGCGTGCTGGCCGCGACAGTCAGCCCGGCGACGGACAGCGTACAGATTCGCTATGTCACCGGGCAGACGGATTTCCCAGCCATAAAACAGGCCATTGAATCCACCGGTTATCAGGCAACCCATCCGCTCGAACGGAAGGAAGAAACCGTAGACGACGAGACCGCTGCCCACGCACGCGAATATACAAGCCTGATGCGGAAATTCTGGTTTGCTGCGCTGATCGGCGTGCCGGTCATGTTGGTAGCCTATCCAGAACTTCCATGGCTCTATTTGCCTAACCTGTTCTTGGAAACGCCATCAGAGAGTCTGATCTGGTGGCTATATCTGCTCTCCGGCATCGGCACCTTGCCGGTGATGTTCTATTCGGGGCGACAGTTCTTCATCGGTGCGTGGGCAGCCTTCAAGCATCATGCCGCCGATATGAATACGCTGATTGCATTGGGCACCGGCGCCGCCTGGATCTATTCGACGGTCGCCATCTTTATACCGCACCTGTTCCCGGAAGGTACGGCGACACCTTTCTACGATGTAACCGCAGTCGTGACTGCTTTGGTTGTACTAGGGCAGGCTCTGGAGGTGCGCGCCAAAGGCCAGACCAGCCAGGCGATTCGCAAATTGATCGGATTGCAGGCCAAGACCGCGCGCGTGATCCGCGACGGTCAAGAGGTCGAAATCCCAGTAGAGGAGGTGCGCGTAGGCGACATTGTGTTTGTGCGGCCTGGCGATAAAATTCCGGTGGATGGGCAGATCATCGAAGGGCGCTCGGCGGTGGACGAGTCGATGGTTACAGGCGAAAGTCTGCCCGTCGATAAGACCGTCGGCGACGACGTGATCGGCGCCACCGTCAACACGACCGGCGCCTTCAAGTTTCGCGCTACGAAAGTGGGCAAGGACACCGCACTCGCCCAGATCGTCAAATTGGTGCGGGATGCGATGGGCAGCAAGGCGCCGATTGCCCGCCTGGTCGATGTGATCTCAGGCTACTTCGTACCTACAGTGATGATCATTGCGATCTTGACCTTCCTTGTCTGGTTCAACCTTGGCCCATCACCGGCGCTGGCCTACGCTGTGGTGACTGCCGTCACCGTGCTGATCATTGCCTGCCCTTGTGCGGTTGGCATGGCCGTGCCGCTAAGTCTGGTCGCGGGCGTCGGCAAGGGGGCAGAACATGGCGTGCTGATTCGCAATGGCGCAGCGCTGCAAACGGCTTCTCAACTGCAGGTCATCGTGCTGGACAAAACCGGAACGATCACCAAAGGAAAACCGGAGTTGACCGACGCGGCGCCGGCGACCGGTTTCGACGCAGCGACACTGCTTTACTATGCCGCCAGCGCAGATAGACCAAGCGAGCATCCTCTGGCGCAGGCCATCGCCGCCGGCGCTATGCAGCAGGGACACAACCCTGTCGAGCCGACAGCGTTTGAAGCAGTGCCCGGTTATGGCGTTGTGGCAACGGTGGCGGGACGGCAGGTCCTAGTCGGCAATCTGAAGCTGATGAAGCGATCACAGATCGAGACCGGTGTGCTGGAAACGGAAACGTTGCGTCTCCAAAATGAAGGCAAGACCGCGATGTATGTCGCTGTGGATGGCAGCGCCGCGGGCGTGGTGGCTGTCGCCGACACCATCAAAGAGGATTCCATCGAAGCGATACGTGTGATGCAGGAGATGGGATTGGAAGTCGTCATGATGACGGGAGACAATGAGCGCACCGCGCAGGCGATTGCCCGCCAGGTGGGGATCAGCCGGGTGCTGGCCGAAGTGCTGCCCGAAGACAAGGCTGCGCAAGTGCATCTGCTCAAGCAGGGCAACCGCAAAGTTGGCATGGTGGGCGATGGCATCAACGATGCACCGGCATTGGTGGAAGCCAATGTTGGTTTTGCCATCGGTACCGGCACCGACGTTGCCATCGAAGCGGCCGACATCACACTGATGAGCGGCAGCCTCAAGGGTGTCGCCTACGCCATCGAGGTGAGTCGCGCCACGATGCGCAACGCCAAGCAGAGTCTCTTTGGCGCCTTCATTTATAACACATTAGGCATACCCGTGGCGGCGGGCGTTCTGTTCCCCTTCTTCGGCGTCCTGCTTTCGCCGCTGATTGCGGGAGCAGCCATGGCTGCCTCCAGCATTACCGTCGTCGGCAATGCCAATCGCTTGCGTTTCTTTAGGGCTAAGAGCTTCGCAGCATGAGCACAACTGGGTCGAGCTGACAGAATGAATCAGGTTTGCGCGAATCACTGCTTAGCTATCAATCACGTGCCACTCCAAAGGAAGGTGTACACCATGGCAAATCAGAATCGACAAGGCGACGTTACAATTTCGGATCCCCCTTTTGTCATCTCTCTGCTAAACAGCACACGCTGGGCATGGCTATGGCTGATAGTCCGTCTATATGTGGGCTATATGTGGCTGACTTCAGGCTGGGGGAAGGTTGGCAATCCAGGCTGGACACAGAACGGTGAGGCGTTAAAGGGCTTTTGGGAACGCGCCGTTGCCATCCCGGAAGCGCCCGCACGTCCGGCAATCGCATTTGACTGGTATCGGGTATTTATCCAGATGCTGCTCGACAACGGCTCATACACCTGGTTTGCCAAGTTGATCGTGGCCGGCGAACTGCTGCTTGGCATTGCCCTGATCTTGGGGGCATTTGTTGGGATTGCCGCCTTTTTTGCCGGCTTCATGAACTGGAACTTCATGATGGCTGGCACCGCCAGCACCAACCCTGTGCTCTTTGCCCTTTCGATCCTGCTGATTTTGGCCTGGAAGACGGCAGGGTGGTGGGGACTGGATCGCTGGTTGCTGCCACGTCTTGGCACGCCTTGGCGTCCATCGTATTCGGATCGTCAGGTCGTCAAGATTCCACAGGAGGTTCCTCAATGAACGTCGTTTCAATAATTGTCAACGTACTCGGGTTGGCGGCAATCGTCTTGATTGTCTGGTACTTCTGGCTCTATCGCAGAGAAGGTGTGCAGGTGGCGGAGGTGGCCGGCGTGCAGCAAGTGCCGATCACGGTCAAGGGCGGCTATGACCCGGATGTGATCGTCGTCAGGCAGGGCAAGCCAGTTCGCCTGCTCTTCACCCGTCAGGAGTCGTCTTTGTGCAGTGAAATGGTGATCTTCGACAAGATCGGCCAGTCGGCCAAACTGCCTGAAGGCGAAACAATTGCAGTCGAGTTTACGCCACAGGAAAGCGGAGAGATTCCATTCCAATGCCAGATGGGCATGTTGCGGGGCAAGATCATCGTCAACTAGCCGGCGTCAGCGCCGTGAGAATGAGATCGGAACATCGTTTCAGAAATGGGATTCTACAATGGCACAAGTCAAAGACCCGGTGTGCGGGATGGTCATCGACAGCGAGACAACAAAACTCAAATCAGAGTATATGGGCAAAACCTATTACTTCTGCGCCCCTGGGTGCAAAGTTGCCTTTGACAAAGCACCAGAGAAGTACGTTCCGCCCGATCAAGGCGCGCGTCAGCATCACGTACAATAGCAAGTCTTATGGAGAAGGATTGAACTTGCTTTCATCCTTCTCCACTTCATAACGTCAGGTGACACTTGACAGAAAGCTATCAAGACTGTGCCTGCATTACGTTGGATGCGTGCATGAGAAAGGCGACACACCCCTGATAGCTTTGCAACGACAAACAAAGGAGCACTTTATGGTTACCGTTACGATCGACCCAATTCTATTCTCGTTTGGTCATTTTATGCTTCGCTGGTATGGCCTGATCGTGGCTGCAGCGATTGGCGTTGGTCTCTGGATCGCCACCAGCGAAGCAAAGCGTAAGGGATTGGGCAAAACTGCTCATGAATGTGGGCATCTTTGCGTTGCTCTGGCGTCTGCGCAAACAAAATCTGCCGGACGGTGCGCTTTTCTTGATCTATTTGCTGCTCTACAGCAGTGGGCGTTTCCTGATCACTTTCTGGAGTTCCTATCGCAGCGTCGCATTTGGATTGAACCAGTCACAGATCATCAGTCTTGCGGCGGTGGCCATTGGACTGCCGCTGCTGCTCTACGGACTTCAGCGACAGCGCGCGAGCCACGCGTTGAGCTAAATACTTGACCATGGTAGCGTCATTCTCGTCGCTGTTACGGAAAGGGTAAATCTTGTCGGCGCCGATCTCAACCCTTCACAATTCCTTCACAAATTTGTGCTAATTTGGGCGCATTGTTTGAGCATTTGCCAAACATTCTAGTGCTTATCGAACAGGAGCGAGCACGATGAAATGGCAATATATTCTCCTTCTCGGTTTGCTACTCTTGATGACAATGACAGGTTGTGGCGCCGCGCCGCAGTCGGCGAATACTGACTCCAGTGGGTTGATGATCGAGTTGAGCACAACGCCCGATCCGCTGGTAGCCGGCGAAGTGACGCTGATGGTCTCTGTCAAGGATACGACTCAACAAGCCGTCAATGGTGCAGACGTCACTCTGTTGGCCAGCCACGATGCAATGGCTACGATGTTGGTGCAACAAAAGGCAGTAAGCACAGGGATCGGCCGGTACCGCGCAACCTTCGATTTCAGCCGCGATAGCCAGGGTGACTGGCGCGTCACGGTGGAGGTGCGGAACGTACAACCGCAGACAATCCGCAAGAATTTTGTTATTTCTATCCCATAGGTCTAAAAGGAGCTACTTACCATGCGTTTGGGTCTTTCACTGTCACTCTTGCTCATCTTTACTGTTCTGCTTGGCGCCTGCACAGGCGTAACACCCGCTGCACCCGGTGACATGGGAGGCGGAATGCAAAACATGGATCAACAAGCTACGGCAATGCCCATGGAACAAGGGGATATGCAGGACATGGATCATGGCAGTATGCAGATGAACGCTTCCCAACCGTTCGACGCTCAATTCATTGATAGCATGATCGAACATCATCTGGGCGCCGTCGCCATGGCGGAGGAAGCCCTACAACAATCTGAGCGGGAGGAAATTCGAGCGATGGCGACCGCCATCATCGCTGCGCAGAACGGCGAAATCGAACAAATGCGAGCCTGGCGCGCTGCCTGGTATCCCGACCTCCCCGCCACGGGCGGCATGGGGATGAGCATGGGCGAGATGAGCATCAGCGCCGACGCAACCCTGCCGTTTGATCGGCGTTTTCTCACGGCGATGATCTCACATCACCAGGGGGCGATCGAGATGGCGCAGATGGCGCAACAGATGGCTGAGCGCCAGGAGATCAAAGACCTGGCGGGTGCAATCATCACTGCCCAACAGGTGGAAATCGAGCAAATGAACGGGTGGCTGCAGGCGTGGTTTCAGTAAAGAGTGTGCTTGCATCAGGAGATGGTGACAGAAACCGGGGGAAAGGTCTTGCCACTCGACGCCATTGTCGAATGGCAAGACCTCTTTTATGGGTGAGGAGGGTCATCGCGATTGGAACTCTGGGAACAGAACACTTCGGAATCATGCGGCCGATGAGGCGCCGCTAATGCATTTGGACGCTCAGGTGCCGACAGCCATCGCGCCTAGCAACCAAAGTAGACTCGCCAAGACGGCGAGTAGGACAGGCTGATGCAGTAGATAGATCGGCAGCGAATGGCGTCCGAGACATTCTAGCTGGCGGATCGGCCACCACCCCGACAGATCTGGCGGAGCAAAACACCGTCGCAGGCTGGCGTAGAGAGAGTTGCCCACGAAGATACCAATCAGCAAGACGCCAAACCAGGGAAAAATTGGGAAGTAATCCACGTAGACGTGATTTTCTGGTTCAAAGCCGAGCCAGATCAGGTAGGGCAAATCGAAGGTCTGCTGCCGCAGAAACAGACCAATCGCGTAGACCAATAGCCCCATTGCGAGATTGAGCCAGCGTAGATGCAAAAATGGGTAAGACAGCACAATGGCGACGCCAAGAAAGTGCAAAATGCCAAAGATGATGGCCAATTCCGACCCCAGTGCAATGCGCGTCACAAAGGTAATGACAAGCCCCCACCCCAAGATGCGCAATCCACGCCGGAAGTTCTGCCAAAATAGCGCCGCGCCTGCATTGCCTTGCGCGGCGGAGCGCTGCGTCAGAACCGCCAGCGACAGACCGGCGAGCGCAATGAACGCGCCGGCGGTAACGCGTTGAAAGTAAAACCAAAAGGGGACAGTGAAAATGGCATCAGTGACCCGAAAGAAATAGAGGTCGTACATCAGATGATAGATCACCATCATGACGACTGCGACCCCGCGCGCTGCGTCGATTTCCCAAAAGCGCCAATGAGCGTGCACCATCTGAGGAATGCGATCCTTCTGACTCAGACGAACGTTACTGTTCACCACCCACAACCGTAACCCACCATTGAAACTTGCGTTCTTCCTCACCCCACCGACTCTTGAAGAACGCAAGGATCGCCTCAATTTCTTCATCGCGCAGCTGTTCGCCAAAAGCTGGCATCTTTGAGTTTGTCGTCGGGGCGCCGCCCTCGCGGATGATGGTCAACAAAAGCGAGTCAGCATGATGCCAGGTGTGCCCGCTGCTGTCCTGTGGCGGCGGCGGGAGACTGCCATCAGACAAGGGTGTCTTCCAGTCAGGCGCGCCTTCCAGATTGGCGCCATGACAACTCGCGCAATAGCGCGCGTAGAGTCTCTCGCCTTCCGCCACAGCGGCTGGATTCAGGGTCGGCAACGGGGGCGCCGCCGTCCCATTGATGACGACCGGCTGCGGAGTGCCGAAGGTTGTCAGTGCACTGACCAGCAGCAGGAGCAACAGCCCAACTGCCAAGATAAACAGTAGAAGTGTTCGGCTGAGCATTGGAATACAACTTATCGGATCTCGCCGTTCGCCCGTTGGTTTGGGCATCGATACCCGATGCAATCACCGCCATGCGCCAGCTCGGTGATATGGCGAGTGGCTGCCCGTACAAACAATCGATGACACTCCTCCGAACAGAACAGATAACGGACGCCAATGTAGATTTCTTCGGCAACTGCACAGCTTGTATCAATTTGCATGCCGCACATCGGATCAACCCAATTCGTCCGCAGAATTGAAACCCTGGTGTCCCTCATTTCAGAAAGCTCCTTGCTTGCATAAAATACACTGAAGTGATTGCCAGGACGATGCATTCCAGATTCGATCACCGAACCACCAGAACGCCCCTTTCTATATGCCCGGGTAAAATGCACTGAAAGATGTATTCACCAGCTTTGGCTGGGATAAAAGTGAGTTTCGCTTGTTTTCCTACGGGCGCAAGCACATGCAACTCACAACAAGATAGGTGAGCTGACGTTCAGAGGAAGGCCGTTTGCCTCGCCGTCGATGAGACTCTCTGGATTGTGAAGAACTTTGCCTGGCAAACACTTTTCTACTCTCTTCTGTGCGATGGCTGATTGGCCAGGAAACCTGCTTCCTGCTGGAGGAATTGATCGAGCAGGGGAAAGACCGTAAACGCGATGCCCCATGCCGCAAGCGCGCCTGTCACCAGCCGCGCCCACCAGTTGAAGGCGCCCAATTGATCGCCCGCATAGAACCCTGGAAAGGCGTTGAATGTGATCCAGGCAAGCCACTGATTCGTATCGCGAAACCCGTCGGTGGACATTCCTCCTGTCAGCACGTCGTTGATTGCATGAGTTCCACCGTCGACGGCTAACGGGAGCAACGTAAGCAGTAACACGAACCAGGAGAGGGGTGCGATTCGCCTGCCGGTGCGACGCACCACAGCATAGACAAGACCTAAAATTGGGGTGAGCGTATAGAACGAGATCATGCGGTCACTCCAGGCTACCTTCCATCCCATCGCCGGCGTCCCGACAAACGCGCGCAGCTCCGACGGTGATGATGTCGAAGTCGCCTGCTGGATCTCCGCCAGCGTGTAGGTGAGCTTGGGGCCAAATAGAAACCAGCTGCGCTGTGGCAGTTGATGGCAAAAGAAACCGTAGAACCGGTAGAGCAGGTCGCCCCAAAACTCCCAACCCAGATACATGGCCAACGGCGCGGCAAAGGGCAGCAGTGTGAACATCAACAGCGGCGCCAGCAGTAAGGTCAGCCCATGGCGAAAGAAGAGGGCGACCACATGATCAGCAAACTTCAGAGATGGCGCTGCGCGGTTATGTGATAAATCGAACTGTCTAGCCATATATCCCTTCATGGTGTGCGAGATTATAAAATCTCCTTCACCGATGCGATGCGTCCGTTCGGCCAGAAGCCGTAATGGACGTACGATAAAGCGCAGGCCAAAAAACAAGGTGAGAAACGAAACTACAGTGGCGATGAGGAGCACGAAGGGTATAGCCTGTTCAAAGCGGCTGTCAGAACAACTCGTATCACGGACATGTCACACTACCTTCATCAAATTGCTACCCCCAGCCTTGCAATGGCTCGCGGATGTCCCTGGCAGCCCGTGAGTCATGGACGTCTACGGTCGATGTTGAATATTCACAATCAACCTTCATGTGCGCAGCAGCGTAGCGCGCACGTCCAGATATTCTTCCTTGGAAATCTCGCCGCGTGCATAGCGCGCCTGCAAGATACCCAACGCTGACTGAACCTGTGGATCGCTCTCTGACGCGCCGGTGTTGAAACGACCGCCTGGCGCGGAAAGCCTGATCAACCATACAATCAATACGATGACGGCGGCTGTAAAGCCGATCATCAACAGCCAGCCAAACCACATGCCGCCCCAACCCAATCCCCAGTCGTGTCCCATCATCATGATGTGCGCTCCTTTCTATACGATTGAATCTAGTTGATTTCAGCGTAGCATACGCTTATGAAGGGAATGTGAACGAGAAGTCTTCATATTTGCTTCAAATCTGACGTGTATGCTGGAAGCGGCAAGTTATTTTGAGTTTGTTCATAATGTCAGGAGCAAAGCATGTTTCTCAAAAAATTTAGTTCACCCGGGCTTCTCGCCGCCCTTACAACGGCCATTTTATTCGGCTTGCTAAATTGGGGTGATGCGCAGGCGTTTTCGCTGATGGCAGTAGACAAAGACGTCCTCCAGCAAACGATGCCTGTGACCAGCACAATGCCAGGACCAGATATGATGGTCGGCATGCCCATGCGTCAGCAGGAAGCTATGACCGGCACAATGACAATACAGCCCAGAATGATGCAGGGTGGCATGGGACAAATGATGGCGCACATGGCGCGCATGCAGGCGATGATGGCGCGGATACAGCGCATGATGGCCGGCGGCATGATGGGGAGCAGCGCACCCATGACAGGCACGATGCCCATGACAGGCATGATGCAAGGCGACATGGGCGAAATGATGGCGATGATGGCCGAAATGCAAGAAATGATGGCTGAGATGCAAGGCATGATGGCTGGTGAGATAATGGCTAGCGACATGCCAATGGGTGGTCAGATGCAAGGCCAGCAAGTGCAGGGCGGCATGATGGGTCAAATGCCGATGATGGGGACGATGATCCTGATCGCGCCCATGCCGATGAGCGGCATGATGCAACAGATGCCCGGCATGGGCATGACGCCAGGCATGAACATGGGCGACATGATGGGGCAAATGCCGATGATGCAGGGCATGGGAATGGGCGGCATGATGGAACAGGGTGCGTCCCAGGCCGCGGCGCCAGCCTCCCCGTCTACCCCGGCGCAGCGCTTCGCTGCGCAGATCGGCAAACTGGGCGCCATCGATGTCAAGGTGACGCCGCCCGATCTCAGCAACATCCAGGGCGATATGATTGACTTCACCGTCGATCTCAACGCCACCGGCGCCGATCTGAGCTTCAATCTCGCTGAGATGGCAACGCTACGCATTGTGGGCCACGCCGTGCCCGCCACCGCCTGGGAAGTTGTCTACGACCACGGCCACCATGTCAATGGCGTGCTCAAGTTTCCGGCGCACATGTCCGGCCCGGTGGAGAGCGCCACATTGACCATCACCGACCCGGAGGGCGGGGAGTCGCTGGAGTTGACCTGGACGCCGGCGCGATGAAGCCTGCACTATCGGTTGACGATAGCGCTACGTGAAATCTACAGTTGGTTGAGCAGAGATGGAGCCTCTATCTCTGCTTTTGTTCCCAAGAAAGGATGCTGTTTATGTCGAATCGCGCTACCCATGATCATCACCATCATCCCCCCGCGCATCATGGGCAACCCTCTCGGCCGGAACCATCTTCGCTGCACGCCGAACATGGATCGATGCAGACCGTGCATAGCCGCAGCAGCGCACATACGGCGCACGTCGATCACACGGGACACGAGCTAGTCTTTCGCAATCGTTTCTGGGTCTGTCTGGCGCTGACCGTGCCCGTGTTGCTCTACAGCCACATGATCCAGATGTGGTTCGGCTTCACCATGCCGCGCTTCCCTGGCAGCGACTGGATCGGCGCTATCTTTGCCATTATTATCTTTGTGGTTGGCGGCGTCCCGTTCTTACAGATGGCGATCCCAGAAATTCGCAATCGCAAGCCGGGTATGATGCTGCTAATTTCGCTGGCAATCTCGGTGGCGTTCGTCTATAGCCTGGTCATGCTCTTCATCGATCCGGCCAGCGGCTTTTTCTGGGAGATGGCGCTGCTGATCGATGTGATGCTACTTGGTCACTGGCTTGAAATGCGCAGTGTGCGTCAGGCGTCAGGGGCGTTGGATCAACTCGCCAGGCTGTTGCCCGACACGGCGGAGCGCATCGGCGACGACGGCAATGTTGAGATTGTCGCCGTCACCGACCTGCGCGTCGGCGATCTCTTTTTGGTGCGCCCTGGCGCCAGCGCACCCGCCGACGGTGTCGTCGAGCAGGGCGAATCCGCAGTCAACGAGGCAATGATTACCGGCGAGTCGAAGCCGGTCGACAAACACGTGGGGGACGCCGTGATCGCCGGCACGATTAACGGCGACGGTAGCCTGCGCGTGCGCGTCACTGCGATAGGCGATCAAACGGCACTGGCCGGCATCATGCGGCTGGTGGCGGAGGCGCAGCAGAGTAAATCTGCCACACAACTGCTGGCTGACCGCGCCGCCGGCTGGCTCTTTTACATTGCGCTGGCTGTCGCTGCTTTGACGGCTATCGTCTGGACGCTTGCCAGCGGCTTCAACTGGCAGGTCGTGGAGCGCGTTGTCACCGTGCTCGTCATCGCCTGTCCGCACGCGTTGGGGCTGGCCGTGCCCCTCGTCGTGGCGATCAGCACGACGCTGTCCGCCAGCAATGGCATTCTTGTGCGCAATCGGTTGTCGCTCGAAGCAGCTCGCTTGCTGGACACGATCGTCTTCGACAAGACCGGCACGCTTACTACTGGCGCGCAAGGAGTCGTCGGCGTTGCCACGATCGATGGCCTCTCCACAGAAGATGCACTGGCGCTGGCTGCCGCCGCCGAAGCTGACTCGGAACACATGGTTGCGCGCGCAATTCGGCAGGCAGCGTCCGACCGCAAGCTGACGCTGCCCGTTGTCTCCTGTTTTGAGGCGCTCAAGGGCCGCGGCGTTCAGGTGAGACACAACGGACGGAGCGTCTACGTCGGTGGTCCGCGTCTGCTGGAAATGTTGGCTACAGTGCCGGACCCTGGGCTGGCGCATTTTGCTGCCAAAGCAGGAGGGCGCGGGGAGAGTGTCGTCTATCTGGTGCAGGACGGGAAGGTGACAGCCGCCTTTGCCGTAGCCGATACTGTGCGCCCGGAAAGCAAAGCGGCAGTGCGCGCTCTGCATGCGATGGGCAAGGAAGTCGCCATGCTCACCGGCGATAGCGAAGCTGTAGCAAAGGCCGTTGCTGCAGAGTTGGGCATCGACCGTTATTTCGCCCAGGTGCTGCCGGAGCACAAAGATGCCAAGATCGCGGAACTGCAAGCCAGCGGCCGGACAGTAGCGATGGTCGGAGATGGCGTCAATGATGCACCGGCGCTGACGCGCGCCGACGTTGGCATTGCGATCGGCGGGGGGACGAACGTCGCCATCGAATCGGCCGGCATTATTCTGGTCAAGAATAATCCACTCGACGTGGCGAACATGATCCGGCTGAGCTTTGCCACCTATCGCAAGATGGTGCAGAACCTGTGGTGGGCGGCCGGTTACAACATCGTGGCGCTGCCGTTGGCGGCAGGCGCCCTGGCGCCGTTCGGCGTCGAGCTTTCACCCGCGGTCGGCGCTGCACTCATGGCAATCAGCACGCTGGTGGTCGCAATCAATGCCCAGACACTGCGCCGCGTCAACCTCACGGCCGGATCAACACCTTGAGCACGCCCTTTTCACTGGCGCGCGCGATCGCATCGGTGGCGTGCTCAAGATCATATTCAGCATGAATCAACGGACGCGGATCGATTGCGCCACTCGCCAACGCCGATAGCGCCGGTGCAAAGGGCCCGCAGCGGCTGCCGATGATCGTGATCTCGTCAACAACCAAGTGACTGAGGTCGAATTCTTGCAGACGGTCGGCGAACGTGCTTTTCAGCATGAGTGTGCCGAGCGGGCGCACCAGCCGCAGCGCTGTGAAGAAGCCTTCGCGCGCGCCGGTGGCGTCAACCACAATGTCCGCCGGGTCGGCGGCAAGGGCGTCGAGCACAGTCGGCGACGTAAGCACGGTGTGTGCGCCTGTCGCCGCCAGCAGCGCCAGCTTCTCTGGGTTGCGGCCAACGACCGTCAGATCGCAGCCGGTCTGCGCCAGCACGAATGCGCAGAGCAGCCCCAGGCGCCCGTCGCCGAGCACCATCACCCGCTGGCCTGGCCCGATGGCGGCTTGTTCGAGCAGTTCGTATGCCGCCGCCAGCGGTTCGGCAAAGACGGCGACTTCATCCGGCACGTGGTCGGGGACGACGTGCAGATTCTCCACCGGCAGCAGCGTGTACTCCGCAAAGACGCCGTCGCGCCCGATGATGCCCAACGAGGTGCGCTGGCGGCAGTGCTTGCCCAACCCGCGGCGACAGAGACTGCACTGCCCACAGCCAACGTTGATCTCGCCGACGACGCGGCGTCCTTCCCAACTCGGATCGGAAGGCGCTGCGATTACCTCGCCCACGAACTCATGGCCTAGCACGCCGCGAAAGCCGCCCTTGTAGCCGCGCAGCAGCTCGATGTCGGTGGCGCAGACGCCCGCCAATCGCACGCGCAGCAGGGCTTCTGTCCCGCGTGGGGCAGGCATCGGATAATCGGTGCGCAGGGTGAGTGCACCATTCTGTACAGACACGGCGCGCATGGTTGCCATTGTGCACCTCCGGGAGCACAGAAGATGTCTACAAACCGGTCAACAAGAAACGGCGAAGCCTGTCAAGGCTCCGCCGTTTGGACAAAATACAGCGTTGGCTGGCGGTCGGAAAGTCGCCAGTGGGGGCAGGACGCCCGATTAGGCCGGAGCAGCGGCGCTTGGGCTGGACGTTTTCTTGGCGCTGCGATAGAAGATCGAGCGTTCGTCCCACGCGGCCAGAATCTGCGTGGCGTTGAAGATCGAGCTGTACATACCGGAGACGAACCCGACCAGCATCGTGGCGACAAATTGCTGTAACGTGGCGCCGCCCAGCACGAGGATTGCCACCGTGATCAGCAACACCGTGATCTGTGTGCCGATCGAACGTGTGGCCGTCTCAATGATGCTGCGGTTGGCCACGACAGAGAAACTCTCGTTGCGATAGCGATGCAGGTTTTCACGCAGCCGGTCGAAGATGACGACCGTGTCGTTGACGCTGTAACCGATCACGGTGAGGAGCGCCGTGAGGGTCAGGGCATCGATCTCCCAGCCTGCCACCAGGTTCATAATGGCCAGGAACGAGAGCGAAACCAACACATCGTGCACCAGAGCCACAATTGCAGCTACGCCATAGCGGAAAGGATGCGGCACGCTGCGGAACGCCCACGCAATGTAGAGCAGGATTAGCAGCGACGCAGCGGCGACGGCAATGACAGCCGCCTGACTCACCTCACGCCCAATCGTAGGGCCGAGGCTGCGATAGGTGTTCTCGACCAGCGGTCCGAACTGCGCTTCCAGTGTCTGACGCAGCGCCTCTTTCTGGTCGCCATCTACGGGCTTGAACTTGATCTGCACGGTCGAATCGTTGTTGACTGTGAAGACCGTCGTATCGTTGTAGCCGGCGTCAACAAAGACCTGACGCACAGCGGCGGGCTGCACAGGCTGCTCGAAGCTCACTTCCCAGACGGTGCCGCCTGTATAGTCGATGCTCAAAGGCAGAATCTGCCCGCGCGTGATCCCAGACCAGATCATGAAAAGCAGGGATGGTAGGATCAGAATGGCTGAGATGGTAAACCAGATATTGCGTTTCTCAACGATGTGATACATCGCGTTCTCTCCCCGTCACAACTGCAAAACGTTGCTCAACCCAGCGTCGCCACATCGTGGCGTCAAAACTCAGTACCCAACAAGCGTCTGCGCGCTCTTGTCACGCTGCGTGCGGCTGCTCAGCAGTGTGCGCATGAACGTGCGTGTCAAGAAGAAGGCGGTAAACATTGACAGGATGACGCCAAGCCCCAGCGTCAGCGCATAGCCCTTGACGATGCTGGCCCCAAACTGGTTGCCAAAGACATACAGCACGGCGCAACTAATGAGCGTCGTGAGATTGCTATCGAAGATAGCGGGCCAGGCGCGGCTAAAACCGGCTTCGATGGCGAGACGCGGCGAACGTCCGCCGCGCAATTCTTCCTTCAAGCGCTCGAAAATGAGGATATTGGCATCGACCGCCATACCCACCGAAAGCAGGAAGCCGGTGATGCCGGCTAATGTCAGGGTCACAGGGATCAATTTGTAGATTGCCAGGTTGAAGAAGACGTAGATCAACAACGCCAGGTCGGCCAGCAGCCCTGGAACACGATACATCAACACCATGAAGATGAAGACGGCAGCCATGCCGATCAGACCAGCGACGACGCTGCTGCGCACCGAGTCGGCGCCCAACGTGGCGCTAATCGAACGCACATCCACCACCTTCAGCGGCACTGGCAAGGCGCCGTAGCGCATCTGGATCGCCAGCGAGCCGGCCTCTTCTTTGGTGAATTGGCCTGTGATGACGCCCTGGTCACGGATGGCGGCGTTGATCACAGGCGCTGACAACACGACGCCGTCCAGCACAATCGCCATCGGCTGACCGATATGCGTACTAGTGTAGTTGAAAAACTTGTCGCTGCCTTCACCGGTCAACTCAAAGCCAATCTCCCATTGACCAAACTGATCCTGACGCGACACAGCGGTCCGCAGTACGTCGCCGGTCATGGCGGTCGTAAAGAGTTGCTCACCGTAAGGGGTCAGGTTTGGATCCGCGCCTGGGCTGGCCAGATAGTCTTGTACGGCGGTGGGCTTGTTGGTGGTGTTGATGATCATGCCCTGGCGGAGAGGCGTGCCTTGTGGATCGACAAACTCAAGCTGGCCAGTTGAGCGAATCGTCTCGATAGCCTGGTCGGGATTGTTGACGCCTGGCAGTTCAGCCGTGATGCGAGTGTCGCCTTGCGCCTGCACAACAGCCTCGGAGACGCCCAGCCCGTTGACGCGGCGCTCGACGATATTCTTGGCCGTGTCCATGGCGCCAGGCTGTAATTCGCGTCCTTCCGGCACATCGGCTTCGAGCATGACCTGCGTGCCGCCCTGCAAATCCAGCCCCAATTTCAACCCAAGCGGCGTAGGTTTGCCAGTTGTATCGGAGCGCACCAGCCATTCCGGGTGAGGAACGGGCAGTACGATGTACACAGCCAGCGCGGTCAACGCCGCGATCAAAATCAGTGAGATCGTCGTATTTCGCATTCGATGACTCCACCCCAGAAAGTGACAATCGCCAGATCGTCACACCAGTAGGAAGAACTGACGCCTCGGTCGTTGATGAGGACAGTCGGATTGCAACTTTTCCATTATACGCGTGTTGATTCATGTGTAGCAAATTAGCGACAAACGACAGGCAAGAATCGGGACGGATGAAATCTTCGCATTCGGCGTACCGTCGAGTAAAATGGCTAGACAATCCGGCAATGATGCTGGGAATGCGAAGACTTAATTTCACAAGGAAGTGACGTATGGCAAAACACAAAAACTCACCGACGACTGAAGAGATCGACCAACGCGTGCATAATGGCGCTGATTCACCTGCAGCGTCAGCAGCCACCCCCGCATCGGCTGATGCCTCCGAGCAAATCGGCAATCTTGACGAAGAAAATCCCAGTGGGGAAACGCCCTATGATCCGCCGCCGCCGCCACGCCGCGTCAGCGCCTACACTGTAGCGCTCGGCCAGTTGGAGCGCGTCTCGGACTTCATGAACCTGGATGATGACATGCGTGTCTACCTGCGCACCTGTCAGCGCGAGTTGATCGTGCATTTCCCGGTGCAGATGGATAATGGCGCTATCCGCATGTTCACCGGCTTCCGCGTCCACCACAACATGACCAAAGGCCCCACCAAGGGCGGCATCCGCTATCACCCGGACGTTACGCTGGACGAGTGTCGCGCGCTGGCGATGTGGATGACGTGGAAGTGCGCGCTGATGAATCTGCCCTACGGCGGCGCCAAAGGCGGCGTTATTGTCGATCCCGCTAAACTGAGCAAACGCGAACTGGAGAAGATGACGCGGCGTTACGCCACCGAAATCAGCCCCTTCATCGGCCCGGAGCGCGACATCCCGGCGCCCGACGTCGGCACCAACGCGCAGGTGATGGCCTGGATCATGGACACCTACTCCATGCATATCGGCTACTCAATCCCGGCGGTCATTACCGGCAAGCCTGTGGCGATTGGCGGCACGTTGGGGCGCGAATCCGCCACCGGGCTGGGCGTCACATACATTACGCGGGCGATCATGAAGCAGCGCTATGGGCGTAGTCTGGATGATGCCAGCGTTGCCATTCAGGGCTTTGGCAACGTTGGCGGCTGGACTGCGCGCACGATGCATGAACGCGGCGCCCGCATCGTGGCGATCAGCGACAAGTTTGGCGGCATCTACAATCCACGCGGCCTGGACCTGCGACAGTTGCAGAACCATGTCCAGGAAACCGGCACCGTGCTGGGTTACAACGGCTCTGAGACGATCTCGAACAGTGAATTGCTAGAACTGGATGTTGACGTGCTGGTGCCGGCTGCACTTGAAGGTCAGATCACCAAACAGAATGCGCATAAGGTGCGCGCCACCATCGTCGCGGAGGGCGCCAATGGCCCCACCACCCCGGAAGCAGACCAAATCCTGGCCGACAACGGTGTGCTGGTGATCCCTGACATTATTTGCAATGCGGGCGGTGTCGTCGTCAGCTACTTTGAATGGGTGCAGGGCTTGCAATCCTTCTTCTGGAATGAGGGCGAGGTGCGTCGCCAAATGGAGCGTACGCTGCTGGACAATTTGGATGCCGTCATTGGTACGACCACGCGGCGCAAGTGTGACCTGCGCACTGCCGCCTACATCATCGCCATCGAACGTATCCAGGAAGCGATGCGTTTGCGCGGCTTCTATCCGTAATCACGCGTCTGGAAATCAATCAAGAGAAGGGGAGACTCAGGCGCTGCTTGAGACGTGATGCAGAGATGCCTCCTTGTTTTCCCCTTCTCGCTTTCCCTTCACCTCTGCTATAATCTCTTTTCATGAGCCAAGACCTACGCCGCAAGCTGCTTTTGTCCCTGGTGGGCGCCCTGTTGCTCTACATCGTGCTGGTGTTGTGGAGCGACATCCGAGAGGTGCAGAGCGCCCTACAAGCCTTCCCTTGGCAGTGGTTGCCGCTGGTGTTGGGGCTGGCGCTGGTCAACTACCTGGTGCGGGTGCTGCGCTGGCACTGGTGGCTAGGGCTGGTGAACGTACAGATTTCACGGTGGGACAGTGCGCGTGTTTTTGGTGTTGGCAGCCTGATGGTGATGACGCCGGGCAAGGTGGGCGAGCTGCTCAAGGCGTACATGGTCAAGAACATCACCGGCACGCCGATGAGTGTCACCGCGCCGATTATCGTGGCGGAGCGCATCATCGACGGCATAGCAATGTTGATCCTGGCGAGCATCGGGCTGATCGCCTTTCCTGAGCCACGTGCACAGATGGTGGCGGTGGCGCTGTTGGTCGCCTTTATGGTCGGCATCTTGATGATCCAAATTCGTCCCCTGGCGCTGCGGGCATTGAGCATTGCGCATCGCATCCCCTTCATCCACAAGTTTTCCGACCAGCTCTACACGATTTATGACAGTAGCTACACCCTGTTTCGCCCTGTTCCCCTCACCTGGGCGCTGCTTCTCGGCATCGTGGCATGGGGCACTTCTGGGCTTGCCTTTGGCGTGGTCTTGATCGGTTTTGGCGCCGCGCTGAATTGGCAGACGTTGTTTATGGCTGTCTTTATCTTTAATATCAGCACAGTGATTGGGGCTGTCGTGGCGTTGCCAGGTGGTTTGGGTGGCTTTGAGGGCAGCGCCGTCTTTTGGGTGGTGCGGCTCTTTGGCATGAGCACGGCTACGGCCACAGCGGCGGCGCTGGTGATTCGTTTCTGCACTTTGTGGCTGGGCGTGGGGATCGGTTTTATCAGCTTTATGCTGTGGCATGACCTGCTGGCCGGCGCTGAAACCGTCGACCGCAAAAGCGCACTCCGCGATGCCGTATGAGTGGGCGGCTAACGTCGTAGCCGCGGGTCGAGCACATCGCGCAGACCATCGCCGACCAGGTTGAACCCGGCCACAGCCAGCAGCATCGCCATCGCTGGGAAGAAAGTGAGCCACCAGTGCGTGGTGATGTAGTTGCGCCCCTCGCTGATCATCACGCCCCACTCCGGCGTCGGCGGCTGGGCGCCAAAACCGATAAAGGAAAGCCCCGCTACCGCCAGGATGGTCACCCCCATGTCAAAACTGGCCTGCACCAGCAAGGGCGACAGCGTATTGGGGAAGAGATGACGGCGCAGGATCAACCCGTGCCCAGCGCCAACAGCACGTGCAGCCTGCACAAACTCACGATTGCGCAGAATCAACACTTGTCCGCGAATCAGGCGCGCATAGACCGGCCACGTGACGACAGCGACGGCAATGAGTGCGTTTTGGAGGCTTGGCCCCAGCGCACCGGCAATCGCCATCGCCAGAATGAGGCTGGGGAAAGCAAAGAAGATGTCGGTCACGCGCATGATGGCTTCATCGGCCCAACCGCCGATGTAGCCGGCCACGATGCCGATCAGGGTGCCGATCACGGCGGACATCAGCACGACGCCCAGGCCCGCGCCGAGTGAAATGCGCGCTCCGTAGAGCATCCGGCTGAAGACGTCGCGCCCCAGTTTGTCGGTGCCCATCCAGTGTTCAGCGGAGGGCGCCGCCAGGCCATTCGGAATATCCTGCTTGAGCGGGTCATAGGGCGCCAGCAATGGGGCAAGCACGGCGATCAGCGCAAAGATGACGATCACGAGCAGGCCAAAGACAGCCGTCCGCTCTTTCGAGAAACGGCGCAGCAGCATGGCATTGGGCGATTGAATGCGGCGAGGCGCAAGGATTTGAGAAGACGCCGTTGCTTGCATAAGTCAGTCTGCCCGCACGCGCGGGTCAATGATGGAATAGCCAATGTCTACGAGCGTGTTGGCGAGTGGATAGATGATCGCCGCTACCAGTGCGACGCCCATGACGGCCGGGTAGTCCAGCGTCGTCACCGAAGTGGTGGCGTAACGCCCAATCCCCGGCCAGTTGAAGATGGTCTCCGTCAGCACGGCGCCGCTCAGCAGGCTGCCGAAGAGAATACCAACAATGGTCAGGATCGGAGGGAGGGCATTCTTGAAGACGTGGCGCCCGATCACCACGCGTTCTCCCAATCCTTTGGCCTTGGCGGTGCGCACGTAATCCTGCCCCAACATTTCCAGCATCGAGGAGCGTGTCATGCGCAACAGCACCGCCGTCGAAAAGAGGCCAAGCGTGATGGCTGGCAAAATCAGATGGGCGATGGCATTAGCGAAAACGGGCCAATTGCCGGTAAGCAACGCATCCACCGTGTACAGCCCAGTGATCTGCATCGGCGGCTGCAGGGTCGAATCCAGGCGTCCTGGCCCTGGCAGCCACTGTAGCTGGCGGTAGAAGACACCCAGCAGCACCAGCCCGACGTAAAAAATCGGCATGGCGCCGCCAATGAGCGCCAGAATACGCGCGCTGGCGTCGATCCAGGTATTGCGATTGAGCGCAGCGATAATCCCCAACGGAATGCCCAACACAATCGTCACAAGCATGGCGGCCAGCGTCAACTCGACGGTGGCGGGCAGGAAATCGCGCAGATCGTCGGCGACGGCGCGGCGCGTCCGGATCGAGTTGCCGAGGTCGCCCCGCAGCAGCCGACTCATGTAGATCCCATACTGCACAACAACCGGCTCATCCAATCCCAATTGTTTGCGATAGGCGGCGATTTGCTCTTCGCGCGCATTGGAACCCAAGGCCGCTCCGGCTGGATCCGCCGGCACCATTTGCGCCAGGAAAAAGGTCAAGAGTGAAACGCCAATCAGGACGAAGATCAGTCCGCCCAGTCGGCGAAGAATGAAGGCAGCCATAGGTGAAGATTGAGAGATGAGGAGATTGGGTCAGGCATGCGCTGTCAATCTCTAATCTCTCAATCTCCTCATCTCCTACTCTCAGTGACTCTACTTGCTAATCAGCCACAGACTGATGCTGGGCGTATCGCCTGGATCGTAGATGAAGCCTTGCACATTGTTGCGCAGAGCATAGACGCGCGCTGGCTGGAAGAGCATGGCGAACGGCCCGTTGTTCTGGACATATTCGGTCAATTGTGCGTAGAGTTCGACGCGTTTCGCCGGGTCCAGCTCAACAGCGGCCTGCTTGCTCAATTCGATTGCCTTGGGATCGTTCCAGCTATTGCGCCAGGCCAGCGACTTGGCTTCGTAGTTAGAGAAGGGTGTGCCGTTGGCGTCCGGGTCGGTGAAGTCCGGCCCCCAGTTCATCAACAACATCGGCAATTCCTGCGCGCGGTACTTGGTCAGCAACTCAGATTGCTGCATCTGCTGGATGTCCAGATTGATGCCGATTTGCGCCAGGTCTGCCTGAATCGAAGCGGCGATCGTCGCCCACTCCACACCGCCGGGGCCGGTGCCTGTGGCCACGATGAATGGGATGGTGGCGCCTTCGGTCACGCCAGCCTTGGCAAAGAGTTCCTTTGCCTTCTCCAGGTCTTGTGTGAACGGATTGTTGCCTGTGTGTCCGGCAAAGCCGATCGGGATGATCTCCTGGACCAGCTCACCGTTGCCACCCAGCAGCGTGATGATGTTGTCATAGTTGATGGCGTAGCGTAGCGCCTGCCGCGCATCCGGGTTGTCGAAGGGCGGCATGCTTGCATTGACTGACGCATAAGCCAGTAGCGTGCTCAGCCCCTTGACCAACGTGACATCCGGGTTGCCTTCAAGCGCAGCAGCCTGCTCAGGCCCGACGTCCTGGATGATGTCGGCGTCGCCCGTCTCGATGGCGGCCTGGCGATTGGCGGGTTCCGGCATATTCTGGAGGATGACGCGCTTCATCGCTGGCGCTGCGCCACCCCACCAATTCGGGTTGGCGTCCAGCGTCACCGAAGCCGAGCGTTCCCATGCATTGAGCACGTACGGCCCGCTGCCGGCGGAATGGTCGTTGAGCCACGTCTCACCAAAGTCGCTGCCCATGTTTGGCTCTACGGCCGCTTTCTCGACGACTGCTGCGACGGTGAAGGTGAGCACCGAGAGACAGACGTTGGGGCTAACCGTTTTGGGAATCTTTAGTTCAACGGTGCCAGCATCGACAGCCACGACATTTTCCTTTGTCATCTGGCACACATCGGTAAGCAGCCAGGTCGGTGACTTGTTCACGTCGAGGGCGCGGCTCCACGAGAAGATGACGTCATCGGCGGTGACCGGGTTGCCGCTGGCGAACTTTGCATCCGGGTTCAGCGTGAAGGTCATCGACCAGACATCACCCGCATCGGCGATCTCCCATGCTTTCGCCAGGACGCCTACGATCTCCGGTTCACCAGGATTGAAGGAAACGAGCGTCTCATACATGTTGCCGACGGGCAGGATGCCGCCAAACTCATAGGCGACCGCCGGATCGAGCGTGATGATATCGGTCATGTCGGCGGCGAAGATCAGCGTGTTGTCGCGGGTGATCGCGTCGCTGGCAGGGGCGGCAGCCTGCTCCCCACCGGCGGCTGGTGCGCTGGGCGCGGCGGCCGGTGCACACGCCGACATCAGCATGGCGACGAGCATCAGCAAGAGTGCCCAACGCCAAAACCTGGTAGGTTGTCTTCCGTTCATAGCAGAATTCTCCTTGTGTTTGTGTGGTTGAGTAAAAACGCTTATCCTGCACGCCATTTTGGTGAATGAAGTGAGGATCATCGTGTTCGCTGCGTCGCTGCAGAACAGTTACCTGTTGTGGAATGATTGATGAATTATACTCAGGATGCCGTTGCAGACAAACGTTGTAGAGGATGATATGGCAGCAGTGAGTGACGTGGCTGCCTCATGCCGTCGATACGCCTGGAATTGCACCGTTCGGGCGCAAAACTTGAATGTTGCGTCGGCTACCGAGTATGCTATTGCTATGATGATCTCTGCATGGCTACAGACAGCCAATCCGGTCTGGCTGGCGCTTCTGGCGACGCTCTTTACGTGGGGCGTGACGGCGTTGGGCGCGGCAATGGTTTTCTTCTTCAAGACGGTTGAGCGGCGTGTGTTGGATAGTATGCTGGGCTTCGCCGCCGGTGTGATGATTGCGGCGTCCTTTTGGTCTTTATTGGCGCCAGCGATCGAGATGGCGCAGGCCAACGGCAACAGCGGCTGGTTTCAGGCCGCGACAGGTTTACTGATGGGTGGGATGTTCATTGCTGCCATCGACAAGGTATTGCCGCATCTGCACTTGGGCCTGCCCAAGTCGCAGGCCGAAGGGATCAAGACGCAATGGCAGCGCAGCATCCTGTTGGTGATGGCGATCACGCTGCACAATCTGCCCGAAGGGTTGGCAGTGGGCGTCGCCTTTGGCGCCGTGGCCGCCGGTCAGTCATCTGCTACCATCGGCGCCGCGATGGCGCTGGCAATCGGTATCGGCTTGCAGAATTTCCCGGAAGGCATGGCCGTATCTATCCCGCTGCGGCGCGAAGGCATTGAACGCAGCGAGGCGTTCTGGTATGGTCAGGCGTCGGGCATGGTGGAGCCAATCGGCGGCGTGATCGGGGCGTTGGCCGTGCAGCTCGTTGCGCCGATTCTGCCTTATGCGTTGGCCTTCGCTGCCGGCGCTATGCTCTTTGTTGTGGTCGAAGAACTCATTCCCGAATCGCAACAGAGCCGCAACACCGACCTTGCTACTACCTTCACATTGCTCGGCTTTGTGGTGATGATGGTGATGGATGTCGCGCTGGGCTGATGGCTTGTGGCGTGTAGAAACGCTGCACGAGTAGATGGACGGTGTGGCGCGGGTGCATGGAGCGATGCACATCTGTGTGGGCGAAAAGGGACTCGAACCCCTGACCTCCTCGGTGTAAGCGAGGCGCTCTAACCAACTGAGCTATTCGCCCTGAATATGTAGCATGGCACTATACCGGCAAGCGGGCGCTTTGTCAAACCTGCCCGGATTTTCTATGCTATGCACCTGAATCGGCGTCCGTTTGATGGCGAAAGGAAGAATTGTTTCATGCAGATCGGCGTCGTGTTCCCGCAGACCGAATTTGGCAACGATCCGGGCGCTGTACGCGCGTATGCACAGACCGTCGAGGCGCTGGGTTACACCCACGTGCTGGCCTACGACCACGTTCTGGGCGCCAATCCTGAGCGACCAGGCGGCTGGCAAGGCCCATACACCCACCGCGATCCCTTCCACGAACCGTTCTTGCTTTTTAGCTTTATGGCCGCTGTAACGACGCGCCTGGGCTTCATCACCGGCGTGATCATTTTGCCCCAACGCCAGACTGCGCTCGTTGCTAAACAGGCTGCGACGCTCGATGTGCTCAGTGGCGGACGCTTCCGGCTCGGCGTCGGTATTGGTTGGAATGCTGTGGAGTACACTGCGCTTGGCGCGGATTTCCACACGCGCGGTCGCCGCAGTGAGGCGCAGATCGCGCTGCTACGTCGCCTGTGGACGGAGCCGCTAGTCACTGTGCAGGATGGCTGGCATACGATCCCTGACGCCGGTCTCAACCCGTTGCCTGTGCAGCGCCCGATCCCTATTTGGCTGGGTGGGCACGCGGATGCTGTACTGGAGCGCGTGGCGCGGTTGGGTGACGGCTGGTTGCCCAATCACCGCACGGCGGAAGCGGCGGCGGAGGCGCTGGCAAAGCTGGACAAATTCCTGACGCAGCAGGGGCGCACGCGTCGCGAGATGGGCATCGAGCCGCGCCTGCACTACAAAGACGGCGACGTCGACTATCAGCGCACGGTGATTGCAGCGTGGCGCGACGCGGGCGCCGACCATTTTTCGATCAACACAATGGGCTGTGGTTTTACGACGCCAGCGCAGCACATCCAGGCGTTGGAGCATTTTGCTGCGGAGGTCGGCGTCGGGGTCGAATAGATTGGGGCAAAATACTAGCCAAGCTTCAAAAACAAGCTGACGGCGAATTTTCTCAGGAAAACTCGTCGCCAGCGTGGAGGTCAGTATCGTTGTCTGGGCGAGCGCGATCTACGCTCGCCCAGTTTGCCTGTTGCTGCTCAGATAATCTCCAATTCCTTCAACTTGGCTTCTGGTACGACACCGTTGACCCAGCCGCGATCGGCGTAGTATTCTTCCAGCATCAGGTCAAGCTCACAGACATGACCCTCGGAGCCGGGCATGGTGCTGGCTTCGTGAGTGAAGCGTTTCGGCAAGTAGTCTGAACCTTCGCGGAAACCGGCCAGGTTGTTGTAGTAGCGCTCCAGGTTGTAGATGCGCTCGCCGCATTTCATCAGTTCTTCCACGGAGTAGTTGAGGCCGGTGACGGCGTTGAATTGCTCAGTGTATTCCTGCATTCCCTCGGCGAAGGCGGAGAATTTACACAGGTCGAGTGAGTCGGAGACGGCGTGCACATCCTGGAAGATGCGCGTGAGTTTGCCCTTGCCCTTCCACTCCAGCGGGTCGACCTTGAGCGAGCCAAAAGGCATGACGCCCAGTTCCGCGGCCGGCGTGTAGGCGCGCAAATGGCAGGCGCCGCGGTTGCTGGTGGCGTAGGCAATGCCCATGCCCTTGAGACCGCGCGGGTCATACGCCGGAATGGCCTGTCCCTTGACTGTCATCGCAATTTCTGGGTGGCCGAAAGCGGCGGCGCCGCGCGCCGTGCCGCCGGCCAGCTTGTCGCCCACGCCCTGGCGCATGGCGATCTTGGTGGTGACTTCCACCATTGCTTCGGCGTCTCCCCAACGTAGCTGACCGTCGCCATTTGTGTAGCCCTTCTCACTGGCTTCCATGTACATCGCCAGGACGTTGCCCAGCTCGATCGGGTCCATGCCGTAGTCGTTGCACTTGTCGATGAGGAAAGCCACCGCCGCAATGTTGTTGTTGCCGCAGTTGGAGCCAAGCGACCATGCCGGTTCGTACTCGACGCTTTCCATCTTGACCTGGAAGGGGCCTTCAGTGACCTCGACTTCCTTTTTGCAGGCGACTGGGCAGGCGTGACAAGTCGGGTTGTTGATCAGAATGTGCTCATTGACATACTCGCCGGAGATCATCTCGGCGTTGTCTTTGCCAAATGCGGTCTTCTGCGAATTGTAGGCCGGCAACGCACCGATGCTCTCGGTAATGTTCATCAGCACGTTGGTGCCGTAGACGCTCAAGCCACCCTTGCGCGGGGAGGTGATGTTCTCCTCCGCCATGATCGCAGCCAGCGCCTTCTTGCGCGCTTCCTTGTCGGCTTCCTTGTTGGCCGGTTCGGGGCGATTCTTTTTGTCGCTCTTGATGATGATTGCCTTGAGGTGCTTGCTGCCCGCAACGGCGCCGGTGCCATTGCGCCCCGCAGCGCGATCATTGATATTGACCCAACAGGCAAAGCGCACCAGGTTTTCACCCGCCTGCCCAATTGCCATGCCGTCACAATCCTCACCATGGCGCTCGCGCAGAATCTTGAGCGTTTCGTGAATGCCCTTGCCCCATACGTCCGACGCATCGTGCAGTGTGACTTGCCCATCCTCGACGTAGGCATAGACCGGCTTGTCAGCCTTGCCTTTGAAGACCAATCCGTCGAAGCCCGCCCATTTCAGCTTTGCCGCTGTCCAGCCGCCCATGTGGGCATCAGCGACGGTGCCGGTCAACGGCGACTTAGTGACAACGGCCAGGCGCCCGCTCATGTTGACGTTGGTGCCGGTTAGTGGGCCGTTCATCACGCACAGGATGTTGTCAGGCGACAGCGGCTCGACATCTGGACCGTTGTCAAAAACATATTTGACGCCCAATCCACGCGCCCCGATGTACTTGCGCGCATCGGTCTCGTCGATGCCTTTGTACTCAATGTTGCCTGAAGTCAGGTCAATCCAGGCAATGCGATTGGCGAAACCACCGATCATGTGACTCTCCTTTTGTACGTTGCAAACTTGGTTTACACAAACGGATTTGCTTAGACAGATCCAATGAGACTATCGCAGTGATGCCTTGCGCCGAATGAACCGTGGCACGACAAACTGGTTGAATCGGGATCTTGGGACATGACGACAACAATGCTGGGGCATTGCCATCGTAGACAGCTTTGAGAGATGCACTAACCCTGCTGAATTTTCATGCTCTATACGGCATTCTACCGGGTGAGTGGATAACTGTCAAGCACATTGCCGGGTCTCAATGGGGCGGAAAGCTACCTCGCACTAGGCGCCAGTTTGAAACACATCCGGCCTGCTATCTGCAGGCCGGGTGCGCGCAACGTCAATTGAGCAGGAAAAGGGCTACTGTAGCAGCGCCGCAAATTCGTCGGCGACTGCCTTCTCCGCAGGTGCAACTTCCTTGTGTTCGGTGACGTCGAAGACAAATTCTTTCGTTACAGAGCCATTTTCGCCGACGACCTCGCGATAATCGACCGTGATCGTGTCGCCTGGCACATACTTCTCGGCAAGCATGCCCTCACTGAGCGGGTCTTGGATCTGGTTTTGGATCACGCGACGCAGTGGGCGCGCGCCATATTCGGGATCGTAGCCAGCTTCGGCAATGGCAAGTCGGGCGGCGTCGGTGAGTTTGAGCGTCATCTCCTGCTCGGCCATCTGCAAGCGCAGTGGGCGCAACTCCAGCTCGACGATCTGTGCAATCTCCTCTTTGCTCAGGCTGCGGAAGACCATGATGCCGTCAAGACGGTTGATGAATTCAGGGCGGAAGGTCTTCTTGAGTGCATCCATCACCTTCGCCTTCATCTTCTCGTATTCGCTCTCGCGGCGCTCGTTGTCTTCATCCTGCGAGATGACGAAGCCCAACCCCTTGGCGCCCTGGATCAACTTGGCGCCGATGTTGCTTGTCATCAGCAGCAGCGTGTTGCGGAAATCGACGCGGCGGCCCTTGGCGTCGGAGAGATAGCCATCCTCCATGATCTGGAGCAGCATGTTGAAGGCTTCCGGGTGTGCTTTCTCGATTTCGTCGAGCAGCACCACGCTGTAGGGGCGTCGCCGCACGGCTTCGGTGAGTTGGCCGCCCTCTTCGTAGCCGACGTAGCCAGGCGGCGCGCCGACCAATCGGCTGACATTGTGGCGCTCCATGAACTCGCTCATGTCGAGCTTGATCAGCGCCTCTTCACTGCCGAACATAAATTCTGCCAGCGTCTTGGCAAGCAGCGTCTTGCCGATGCCAGTCGGCCCCAGGAACATGAAGCTGCCGATAGGCCGCTTCGGGTCTTTCAAGCCAGCGCGTGCCCGCCGCACTGCTTTGGCTATCGCCTTGATCGGCTCATCCTGGCCAATGATGCGCTGGTGCATCACGCGTTCCATCTCGAGCAGACGCTCGCGTTCTTCGCCGGCGATGCGGCTGACCGGCACCCCTGTCCACATCGCCACGACTTCAGCAATGTCCTCCGCTGTGACCTTGGGTTGATTGGACGCCTCGTTCCAGCCCTCGCGCAGTTCGCTGAGACGCGATTCCAATTCAACTTCTTTGTAGCGCAGGTCGATGGCGTCGTCGAAGCGCTGCATGTCGAGCGCCTGCTCTTTTTCCTTCTGGAGCTTTTTCAAGCTCATAAAGGTCTCGCGCAGATTGGCAGCGTAGGGCGCCTTGTACATGCGCACGCGGCTGCCCGCTTCGTCGATCAGGTCGATGGCTTTGTCAGGCATGAAACGATCGGGCACGTAACGCGCCGCCAGATGTGCGGCTGAGTGCAGCGCCTCGTCGGTGATGATCAGTTTGTGATGGTCTTCGTAGCGGGAGCGGACGCCACGCAAAATCTCGATGGTCTCCTCGATGGATGGTTCTTCCACCAGGATCGGCTGGAAGCGACGTTCGAGTGCAGCGTCGCTCTCGATGTATTTGCGATATTCGTCAAGCGTCGTGGCGCCGATCACCTGTAATTCGCCGCGACTGAGCGCAGGTTTAAGGATGTTGGCGGCGTCCACGCTGCTGCCTGCCGCGCCAGCGCCCACCAGCATATGCACTTCATCGATGAAGAGGATTGACTGCGATGTGATCACCTCTTCGATGACCTTCTTCAGGCGCTCCTCAAATTGACCACGATACATCGTACCGGCGACCAGGCTGCCCACGTCGAGCATGAGCAGACGCTTGTTGAGTAGTGGCTCCGGCACGTCGCCGTCAACGATGCGTTGCGCCAGCCCCTCGACAATGGCGGTCTTTCCCACGCCTGGCTCGCCGATCAATGCCGGGTTGTTCTTGGTGCGCCGGCTCAAGATCTGGATGACGCGTTCGATCTCGGCCTGGCGCCCGACGACCGGATCGAGCTTGCCCTCCTCGGCCGCAGCGGTCATATCGTAGCCAAGTTGATCCATGAGGGGGGTCTTGGATTCTTTCTTTTGCTTCTCTTTGCTTTGCGCCTGATTTTGCAGGATATTGCGCGCCGTCTGTGTGCGCACACGATCCAGGTTGATGCCTAGCCCGCGCAGCACGTTCACGGCGATGCCCTCACCCTCACGCACCAGCCCCAACAAGAGGTGCTCCGTGCCAATGTAGTGGTGCCCCATCAGCCGGGCCTCATCCACCGCCAGCTCGATGACGCGCTTGGTGCGTGGCGCCAGGCTTGGCTTGCCAAACGGCGGACGTTCCCCGCGCCCAACAGTGCGTTCGACGGCGCGGATGATCTGCACCGGCTCGACGCCTAACTCGCGCAGCACCTTGACAGCGACGCCGTTCTCCTCACGCACCAGCCCCAACAACAGGTGTTCGGTGCCGATGTAGTTGTGGTTGAGCCGGAGCGCCTCTTCCTGCGCCAACGTTAAGACGCGGCGCGCACGCTTGGTAAAGCGGTCTAGTTTGTCAGACATAGATCTTCCCTTGTACAACAATCACAGCCGGTCATTCCGACATCTGCACTATACCAGCAATATTGACGCCACCGCAGTAAGTGCTGTTCCGCTTCTCTACCGTTTCCCCCGAATCAGGCAATGGTGGGTTAGCGCGGCTAAATCATATTTGCATTGTAGCGATGCGCTTTGCGATTTGTCAATTCGCTTTTTGGGTAGGCAACACCTGCCCAAAAGGAGTACCATGCGCCGACTGGCTCGACGCAATGATCAGACCGCAGCAGGGCGAACGCCACGCGAGAAAAACGTATGGAAAAAAGCTACGGGCACGCAGCAGACGCGTGCCCGTAGCTTTTTTCCATACGTTCTATCTGGTCGCCAGCCTCAGGCGGCTACAGCTTCCATTTCGGTGAGCGGCGTTGCTGTTGCAACCTGGTCAGCCGCAATCTGTTCGGTCGCTGCCTGAGCGGGCGCGCCAGGCGCAATCTGCCAGTCGATTTCCGGCTCCGGCAGGGCCTGCTTCAGGCTCAGTCCCAACCGCCGTTTATCGCTCTCGATGCGGATAATGCGCAAGTCATAGACATCGCCTTCGGCCACGACCTCTTTGGGATGCGCCACGCGGCGTTCGGACAGCTCGCTGATGTGAATCAGGCCTTCGATGCCGGTGTCCACCAAACGCGCGAAGGCGCCAAAGTTTACCAGTTTGGTGATCCGTCCCTTGACGATCTGACCCACCTGGTAGGTGTTGTCGATGATCTCCCAGGGCTGGGGCGTCAACCGCCGCAGGCTCAGGCCGATGCGGCGCCGGTCGGCGTCGACAGTCAGAATCTGCACCTTAATGCGTTCTCCCACTTTGACCACTTCGCTGGGGTGGGTGACGCGGTTCCAGCTCAATTCGCTCAGATGGATCAGGCCGTCCGCTCCGCCAAGATCGACGAAGGCGCCAAAATCTGCAATGCTGCTGATGACGCCTTCCATGACCAACCCTTCATGCAGCGAGCCAAGCAGCTGGTCTTTTTGTTGACGGCGCCACTCACGCATGGCCAGGCGTTCAGAAAGGATCAGGCGGTTGCGCTTGCGATCGATGTCGATCACCTTGAGCTTGAGGGTGTCGCCCATCAGTGCAGCGTAGCGCGAGTCATTCTCTTCTTCGCTGGCGCCGACGCTTGGTGCGCTGGTCAACTGGCTGGCAGGCACGAAGCCGCGCACCTGACCGAGCCGCACGATCACACCGCCGCGATTGAAGGAATCGACCGGGCACTCGAAGATGTCTTGGGTGCGCATCAGTTCTTCGGCGCGCTCCCAGTCCTTTTCCGCCAACGCCCGGCTAATGCTCAACTGCAGGTTGCCGTCGCGATCTTCACGGATGATGTACACAGGAACCTGGTCGCCTACGTTCAGTGCTGCCAGTGTGTCGCTGACTCGGTCATACTCTCGCCCCGACACAACTCCCTCGGACTTGAAGCCAATGTCCACCAAGACTTCGTTGGCGCGCTTGTCAACGATGATGCCGTTGCGGATTTCACCCGAAATAGGCTCCTGCAATGAGCGATCGATTTCGTCCAACAGCGCTGCCATCGGATGGTCGTGGTGGTCATTGCCACCGTTCAGCCAATCCCAGTTCCCAGCCGTCATGCCTCGCACTTCATTCATACAACTCTACGATCCTCCAAAACGAAATTAGAACCTATCACCCATGATGGTGATGACTGCACAGACTCTGCCTGTCAATGCGCCCATTGACAGATCGATCAAACGCTTGATGCCCTCACTCTAGTTGTCGATGAGGACAATCATTTCAATTTCAACCAGGGCGTTCTTAGGCAAGGCCGCAACCTGTACGGTGCTGCGCGCTGGCGGCGCCTGGTGAAAAACCTCTCCGTAAAGCCGGTTGACGGTGGCAAAGTCGCCCATGTCCGCCAGGAAGATCGTGGTCTTGACGACATCCTCGACGCCAGCGCCCGCGGCCGCGAGCACAGCCTGCAGATTCGCCAGCGCCTGGCGCGTCTGTGCTTCGATTCCTTCGCGCAAGTCGCCGGTGGCCGGATCAAGCCCAAGCTGGCCGGAAGCAAACAGGAATCCACCGGCGCGGATCGCCTGTGAATATGGCCCGATGGCAGCCGGCGCGTGGGGCGTGCTGATAACGCTACGTTTGCTCATTGTCTCTCTTCAATTCGAAACCCAGGATTTACGCTGTTGTGGTGGGTGAGGGCAGCGCTGCCAAACACCATTGCTAGTATCGGCAACACTGTATGCTGTCTAATCAAGCGATTGCTACCAACCTTTTCTGAAATTTTCGTCGCAAATTGTACTTTCTATCACCGTTATCGTCAAAACCGACGACAGGGAAAATCTGTAAACACCTCTATTCTGGCACGATGGGTAGGCTGCGCCGCATGATCTCGTAATTTTCCAGCGCACGGCCAGCGCCCAACGCCACACACGCGATCGGATTTTCGGCGACATAAGCTGGCACGCCAGTTTCTTGCGTGAGCAGTTGCGCGACGTTGCGTAATTGGGAACTGCCGCCGGTCAGCACCATGCCACGATCAATGATGTCGGCGGCGAGTTCGGGCGGCGTCTTTTCCAGAGTGGCGCGCACGGTGCTCACAACCGCCTGCAGTGGCTCTTGCAACGCCTCGGTGACCTCGCTGCTGCTGATCTGGATGATCTTGGGCAGGCCGGTCACCTGGTCGCGCCCGCGCACTTCCATAAAGCGGTCATCCTCCAGTGGCAGCGCACTGCCGATGCCAATCTTGATCTCTTCGGCGGTCTGCTCACCGATCAGCAGGTTATACTTCTTGCGCACATAGTTGACGATGGCCTCATCGAAGCGATTGCCGCCAATACGGACACTGCTCCACACCACGATGTCGTACATGGAGACGACCGCCGCTTCGGTCGTGCCGCCGCCCATGTCCACTACCATGTTGCCGGTCGGGGTGCCGATGGGCAGACCCGCGCCGTAGGCGGCGGCCAGCGGCTCAGGAATCAGATAGGCGGCGCCAGCGCCAGCCTGCATCGCGGCGTCGTGCACCGCGCGTTCCTCTACGCTGGTGACGCCGCGCGGGGTGCTGATCATGACTTTGGGCCGAAAGAGCGGGCGGAAGAGTGGATTGGGGTCGCCGGCCACTGTCTGGATTAGATACCGCAGCATGGCTTCCGTCACCACGAAGTCGGCGATGACGCCGTCGCGGATCGGACGCGCCACTTCGATGCTTTCGGGGGTGCGACCAAGCATGTCGTAGGCTTCGTGGCCTACCGCCACCATCGTGTTGTCGCGCAGACGAATCGCGACAACCGACGGCTCGTTCATCACGATGCCACGCCCTTTTACATGTACGAGGACGTTGACCGTCCCCAGGTCGATGCCAATATGCTTGCCAAACATAGATTCGTTTCGTTCGTAATTTCTTCGGCCATGGCAGCCGGTGTGACGACATAAATCGTCAACTAAGCCATTATACGCTTGGCCAGGGATGTGCTACAAATCAAATAGCGTAAGCGGCGTATTTCGAGTAGGTCATCACCTCCGGCGTGACGGGCGCGATGTCGCGTCGGAGGCAATGACCTACGACACGCGCCTCAAACTTGAAGTACGCCCGGTGTAAACGCGCAGGTGAACACAAAAAATAGCGGGTTCCAAGTAGCCACGCCTGGAACCCGCTGTACTTCACACCTCTAATCGGCTACTGCTGCTGACCGCTTTCGTAATTCAAGCCGGAAGAAGCCCGGCGCCCGGCGTGACGCCGCGCCACCTTGAGTCGCAGGGTGCTGCGCCGCAGTGAGGCCATAATCTCTGGCACCTGATGCGGCGGTGGATTCTCAGCCAGGATGCGCTGAGCGCGTTCCAGAGCAATGCGTGCACGCTCCTCATCGATCTCTTCACCCGCCTCGGCTACGTCGGCTAGAATCGTCACCTTGTCGGGACGCACCTCAACGACGCCGCCGCTCACGGCAAGATAGTCATTGCCCTCGCGCTTGTGCAGCACAATTTCGCCGATGTCGAGCGTCGAGAGCAGCGGTGCATGCCCGCGCAGGATGCCCATCTGCCCGTTCGTGCCCGGCAACGTGATCATCTCGACCTCGCCGCTGTAGAGCATCTTTTCCGGTGTGACAATGTCCACCTTGATTGCCATGGAGAATGCTCCTTAATTGCGCATCCGTTCAGCCGCCTCAACCGCTTCCTCGATGGTGCCAACCATGTAGAACGCCTGCTCCGGCAGGTCGTCGTGCTTGCCTTCCAGAATCTCGCGGAAGCCGCGCACGGTGTCTTCGATCTTGACGTAGCGGCCATCGCGCCCGGTGAATTGGGCGGCGACGAACATCGGCTGGGTCAGGAAACGCTGAATCTTGCGGGCGCGCGCCACGATCAATTTGTCGTCTTCGCTCAATTCTTCGACGCCGAGAATGGCGATGATGTCCTGCAGGTCCTTGTAGCGTTGGAGCGTCTGCTGCACCTGGCGGGCGACGTTGTAGTGCTCTTCCCCTACGATCAGCGGGTCAAGAATGCGGCTGGTCGATCCCAGCGGATCGACAGCCGGGAACAACCCCTGGTCGGCCAGCGAACGCTGCAGCGTGATCGTGGCGTCCAGGTGGGCGAAGGTGGTCGCTGGCGCCGGATCGGTGTAGTCGTCGGCGGGCACGTAGACAGCCTGCATCGACGTAATCGATCCCTTTTTGGTCGAGGTGATGCGCTCCTGCAGGTCGCCCATGTCAGTGCCCAGCGTTGGTGCGTAACCGACGGCGCTGGGCAGGCGCCCCAACAGCGAGGACATTTCAGAGCCGGCCTGCACGAAGCGGAAGATATTGTCGATGAAGAGCAGCACGTCGCGGCCTTCGTCGCGGAAATACTCAGCCATCGTCACGCCTGTCAAGCCGACGCGCAGACGGGCGCCTGGCGGCTCGTTCATCTGGCCAAAGACCATCACCGTAGAGTTGATGACGCCTGACTCGATCATCTCGCGCATCAGGTCATTGCCTTCGCGGCTGCGCTCACCCACGCCCGCAAAGACGGAGTAGCCGCTATGGAACTCGGCCACGTTGTGGATCAGCTCCTGGATGACGACCGTTTTGCCTACACCGGCGCCTCCGAAGATGCCTGTCTTGCCACCGCGCGTGAAGGGAGCAATCAGATCGACGCACTTCACGCCGGTCTCGAACATCTCGGCCTTCGTGCTTTGTTCAGAGAAGGGCGGCGCCGTGCGGTGGATCGGATAGGTGACTTCGGCTTCAACCGGCCCTTTGTTGTCGATCGGGTTGCCCGTCACGTTGAAGAGACGGCCTAACGTCGCTGGGCCTACTGGCACACGGATCGGCGAGCCATCGGAAACGCCCTCCATGCCGCGGCGCAGACCATCGGTGCTGCCCATGGCGACGGCGCGCACAACGTTGTTGCCAACCTGTTGTTCAACTTCCAGCACCAACGTACTGCCATCATCCATTTTCACCATAATGGCGTCATAGATTTCGGGCATATGCCCGGAGGGAAAAGCAACATCCACTACCGGACCAATCACGCTCTGAATCGTGCCAATCATTTGCTCAGGCACAGAGGACCTCCTTGAATTCGGTTCTCATCCATATTCAACATCGGCAGCACAACCTGCATTGTCGAGCTTTAGACCGCTGATGCTGTGCTGTTCTCCCATTCCATTGTCAACCAGTCATCACTGCTGGTTGACGTATTTTTGTTGCCTTCTAGCGCTGCGGCGCCTCCGACGATGTCGATCAATTCGCTGGTGATCGTGCCCTGCCGCGCCTTGTTGTAGGTAAGCGTCAGGTCGTCGATCAACTCACCAGCGGCGTCGGTGGCGTTGCGCATGGCGACCATGCGCGCCGAGTGCTCACTTGCCAGCGATTCATAGATCGCCTGCAGCACCTGCACTTCGGTGAAGCCATAGAGCACGCGATTGAGCACGGCCTCTGGCGATGGCTCGAAGATGTATTCCGGCGCCATTGTTGTCGATGGCTCGGCTGGCTCCACCGGCAAGAGTTTGTGCACAACCGGCTCCTGGCGAATCGTGTTGACAAAATCGGTGTAGACCATCAACACTTCGTCGGTGTAGCCGGACAGAAAATCGTCGATCAGAATGCGCACGATTGGTCCGATGTGATAGGTGGTCGGGCTGTCAGGAATGCCGGTAAATTCGGCGCGCACGACTGGGTCGTAGCGTAATAGCCACTCACGCCCTTTCTTGCCGACGGCGACGACCGTCACGTCGGCGCCTTCCTTGCGTTTTTCGCGCATCAGTTGGGCGCAGCGGCGCAAGATGTTAGCGTTGAAGCCACCCGCCAGTCCGCGATCCGCCGTCACCAGCAAGATGCCGACGCGTTTCACCGGGCGCGGATGGATGAGCGGATTCAACTCGCTCTCCGTGCTGCTCAGGCGGGCAATATAGCTCAACACTTCGTGCGCTTGCTTGGCGTAGGGGCGCGTTGCCAATACTTGCTGTTGCGCCTTGCGCATCTTGGCCGCCGACACCGCTTCCATGGCCTTGGTGACCTGCGCAATATTCTTGACCGACTTGATGCGTCGGCGGATTTCACGAGTTAAGTTCGCCAAGGTAGTAACTTCCCTCCAGTTGTATCGAGGGGCGAAAATGAGATTAGGAGATTGAGAGATTGGAGATTATTTAATTGACTGTGGAGGATTTTGATAGACGGCCAACGGCTCTCCAGGTCAAATCTCCAATCCCTTAATCTCTCATTCTCACAATCGCTTTGCTTACTGCGGCGGCTGCCACGACTTGTTGAAATCGTCGATGGCCACGCTCATTGCGTCGATGATCTCCGGCTGCAAATCTTTGGTGCGCAAGATGGCCTGGCCGATCTCAGGGTGGTTGGCGCCCATAAAAGCGTGCATGTCCGCTTCCCACCGCTTGACGTATTGCACCGGCACCTGGTCAAGCTTGCCTGCGCCCGCCGCCCACAGGCTCATCACCTGCTTGTCGAGCGACATCGGCACATATTGCGCCTGCTTGAGCAGTTCTGTCAGGCGCCGACCACGATCTAATTGTCGCTGCGTGGCCGGGTCGAGGTCAGAGCCAAATTGCGCAAAGGCTGCCAACTCGCGATACTGGCTTAGTTCCAGCTTCAGGCGCCCGGCAACCTTCTTCATCGCCTTGGTCTGCGCTGCGCCACCGACGCGGCTCACGGAGATGCCGACGTTTAAGGCGGGGCGAATGCCAGCATAGAAGAGGTCAGACTCCAAGAAAATCTGGCCATCGGTGATCGAAATGACGTTGGTCGGGATGTACGCCGACACGTCGCCAGCCTGCGTCTCGATGACCGGCAGCGCTGTCAGACTGCCGCCGCCCTCTTCTTTGGAGAGGCGCGCCGCGCGCTCGAGCAGACGGCTATGCAGGTAGAAGACATCACCCGGATAGGCTTCACGACCCGGCGGGCGGCGCAGCAACAGCGACACCTGACGATAGGCCTGGGCGTGCTTGGAGAGGTCGTCATAGACGATGAGGGCGTCGCGACCCTGCTCCATGAACTCCTCACCCATGGCGCAGCCGGCAAAGGGCGCCAGGTATTGCAGCGCGGCAGGATCGGAGGCGGCGGCGCTTACGACGATGGTGTAATCCATGGCGCCGTATTTTTCCAGCGTGCCCACCACCTGGGCTACCGATGACTGCTTCTGGCCGATGGCGACATAGATGCAGATCAGGTCTTTGCCCTTCTGGTTGATGATGGTGTCCAGGGCGATCGCGGTCTTGCCGGTCTGACGGTCGCCAATGATCAACTCACGCTGGCCGCGTCCGATCGGGATTAGCGCATCGATGGCGGTGATGCCGGTTGCCACTGGTGTATCGACTGGCTGGCGTTTGATCACGCCGGGGGCGATGCGCTCGACTGGACGGAACTTGGTCGAGTCGATTGGTCCTTTGTTGTCAATCGGCTGGCCGACGGCATTGACCACACGACCGATCAGCGCGTCGCCGACCGGCACCGAAGCGATGCGCCCGGTGCGGCGCACCAGGTCTCCTTCTTCGATGTGCTGGTATTCACCCATGATGATGATACCAACATTCTGGGCGGTCAGGTTTAAGGCGATCCCTAACGTGCCGGTTTTGGGGAATTCAACCAGCTCACCAGCCATGACGTTGGTCAGACCAGAGGCTAGCGCAATGCCGTCGCCAACCTCGTAGACTTCGCCAACGTCGATCTGGCTGGGAGCAGGCGTATAATTCAGGATTTGTTGTTTTAGCAACGCTGTGATGTCATCGGTACGCACAGCCATTTGGATCATTTCCTCCTGTAACGTGTTGCGTGTCACTTATCGGTCTTTGCGCTACAGTACGATGCACGATGCGCTGTGCCTGGCGCACGTCGCTGCATGAATATTCACGCAACACTCGACATGCAACACGTTCTAGCGAACCACCGCTGCAATCGACTCGCGCAACGTCGCCAGTCGCGTCGCCACCGAGTTGTCAATCAGGCGGTCGCCTACGCGCACCCGCAGGCCACCCATCAACGCCGGATCGACGCTGAAGCTGAAGGTCAGGCCAGCGCCGTACTCTTCGGTCAACCGCTTGCGCAGTTTGTCCTTCTCATCGTCGGACAGCTCGATGGCGCTGGTGATCTCGGCTTTGAGCGCCTCGCGCTTGCCGGAAGCAACCTGCGCGACGCGCCCGCTTACCTCATCGATCAAGGCCGCGTCACCGGCATCGATCATCACTTTGAGCAGATTTGCCACTTCGACAGGGAAGTCAGCGGGCAGCGCCTTCTCGAGAGCGGCCGCTTTGTCAGCGCTGCTCTTGGTGCTGTCCGCCAACAGCGCCGCCAGCTTCTTTTCGCTCAGCGCGTGCGATGCTGCATCAAAAGCCTGCTGCCAGCGTTCCAGTTGAGCCAGCCACAGCGCCTGTGCGTAACGGTTTACCCGCTCTTGCTTGCCGCTCATTTACCTTTGCTCCCGGACTCCGCCAAGAACTCCGCGACAAAGCGTTGTTGTTCAGCCTTGTTGGCGAGTTCACGGCCTAGCAACTTTTCGGTCGCCATGATGGCCAGGTCGGCAATTTGCTTGTTGGCGTCGGCCAGGGCAAGTTCCACCTGCTTGGCGGCGTCAGCCTGAGCTTTCATGCGAATCTCGGTGGCTTCCTGCTCGGCGCGGCCGCGCACATCCTGGGCGATCTTTTCAGCATCGCGCGTAGCCTGCGCGCGAATCTCCTGCGCCTCGCGGCGCGCCTGTTCGAGCACCTTGCTCTTTTCTTGCTCCGCCTCGCGTGCCGCTGCGCTGACGCGCTCGGCATCCTTCATGCTCTGGGCAATCCGTTCTTTGCGGGCGTTGAGCATCTTGAGCACCGGCTGGTACAGAAACATGCGCAGCAGGATGATCAAAATCCCGAAGTTGACGAACTGCGCCAGCAACAGTGTCCATTCAATTCCAAGTGCGTCCACGAATTTGCCTCCTTTTCAACCTGCGATACCACCGGTTGCGGCAATCGCTGTGCTTGAACCTAGACGAATTTGAGCAACAGCGCGATCACCAATGCGAAAATACCGATGGACTCGGCGAAGGCAATCGCCAAAATCATGTTCGTCTGGATCGTGCCGGCGGCTTCCGGGTTGCGTCCCATGGCTTCCATTGCCTTGGAACCGATCAGACCGATGCCAATGCCTGGCCCAATCGCGCCCAAACCCATTGCCAGCGCCGCACCCAGTTGTTTCGCTGCATCGATTTCCATTTTTCAATCTCCTTTAGTGAATGAGATAGAGCTACCTGATTCCAAACTGACCAAACGAATCAATGATGTTCGTCGTGGCTGCCGTGACTGATGGTTGACATCTGGAAGAAGACCAACGCCAGCATCATGAAGACCAGGGCCTGCACGAAGCCGACGAACACCTCCAACGCATAAAACGGAATTGGCAGGAGGAAGGCGAAGAGAAATGCCATCGTTGCCAACACGATTTCGCCAGCGAAGATATTGCCAAAGAGACGAAAGCCAAAGGCGAGAATGCGGGAAACCTCAGAGATCAACTCCAGAATGCCGACAAAGGCGTTGATGCTTTTCATGAAGGTGTTTGGACCGCTGAAGGTGAAAAACTTGCGGAAATAGCTGCCACCCAAATGCCGTACACCCCAAATCTGCACCATGACCATCGTCGAGATGGCCAATGCAAAGGTCACGTTGAGGTCGGCGCTTGGCGCACGGAAGAGAGGGACAAATTTGCCGTGCTCGCTTTCGGCGGCGACGGCTGCTGCCGGTGTCTTTTCGGGTGCAGCCAGGATGATGCTGCCGCCAGCCATGGCTAGCTGATTGTCGAGCAGATAACCGTGCCCTTCACCTCCCGCGCTGTGCGCTTCGGTCGGGTGATAGAAGCCGATGCTGCCTACGCCCGGAATCAATCCACTCCAGTTGCTGATGATGACAAACAGGAAGATGGTCGCCACCCAGGGGAAGAACTTGCTTGCGTTCTTGCCTGCGACGCTTTCTGCCAGACCGTAGAGCGCCTCGACGACGGCCTCCATGACGTTTTGCAGGCCGCTTGGCACTTCCTTGAGACTGAAGCGCGTCAACAAAGCCAGCAGAATCAGAATAATGTCGACGATGATGGTGGTGAGCACCGAGTTGGTGAACCATGCCGGCCCCGTGGAGAAGATCGGCTCACCGGAAAGGGCAACATGGGGTGGAGGCACCGGGAATACAAATTTGGTGACGAGGCTGGCAATCATCAACACAATCACGACGACTGTCCAGACTTTGCGGGTTGTGGTGCCCCAGAGAGCATCGATAAGCTTTTGACGCATGATGCAAAACGCTCCTTCGGTAACAAGTGAGCCGGCAACGGCTGGCGTTGTTTTCAGGCGCCGGCGTCCGGCAAAGCGGCGCCGTCAGCATTTTGGTTTTCATCGACCACTTGATCGTCTGGCGCTACTTCGGCAATCACACGATCAAGCTCACTCAAGGCTGTGCGCACCACGACCGCTGTGGCCAGTGGAATGCAGATTAAGCCAATCACCATTGTTATGAGCGGCAAGGTTGCCAGCCACCAGTCCAACAGCAATGCAAAACCGACAGGCGCAATCAACGTCAAAAGCAAGCGTATGGTGAGCTGTCGCCAATTAACGTGCGCTTGCTGTCTATCCATCAGTTTTTGCTCATGCTGTGCTTGCGCTGCACCCAGCTCTCAAGCACGCCGATTATAGCCGTGACCAATTGTTCGCGCAAATTTTCACATGCTTTTTGGACATAAGATTGTGTTTTCCTTGATGCTCACCTGCGTTGTCCCTCCAGCCCCAGTTGTCCATCCAGCCACAAAAGTATGATCAGGACGATCTCGACGATTTTGTCGAAGTAACCGAGCGGGGTGCGCGCTCCCTCCATCAGCCACCAGGCAATCACTGTCACCGCTGCGTAGGCGATCAGCAGCCAGCGCACGACCGCTCGCCGGCGACGCAGGACGGGAACGTTGAGCACATAGAGCAGCAACAAGACGGTGTAGCCAGCGGCATTGAGTAAGAACGGCCATCCAGTCGGAAATGGGGTGTTGATTCCTAATGCGAGGTGAATGAGGGCCGTCGTGCT
>DMDA01000027.1:0-4187 GCA_003451595.1 Chloroflexota bacterium | reverse complement strand
TAGATCACCAGTGCTACTGTACACTACAAAACGGCATCGACGCAATCGCCAGGAAACCCTGATGTGCGCTACAATGTACATCTGTCAATTGATTGCTGTCAATTGATTGCTTGCGATAACGTCGGGGGCGCTTTCAGGAGAAGACCATGCAACAACAACTTCAGCGTTGGGACAACCTTGCAACGACATCCAGCGCCGTTCATCCGGCGCACGAACTCTGGCGCGGCAGTTGGGTCATCTTCACAAAGCATCTTTACAAGTTCATGCATAATGGTCAGGAATTGGGCGGCACGCTGGCAGCGCCATTGCTGTTGGCGGCGACTTTTGGTCTTGGCATGGATCGCCTGGTGGCAACGGCGGCCATCGATGGACTGAACTATCTTTCCTTTATCACGCCCGGCATCATTGCCTTCACCGCCTTGAGCGGCGCCATCAACGCCGGCATGACGATCCTGGAGGAAAAGATCAAAGGAATGATGAAGGAGTACCTGGTGGCGCCGATCCCGCGCACCAGCATTTTGCTGGCCGCAACGGGGAGTGGGCTGGTCAAGTCGTTGGTGCAATCACTGTTGATTGTGGTGGTGGCGATAATCTTGGGGGCGCGCCTGCAGACATCGCCGCTGGGCGTCGCGCTTGGCGGGTTAGTGTTGACGGCGTTTGTTGTGAGCGGAGTCGGCTTTGCCAATGCCATGGCGCTGCGCAGCAAGTCGATCGGGGGCTATCACACAATCTTGTTTCTGCTTAACTTGCCGTTGCTCTTTCTCAGCTCGGCGCTTTATCCGTTGGCGACGATGCCGGGCTGGATGCGTAGTGTGGCGCTGCTTAACCCCACGACCTACGCAGTGGAAGGGATGCGGGCCGCACTCTTTGGCAGCGGCAGCCTGAATCTCTGGCTCTGTGTGGTGGTGTTGACCCTTTTTGCGTTTCTCAGCACCTGGTTTAGCGTACGCACGTTCAAGCAGACAATATAGTACAGCAGGGACGGTGCAGCAGAGTGGAAGAGACGATCAAACTTGAACAATTTCTGAAACTGGCGCAGGTAGTGGCCACTGGTGGACAGGCGAAGGTGCTGATCCAGAGCGGCGTTGTGCGCGTCAATGGTCTGGTCGAGACGCGACGTGGACGCAAGTTGCGCCCTGGTGATCAAGTCGAGGTGGATGGCGAAACGCTACTCGTCATGAGTGACGCAGACGAGTGACTCGTCATCCGTCAATCTGCGGGCGCCGCTGCTGCGGGCGCACTGGCTGGCGTTGTTTCCGTCGCTGGCAGCCTGCCATCAGCCGCCAGCACTGGCTGCAAGGCAGCGATGGCGCAGGCGACCATGCCATCTTCCGGTTCGCGCGTGGTCATCTTTTGGAGCCACAACCCTGGCGTGATGACCATGCGCATGAGCGGATTCGCTTCGTGCGCGGCGCTGAAGCGGATGATCTCATAGGCGATGGCGGCCACCACCGGCACCAGCGCCAACCGCGTCACAAAGCGCAGCAGCAGCGCCAGCCATCCCGGCTCGACGTTGGAGAAGGTGAGCGGAGCAAAGAGCAGGATGCTGATCACGAGTACGTAGAGCAGAAAACTGGTGCCACAGCGGGTGTGCTGCACGCTGAACTTCTGCACTTCCGACACAGTCAGCGGGGCGCCGGCTTCGTAGGCGTTGATCGTCTTGTGTTCGGCGCCATGATAACCAAATACACGTTTGATGTCGTTGAACTGGCCGATCACCCAGAGATAGCCAATGAAGATTAGTAGCCGGATCACGCCCTCGAAGATCGCATCGACCATCGGGTCATCGTTGACGTAGGCTGCGAGCAGGCGCGCCGCAAAGGTTGGCAACAAGAAGAAGAGCGCCACAGCAAACGACAGACTTACGGCGATCGTTGTCCACGCCACCGGGCCGGTGAATTCGACTTTTTCACCCTGCTCTTCCTGCGCTGCGACTTCGCCGCTCCAAAACAGCGCGCGAATACCCAACCCCAGCGCGTCCCACAGCATCCCCAGTCCACGCACGAAAGGCCATTGTCCCCATGCGCTGGTATAGATTTTTGCGGTAAGCGGCTCCTCGTGCAGCACGATCTCCCCGCGCGGATTGCGCACGGCCACCGCCATACTCTTGCGCCCCCGCATCATCACACCTTCGATGACGGCTTGTCCGCCGTAATATTGTTTTGCCATGGTGAGGAATTGTATCACTCGTCCTGCGTGATGCGTAACTTATGATCGGGCGTGATCTATTCAAGCCCGTACTATGCGTGTCAAATTTGCATATTAGCCAGGGTTGACGCTAACGGGCAGGAAAGACTATGATCACAAGATAAGCGTTGCAACCGATACTCACATGGTGTGTACTACAGTGAGAGTAAGTGAAAGTGCGGTATTGAAAAACGCAAATTGAGAGGAGGACAGCACAACATGGATACATCTGCATTGCTCAACGACATCCGCCGCGCCGTGACATTCGACGCCAGCTTCTACCGTCAGGCAGCGAACGATGAGCGCTACAGTCAACAAGCGCTCATCGTTGTCATGATCGTGGCTGCGCTCTCCGGCGCCGGAGCATTTCTCCGCAGTATCTTGAGCGGCCATATCTTGGGCGCACTGGTCGGGCTGGTGCTTGGAGTTGGCTTGGCCATCGTCGGCTATTTCGTCTGGGTGTATGTGATTCAGTACGTCGGTGCACAATTCTTCCAGGGGCGCGCCACCGCACCGCAACTCCAGCGCACCCTCGGTTACGCCTATGCGCCGACCATGCTCGGCTTCTTCAGCTTCATTCCCTGCCTTGGCGGCTTGGTGGCGTTGGCCGGTTCCTTATGGGCGCTGGCCTGTGGGTTCTTTGCGGTGCGCGAGGTGCATCAACTAGACGATGGCAAGATGTTGCTGACTGTGATCATCGGCTGGGTGGTGGTGATGGTGCTGACCGCCATCGTGGGATTGATTGGCGAACTCTTCGGCGCCGGTGCGATGGGGCTTGGCGCCCTGTTTGGCGGATAAAGGCGGCGATTATGCAAGTTGAGCTGTTGGCGCTCACGCAGCGCAATCCGGCGTTGACGGCGGACACTGTGTCCGGCATTGGCGATCTTGCCACGATCTTTGCTGGCCAGAGCACCTACCCCGAAGCAGTGATGGAGTTTGCCGGGCGCGTCTGCTATCGCTCCACCGCACGCATGGGCACGGCGCCGGAGTTCATCGCCGCCCGCGTGCGCGAAGGGCACGAGGACATTATCGAGCATGTGGTCGTTACGGTGCGCGTCATCAACTCAGTGGAGCCGCTCTACTGGCGCACACGCAACCGCCACTGCGAAGTGACTGATGTTGGCGCCAACACCTGGATCGTGAGCGGTAATACGCGCGTCTGGCTCGACTTCTTCCGGCATGGTGTGGCGTTGGAGGCGCTGCCAATCCTCAAGGCTGTGGCGCCGTCGGTCTTTGCTGAATTTGAGACTGGAGATTGGAGATTGAGCGATTGGGAGATTGAGCGATTGGGTGAGTCGACGCCATCTCGTCCCTCAATCTCCCAATCTCCCAATCCTTCAATCGCTCAATCACTTCTTCCTGCTCAGCGCGGCCCAATGCGCGTCACCTTGCTTGGCTACACGCGCCCGCTACTGGACGATCCAGCGCTGTTGGTCGATCATGGCGCCGCCACCTTTTTCTTCGAAGGGATCAGCCGCACCTGCACGCATCAACTGGTGCGCCATCGCTTGGCTTCCTTCAGCCAGGAATCGCAGCGCTATGTGGAGCTGAGCAAGGGCGGCTGGCAGGCGATCATTCCGCCAGCGGTGGCCGATCATCCCGCAGCGATGGCCGAGTTGACCGAGTTCTGGCGCATTGCCGAGGAGAAGTACGCCCGGTTACGCGAATTGGGCATCCGTAAAGAAGATGCGCGCTTCCTGCTGCCCAACGCCGCCGAGACGCGCATCGTCACCACGATGAACTTTGCCGCCTGGCAGCACTTTCTCTGGCTGCGCGCTGTGGATAAGGCCGCGCAGTGGGAAATTCGGGCGTTGGGGCAAGAGGTGCTCAAGATGCTTTACGCCATCGCACCCGAAGTCTTCGCCGAACACTGGCGCGTCTATCAGGAACAGTTCCTGTGACGCCTCACCCCAGCGGCACAACCAGATCATACGGGGATTGCCGCAGGTTGAGCACACTGCTGTCAGCCCCAAAAGGCACTCTTTCTTTCATAGCGACCC
>DMDA01000055.1:31373-32538 GCA_003451595.1 Chloroflexota bacterium | reverse complement strand
AAGGGCATCGTAGGTTCGGCTTCCAGCCGGACGTTGCCGGTCGGTCACATTGTCGCGCCGGAGGCGGTGACCTACGGGAAGGTCATCGTAGGTTCGGCTTCCAGCCGGACGTTGCCGGTCGGTCACATTGTCACGCCGGAGGCGGTGACCTACGTGAGCGCCTTTCTTGGTCGGTCACATTGTCACGCCGGAGGCGGTGACCTACGTGAGCGCCTCTTACGATGCCAGCGGCGGCCCGCAGCCGCAGGTATCGGTGAAAAGGCAGAGCGGGGACAAAAACACGCCGCTGCGAGCGGCGTCTACAGATGGAGCAATCGGTCTGCGTAGACTAATTCCACAACACGATTCCATAACACGACCAAAGGGTGAACCATCATGGCTGACTACTCCTTTACTACCATCTGGCGTCTGGACGCACCGGTCGCCGCTATCTGGACCGCCATCACCGAGGTCGAGCGCTGGCCGCAGTGGTGGCGCGGCGTCGAAGCGGTTGTTCTGCTTCGCCCAGGCAACGCTACTGGCCTGGGGGCGCTTCATCGCTACATCTGGAAGAGCAAGTTGCCGTATCATCTGGCCTTTGAGATGGAAACGACGCACGTTGAACCCTATCGTCGGCTCGCAGGCCGCGCGCAAGGCGAGCTGCAGGGCTTCGGTTGTTGGACCTTTGTCGAGACAGGCGCCTTTACCACCGTGCGCTACGATTGGAACGTGCAAACCTCGCGGGCATGGATGAATTTGCTGGCCCCGGTGGCGCGCCCGCTCTTTGCCTGGAATCACGATGTCGTGATGGCGTGGGGCGGGGAAGGGTTGGCGCACTGGCTGGGAGCACATCTATTGACCGAGAGCACTAAAGTTGAGCAGCCTGAACAGCAAATGAGCAATGACTGATCTACGCCCGGCATGGAAAATGAACAGAACGAAGGTCTAGAGTGGAGTCATCAGTTTCGCACAATGGGCAGACGCCCGGCTTTACACACAACAGGAGGAAACCAATGACTCGCTCGACTGCCACCCATGCTCATGCCATTGTCCTCGGCGCCAGCATGGCCGGTTTGCTGACTGCGCGCGTGCTGAGTGAACACTTCGCTCAGGTGACGCTGATTGAACGCGACCTGGTCGCCGAACGACCAGAAGCACGCAAGGGACAGCCCCAGACACGCCATCT
>DMDA01000055.1:29310-31114 GCA_003451595.1 Chloroflexota bacterium | reverse complement strand
GTTTTACCCTCGGCCGCAAAGCTGCGCTGATGAGCCGCCCATTCCTGGAATATCTGGTGCGCACTCGCACGCTGGCGCAAGGCAACATCACGTTGCTGGACAACTGCGCAGTGCGCCGGCTGGTGACGACAGCCGATTACACCCGCATCGTTGGTGTGGAGGTCGAAGACCGTACGCGTGACGGCGCAGTGAATGCCCTCACCGCAGAGCTTATTGTCGATTGCACCGGTCGCGGCTCACGCACGCCCCAATGGTTGGCCGAATTGGGCTACACCGCGCCAGCGGAGAGCGAAGTCAAAGTCAATGTAGGCTACGCCACGCAAATCTTTCGGCGCAACCCTGGCGACGACTACGCCAGAGATTGGATTCTGATCACACCAGAAGCGCCGCGCGAGACGCGCTTTGGCGGCATGTTCCCCATTGAGGGCGACCGTTGGATTGTGTCGATGGGTGGCTGGGCAGGCGATCACGCACCGACCGACCCGGCCGGTTTCCTGGAATACGCCCGCACCATGCCAACGCCCGACATCTACAACATGATGCGCAAAGCCGAAGCGCTGACAGACGTCTACCCGCATAAATTCAACAGCAGCCTGCGCCGCCACTATGAAAAGCTGACGCGCTTCCCGGCTGGCTACCTGGTGCTGGGCGACGCCGTTTGCAGTTTCAACCCCACCTACGGGCAGGGCATGACCTCGGCAGCAATGCAGGCGGCGGCACTGGACGATCTCCTTGCCCAACGCGGCGGCGAACTGGCCGGTATAGCACCGGTTTTTTTCAAACGCGCGGCCAAAATTATCGATATACCGTGGCAGCTGGCGGTCGGTGAAGATTTCCGCTACCCGCAGACAACCGGCCCCAAACCAGCCGGCGTCGATCTGCTGAATCGCTACGTTGCGGCAGTGCATCGCGCTACACTGATCGACCCGGAAGTGGGGCGCGCCTTTGCCAAAGTCATGAACCTGATGGCGCCGCCGCCTAGCTTGATGACGCCCGGAATGATGCTGCGCGTCTGGCGGGCAAATCGACAACTGCGCCGCCAGCGCCAGTCCCTTGCCCGCACAGCTGCGGTCGCAGTAGACTGACCACGTCATGCAAGCAACCAGGTTAGCGCTGGCGTCATCTCTATCGATGCATCGCCATCTCCAATCCTGGTTGCTTGCGCGTCCATTCTACAGCTGTTATGCAATCCACCTGCCTGGCCACAGAACGTAGACGAACAAAGTTTCCCTATCTCCCAATCTCCCACACCGTCGTCGTACCGCTGAACTCGTTGGCGACCAGGAGCAGCGGGGCGCTGGTGGGGCTGTCGGCAGCGGGCACGAAAACAATGCCTTCCGGCGCCAGATCGCCGGCTGATTCGTCAGCGACGGTGAAGTCACGACGATTGACATATTGCACGAAGAACGGCGCGCGCGGGTCGGTGATGTCCCACGCCATCACGCCGCCGATGCGTTCTAACCCAACGAAAGCATAGATGCGCCCGTCGATTTCGCCCAGCGCCAGCGCCTCCGGTTCAGGACCTTTGTCGTCGCTACGGCTGTCGAAGCTATCGTTTTCGCCGCTGCTGTTGAAGGCGTCGGGCAATCGCTCGGCGGTGATGCGTTCGATGGCGTCGCCGCTGTCAAAGACCAGGTTGCCCGCCGTGTCCCAGATCGAGAAGGAGCGCCCACCGTAGGCGGCAATGCGATCCACCAGGCCATCACCGTCGCTGTCAGTGCTGGCTGTGCTGACGCGCAGGCGACCGAGGTTTTCTTCGCGTTGAAGTTCAGTTGCGTTAGGAAAAATCGCAGCATCGAGCACC
>DMDA01000055.1:15871-29122 GCA_003451595.1 Chloroflexota bacterium | reverse complement strand
GCATCCAGCCCGTTCGTCGCCAACCGCACAATGCCCAGTAAGATCGGCGTGGGGGTCGGGTTCTCCTCGATCAGCCCGGTCGCCGGGTCAAAGGCGCCGCCAACGCCGAAGTCGTCGTCGTTGATAACCGCCAGCGTGTTCGCATCGATCAGCGCTAGCCCCTCCGGTTTATCCACCCGATCGTAGCCGATGGCGGCCAGGTCTACGACTAGCGTCTTGGCAACCGGTGTGATGCCAAGCGCAGCCAGTCCAGCATCGCTCTGCAGCTCGACGCCGCTGGGCAGGTCATAGCCCAAGAAGTTGGTGGCCGCGTCAATGTCGATGCGATAGACCCGCTTGTGGGCGCTGGCGCCGGTGGCGTCATTGCGTTCCATCACCAACAATGACCCATCCGGCGCAGCCACGGCGTCGGCGATCTTGTCCACGCCATCGCCGTCCAACCGATAGAAATACTCACCCACTGTCTGCGCTGAGTTGGCGTCGAAAGCCAGGATGCGCACGAGCGTAGCTGCCTTCGAGTTGCTGTCTTTCTTGCTGTCGGGGTTGTCGATAGGGCTTTGGATGAAGGCGTACAGAATGCCATCGCGCAGGGCGACCGCCTCGAAGCCGCGATTGGCGCGGCGCTGTGCGTAGATCGCAGGCAGCGCCTCCTCGCCGACCGTCACACCGGTTTCCTCCTGGTTCGATCCTGCGGGCACATAGCGCGCCAGCACCACGCCGTCGGCGCCAACATGATAGATGGCAGGCCGATATTCGTCCACCAGCCAGTAGCTGCCATCTTCTGCGCGCACAATGCCTTCCAGGTCGGCGCCCAATGGATCAAGCTCCAATGGATTGCCCTGCAGGTCAACCGGTTCCTCGTCGGCGTAAGCCATGCCTGGCTCGCCCGCCAGATTGGGCAGCCCGGTCAGCGGCGTTCCGTCGGGTCGCTTCAACCCGATCTGCTCCAGAATCTCCACCGTGCCTGCAGCAGGGTCAAAGGCCAGGCGCACGATGACAGGCTGGAAGTTGGGCAAGGCAAAAGGACGCTCGTTGACGCCGTCGTCGTCCACATCCACCGGTTCAGGATTCGGGCCACGGTCGGTGTGCGTGACGAAGATGTGGCGACCGCGCTCATCCATGCCTTCGTAATAAAGGCCGGAAAAGCCACCCAGCAATATCTCCTGACCAGCAGCAGTCGTCCCTAACTTCGGGAGATCGACGACAGGATAAGTTGTCAGTGTGGCGACCGGAGCATCGAAGCGCTTGAAGCCAAGCGGCAGCAGCGCCGTGACCTCAGCATTCACCAGGTCAACGACAGCCAGCGCGTTGTTCTCCTGCAAGGTCACAAACGCCGTCGTGCTATCCGGCGCGACCGCGACATACTCCGGCTCCAAATCCTGGGCGACAGTCGCCTTTGGCCCGTAGATGCGAATCTGTGCGTCGAGTTCGGCGTCGTTGAAGGCGGCAAAACCGGCAGTGCGCACACTGGCGTCGCTCAACGCCTCGACGCCGCCACTTACATCAATAATCGAGACCGACCCTTCCGGATCAACTGCATAGTCGTCGTCAGGCTCGCCTTCATTCGCGGTCACAACATAGCGACCGTCCGGTGTGAAAGTAACCATATCAGGCAGCGCACCGACGGTCACTTGCGCCAGCACTGCGCCGTCTGGGTTCAGAAAGACGACGACGCCTGGGTCGGTTTTCTTCGCGGCCGGCGCCGCGACAGCCAGCAGATCGCCGGAAACAGCCACGCTGGTGGCGGCGTCGCCAAATTGCGTCATATCGACCTGGCCGATCAGAACAGGCGCCATTGGGTTGCTTACGTCAAGAATGTCGAGCGTCTTGTCGCCGCCATTGACGACATAGGCGCGCTGCATTCCGGCGTGATAGGCGACGATCTCGGCGGCGGCAGCGTCAAGCTGGCCAGTGCTGTACGTGCCGAGCGGGCGGAGCGTAATGGGTGGCGGCGCGTCTTGTGCGTGCGCAACCGGCGCCATCAGCAGGGTAGGCGTCAACAGCGCTGCAGTCAGCGCGCCAAAGATCAGATTCCTCCATATGCGCATATCGATTCTGAACCCCTTTGTGAAGTATAGAGACGGAAATCAGCCTGAAACTTTATGCAGGCAGTATAGATTGCGCCTTTTAACAGAAGATGTGATGTGCGTAAAGAGGATGTTATTGGTTTCCCGATGGATGTGAACGCAAGTGAATCGCTGGCCGCGTGGCACACTGCGTGGAGAGACAGTAGGGTCTACTTCAATCAATCGATGTGCACATGCGCCAACCGCCGTCCGGCCTGATGGCGCAGGCCACTGACCGTCATCGCTACGGCAAAGGCCGCTGCCTGCAACAACACAATCGTGGCGCCGCTGGCAATATCCACATAGAAACTGAGATACATCCCCAGCGCGCCGCATGTCACGCCGATGGCGACAGCGTAAGCCATCATCCGACCAAAGCTGTCAGTCAACAAGCGCGCCGTGATAGCCGGAATCACCAGCGCAGCGGCGATCAGCGTAACACCAAGCACCTGCATCGAGGCAATGATGGCGGCGGCCAGCGCCAGCGCAAAGAGCGTATCCACCCACTGCGTACGCACGCCATACACCTGCGCCACCTCGGCATCGAAGGTCGTAAAGAGCAACTGTTTGTAGAATAGTAGGATCACCAGCGCAACCAACAGCGCAATGCAACCCACCACAGCTACTTCCTCCCACGTGACGCCGAGAATGTTGCCAAAGAGCGCTGCGTCGAAGGACTGCGTGAAGCGGCGATAGCGACTGATCAGCGCCACGCCTACCGCAAAGCTGGCGGTCGTAATGACGCCGATTGCGGCGTCGGCGCCAATGCGGGTGCGCCGCACCGTCTGGTTGATCAGCACTGCCGTCAGGAAACCCCACAGCCCTGCACCAAGATAAAAATTCCACTGCATGACATAAGAGACGACGGCGCCGCCAAAGATGGCGTGCGATAGCCCGTGCCCGATATAACTCATGCCACGTAGCACGATATAGACGCCGAGCAATCCACACAAGGCGCCGGCCAAGATCGCGACGCTCAAGCCGGTGCGGAAGAACTCATAGTGAAAGGGTTCAACGAACCACTGCATAAATTGACTCCTCAATCGGGACGTCAGACGGTTCGGCGTCGCCTGACTCTGAGCGCCCGGCCACCTCATTGCGATGACCCAGCACCGGCGCCGGTAGAATGTCGCGATGGGTGTGCAGGTGCGGCTTCTGCGTCACCAGCAGCAGCCCCGCCTGACGAATCACCAGCATCTCGCTGCCATACGTGCGGCTGAGAATTGCGTCAGTGAAGATGTCTTCCGGCGCCCCCTCTGCGATCACGGTGCGGTTCAGGCAGATGATCCACGGCACGTGCGCCGCCGCCGCATTCAGATCGTGCGTCGTCATCAGGATCGTCATGCCCTGCCGGTTGAGTTCAGCCAGCAGATGTAGGATATTTTCCGCCGTGCGTAGATCAACGCCACTCGTCGGCTCGTCGAGCACCAGCAGGTCGGGCTGCGCAATCAGCGCCCGCGCCAGAAAGACGCGTTGTTGCTGTCCGCCCGATAGCGCCCGAATGTGCCGCCCCGCCAGATGGTCGATCTCCAGTCGAGCAAGAACGTTGCGCGCTTCGCGCCGTGCGGCGGCGCCATGCCATGGTCCCCAGCCCGCCCGCCGCACGCGTCCCATCAGCACGACCTGCTCCACCGTCACCGGGAAGTTCCAATCCACTGTCTCCAACTGCGGCACGTAGCCAATGCGCCCGCTCTGCCGTCCGTCGATGGGCGCGCCGTCCAGCAACACCACACCTTGCGTCGGCTGCAGCACCCCCAACACCAGCTTGAGCAGGCTCGTCTTGCCCGCGCCGCTAGGGCCGACCAACGCTGCCAATTGTCCTCGGTGCAGGTGCAGCGAGACATCACGCAGCGCCGGTGTGGCGTCGTAGCCAAAGGTGACGTTACGCACTTCGACAAGTGGTTGCATCGCTTTCCTCCATCAGCGCCCAGGTTTCTACAAAGAGCTGAGCGCTAGCTACTGGCTTTGCTCGACCGCACGATCGGCGCCCGGCACATTACGCGTGTCAAAGTTCGCCATGATCGACGGGTCACCGCCCAACGCTTCAGCCATGATGCGGAGATTCGCCGCCATCAATCCGAAATAGGAGTGATTGTCGTCACCGGGCTGGCCGGGCAAATCATCATCGCGCAGATCATCGATATAGATAGCGCCGCTCTCACGAGCGATCTGCTCCAACACAGGCGATGGGAAAACCTCTGACCCGAAGATCGCCGGCACCTGTTCAGCCTTGATTTGCTCAATGATCTCGACAATTTCACGCGCTGATGGTTCGGCAAAATCCGACGGCTGAATCGCCCCGATGACAGTCATCCCATAGACGGGTGCAAAATACGCCCAGGAGTCATGATAGGTGAGCAGCTTGCGGTTTTGCACCGGGATGCTGGCAATCGTCGCTTTGATCGCCTCATCCAATGCCTTGATGCGTTCGGCAAAGGCGGCATAGTTGGCAGCGTAGGCTTCCGCGTGCGCCGGATCGCGTTCAATCAATTTGTCACGGATGATCTCGGCGTACTTCAACGTAAGTAACGGATTCGGCCATAGATGAGGATTGGGGCTGCCGCCCTCAGCAGGAAAGGAAAAGTCGTAGACATACTGCTCCGGCGTGATCGTCTGATCGCCTAGCAACACGATCTCAACTCCCTCCCTGGCGTTGGCTTCGGCTAGCTTGAGCGTCGGCTCCTCTAGCTTCAGGCCGTTGACAAAGATCAGATCAGCTTGCGCTAACTGACGCGCATCCGACGGCGCCGGTTCGTAAGTGTGCGAGTTCACTCCTTCCGGCACGATGCCCACCAAATCGGCGTGTTCCCCAACAATGTTGTAGACCACATTCGTGATCGGCGACACCGTGGTCACGATGCGTAGCCGCGCCGCCGTTACCGGCGCGCTGTCACCGCCATTCAGAGGCGCAACCGGGGCCGCACAGCCGACGAGAGCCAGCGTCATTAGCCCGGCAAGCAATAGTTTGACTTTGTTCATGAACAATAATCTCCTGGCGTACCCTCAATGGCCTTCCACACGTGCAGCCTATCATCGCGCTATTGCAATCATCCGCATGTGCAAATCATTACAAAACAAGGAAGCTCACGGAAGCCCCGATGCTGACGCTGTACTATGTGGGCGTGGTAGCGACGCTGTGCATACAACCGTCACACCAGCCAAAGAGCACGATGTGATCGGCGTCGGCGTGAAATTGATAGCGATCATGTAGGGCTTCGAGCAACGGCGTCAATAGCTCGTGAGGAAATTCAATAGAGCGGCCGCAAGTGCGGCAGACAGCGTGATGGTGCGTGGCGTGCGTATGCAGCGCGTAATGTAGGGCGCCGGCGCCCATGTCCGCTTCCGTCACCAGGTCAAGCTGGCGCAGCAACTCCAGCGTGCGATAGACGGTGGCCAGGTTGATGTAGCTGTTGACGCGCTTCACCTGCGCGTAGATTTGTTCCGCCGTCATATGACCGTGCATCTGTTCGACGGCGCTCAGGATGATGGCGCGCTGGGGTGTAACACGGATCCCGCGCTGTTTCAGGGCTTCGAGCAAGGTAGGTGCTTCCGACATGTTGCGATTCCTCTGTACAGCGGTTTTGTTGCATCTGCAAATCATTTGCAAATAATCGTATCTTAGATTGGTTGAGGAGGGAAAGCAAGTCACGAATGAAACTCGAAACGCAAGGCAACGCTCACCTGAGAACAACGCCCACGGAGCAGTGGATCGTGATCCGCCACAACGATGCACCATTGCGGCTGCATGTGTGGGAATGGTCGGGCACGGAGCGCCCGTTTGTGCTGCTGCATGGTTTGGCAAGCAACGCCACTACCTGGTGGGCGGTTGGGAACGCATTGGCCGCGCAAGGTCACCGCGTGATCGCCGTGGATCAGCGCGGGCACGGGCGCAGCGATAAGCCGGAGGCAGGCTACGACTTCGCCACCATCACCGACGATCTGCACTTCCTGTTGCAAGAAATGGCAATTGACGCCCCTGTCATTGCTGGCCAGTCGTGGGGTGGCAATGTCGTACTGGCATATGGCGCGCGTCATCCCCTGGTGGCGCAGCGCTTGATCCTGGTGGATGGCGGCTTTCTCGACCTGCAGGCGCGCCCTGGCATGAGCTGGGAGCGAGTCGCTAGCGAGCTGCGCCCACCGTCGCTGGCTGGCGCGCTGCGCCAGGAGCTAGCAGCACGCATCCAAGCCATGCATCCTGACTGGACAGCGGCGGGCGTCGCGGCGACGCTCAACAACTTCGAGACGCTGCCCGATGGCACGGTGCGCCCCTGGCTGACGCTGGAACGGCACATGGCGATCCTGCGCGCTCTGTGGGAACAACGCCCGTCAGAGCTATATCCGCTGATCACATGCCCTGTAACAATCGTAGTCGCTGAGGACGCCAATAATCCAGAGTGGATGGCGGCCAAGCGGAGCCAAGTGGCGGCGGCGGAGCAGGGATTGGCGCAGGTGCGTGTCCACTGGCTGCCCGATACCGCGCACGACATCCATGTACACCGGCCAGTGACGTTGGCAGCGCTCATGCAGGATGAATGGGAAGAAGGAAGATAGAGATGACGAACCGCCCTGGCTTGATCACGCTCTTTGGCTCCGGCGAAACCGCGCCCGGTGCGCAGAAAATCTACCATGCACTGTTCTCCCAGATGCGTGAGGCGCCGCGCGTGGCGATCCTGGAAACGCCGGCCGGCTTCGAACCAAACTCCGACTATGTGGCAGGGCAAGTTGCAGCATATTTGCAGAAGCGGCTGCAAAATTTTCATCCTCAGACAACGGTCGTGCCCGCGCGCAAACGCGGGACAGAGTTCAGCCCGGACGCGCCCGCCATCATCACGCCGCTCTACGCGGCCAATGTGATCTTCATGGGGCCGGGCAGCCCGACCTACGCCGTGCGCCAGCTCGCCGATTCCCTGGCCTGGCATACGTTGCGGGCGCTACATCGGGCGGGCGCGGCGCTGATCTTTTCTAGCGCAATGGTGCTGGCTGCCAGCCGGCACACGCTGCCGATCTACGAAATCTACAAGGTTGGCGAGGAGTTGCATTGGAAAGCGGGACTCGATCTCTTCGGTGACTTTGGTCTCTCCCTGATTTTTGTGTCGCATTGGAATAATGGCGACGGCGGCGAAGTGCTCGACACCAGCCGCTGCTATCTGGGGCGGCGTCGCTTTGAGCAGTTGCTTGCCATGCTGCCAGCTGACCCGGCGCGACGCGTGATTGGCATCGATGAAAATACGGCGCTGACGCTTGACCTGGCAAATGGGCAGGGTGTGGTGCGCGGTGCGGGCAGCATAACCATCATGCATGGCGAAGCAACGCAGCGCTTTGCGGCAGGCGCACACTTCGATCTTGCCATCCTGGGCAGCTATCGCCTGCCAGAAGCACAGGCGGGTATTCCGGGCGACATCTGGCGCGCTACGCTCGAAAACGTTGCCACAGCCCGCCAGGCTCGTCACGAAAGACGCGTGCCGGATGATCACGCGCTGGCGCTGCTGCAACAACGCACTGCGGCGCAGGCGCACAAAGCCTGGGCGGAAGCAGATCGGTTGCGGGCGCAGCTTGAGGAACTGGGCTGGCGCGTGCTCGACACGCCGGATGGGTCGCAGTTGGAAGCAATCGAGGGCAAGCCCGATTGAGGCGTTGAACTCCAATCTCGTTTGCATGCGCTGCTGTTGGGTGGTAAACTCTCATTTGAATTGTGGTGATGATTTGCGGGTATAGCTTAAAGGCAAAGCTCCTGCCTTCCAAGCAGGTGATACGGGTTCGATTCCCGTTACCCGCTCTCCCTCCTGCAGCCCAACTTCTCGAATCGGATAATGCCTTACGATTGGCAATTGCCGCGTCTGCCATCATAATGGGCAAAACGACCTTCGCGCCAGGCGAAAACGCCCGGCCCAATCAAAAGGGGATTTTGCTATGTCCAGCACGATTGCATCCGCCGAGTTGCTCACACGCGCCAAAGCCATCCACGAAAACATTCGCGCCTGGCGGCGCACGATCCATCGCTATCCGGAACTAACCTTCACCGAACAGCGGACAGCCAGCCTGGTCAACGCCACACTAGTTGATCTCGGTATCGAGACCGAAACGGAGGTTGCTAAAACCGGCGTCGTTGGCCACATTCGCGGCGGCGATGGCCCCGTAGTCGGCTTGCGCGCCGACATGGACGCGCTGCCAATCCTGGAAATCAACGGCACGGAGTTCGACAGCACGCGCCCCGGCATTATGCACGCATGCGGTCATGATGCGCACACGGCAATGTTGTTGGGCGCCGCCACCCTGTTGAAGAAGCTGGCTGACGAAGGCCGCCTGCCTGGCTCGGTGCGACTGCTCTTCCAGCCCAGCGAGGAGGCTCAAGACGATGAAGGCAAGTCTGGCGGGATGCGCATGGTCGAAGAGGGGGCGTTGCAAGGATTGGATGCCGTCTTTGGCCTGCACGTCGATTCGCATCACGATGTCGGCTACGTGGCGACGCGCCCCGGCCCGATGATGGCCGCCGCCGACAAGTTTGAACTGGTGATCACCGGGTCGGGTGGCCACGCCGCTCGACCGCAAAGCACGATCGATCCGATTGCGCTTTCGGCGCACGTCATCAATGCTGTGCACCAGGTCGTCAGCCGCCGCCTCGATCCGACCGAGCACGGTGTGATCACCATCGCCACGATTCATGGCGGCACAGTCGACAACGTGATCCCAGACACGGTGACGATGACCGGCACGATCCGTTCCTTTACGCCAGAAGCGCGTGACGTACTGCACAGCGAACTGCGGCGGGCAGTCAGCATTGTCGAACCGCTGGGCGGGCGCGCGGCGTTGACCATCTTCCCTGGCTATCCGCCCACGGTCAACGATCCCACAGCAACCGCACACATGATGGCGACTCTGCGCGACCTGCTGGGTGAGGATCACGTCGCCGAGGGTGAGATGTTGATGGGCGCCGAGGATTTCAGTTACATGGCGCAGGCAGCGCCGGGCTGCTTCTTGCGGCTCGGTGTGCATAACCCTGCCTGGCCGGAATACTACCCGGTTCACCGCGCCGACTTCCGTCTCGACGAGGATGCGCTGCCAATCGGTGCGGCGGCTCTAGCGCTGACTGCACTGCGCTGGATGGAAAACAAACGATGACAAAACTGAACTTTGGCGTAGCTCCGCCCCGATTTGGTCAGGTCAAATCCAGGCTGCTGTTGGTGATCGTCGTGCTGGCAACGGCCTCGCTGTTTGCGGGATGCAGTCGGCCAACGCCGGTGGCGTTGCTCTTCAACGCGGCGCCCTGGCAGGATGGCGAAACACACACCTTCCGTGTGACCGACGTCGATGGCAACCGCGCTGGCAGCGCCTCATACACCATCACCGCTGGCAGCGCGGATGACGGGAAGGCCATCTGGTCGCTGCAGCGCAACATTCAGACGCAGGGCGACAACGAGACGGTCACAACCAAAGTGTCCGCCACCGGTTTTCGACCGACAGCTTCCTATTTGGAACGCTCCAACGCCGCCGGCACGGAGACGGTCGATGCGCAGTACAATGGCCCCGCCGTGGACATGTTGCTGACCACGCGTGCGGCGGTGACGACGAACCAGCGCGCCGAAGTGCCTAGCGACGTGCGCGATACGACCACCCTACCTATGATCGTGCGGGCGCTGCCACTGACGCGTGGCTATGCTACGCAACTCAACACCTTTTTGCCCGTCGCCGCTGTGTTGGATCGCGTCACGGTCAGCGTCGTCGGCGACGAAGAAGTGACGGTGCCCGCTGGCGTCTATGATGCCTGGGTCGTCACCCTGGATACTGGTGACGCCACCAGTCGACTCTGGATCGCCAAAGCTGCGCCCTATCCACTCGTCAAGTATATCGATGGCCGCAATAAGGCCACCTTCGAGCTGGAGCGTTACGTCGCGTCGCAGTAGTCTGTCCGCGCCCGCCTGAAAGCCACCCAAGAGCTTTCAGGCGGGCGCGGCTGCGGCATCATTCACGGCTTTTCCTGTCCCTTCACCTTTCCTGTCCCTTCAATGGAACAAGTCTTCCTGACGCCTACGTCTCACCAATGGTGTATCACTCAATGGTACACTTTTGCCGATTGAGATGTGACAGCGCCTGCGCTATGCTGCTGTTGATATCATATCTAAATCTCAGGGAGGTGCTTGTGAAAATCAGAATTGACCGATTTACCCTTGTCATTCTAGCGATTGTTGGATTGCTGATCGTGGCTGCCGTGATCACCGTCAGCCAGAGCAGCAATGCGACGCCGGACGCATACCGCACGGAAGATGCACCAGAAACGCCCATCTATAATGCGTTCCTGGCGCTAAGACAGGGCGACATTGCCATGGCGCGCACACAGTACAGCGCGCAGGTGCTGAAAGAGGCAGCCAGCGACACCGGTTATGGCCCATTGCGCGGCGAGACCTTCACTTATGGCGATAGTGCGCGCCGTCTGCGCGTGACGGGGGTCAGACCCGATCCGCAGGACGCGAACCGCGCGTATGTCACCGTTGCCATCGACACGTACACAACGGGGGGACTCTTTAACAGCGGCGACACGTGGACGTCAGAACGTACAGTGGAAGTGATCCGCGAAGATGGCGTCTGGAAGATCAATGCGCAGGAATACTTTTACTGAGTGATGCCTATGCAAACCACAACACAAGTCTTGACGACCAAATCCACCCGGCTGGCAGCAGTGCGCCGTCTTTACGTCTACCTCGTGGCGTTTGTCAGTCAGGTTGCCATGCTCTTTGGCATCAACGACCTGCTCGACATCCTCAGCCGCGCCTGGCTACAGAGCGATGGGCTGCTGCAAGCCAGCTTCATACGGACAGCGACGGCGCGTTCGACCGGGCTGTTGCTGGTCGCTACACCGCTCTTTCTGATTCATTGGTGGCTGGGACAGCGGCGTAAGGAAGAGAGCGCAGAGCGCAATTCGGTATGGCGGAAGCTCTTTCTCTATAGTTCGACGGCGGCTGGCCTGGTGGTGATGCTCACGAATGCGTACCGACTGATCAAAGAACTCGCCTGGCTGGCGGTCGGCGCTCCGATTGGTCTATCCGAAGCAATTCCGGCCGGTTGGTTGCATTGGGGGGCGATGTCCGCGCTGGGCATTGGGCTGGTTTACCACTGGTACACAGTGCTGGTTGCAGACAATGATCTGGGGCGCGAGGCAATGGCGGCCCGCTTCGTGCGCCAACTCTTCCTGGCGATAGCCGGGCTGATTGGCCTGAGCATTGCGGTGTGGGGGGCGCGCACGCTGATCCAACTGGGGCTGCAAGCGTTCGTTGATCAGACGCTGGGGGCGCTCGACCTCAACTGGTGGCGGTTGCCGCTTGGCGGCGGCGTCAGCCAGGTGCTCGTTGGGCTGTGGCTGCTCCATGCTGCCTGGCAACAATGGCAGGATGTCGTCAAGCTGCACGCAGCGGAAGGGCGCGCAGTGCTGCGCCGCCTCTATCTCTATATCGGCACATTGATCGGCGCCATTGCGACGCTGACGCCGACGGCGCTGCTGCTGCGTGAAGGTCTGCTGATGTTGTTCGGAACCGATGGCGGTTCGACTGCCGAGCTGCTCAACCGCATGGTGGACCCGGTCTCCTTTATACCGGTCGGCGGTGCAATCTGGTTCTGGTACTGGACGACGCTGCGCCGCGAGACGGACGCCTATGGCGACAGCAGTCAAAGTATGACCGTACGCCGCATCTACGCCTATCTGGTGGCGGCAACCGGGCTGGCGTTGCTGTGGGTGGGCGCCGTGGAGCTGTTGCATGCGTTGCTCGATGCGCGGCTGGCGGGTGACATCTGGCGGGAGCCGTTAGCCAATGGCCTGGCGCTGCTGGCTGTCGGTGCGCCGGTCTGGGTGATCTTCTGGCGCCGCGTGCAGCGCGACGCCGAACGCGCCGACGCCGCTGGCGAAGTCGAACGCGACTCCTGGCCGCGCAAACTCTATCTGTACGGCGTGGCGCTGGTGGGTGCACTGGTGCTGCTGATCTCGCTGGCGCAGGTGGTCTATCAGCTACTGATGATGCTGTTGGGTGAACAAGGATTGACGCTTGCTTCCAATCAACTGGCGCACCAGTTGGCGGACAGCGTCGTGGCGGGCGTGCTGTGGGCCGTGCACTTGCTGGCGATCCGCTCCGATGGGCGCTATGAAAAAGCGCCAGCGCTGGCAGCGACGCCGATCACGCCGGCTGAACGACGGGAAGCACTGGAAGCACGGATTGCGGAGCTAGAAACCGCGTTGGCTGCTGCGCGAGCGGAGCTGGCGGCGCTGGAGACTCAGACGTCGGAAGTCTAGGTCTCGGTTGCGTCGCTAGAAGAACTCGATCTTGCGATGGCGCATGGCGACGCTCTCCGCCAGACCGATAGCAAAGAGCATGGACACCAGCGAACTGCCGCCGTAGCTGATGAAAGGCAGCGTGAGACCAGTCACCGGCATGACCTTAAGATTCATGCCGACGTTGATCAGCACCTGAAAGAAAATCAGCGCCGCCACACCCGTTGCCAACAGGCGGCCAAACTGGTCAGGCGCCCGCTCGGCGATGCGCAACACCCGCCACACTACAAAGAGCAGCAGCAGCAACACCAGTGATGCGCCGACCATCCCCAATTCCTCGGCAATGACGCTGAAGATGAAGTCGGTGTGGCGCACCCGCAAGAAGTGAAGCTGGTTCTGCGTCCCATGCGTCCAGCCCAGACCAGTCCAGCCACCGTTGCCAACCGCAATCAACGCCTGCTCCACGTTGTAGGAAGCAGCGGTATTGGCTTCTGGCTGGACACACTCGCTGGGCAGGCTGTCAAAGACCGCGCGCAAGAAGTTCAGAATCGGTGCGCTGATCTGCCCCGTCGCATCATCGGTGGGAAGAAAGATGCAGATGCGCGCCAGCATGTACCCCTGCAAAGTCGAGGCCAACAACGGCACGGCCAACAGCGCCATCGCCGCCAGGATCGCCAGATGCCGATAGCGTACACCGGCGACCATGATCAGCGCCCCGCCCAAGAAGGCATAGGTGATGGTCATGCCGAAATCAGGCTGAATGTAGACCAGGATCAGTGGTGTAAACAGCAGGATCAGCGCCATCAGCAGGTAGGGGAACTTGTGCATGCTGTCACGGAACCAGCTGAGATACCACGACAGGAAGATAATGATCAGGAACTTGCCCGCCTCTGTGGGTTGTACGAGTCTGCCGCCAATGCTGATCCAGCT
>DMDA01000055.1:14639-15661 GCA_003451595.1 Chloroflexota bacterium | reverse complement strand
ATGATAAAGACAATGAAGCCCGGCACGGCCAGCAGCGAAAGCTGTCGATAGTCGAACATCGCCACAACGAAGAGAGCGACCAGGCCGATGCCGATAAATTGCACCTGTAGCAACCAATAATCCGCCAGCGTGGGTGAATTGTGCGTGGCGCTGAAGATCATGGCGACGCTGATGCCGCACAGGATCAGCACATCCACCAGCAGCAACCAATCAAAGTGGCGCCAGTTGATTCTCGCGAACATCTATCTCCCAAATATCCTTGCCAACCACCCACGAAACCCGCCCCGATAGTAGTCGGTCAGTGGCACGTTGTTGCCCATAACGCGTCGGGCGATATTTTCGTAGGCGCGGCGCACATGCATCCGCCGGTCGAATGCGGCTGGCGTCCCCCGATCGGTTGAGAGCATCAGTCGCTCATCCTCCGGCACGACGCCCATCAAATCGATGGCGAGGATGTCCAGCACGTCATCGATGCCGCGCATCTCGCCACTGTTGACCAGGCGCGGGTTGAAGCGGTTAATTACCAACCCTGGCTGGCGATGCCAATCGCGTTCGAGCAGATAGATCACCTTGTCAGCGTCGCGCAGCGCGCTCACATCCGACGTAGTCACAATCAGCACCCGGTCGGCTGGCGCGATGGCCGTGCTGAAGCCGTGCTCAATGCCTGCCGGCGAGTCGATCAATACGTAGTCGGCAATGTTGACGAGTTGCTGGCAGATTTTGCACATCTGCTCAGGTGTGATGTCGGTCTTGTCACGCGTCTGGGCGGCAGGCAACAGGTAAAGAAATTCGGCGCGTGGGTCGCGCACCAACGCCTGCTGCAACGTGCAACGCCCCTCTGCAACGTCGATAGAGTCGTAGACGATACGGTTTTCCAGCCCCATCACCAGGTCGAGATTGCGCAGCCCGATGTCGGCGTCGATGGCGACGACGCGCTGCCCCAACTGCGTCAGCGCTGCGCAGAGATTCGCCGTTGTCGTCGTCTTGCCCACTCCGCCCTTGCCAGAGGTGACTGTGATTAC
>DMDA01000055.1:11531-14367 GCA_003451595.1 Chloroflexota bacterium | reverse complement strand
CACGCCAGCGTGCACCACCCCGCGTAACCTTCCCCACACCAAAATATCGCCTTCGCTGATGACCTCGGCGCCCGGATTGATGTCGCCGATCACCAGAATATTCTCGGTGCGTCGCAACCGATGCCCGGAGCGCAGATAGCCACGATAAACAAAGTAGCTGGCTGTGTCCGTATTGGCGGCGGCGGTCGTTGCGGCGGCCACTGGTGCGCCTTCGGGTGACTCCAGCGTGGCGGTCAACCCCGTTGCCAATGCCGCCTGGAAAGTGCGTTCCGAACTGGTGCGCACGACGCCTAGCTTCATCTCAAATTGAGTCAGGACGACGGCAAACTGACGCAGCTCATCCTCCACCACCGGGCGCGCGCCAACATCCAACGCCACGCTGCCATTGCGGAAAAAGCCAGCCGACTGCTCCAGTCGCTTTGTCAATGCCCCCAGAATATCACTCCAACTGCCGCGCCCCACCTCGACAGTGATGCCGTCGCTGCGCCCCTTAATGTTGACAAGCTGATTAGCAGGCGCCAGTGCGTCGTTGCTTTCGCTGGCGGCGCTAGACGACGCTACTTCGCCCACAGATGGCGCAGCAGGTGGTGAGGATTCCCCCGGCGCTGACGGCGGCGCCGGCGCTGGTTGCACCAGGAACGGTGGCAGGTTGGTTGATGACGCTGGCGTGACCAGACGACGCGGCGCGCTCACCAGACGCTCACCCGGCAACGGTGCGCCTGCATCCGCTGCTGGTGACGGGCTGCTTGCGCCGGGCGTCGATTCTGGCAGTGGCGTAAACAGGCTTGACACGCGGGTCGATGAAGGTGACAGCGCCGGCGCCACAAGGCTCTGCGTGGGTGCTGTGGGCGCGGAGTCGTTGGTAAGTCCCGCAGGCGTGGTCACATCGTCCAATAGATCATCAATGCGCGCGTGGAACGCAGACAGACCGTTGGTGGGCGGCGGGTGGACAGTCTCTTGAGACAGGGGCGATTCACTCATGCGTGCTTCCTCACGGCTCCTGCACTGCTTCCGGGCTGACGGCTTGCGGTGAAATTTCGGTAAAATACGCCTGCAAGATTTTCTGTGTCACCGGCACCGCCGCCGCCGAGCCTTCACCACCGCCATAGATGAAGGTCACAATGGCGATCTCTGGGTTGTCGTAGGGGGCAAACGCAGTAAACCAGGCGTGCGTCGGGAGGTTGTCCTTTTCGTCGCGTCGGCAATCCTGCTTTTCGGGAATGTACTCACAGAACTCGGCGGTGCCGGTCTTGCCAGCGATCACCACCCCGGGCACCTGTGCCGCGCGCCCGGTGCCGTAATCGGCGTTCACGACATCCCACATCCCCTTGCGCACCACTTCCAGCTCCTCCGGATCAATGGGTAGTTTGCGCTTGATCTCCGGCTCAAAGTCCTTCTGCACGCCGCCGTTGGCGTCGGTCATGTGGTGCACAACCTTGGGCACGTAGATCGTGCCGCCATTCGCCACCGCCATCGTTTCGACCAGCACCTGAAGCGGGGTTGCCAGCACGTAGCCCTGCCCGATCGCCATATTGTAGCTGTCGCCAGTCGTCCACGGCTCAGCGAACAACTGGCGCTTCCATTGGTCGGTCGGCACCAGCGATGTCACCTCGCCAGGCAAGTCGATGCCAGTTGTCTCGCCAAAGCCAAACAACTCAGCCCATTTGCTCAGCAATCGTTGCCCTAACCCTTTGAAGTCTTCCAGATAGCCGCCGCCCAGATAATAGAAATAGATGTCATTCGAAAGCGCCAGCGCACTTTCCACGGTAAGACGCCCATGCACGACGCCATTCTTATGATTCCAACTCACAAATTTCTGTGCCTGCGACATGTCGTTAGGAAAGTACTGATTGGGCAAATAGATCGGGCCAGCGTCCACGATCACCGTCTCCGGCGTGATCACGCTCTCGGCCAGGCCGGCTGCCGCCGTCACCATCTTGAAGGTGGAGCCGGGCGGATACAACCCGCCGATGGCATGGTTGATCAGCGGGCGGCGCTCATCAGCCTCCAGCGCCAGGTATCTCTCGTCGATGCGTTCGGCAAAGATATTGTTGTCATAGGAAGGCAGACTGACCATACCTAGCACAGCGCCGTTCTGGGGGTTGATCGCCACCGTCACTCCCCATGGCGCATTGAGTTCGGTCATCTTTTCCTCGAGCGCGTCGCGCATCACCGCCTGCAAACGACGGTCGATGTTCAGATAAAGATTCAACCCTGGCACCGGCTCGACCACCGGCCCCACGGTGCGCACATCCACGCCAAGGATGTCGCGTTCGGAGTTGCGCACGCCCGGTTTGCCGCGCAGCGCCTCTTGATAGGTGTACTCCAGCCCGTTCAATCCCACCTTTTCGTTGGGATTGTTATAACCGGCTGCCTTGTACTCCGCAGCGGCAAAGGCCGGAATCGGCCCCATAAAGCCCAGCACATGACTCAGCAAGTCGCCATAAATGTACTCGCGCACGGGCACCTGATTGACGCGCACCGCCGGAATCCGGAAACTATCCTCCGACACTTCGAAGGCGCGAATGCGGTCGATGCCATCCAAAATGGGCACCGGGTCGGAGGCGCTGCCCAGGCTCTGAATAGCGACGGCGCGTTTGACCAGCGCAACCAGCCCTTCCAGCGGCAATGGCTGCTCCAGATCGGGAAAGTAGACTTTGCGTGGTTCTGCCATGCTCAGGCGACCATCGTCGGTCACCGGCGTCACGAACGCCGGTTCATCCAGAAAGGTGATGGACACACCAGCCTGCTGCACCGTGCGCACGAAGTCTTCGTAACCGAGTTTGATGAAAAGAATCTCTGCCATGCGCAGCGCCACATCCCGATCGACATCGGC
>DMDA01000055.1:0-11269 GCA_003451595.1 Chloroflexota bacterium | reverse complement strand
TCGGGCACCAACGCCACTTCAAAGCTAGGGCGATTGCGCACCAGAATCGTGCCAGTGCGATCGTAGATCACGCCGCGCGGGGCTGGCGTTTCGATCCGTAACAGTCGATTGCGATTGGCCAGCGTCTCATACCGCTCGTTCTGCAACACCTGCAACTGGAACATCCTGGCAACCATGACCACGAAGGTGATCACGATCCCCAGGCGAAAAGCCAGCATCGCAAGATTGGCAGTGTCACGACCTGTACGTTCTTCAAACATAAGCCATCAATCGCCCGTGCGCCCTGCCACAATGGCTGGAACTGCACGCAAGCGCCAAAGCAACAGCCCGCTTACAAATCCTGGCTTTCAGGCAGACGATTCAACACCGGCAGCAGCAGCAGCATGAGCGCCGTATTATACACGGTCACGGGCAATACGATATTACGCACCGTGTCCAGCAAGGGCAGCCGCAGCGTCGAGGCGCCTGTCACGTCGAGAATAGCCAGAATCGTCAGATAGACGGCAGCGTAGGCCAGCGTGCCCAGTGCGACGGCGGTCAGCGGCACCAGGATATTGAATCGCGAGAAGGGACGATGGCCCAACCCGGCAATCAGCGCGCTCGCCATCAACGCCAGACTTGACGCCCCCAAGGGGCCGCCGCTGAAAATGTCCAGCCCGATGCCAGCGATAAAGGCCCACAACACCGCAGGGCGCGCACCATACACCAGCGCGCCGACAACGATCAGCAGCAGCACTAAATCCGGTTTGACGCCCGCCAGCTTGAAGCGCGCCACCGTCGTCGATTGCAGCAGCGAGAATAGCAGCAACAATGGAATCATCAAATAGTAGAGCGCACCGCGATTCATGGCGTAGCCCCCTCGGTCGGCGCAACGGCGGGCGTCGGCGTGACCGCACTCTGCTGCAGCAGCAAATCAGGCAGCGATTCATTCGGCTCAAAGTTGGTGATCACCATCACCAGTTCCAGGCTGCCAAAGTCCACCGCCGGGTGTACGCGCGCTGTCTGAAAGACTGCGTTGGGCTGCGAATCGATGGACTCGATCACGCCGATGGCTAGACCACGCGGGAATTTGCCACCCAGCCCGGAGCTGAGCACGGCTTCACCCACCGTAAAGGTCGGCCCCTGCGGGATGAAGTCCATGATCAGGTCGCCGCTGGCGCTGCCATGTACGATGCCGTTGAGTCGGCTTTCGGCCAATAGTGCGCTGGCCGAACTGCCTACATCGTTGAGCAACAGCACTTTCGAGATGTTCTCGGTCACTTCGCTGATGCGCCCAACCAGCCCTTGATCGGTGACCACCGGCATCCCGGTGCGAATTCCGTGCACCGCTCCCAGGTCAATCAGAATCGTCTCGCTAAAGTTTGTGCTCTCCTCGCCGATCACGCGGGCAACGATCTGTGCGCCGCGCAACTCAAGGCGTGGGCGCGTCTCCGCAAATTTGAGCAACGAACGCAATCGCTCGTTTTCTTGTTCAACCTCACGCAGGGTGTTGTTTTCGGCTTCCAATTGCTCAGCGCGTGTCTGTAGTGCGGCGTACTCCTGTTCCAGTGTGCGCAGCCGCGCCAGCGACGTCAGGAAGCCCTCGACGCTGGAGGTGACGCCGGTGGCGCTCAATTGCGCGGGTGCGGTCAACTGGGTGATGAAACTCTGCACGGGGCGCAGGTTGCCGGAGATTTGCAACGCCATCAGCAATACGGCGGCCAATGCAAGCAAGCCGACGCGCACGCCAATATCGCTGAAACTCCAGGGTCGTCGTTCGGTGCTACGCATGGAAAGCGGTTGAATCCGTGAACAATGCTATCGAATCGTCGCCTTTCGTTGCATGCTGGTCAACGTCTCGCGATAGAACTCGGGTTTTTCCAAAATCATGCCGGTGCCCATCGCCACTGCCGTCAACGGATTGTCAGCAACATACACATGCATGCGGGTTTCATCCTGTAGACGCTGCGCCAATCCCTGTAACAGCGCCCCGCCACCCGCCAGCACAATGCCATATTCCATCAAGTCGGCCACTAATTCGGGCGGCGTCTCATCCAGCGTTGCCTTGACCGCATCAACGATGACCTGCACGGAGCCGGAGAGCGCCTCGCGGATCTCCACCGAGCTGACCTCGACAGCCTCCGGCAAGCCGGTGATCAAATTGCGCCCACGCAGGATCATCGTGCGTTCGCGCTCCAGCGGATAGGCCGAGCCGATCTCGATCTTGGCGCGCTCCGCCATGCGTTCGCCGATCAGCAGGTTGTATTTCTGGCGGGCATAATTGATGATGTCTTCGTTCATCTCGTCACCCGCCACGCGGATCGAACGCGAGACCACAATGCCCCCCAATGAAATCACCGCCACCTCGGTCGTGCCGCCGCCGATGTCCACAATCATGGATCCGATCGATTCTGTCACCGGCAGCCCGGCGCCAATTGCAGCGGCCATCGGCTCCTCAACCAAACCCGCCTCACGCGCGCCGGCGCTGATCGCGGCATCGCGCACGGCACGTTTTTCCACTTCAGTCACCCCCGACGGGATGCCGATCACCACTCGCGGGCGGGCGGCGCCAAAGCGGCCACCATGCACTTTGCCAATGAAGTGGTGGATCATCTGCTCGGTCACATCGAAGTCAGAGATAACGCCATCTTGCAGCGGGCGAATGGCGACAATGTGCGATGGTGTGCGCCCTACCATCTCTTTGGCCTCGCTGCCAACCGCCTTGACGCGATTACGCCGCCGCGACGAAATATCGATGGCGACCACCGATGGCTCGTTGATGACGATTCCTCGATTCTTGACATGGACAAGTGTATTCGCCGTGCCTAGATCGATCCCGATATCGAGTGAAAACAGCCCTAAGAGCCAATCGACCGGGTTATTCACACGTACTTTATCTCCTCATGGCACAAGATGTATTAACATCTGTGCGTGTTTACCTGCTCGGTGTCTGTGACGAAACCACAGAAAAATTACACTTGAGTATACCACAGCCAGGACACCGCCAAAAAAGACTTTGCAACATATCTCTAATCTGCTTCCTCTGCCTCGACTGCATTATAATGCAGATGTGCTACCTAAACCATCGACTTACACCACAGCTACACACGCATCCGATCCTGTCCTGGCGCACTTTGTACAGGCTCAACGCCACGACAAACTCTTCCCGCTCACCACAACGTCATGCCCAGTCGTCGTGGCTGTTAGTGGCGGCCTGGATAGTGTGACGCTTCTTCATATTCTGATGCAATTCGCATCAGAATGGAAACTCGACCTGCATGTCGCACACGTCGATCATGGACTACGCCCGGCTTCTGCAACGGACGCGGCTTTCGTGCGCCAACTGGCTGCGCAGGCCGCGATGCCTTTTCATCTAGTGCAACTCAACGGCGCAAGCCTGCGCGCTGACCCGGCCGGTCTCGAAGCTGCGGCGCGTCAGGCTCGCTATCGCGCGCTCTGCACAATCGCCTGTAACGTCACGCCGTCGGCGCTGGTTCCCATCCTGGTAGTCGCGCACCATGCGCAAGATCAGGCGGAAACGCTGCTGCTGAGGCTGGTGCAGGGCAGCGGACTAAGTGGTCTCGCAGCAATGCGTCCGGTCACACTGCTTGACGCCGCCCCCCTGACGTCGCGCCCAGTGCGCGTCGTGCGCCCGCTGCTGGCGTTGACGCGCACCGAGCTGGCCGACTATGCCCGTCGTCACAAACTGACCTGGAGCGAAGATGAAAGCAACGCCGACAGAACGCGCAGCCGCAATTTGATCCGCCATGCGGTGCTCCCGATGCTGGCGCAGCTCAATCCACAGGTGGTGGCAACACTGGCGCGCACGACCACGTTGCTGGCAGAGGATGTTGAGCGACTTGACGCTCACGACCGGCAGACACTGCAAAACTTGATCGTTGCCCAAGATCACGCGCGCGTGCTGCTCAATCTGACCGACCTGCGGCGTCTGTCTGAGGGTGACCGGCGCGGCGTTCTGCGGATGGCGCTGCGCTCGCTAGGCGCCGACCTGCGCGCTATCGGCGCCGCCCAGGTCATGACGCTGGCGGCGCAGGTCATGGCAACATCCGCCCGATCCGGTGCACATCCACTGGCGGCAGGGCTGGCCTGGAGCATCGTGACCGTTGATCGCCAGCTGCACCTGGCGCTGCATCGCCAGGATGAGCTGCCCATTGCGCCTGAGGGACCATGGCTTGACGCCAGCTGGCGCCGACAAGTTGTGCGCGCGGCGTTGCCACGCACCGGTGAGTACGTGATCGGCGCGTGGCGACTGACAAGCCAGACGTTCGATCGGGATGCACTGCCTGCGGAGTGGCAGCGCAACCCAAACCGCTGGACAGCATTCTGCGACGCCGACGCAGTGAATGCGCCGGTGCTCACGACGCCACAACCTGGCGATCGCATCGCACCATTGGGGCTGGCGGGCAAACACAAACTGGTCGGTGACCTGTTCACCGACGCCAAGATTGCACCGGCGCTGCGTCCTGGCTGGCCGGTAATTGTAGATGACGCCAGCGGCCTGTTGCTCTGGGTGTGTGGGCTGGCGCAGGCACATACCGCGCGGATCACCACACAGACGCGTCGCGTTCTGGCGCTGACATGGCGTCACGCACCAGAGACTGGGTGAAGTTGCGGCACGCATGAATCCTGTCCAACCGGGCTACGTTCTGAGGAGAACACCATGCGCGTTGATGTCAAGGCGCTGACACATTGGGTCATCTACAAAGGCTATCGCGTGCGCTTCACACAACGGAGCATTGCGACCGTCGCAGGCGTCCTGACGACAGCGGGTGGCGCCGAACTCGCCTTCACCTACGACCCTGCGACCAAGACCGTTCGTCTGCCAGGTGAATCTATCCGTATCAACGATTTTGGTTGGGAAGTGGAGCACATTCGTGACGAAAACCATGCCCGTCAGTGAGTACCCGGCGGTCGTTCTCAAGCCGGGACGTGAAAAACCGGTGCGCCAGCGCCACCCCTGGCTCTTTAGCGGCGCCATCGCGTCGATGTCCCCCGCCGCCGCCGACGGTGAGATCGTCGATGTGTGCGATGTGCAGGGCGCATTTCTGGCGCGTGGCTACCTCAACCGACGCAGTCAAATTCAGGTGCGGTTGCTCACCTGGGACGCCGCCGAGCGGATCGACGCCAACTTCTGGCAACGGCGCGTGCGCGCGGCATTGGCGATGCGCGCCGCGCTGCCAGAGGTGCAAGGCTGCACTGCGCTACGCCTGATCAACGCTGAGAGCGACTTTCTACCCGGCCTCACCGTGGATCGCTTTGGCGATTTCCTGGTGCTGCAGGCAGGCACGCTTGCCATCGATCGGCGCAAACACGAATTGGCTGAGCTGCTGCTGACCGAAACCGGCGCGCGGGGCGTCATAGAGCGCAGCGACATGAACGTGCGCCGGCTGGAAGGGTTGACGCCGGTCAGTGGGTTGCTGGCAGGCGAGGCAGCAGAACACATGATCGAAATCACCGAAGATGGGCTGACCTTTTCTGTCGACCTGCTGCATGGGCAGAAGACAGGTTTCTACACCGACCAGCGCGCCAATCGTCGGCGCGTGGCGGCTTACTGCGGTGCGCAGCGCGTCCTCAATGCCTTCAGCTACACGGGCGCCTTTGCCGTGCACGCGCTCCGGGCTGGCGCCGCCCACGTCACCAACCTGGACACGAGCGTCGAGGCGCTGACGCTGGCGGAGACGAATCTGCGGCGCAACGGTTTCGACCCTGAGGCGCTCACCGAAAACATCGCTGGCGATGTCTTCACAGTGCTGCGCGATTGGGAGGCAGAGCCAGATCGCGTATACGATGTCGTGATTCTTGACCCGCCCAAGTTTGCGCACAATCAGGCGGCGGTGGAGCGGGCGCTGCGCGGCTATAAAGAAATCAATCGTCTGGCGCTGCGGCGTCTGCGACCGGGCGGCATCCTGGCGACCTTCAGTTGCAGCGGGCTGGTCAGCGCCGAACTCTTCCAGAAAGTGCTCTTTGGCGCCGCCATCGACGCTGGGCGCCCCGTCCAGGTGCTTGAAAGCTTGCGCCAGAGCGCCGACCATCCGGTCGCCATCACCTTCCCGGAAGGGGAGTATCTCAAGGGATTGATCGTCCGCGTAACGACGGACGTGTAACGACAGAAGCGTGACGACGGGAAGCGTGACGACGGGAAGCGTGACGACGGGAAGCGTGACGACGGGAAGCGTGACGACGGAAGCTGCCATGCTGGAAACCTACGAACCATTTCTACGACAACTCCGTCGCGACCTGAATGCACCGCTGCCCGGACGCGCAGCTCAGTATCGTATGGCGCCGCGCCCGCGCCCCGGCGGCGAACTCCACGATTCCCCTCGCCTCGATGCCCGGCGTGGGGGGGTTTTAGCGCTGCTCTATCCACACGAAGGGCAAATCTTCCTTCCGCTTATTTTGCGGCCAACGTATCCCGGCGTACATAGCGGACAAATCGGATTTCCGGGCGGCGGCTATGAAACAATAGACGGCGATTTGACAGCGACTGCCCTACGCGAAACCTACGAAGAGATCGGCGTGCACCCCAGCCAGTTCACAGTGTTGGGGCAGCTCACCCCGCTCTATGTCTCGGCCAGCAACTATCTGGTGCAGCCCGTCGTCGGCTGGATCGACTATCGCCCTGCCTTCAACCCCGACCCCTATGAGGTGGCAGCGCTCATCGAGGCGCCGCTGAACGCACTCCTGGACCCTACAACCCGACGCGTGGAACCCTGGATATTGCGCGGTCGCGAGATCGAAGTGCCGTTCTTTGCACTGGGTGAATACACTGTCTGGGGCGCCACCGCCATGATGCTGAGCGAATTGCTGTCCCTGCCCGCCATGCAAATAGCGCCAGGCGCACCGCGCAACGCCGCCCACGCCCCTGAGTGATTTTTGCCGCACACGGGCAGCGTGATACCATCACCGCTTGTGAGTGGAGAACGTATGCGTGAACCGTTGCAATTTGATTCGACCCTGGCCGCCGTCGAAGAACATCCAGAACGCGGGTTTCATCTGGGCTGGCGCATCCTGATTACCTTGCTCTTGCTGCTCCTGGCGATGATGCTCGGCGCGTTGCTGCAATACCCACGCGCCGCCAGCGCCGCCCCTGCGAGCCGCCCGCCCGCCCAGAGCATCTCCGAGCGGCTGGTGTTGGCTTTCTACTACACCTGGTTTGACGAAACCACCTGGAACTACGACAAACTGAGCGACCTGCCCGCCGAGAGCTACGTCAGCCGCGACCGCAGCGTGATGGGACGCCACATCGATCAGGCCATGAGCGCCGGCATCGATGCACTGGTTGTCGCCTGGTACGGGCCAGACGGCGCCAGCAACCAGACCGAACCCAATTTGGCCGCACTGCTCGATGAAGCCGCAGCGCGTGGCTTCAAGATTGCGGTGCTCTTCGAGACCGATTCACCCTTTCTGGGCAGCGTCGAGGCCACGACAAGCGCGCTGCAACATCTGCTCAATGTCCACGCCAATCACCCTGCGTATCTACGCGTGGATGGACGCCCCGTCGTCTTTTTCTGGCGACCAGGACTATACGGTATAGACACATGGGCGACAATTCGCAACCAGGTCGATCCGAATCATGGCGCCTTCTGGGTAAGCGAGGGGGTGGACACATCTCTGCTGGCTGTCTTCGATGGACACCATCTCTATAGCAACACGTGGAACCCGCCATCCGACTTGCTGGCCACGAATCGCAAGTTTGCTGCACGCGTCGATGCGGCAGGTGGTGTATGGGTGGCGACCGTGATGCCCGGCTACAACGATGTCAAGATTCGCCCGGGTAGTGGCTTTGCCCAGGATCGTGAAGGCGGCGCCTATTACACACGCAGCTGGCGGGCTGCAATCGACAGTGGCGCCGATTGGGTGATTATCAATAGCTTTAACGAGTGGCCTGAAGGCAGCTATATCGAACCGAGCGCCGCCTTTGGCCGCCAATATCTTGACCTGACAGCGACCTGGAGCAGCCAGTTCAAAAGCGCCAGTGCATCGAATGCGCCGTTGGTGGCAGAAAACACTCTCGCCGCCGCCACGCCGGACGCGCCCACTGCCATCGTGCGCACGCCGGTGCTCAATCTACGCGCCGGGCCGGGCGTGACCTTTGACCTGCTTGGCTATGTCGTCGAAGGCAACCGCTTGCCGATCGTGGGTCGCGATGCTGCGACCACGTGGTGGCAGGTCGAGGCTGCCGGCGCCCAGGCATGGGTCTTTGGGGAATTGGTGGAAGCGACCGGTCCCATCGATCAGACCCCGATCACGGCATCACTAGATACAGCAGAAGCGCCGGCGCCGACACCGGAGCCTGGCTTCCAGCTGACCATTGGCGACCAGGTCTACATCGTGCGACAAGTCCGCACCACGACACCATAAACACGATCACAGGACAGCACCCACCATGAGCACCCAGCCGCACCGCCCCGTCTTCGACAAAGTGAGCCTGCATCAGGACATCGCCAAAGTGCTGGTCGATGAAGTCACCATCCGCAAACGAGTTCGCGAGCTGGGCGACGTGATCAACCGTGAATATGCCCACAAGGATTTACTGCTTGTCTCGGTGCTCAAAGGCAGCATCATCTTCATGGCCGACTTGATCCGTGCGATCACGATCCCGCATGAGATTGACTTCATGGCGACCAGTAGCTATGGCGCCGGCACGAGCAGCAGCGGCGTCGTGCGGATATTGAAAGACCTGAACAGTTCGATTGAAGGGCGCAATATCGTGGTTGTCGAAGACATCATCGACAGCGGGCGCACCCTGAGCTACTTGGTGCGCATCCTACAGGAACGCCGCCCTGCGTCGCTGCGTATCATGACGTTGCTCGATAAACCCGAACGCCGCGAAGTCGATATTCACGTCGATTGGGTGGGCTTCTCGATCCCGAACGAATTCGTCGTCGGCTACGGGCTGGACTATGACGAGATCTATCGCAACTTACCCTTTATTGGCGTGCTGAAACCAAGCGTCTATGGAGCGCCGGAATAGCCTGGCGACGGGCCGCTTTCTCATCACCCTGCTGCTGCTGTTGACGCTGGCGCGCCCGCTGCACGCACAAGATGCTGCCGGCGCCTACACCGTTGCTCCCGGCGATACGCTGGGAGCGATTGCGACGAAGTTCGGCGTTCCCCTTGACGCCTTGATCGTAGCCAACGCCATCGATGATCCAAACCGGATTCGCGTTGGCCAGGTGCTGGTGATTCCCAACGCCGATGGGTCGTTGCCTGTCGCCGCGCTGGCGGCGACCACTGCCACCGGGGTTGTACGCGCTGCCGCTGGCGACACGCTCGCCACCCTGGCGGCACGCTATGCGCTCGACCCCGCCCTCGTCGCCGAGTTAAACGGCGCCCCCGGCACGCGACGGCTCTTTCCCGGCCAACCGGTGCGGGTGCCAGCGGATGTCGTGCCGCCAATGACGGTTACGCTCGGCGCCATCACCGCGCTGGACGCGCCAGCAGAGATCGTGCAGGGGCGCACCGGACGCGTCGATGTCATCAGCAGCCGCCCGCTGAACTTGATCGGGCGCTGGAATGGGCAACCGCTGACCTTCATCCCGCTCGGTGAGGACGGCCTGCATCATTTTGCCTTCGTCCCCGTCGATGCCTTGCTTGAACCTAGCGTCTACCCCCTTGAGATTGGCTACATCACCGCGCGCGGCGTCGAGATCGTGCGCTCCTGGCCGGTCACCGTTGTCGCCGGCCCCTATGACTACCAGGAAATCGTTGTTGCACAGGAGAAGGCGGATGTCTTGACGCCCGATGTCGTGGTGGCGGAGCGGGAGCGGGTGGTGGCGATCTGGTCGCAGATCAGCCCGACGTTGTGGTGGCGCGACGTCTTCCAGCGCCCCATTAGCGTCGATTATCCCACGACCAGCCCATTCGGCACACGGCGCACCTACTCCGTTGCCGACATCGGCAATTTCCACGCTGGTCAGGATTTCGGCGCGCCGGAGGGCACGTTGATCTTTGCACCGGCGCCAGGCGTCGTCGTGCTGGCTGAGCCATTGGCCGTGCGCGGCAATGCCGTGATCATCGATCACGGGCAAGGCGTCTTTACCGGTTACTGGCACATGAGTGAGATGAAGGTGACGCCCGGCACGCGAGTAGAGACAGGAGATGTGTTGGGCCTGGTGGGCAACACGGGGTTGAGCACGGGCGCTCATCTACATTGGGAGCTACGCATCGATGGGGTGGCAGTAGATCCAATGCAGTTCCTGGACGAGGCGCCGTTTTGATGAATCAGGAGAGATGAGGAGATTAAGAGATTAAGGGATTAAGAGATTGGAGAGTGGAGATTGGAGGTTCTGGTGACCGAACCATCTCCAATCTCTTAATCTCCAATCTCCAATCTTTACTCTTCTTCTTCGGTCTGCTTGCCCTTCTTGACCACTTCTGGCTCAGCAGCAACATCTTCTGTAGCGGCTTCTTCAGCCTCGGCCGCACGCGTCACCATCAGCGTAAAGACAACTTCATCGGGATCATCGACATAGGTGACGCCCTTGATGGCTGGCAAGTCGCGCACGTGAATCGGCGTTTCCAATGTCAGCGGCGTGATATCAACCTCGATCTCAGCGGGAATATCGGCAGGCAGCGCCTCGATATGGATCATCTCGTGCGCCTGGAAGAACATCAAGCCAGCAGCCATGCCCGACGCCTTCCCTACTGCAACCAACGGCACCGCCACGCGCTGCGCCTCATTCATGTTGACTGCGTAGAAGTCGGCGTGAAGCAGGCTGTGGTAGACCGGCTCGCGCTGCACGTTCTTGATCAGGACATTGTGCACATCGCCATCACTTACCGTCACCGTCACCACCTGCGACGCGCCGCCGGCGTGCAGCGTACGTTCCAACTCGCGGTCGGGGACTTGCAGATTCACCGGCTTGGTCTGGGCGCCGTACACAACAACAGGTACAATGCCCTGACGACGCAGCTGATTCACTTTGCGCCCGGTAAGTGTGCGCGGGTCGGCCATCAATTTCAAATCAGACATTTTGGACTCCTACTACAGAATTTCATTGTCAACGGCCGGCCACGTTTCCAGTAGTGACGCTTGCCGTGAAGGCGTCGCCATACTGTCACCGGCGCTAGTCGGTACAAATCGCTGAAACGCCGATGTGGCCAGGCACACGCATCCGCCTGGCATCGACGACAGCGCCCGAAAAATGGCGCGTCCTTGATTATACCGAAGGCGGCAGACGCGGTCAATTTTGCAACAGTTTTTCGACACGATCCAATTGCGTTCGCACGCCGCCAGGATCATCCGCCAGCACTGCATCGACCTACA
>DMDA01000073.1 GCA_003451595.1 Chloroflexota bacterium | reverse complement strand
GAGACAGCATCGGAGATCGCCCAGGTGAAGCCGCTGTTGAGGATGGTGAACGGGCGGGCGGTGTTTCGGGAGCTCTGAAGAAGGCGACGCCCCGCCCAACAGATGAATCGCCGAGCAGATTATCGCGGCGGAAGCCGGGCAGCGTCACGTCCAGCGTGCGCATGCCGCCGGGCGTGGCTTTTGCCCCCACCACCGGGACGCGCTAGCGCGAGTTCCGCGTCCAGCGCCTTCCCCTATCTCTCCAAATGTCTACAATCACGGTACAATGATGAAAGGTTGTTCCTACTCCTACAAGCCATAAACACAGGAGGGTTCCCCATGCGTCGCCGACTTCTCATCTTGATATTCTTCCCGCTGCTGGCTGCGTGCACGGTTGCGGCGCCACTCGTCGCGCCCACCCCCACGCCGATGGTCTTTCAACCGACGCTTGGCCGCGCCCTCGCCTTCTTGACGCGCCAGCTCGACGCCGAAGTTGGCCTGGTGCGCGCCGCGCCAGATGATCCACGCCACTGGCTGACGCCCGACAATTTGCTCGTTGAATGGGTGATGCAGGATGCGCACGCCGCAGACCTCACCGTTGAGCTGGAGACCGAACTGGCGACGTTTGGCGCTCCTCCGCATGGCCTGATCGAGACATTGCGCGGCGGAACAGTGGCATGGCCGCCAGCCGTCGCTGTGCAACACGAAGTGTCGCCCACCGTCTGGCTGGAAGAATACACCGGCTCCGGCGCCATCGACGATTGGGCGAACCGCGCAGATTTCACGTTCTTTGCCGCCCTCAATGCCTGGAACCAGGGCGATGCTGCGCAGGCGCAAAAGCTCTTCACCACCGCCATGGCGATGTTCGACGGCGTCGGCTTCCATGACGCCGCCAATGCAGAGCGTTACGCCACCGCCGACCTGACATTGGCGCTGCTCGCTGGCGCCCGTTTGGGCGAGCCTGTCAATGATGCCATTGTGCGGCGGCTGCTGAGTTTGCAAGGCGCCGATGGCGGCTTTGCCGCGCACTACACCGCTGCCGGCCCGCACGACAACGCCGATACGCGCACGACAGCCTTTGCATTACTGGCGCTCTACGCATTGCGTCAGCCATCCCAGTAACGACAGCCGTGGAGATCACCTTTCGGGGGGCGCCGATGAAGTGGGCGCCAGCAGCATCCTCATCGAGATCGGCGGGCGGCGCGCGCTGGTCGATGCCGGTATTCGCCCGACGCCGAAAGCGCGTTGGCGCCTCGCCGGCGATCAGCTGCCCGATTTGAGCTACATCGAACGCAGCGGTGGGCTGGACACTATCCTGGTCACCGATGGGTATCTCTTGGTGGACGGGCTATACCGGTTACGGGCGGCGCAGGCAGTGGGATTGGAACGGGTGGCGGCAATCGTGGACGGTTGAAGGCGGCGGTCATGTGCGCTATACTCCGTGCGACGCTTAACGTTGTGGGATGTTCGGCGTTTTCAGTAAGGTGGGGACTGCGCAACGTCGGATCAGGGAAAAACCTGGCGACGTTGACGCTTGAAGGGAGCTATTTGTGCATCGTTCAACTCCGCGTCGCGGCGGCTTTGTGCCTTTGTTTGTCGTCGGTGTGCTTGCGTTGGCAGTCTGGATGCTGCTGTCGCGGTCGTCTGTGCCTCAGACGCCGCCGACGACAGCGACAGCGATCATTGCGCAAGCGTCCGCCGTTACGCTTGCGGCGCCAGACACCCCCACCTCTGAATCTACGCCCGCGCCACCGATGGAACCTCAGGTCGCCGTGATAGCCGAGACGCCGACATTTGAAGCGCCGGCGGCATTGACGGCGCCGACGAAAATCCCTACGAAGCCTCCTGAATCCCCCAGACCGACGGCGACGCCTGTGCGCGGTCCACCCGCGCAGATCGACGGGCTGCGCGTGATTACATCGGAAGAATTGCCGCCAGAAGCGCTGGAGACGCTGGCGCTGATCGCGCGCGGGGGACCATTTCCTTTCAGCAAGGATGGTTCGGTCTTTCAGAACCGCGAACAACTATTGCCACGCAAGCCCAGTGGCTACTACCGCGAATACACCGTGATCACACCCGGTGAAAGTGATCGCGGCGCGCGGCGCATTGTACGCGGCGCAGCCGGTGAGCTCTATTACACCGAGGATCATTACGCCAGCTTTGCCCGGATATGGATGCCATGAACGAACTGGAACAACTCTTTGAACGCCAGCAAGCCAATGGCGTCTACCGCTGGCTCTCCCCAGCGTCGCAGCATAGACTCGAACGCGCAGTGCAGCCGCGCGGCTGGCGCGTTTTTCATCTTGATGGGCGGTTGACGCACGACAAGACCAGCTTCCTGCGCGCTGCCGCCGCCGCATTGGAGTTTCCAGGCTATTTTGGGCGCAACTGGGATGCATTTGAAGAGATGATCAACGACCTGGCCTGGACGCCAGCTGCCGGCTATGTACTGCTCTACGATCATCTGTGGCGCTTTGCATGTGCGCAGCCAGAAGCGTGGGGCGTGGCGCGTGCGATCCTGGAAACAGCGTGCGCACAGTGGGCAGAAGAGGGTAAGCCCTTCATCGTGTTGCTGCGTCACACGCACGGCTGCAGCGGCGTTGCAGCGCTCTTACGCGCGCCACGTCCGCACCATCGTGCGCTGCGCCGCCGTCTCCGGTGAGAGACGATCAGCGTTGGGCAGCGTTTGGCGCAGACGTGCGATCGCCTGCAACGCGTCGTCGCCGCCCAAGCCCTGGTTTACCAGATAGCAGCCGACCACAGTCCCTGTCCGCCCGATGCCGCCAAAGCAGTGCACATAGACGATCTGCCCGGCCTGGAGGGCGCGGTTCAGGTCATCCAGGATGGCGCGCATCTGTGCTGAGGTGGGCGTCCCCATATCCGGGATCGGCCACTGACGGCGTGTAACCGCACGTCCGGCTGCCGCTGCCTGAGCGGTCAGCAACGGCCAATAGGGGCGCAGATTGTACTCGCCCGGCTCGGTGAGGTCGATGATATATTGCACGCCGGTCGCTAACAGAGCCGCTACACGCTGCTGTGCGGTGTCCAGGTCAGCGGCGCAAGGATAGGGGCCGGCCATCAATTTGCCTGGCAGCACCCAGTATGCGTTGGGAAGTCCATCCAGTGACATCATTGCATCTCACATGGTGTTATCGCCATCGACAGGCAACGCCACGAAGAAGGTTGTACCTCTTCCTGGTTCACTTGTCACCCAAATGCGCCCGCCGTGCGCCTCTACGATCGCCCGGGCCAGGTAAAGCCCTAAACCGGCGCCGGCTGTCGTGCGCCGCAGCGAGCTATCGACGCGATAGTAGCGGTCGAAAACGTGCGGCAAATCCGATGCAGGAATCCCAATGCCCTGGTCAGTAACAAAGATGACGACATAGTCTTTGTCAGCCAGTGGGGGGGCGTCGGTGTTTTCCATGACATCGGCGGCTGTACGCGCTGGGTGGAGCCAGCCGCCGATTTTGATAGCACCCCCTTGCGGCGAGTATTTGATGGCGTTGTTAAGCAAGTTCGTAAAGACCTGGCGCAGCCGTTCTTCATCACCCCAGACCGGCGGCAGCGGCGTCGGGAAGGCAACTTCGATGCGATGGTGGTCGGTCTGCGTGCGGTAAGCGTCCGCCACTTTGTGCAGTAGCGCCATGAGGTTGACGTCAGCGCAGTCGAGCCGGACGCCCTGCGCCTGAATCCGGCTGGCATCGAGCAGGTTGTTGATCAGGGCTTCGAGCCGGTCGGCTTCTTCCTCGATGATCTGTAACCCGGCGCGCGCGGTCTCGGCATCCCACTGGGCGTCAGGGCGCGCCAGCGTCTGGGCATATCCTTTGATCAGGGCAACCGGCGTTTTGAGTTCGTGGCTAATAATTGAGGTGAAGGTGGACTTCATCTCTTCTTCTTCGCGAAAGCGCGTAATGTCATGGACGTTGACGATGATGTTGATCAGCCGCCCATTGTCGGTGGTGAGGGGTGTGAAGGTCACAGCCAGCACCAACCGCTTGTCGCCTGGGCGGATCAGTTCGCCCTCACAGCGGAGATTGGGGGCATCGAAGTGACCGGTATAATTTTCATCACGACAGAAGTCGACGCCTTTGACATTCTCCAGCGGCAATACGGCGCTGCACGGTCGCCCAACTGCATCTTCAGGCGCCAGCCCCACCATCGTCGCCAACGTATGATTGATCGCAGCGACAATGCGGTCACGCGTCAGGATCATGATGCCGTCGGCGCTATTCTCCAGGATGGTGATGAGACGGCTGCGCTCCGTGCGCAACAACGAGTAGAGACGAGCGTTGCGCACGGCGACGGCCGCCTGATCGGCGAAACCTTGTAGAAACTGCCAGTCAAACTGCGAAAAGGCGTAGCTGCCGCGAAAAAGGTAGATCAGCCCCAAAAAGTCATCCTCGAAGAGCAGGGGCAACGCCACGATCTGCCCAAGCGTCATGCCTAGTTCCTGTTCGACCTGATGTACACGTCCACCCAGATCAATGATTGGTGGCTGCCCTGCGCCAGCGACAGCGGCGACGGCATCCTGGACAATACGCACGGCGCCAGCGTCCAACAGCGGTTCGAAGGCAGGCAGCGCCTCGGTTGGAATTGCGTAGAGAGCGCGCACCTGAAGACGCGGCAACACCGGCAGGGCTGGCTCGAGAATCGTGTGTTCTGGCTGGAGGAGGATCATTCCTGCCGGCGCCCCCACCATCTCCGCCGCACTGCGCAAGATCAGCTCCAGCAGGCTGGGTAGTTCCAGCCGCGAAGTCATGGCGCGGGAGATGCGCAGGAGAAATTCGAGCTGGCGCAACTGATGAGCAGCCAGCAGGGTGGGTACATTCGCCGACATGATTTTGCCCTGTGCCAGGTCAGTCCGCCAACTTATCGCGCTCAAAGCCGTCAGGCAACAACGCCCGCACTGTCGTTGTACGATAGGCGCCACTTGCGTCAGCGATGTAGACTGTCATGTCGGGGCCAAGTTCCATCATCACTTGGCGGCAGGCGCCGCAGGGCGAACCACCATTGCGCGTGGCGACGGCGATCGCAGTGAATTGCCGCTTGCCCTGGGCAACGGCAGCGGTCAAGGCCACGCGTTCGGCGCAGATGGTGGCAGGATAGGCGGCATTTTCAACATTACAGCCCAGGACCACGTCGCCCTCTATCGTCAACACGGCGGCGCCGACCTGATAGCCGCTGTACGGTGCATAGGCGCGTGTGCGCGCCATCAATGCCTGTTGGACAAGTTCTGCTGGAGTCATGGTTGGTTCGCTACGCTGGAAGGATTAAGCACGGATTGTTGATTTTGTGTGCGATGTGGCGTCAGCCCTGCATCGGCAAGCGGTTGCGAAATACGCTCGACGCGCACCTGATTGATTCGCCGGCCATCGACAGAAAGAACAGTAAAGCGCCAACCACCTAATTCTACCACCTCGCCTGGCTCCGGTACATGTTCCAGGTGGCCGTAGATCAGGCCACCGACAGTGTCACCTTCCTCCTCAGAGAGATCAAGGTCGAGCAGATCAGCCAGCGTATCGAGGTCAAGCCGGGAGTTGAGGAGATAGACATCCTCGCCGATCGGCTGATAAGCGACCTGTTCGTGGATGTCATATTCATCCTGGATATCGCCAACGATTTCCTCAAGCATATCCTCGAAGGTGACCAACCCGGCAATGCCACCATATTCGTCAACGATGATTGCCAGGTGGGTGCGTTGTTGCTGCATCTCACGCAAGAGTGCGCTGATCTTTTTGGTAGCCGGGATAAAATACGCTGGGCGCAACAAGTCGCGGATCGGTGCGTCAGTGCGGTTTTCACGAAAGCACTTGAGCAAGTCTTTGGCGTAGAGGACGCCAACGATCACATCAATATCGCCTTCATAAACCGGAATGCGGCTGTGACCAGCCTCGATGATGACATCCAGGGCTGTACGCAGATCGGTGTTGACCTCAAGCGTCACCATGTCGATACGCGGCACCATAACCTCACGTACGACGGTCTCATTCATCTCCAGGATGCTGGCAATCATCTGCTTTTCGCTTTCCTGGATATCGGATTCTTCTTCGTTCACCTGCATCAGCAGACGCAGACCATCTTCCGACATAAAGATCGATTCGTCGGCCTCCTCATGTCTTTCACCGCTCAGCCGCAAGCCGGCGCGATAGAGCAGAAAGGTCAGCGGGGAGAACAATGCCGTGATAATGCGCAAAAAGGGCGCTAGTCTGAGGGCGACGTCATCGGGATCGCGCAGCACAAACGATCGCACGACGATCTGCGCCAGGGCCAGCGCCAGCCAGGTGATTACGATCCCGACCAGGACGCCCGTCACATCGACATGTGTGAGCAGCATAAAGCCTACCGCCACACCGATCGCGACCGCCCCTAACGTCTTGAGCAGCATCACCGTCAGCCAGAATTGCGCTGGATCGCTCATTTGTGTGTTAAGGAGGGCGGCGCGGCGGTCGCCGCCTTCAAGCTGACGACGCAGTGCGCTGCGATCCACGGCCGCCAGGGCGATTTCGGCGGCTGCCGCCAGCCCGACCAGGAGCAAGGCAACCGCCAACACTAACCACGATGTAAAATCAGACTCCACAACGTTCTCCAGATCACTCCGATGTCGGGGCGCTATCAGCGCGCAGGCGCGCAGGCACGCCATAGACGGTGGCATGAGCAGGCACATCATGCGTTACCACAGCACCAGCGCCGGTGCGCGCCCCTTCACCAACCACCACCGGCGCCACCAACATCGTATCGCTACCAATAAAGGCATTATCACCGATCACTGTTTTCGATTTGTGAACACCATCGTAATTACAAGTAATCGTACCGGCGCCGATGTTGACATTGGCGCCCACTTCAGCGTTGCCGATGTAGCTGAAGTGCCCCATCTTGGCGCCGGGGCCGAGATAACTATCCTTCACTTCGCCAAAGTTGCCCATGTGCACCCGCTCACCCAGATGGGCGCCTTTGCGTAGATGACCGAAGGGGCCGATCTCGGCGTGAGCATCCATGCGCGCGTGCTCCAGCACCGAGTAGACGGCACGGCAGCCATCAGCCAACACCGAATCAACGATCTGGCTATAGGGGCCGATCGTGCACTGCTGACCGATGATGGTGGCGCCACGCAACACACAACCCGGCCAGACCGTCGTATCTGCGCCAATCTCGACGGTGTCCTCAATGTAAGTCGTTGCAGGATCGATGAGTGTCACACCGGCCAGCATGTGGCGCTCCGCCACGCGCCGCCGCAGAATTGTCTCGGCCTCGGCCAGATGCACACGATTGTTGACGCCATAGACATCGTCGAGGGGCGCATCGGCAGTCACAATTAAGCACCCTTGTGTCACTGCCATCGCCACCAGATCAGTTAGATAATATTCGCCTTTAGCACTCCTGGGCACAGCTGGCAGATTGCGCCGCAGCCAGGTGGCATCGAAGCAATAAACACCGGGGTTCAACTCGCGAATTTGCAGCTGCGCAGGCGTGCAATCCACCTCTTCGACGATTGCGGTGACATTGCCATCGGGTCCGCGCACAATGCGACCAAAGCCCTGCGGGTTGTCACGCGTGAAGGTGAGCATTGCCAGCGCCAGCGTCGGGTCATGCTGATGCGCGGCGTAGAGATCCAGCAACCTGCGTAACGTGACGCTCGTCAGCAACGGCATGTCGGCATAGGTGACCAGCACCGCATCAACGGTGGTAAGCAGCGGCAGCGCCTGCAAAACGGCGTGGCCAGTGCCTAACAATTCGTGTTGCTCGGCATAAATGGCGCGCTCCCCCAAGAACGCGCGCACCAGCTCCTGACCGTGACCCACCACCACCACCGGTGGCGTTGCTGTCAACGGCTCGACTGCACGCACCGCCCAGTCGATCAACGGACGACCAAGCAAGGTGTGCATCACCTTCGGCAATTCCGACTTCATGCGCGTGCCGTATCCGGCCGCTAGAATGACAGCAGATGTTTTCATAGTGCGCTAGGAATCAATAGAAACAACCTGAAATAACACCAGACAACAGAAGCATACTAATGCTGTCAGGCGTAAAAACACTCGCAAACAGAAGCCTTGAGTTGATATTGGGCCTGGGATGCGTTTCTGGTTGATTATGGTCGTCCACGTCTCTAGATACAAAAGACGATGGAGCGGAGAAGTACGTGGTGGTTCGTCGTCCATAGATTTGTCTGGCAAATCAGCTTCTTACCCACGATAGTAATAAGTGTAACATGGGCAAGCATATCTCAAAACGACAGTGCGGAGAAGTTAGAAAGATACCATTGCAAGGGAAGTATGAAATGGCATTCAAGCTCGTTAGGAGGGTGAAGAAGCAAAGCAGCAATATTGTTCAAAAAGAAAAACAGTGAGAGTTGGCAATGACCTACTCTCACATGCGCCGAAGGGCACACTACCATCGGCGCTGGCGGGGTTAAATGCCGGGTTCGAGATGGGACAGGGGG
>DMDA01000059.1:41758-42859 GCA_003451595.1 Chloroflexota bacterium | reverse complement strand
ACCGTTGGTGACGCAGTCGCGGTTCACATCGCCGATGGCGGCCAGCCCGGCCATGCGCGGCATGTGACAATCCTGGCAGGTGCGCACGATGCCGTCGGCTTTGGCGCCAGCGAATTGAGGTGCATAGACGCCCTGCGCAGTGGCGTAGTCGCTGTAGAGCCACTCGTCGAAGGTGCGCTCGATGGGAAAGAGATCGCCGCTGGCGAAGGAGGGCGCAGCCAGATTCTCGGCGTTCGGTTCGTAGCGCGCTGTCGTCGGGTTCCAACTCAGCGTCGGGTTGTCAAGATTGTGACAAGAACCGCAGACGCGCGCCTCGATGACAGGGTCGCCGCCTTGCCCCAGAAAATCGGTGCGCCAGGTTGCCTTAGGATGCGGCGGCGCCGGGTTGATGACGAACGGCCCCCGGCGGTTGTCTTCTGGATCGAGGATGAGCATCGCCGAGCCAACGTGATCGGCAGGCAGTGTGGGTGAGATGGCGCTGCGTATGACCGCATCGCGCGCCACCGCCGCTGCCTCGCCGCCGGTCGGCAACGGGTCGATCATGCGGTGGCAGACTTCGCAGGCGACGCCAGCGCTGAGGTCGCTGTTCTCCAGCAGGCTACCGTCGGCGGGATGGCTGCGCCCGCCATACCAGCCGCGCGGCGTGTGGCAACGCAGACAGAAGTCGCCAGCGTTCTCGACATCCTGGTTGGCGACATGCAGCGCCGCCCAGAAGATCGGGTCACGCCCGGCCTGGCTCTTCATGCTGCCGCGCCAGGCGCCATAGATCGGCGTCGTATGGCAGCCCTGGCAGCTCACCGGATCGACGATGGCGTCGATCATGTGTTCGGGCTGCGTGCCGGGGAGGAAGAAATCGGGATCAGGCGTCGCCGCCCCACCGTTGCGCACGGTCAAGGTGGCAGTGCGAGCAAGCGCCGGCAGGCCAGGCGCCGCAATCTGGGCAATAGTGGGCACTGCGCCTGCCGGTGTTGCACCGACCGTTACCTGATAAGTTAGCGTGACGATCTGATTGGCGTAGATGACGCCTTGCCAGCGTAGCGTTGGTGCAGCGCTCTCGTTGACGGCGCCAGCGGTGGCGTGCAGCGAACCGGGTAGATAATG
>DMDA01000059.1:41015-41530 GCA_003451595.1 Chloroflexota bacterium | reverse complement strand
CTCAGTGTGTAGCTCGCCACGTCCCCGGCCACAGCGGTGGTCGGCGTCACGACGAAGGTGGAGTCGCCGAGCGCGGCTGCGGGCGCCTGTGTGTCAACCAGTTGATAGAGCGCACCGCTGCCGAAGCCCACGACATACAGCTCGCCCGCTTCATCTTCGCCAAAGGAAGCGATGTTTTCGCCCGTGTCCAACTCCAGATGTTTGGTCGTCCAACCGGTGGCGCCCTGTTGCGTGCTCCAGATGCGCCCTTGCGAAAAATCGGCGAAGAAGTAGCGCCCCTGGAACGCAGCGAAGGTGAGACCGCGATAGACGTAGCCGCCGGTCACCGATTGGCCGTCGCTGCGCGGGTAGGCTACGATCGGCGCAACGAAGGGACCGTCACAGGTTGCCGTCGTGTCATGCGCAATGTCCCCTTCGCGACAATCCCAACCGAAGTTCAACCCGCCAGGCTGTCCGGCTGGATGCAGGCTAATCTCCTCGCGTGCGCCCTGTCCGACATCACCGATGAACAAGTC
>DMDA01000059.1:38361-40788 GCA_003451595.1 Chloroflexota bacterium | reverse complement strand
GACGCCGATGCGCAGAATCTTGCCCAGCCAGGTGGCGAGATTCTGGCCGGCATTGAGCGGATCATCGCCGCTGCCGCCGTCGCCCAGGCCAATGTAAAGGTTGCCATCCGGGCCGAAGGCGACTAGCCCGCCATTATGGTTTTCGTATGGCTGATTGCGCACCAGGATACGTTCTTCGCTGGCGGCGTCGGCGCGATTGGGGTCGGCGGTGACGTGGAAACGCGCCACAACGGTGTCGTATCCTCCGTTGACGCCGCCATCTTCCGGTGGTGGCGGCGCCAGGTTGCGATCTTTGTGGTTGTAGTAGACAAAGAAATAGCCCTGTGTGGCATAGTCCGGTGGAAAGGCGATGCTCAACAGGCCGGCCTCGCCGCTGTTGGCGACGCGGTCGCGGATGTCGAGGAAGGGCTGCGCCAGCAACTGTCCCTGTTGCACGATGCGCACAGTTCCCGCTTTTTCCACCACAAAGAGCCGCCCGGAACCATCGCCAGCATGTGTGACGTACACGGGTTGGTTGAGGCCGCTGACAACTTGTTGCAGACCGACGACGCCTGCTGTTGGGGTGGCGTTGTTGGCCTGCACCGCGCTGCTCCTGCCAGCGATCATGAGCAACAGTATGCAGCCAAGTACGAGGAGCGCCAGGCGCGTTTGCGGCGTCAACATATAAAAGCCCCTTTCTGGAGGAAAACCTCGGACGCAGCCTACGGCGTATGATACTGTGCCGCCAGCCGCTGGACTACGCGGTAGGCGCGCAGCAGCCGCTGCGGCGGGATGTCCGGCTGGACAAAATGCCCGGTGTTGTAGATAAAGCCGCCGCCCGGCGCGTAGATCGCAAAGCGCTGGGTGATGTACTCCTCCAGCGCGTCACCATCATAGGCGAGCAGCCCATCGATCACGTCGAGCGAGCCGTAGATCGTGATCTTGTCACCGTAACGATCCTTCACCGTGCGCGGGTCCATGCCGGCGCTTTCCTGCACCGGATGCATCGAGTCGTAGCCGATGTCGATCAGGTCGTCCATGATCTGCATGATATAGCCGTCGCTGTGCAGGTTGACGAACAATCCGCGACTGTGTGCGTGGGCAACGACGCGGCGGGCGTAGGGCGCAATCATGTTTCGCCACATGCGCGGGGAAAAGAGCATGTTTTGGTTCGATCCCCAGTCGTCGGAGAGAGTGATGCCGTCGACGCCGGCTTCGACCAGGCTGTCCGTCAGCCCGCACAGCCAATCGGCGTAGCGATCGAACCAGCCATTCATGATCTTGGGCTGCGCGCCCAGGTTCATCCAGCAGTTTTCGATGCCGATGATGCGGCTGGTGCCCTCGACGATGCCCCACACGTGCGCCAGGATGAAACGTTTGTCACCCTGCTGACGCACCGCTTCCGCCACGTTCAGCCCGGCAAAGTCGTAGTTCCAGTCGGTGTGATTGAGCCAGCGCGGATCGTGCGGATCGCCAGGGTCGTAGTTGGGCAACTCCTGCACATCCCACAGCCGCCCCGTCTGGTTGGGATAGGGCACAAAGCCGACGAAAATGTCGATGCCGAACTCGTCCAGGAATTGCTCACGCGGGCCGTATTCGGCTGCTAATTTCTCGACAAACTGCTTTTGGTAAAGCCAGCAATCGATCGGGGTGCGATCGGTGGTCTGCCGGCGTAACGTTGCTTTGACGCGGTCTTTGGAATTCATCGGTCGAATATCACTTTCGTGGGTGTTGTTGCTGTTGGGTGCGTGCGCCGTGCCTGGCGTCACCATCCGATTGATGGTGGGCTGACACCTATATTATCTCTATTATTATTGTCGCGAGCAAAGGGTGAACTCGCTCTCTGTCTACACCCCGCCCTTCCTGCGCTACGTCTTGACGCTACACTCGCATAGGCGCAGGCCGTGTCGTTTCCCGGTGTGTCAATACTTGAGTCATAATCCGCAGCCATTGGTAAAGCTCCAAGATTGATTCCTGGGCGGCCTGTGCTAAAGTAGCGAGTGACAAAAATCAGGGTGGTTGATGATTTGGAATCGGGCAGGCAGCCATCGCCACCGCTGGTTTCTATCGCATTACTTTCGAATCCTGATGGATGGTGCGTCTTGTTCATAGCACACGCCCGACATTTTCTTCCCCAATCACACTTCCATGCGTCGTCTGAGCACTCTGGCGTTGCGTGAACGTTGGCTACTGGCTGCGCTCACCCTGGGCGGGCTGGCGCTACGGCTGTGGGGAGTGGGCGACAAGGGGTTAGCCTACGATGAGGCAGCCACCGCGTTAATGGCACGCGCTACACCCGCCGCCATTATTGACTTTCATTGGCGCGCTGCGTTCGAGCATCCTCCTCTCTGGCAATTGACGATGGCGGGCTGGTCGGCTCTCTTCGGTCAGAGTGAGGCGGCGCTGCGTCTGCTGCCGGCGCTGGCTGGCGCAACGGCGATCCCGCTG
>DMDA01000059.1:35764-38142 GCA_003451595.1 Chloroflexota bacterium | reverse complement strand
GTACACGCTGGTTGTGGCGCTGGCGCTGCTGTCGTTGATTGCACTGCACGCACTGGCAACCCGACCGCGCACCGTGACAATCTTCGCCTTCGCTGCGATCAACTGGCTAATGACCGGTTTTCATTATTATTCGATCCTGTTGATCGGCGTCGAAGCGATTTTTCTGGGCGTGCTCGTTGTGCGCCGCCGCAGCAGGCACAACGTCTGGCGCTGGGTGACGGCGATCGTGCTGTCGCTAGTTCCGATTGCGCTATGGATGGCGCTGGCGCCTGGCTTCCACGATACGTTGCGCGTCGTCGCCGGCAATGTGGGCAGTGACGATGCGCTGTCGGCGCTGGCGTTTGTGGATGCATTATGGCGCGACCTGACCTTTGGCGCCATCCGCTGGCAGCCGGCAGTAGCGGTCGTGGCGTTGGCGCTGGCGCCGCTGGTGGTCATTGGACTGGCAGTCACCGCTGTCCCCGACGCGCGTCGCTTTCGCGCTCAACGCAATTACGCGCCGTGGAGTTGGTTGGTCGGTCTGGCGGCGCTGTTGCCGCTGACGCTCAGCATCATCTTTGCGCCGGCGCTGGCTGCGCGCTACATCCTCTTCGTGTTGCCGACGATCTATGTGCTGGCGGCGGCAGGCATCGTCTGGTTGGGGCGCCAGAGCCTATCGCTCGGACTGGCGGGGGCGTTGTTGGCGCTTGTCGTTGCTTGGCTGGGATTGAGCTACTATTTTACTAGCTACACCAAGAGCGAGTACCGGGAAATGGCGGCGTTTCTGGCTGCGAACCGACAGCCTGATGAAGCGATCATGCTCTATGCACCGCGCCAGCATCTGTTGGCCAAGTATTATCTGCCCGGCGTAACCGAGTTCTTCACAGCGCCGGTTGTCGAACTGCCACCGGTTTGGCCTGTGAATGCGCCGCCCATCGTGCCGGAAGCAATGGACGGCGTGCTCCTCGATCTGCTGGCAACGCATCCCGCGCTGTGGGTCATCGTCTCCGCCGAGAACGAGGTGGATCGTGGCGAGTTTGTGCCCAAATTTCTCACCGCCGTCGCCTACAAAGAAGAATGCTGGTCATGGCTCGATGTCAATCTGTGTCGCTATATCAGCCCACACTTTCTGGCAGAGGCGCAGACGACCGCACCCGATGTCCTGTTTGGCGGTGAGTTACGGCTGACAGGCGCCGCGATCATGCAAGCGCCAGGGAGTCCTCTCGACGCAGACTATCGCTTCGTGCGACTCGACTGGCGGGCGGAACACAAGCCAACGCTCGATTATCGGGTCACGGTGCGCATCGTAGATAATGACGGCGCTGTCGTAGCGCAGCGCGACGAATTTCCGATCGGTGCACTCTTGCCGCCAACGACATGGAATGCAGGGGACGTCAAGCCCGGCTACATGGCGCTGCCCGCTGACTTGCCAGCTGGCGACTATCGCGTGGTTGTCGGCGTCTACGATCCGGCGACAAGTGCGGCGGTGGGCGATTTTGTCGAGATTGGCATCATCACGGTTGACGGATCGACATGACGCGACAAGACTGGCTCTATCTACTGGCGATTGCGCTGCTGGCTGGTGTGCTGCGTTTCTACCAACTTGGCGTTGTCCCGCCAGGGCCACAGTTCGACGAGGCCTTCAACGCCATCGATGCGAGCCAGGTGCTGGCCGGCAACCGTCCTTTGTTCCTGCCGGCGAATGGTGGCCGCGAGGTGCTTTACACCTATTACCAGGCTGCCATCGGCGCAATCATGGGGCGGCTCGATCTTTACACGCTGCGGCTGGCCTCGGCGCTGGCGGGCACACTTACCGTTGCCGCCCTCTATGTGCTGGTGCGCACGACCTTCCGCCGCCACAGCCAACCGCTGGCCGTGCTCACTGCGCTGGCATTGGCGGTCAGCTACTGGCATATCCACTTCAGCCACTATGGCATCCGCATCATCCTCATGCCACTGATCCTGAGCGGGGTCTTCGGCTTCTTCTGGGCCGGCTGTGAGTTGTTGGCAGCACGGGGGAGAGAAGGCAACAAGAAGACAAACTCCCCAATCTCCAGTCTCCAGGCGCCAATCTCCCAATCGCCAATCTCCCAATCTCCCAATCGCTCAATCGTATCTTTCCTTGCTTTTGTCATCAGCGGCGTACTCACCGGCCTGGGCGTTTGGAACAACCCGACCGGGCGCTTTGTCCCGTTCGTGCTGCTGGCGTATGCAATCTGGCTGTTATGGCGTCACCCAGAGCGGCGACGCTGGCGGCGCGAGAATCCGTTGTTTGGGTTGGCTGTGACGGGCGTCGTGGCCTTTGTCGTCTTTCTGCCGTTGGGGCTGGAATTCTGGCGTCACCCGGAGTTCTTTTTCGGACATGCCTCTGAAGTCTCGATCTTTGCTGAGCGCGTGGC
>DMDA01000059.1:32965-35733 GCA_003451595.1 Chloroflexota bacterium | reverse complement strand
GGAGTGGGCGCACGGCATCCCCGATCGTCCGGTCTTCGACTGGTTCATGGCGATTCCGTTCTACATCGGCGTAGCCTGGTGGCTGTGGCGTCTGCTCGGCAAGACAAAACCGCAGCCCGACCCAGATCGCGACGCACTTTTTCTGTTCCTGGCCTGGGCGGTGACGATGCTGGCGCCTTCGGTCTTGAGCGAAGCCGCGCCCAACTACTCGCGCACACTGGCTGCTGTCCCGCCGGTGATGCTTGGCGCTGGGTTAGGGTTGACATGGCTGGCGCTCCGATTGCCGTGGCGTGCGGCATGGCGCTATGCGCTTGTGAGCGCGCTGCTCGTGGCAAGCGGCGTCGCTACGAGCTATGACTATTTCGTGCGCTTTCCCGCCTTCCCCGAAGTCTATTACGTTTACGACGCCGACAAGGTCGATGCCGTCGAGTGGATGAAAGCGCGCGGCGATGCCGGCTACGCCGTCTATCTTTCGCCGCTCTGGTCGACTCATGCTACGGTCACCTTTCTGCGCGACTACCGGCTCCGTTCGCTCGATGCGACGCAGGCGCTGGTGCTGCCGGAGCCGGGCAAGGGCGCCATCTACGCCTTCCCCTCCGAGCAGCGCGAGTTCGCCGACGACCTGGCCGCCATCTGGCAAGAGCCGGTGCAGACGCTCGCCGACCGCTTTGGCCGGCCGCTGATGTTCTATGTCCAGGTCGAGGCCGCAAAAGTTGCAACCTGGCCCGCCGACTTTGCCCCCGACCAGACGACAGGAGCACGCTTCGACGACGCCCCCACCTTGATCGGGATGCGCGCTGGCGAGGATGGACGCTCGCTTCTGCTGCACTGGCAGGCGGATGCAGGCACGCGGCGCTACCTTACGTCGTTTGTGCACCTGATCGACGCACGCGGGCAGCAAGTGGGACAGGCCGATGTCGTGCCAGGCGATGGGACTTTTCCGACGACAATCTGGCGCGCAGGCGAGCGCGTGGCGCAGCGCTACACCCCAACGCTTAGCCGGACGTGCAGCGATGGCGAGCCGGTGCGCGTCCTGGCCGGCTGGTACGAACTCGCAGCCGACAGCGCTCGCCGCCCGCGCGCCGACGCGTTTGGAGATACGGCGCTGGCCGGAACCTGGACGCCGCCCATCACGTCGCAGCCCGCCGGACAATTCCAGCCTGCAGTTGTGAGTTCGCTCCCGTTGACAGCGGATGGTTTGACGCTCGTCGGCCACACTCTCCCCATCACGAACACCGAGCCGGGCGCACCGCTAACGCTGGATTTGTTCATTCAGGGGGACGAACGCCATCGCACGATCCCGCTAACGCTGACGCTGGCAAGCGACCAGCCGGTCGCGCTTTACACCGGCGTGCTGGCGCCTGAGGCGCAGTGGCGCGCCGGCGAAGCGATCTGTCGGCGGCTGTACGTGCGCATCCCGGCGACTACTGCGCCCGGCGACTATTGGCTTCATGTGACCACACCTGACTACGATCAGCCTTTAGCGCACCTCGCGGTTCAGCCCTCCACGCGCACTTTCGATCTCCCGGAAGTTGCCCGGCCGTTGTCGGCTACGTTGGGCGGCGCCATCCGGCTGTACAGCGTCGACATCACGCGTGACGGTGACGTGCTGGCAGTGCAGCTGGTCTGGCAGGCGCTGGCGCCGCTAACGACGAGTGAGAAGGTCTTCGTGCATCTGATCGGACCGGACGGCGGCCTGCTCGCCCAGTCCGATGCGCTGCCGGCGAGCGGCTACGGCACGGAGCAATGGGTGGAGGGCGAAGTCGTGCGTGACGCACACCGGTTGACGCTGCCGCCCGACCTGCCACCAGGCAACTATCGGCTGCGCGTGGGCATGTACGATCCGGCGACCGGCGTGCGTCTGGCCGCGACAGGTGGCGGCGGCGAACGCCTGACGGATGACGCAGTGGAGTTGGAGATTGGAGAATGGGAGATTGGAGAGTTGCCATGAACACGCAAGATCACCCGGCGCTGATGCTCTTTGCCGAACTGCTGGCCTATCCATCGCCGTCGAGTATGGAGAACAGGCTAGCTGCGCACATCGTGGATCGGCTGCGTGGCTGGGGATATGCGCCTCAGCAGGACGCAGTCGGCAATGTCTGGGTGCGGCTGGCGGGGCGCAACCCGGCGGCGCCGTTGGTATGCTACGCGGCGCACATGGACGAGATCGGCTTGACGGTGCACGCCATCGAAGCGGATGGGCAACTGCGTGTTGGCCCATCGGGAGGGCTGTTCCCGTGGAAGCTGGGTGAAGCGCCGGTCGAGATTCTGGGCGACCGCTCCACGATCACCGGTGTGCTGGCAATGGGGGCAGGGCATGGCGCTGGCGAGCAGGCGATCACGTGGGCGGATGTGCGCGTGCTCACTGGGCTGACGCCAGTGCAGCTCGCTGCGGCGGGTGTGCGTCCAGGGTCGTTAGGCGCACCACTGCGCGCACACCGTGGGCCTGTGCTCTTCGGCGACGCAGCCGATCCGTTGGTGGCGGCGTGGACGTTCGACGACCGGATGGGTGTGGTGACGTTGTTGCGGCTGCTGGAACGGCTGGCAACTGACAATCTTCAACCGGCGCATCCCACGCTTGTGGCCTTCACGGTGCAGGAGGAAGTTGGTGGGATGGGGGCGAAGGTGCTGGCGCTGCGCGAACGACCGGAAGTCTTCATCGCCATCGACGGTTGTCCGATCCCGCCAGGCGCGCCGCTGCAACTGGATGGCCGCCCCGGCATCTGGACGCGCGACCGTCGCGCGCCCTACGACCCGCGCCTGATCGT
>DMDA01000059.1:32549-32718 GCA_003451595.1 Chloroflexota bacterium | reverse complement strand
AGTGACGCCAGCATGGTCTTCGAGATGGGCGGCGCTGCGCGCATTGCCTGCTTTGGCCAGGTGCGCGCCAATAGTCACGGCTACGAGGTGGCGCGGCTGGCCGTCTTCGACAACATGCTGCGCACCCTGCTTCACTTTGTCACGACGTGGGAACAGTAAATCTGCTGGA
>DMDA01000059.1:13354-32263 GCA_003451595.1 Chloroflexota bacterium | reverse complement strand
GGTGAGTAGTTGCCTGCCTCTATGCTCGATGATGGCGGCGATGCAGCAAAGCAACACTCCGTCAGGCTAGACTGCGACTTGAGGAACCACCATCCACCCTGGTGCAGCCGACTCGTGATACATGCGCGGCACGTATGGCTTGCCGGCGGCAGCGTCCTGCAACGCAGCAGGCAATTCCTCCGCAATGACCTCCTTGGGGATATACCCCATGACGCCAAAGCGAATCGGCCACATTGCCAGCCGCGTGTCGATGCTCAGACCGAGCAGCAGGACTGATGTGAGTGGGCTGATCTGACGGAACGCCTGAATCACGCCCAGCCCACTGCGGTCGGTGTCTTCCAGACCCAGCACGACGACGTCGTACCGAGTGCGGCGCAGCAGACGCGACGCTTCCACCAGGTCTTCCGCAATGTCAATGGCATCGACGTATGGCAGATCCCTCAGCAAATCGAACAGCCCTTGCCTCATCCCCTCATACTCTTCGACGATCAGCACCCGAATCATGATTCCGCTCCGTTCAGATGAACAACAGGATAAATGCGTGGCTGGCTGTTAGCCCATCCATGAGCATCCATGTTAGCAGCGATGACGCCTGAGGTGAGTGCTGACACCCTCTGCGATGGATGAGCCGTCGGATAATGGTGAGTCACCAGCGAACTCGAATACGATAACTGCAACGAATCTGTCGATGTACGCATCGTGACCACGCTACGGCGGATAAGATACCGGCGGGTCGCGCTGCGCCTGGTCCCGCCTTTAGTATAAAGATGCAAACAGCCAGTTTCAATTGCATTTCTACAGAGGAAGTGTCAGCAAAAAGATTCGACACTCCCAGAAATAGATACGACAATCGTAGTGCACGTCTGGAGGCGGCAGCGTATGGATTCCGTCGGTAAACGGTCTGATTTGTCCGGCGGGAGGGACAGCGGCATCGACGCCGCGCCGTGACTCTTACCCTACACGACGTCCAATAATGATTCCCTCCCAAAGGCGGAAGGTTTGGGGAGCGTCGTCGATTTCCGGTCGAAGGAACTCCGCTGCGTCGCCCGTTGCCTGACGCAGCATCGCCAGGAGATAACGCTGCACGTTGGCGTCATGGCGCGCCGCCCACGCCGTAAACTCCATGCGTTTGTAGAGCGTTTCGGCGTGTTCGATGCTCAGGTTGTGCTGCATGAAGAGCGCTTGCCAGGCTTCGATGCTGAGACAGCGCACGTGGCTCGGATCGCGCAGCTTCTCGAAGGCGTTGACGTAGTCACCGGCCACACCATCCGGCACGATATTGTCAACGACCGCGAGCAGACCGCCTGGCTTCAGCACGCGTCGCGCCTCGCACACAAAAAGCTCCGGCGCGTCGAAATGGTGAGGGGCAATCCGGCAGGTCACCAGATCGAAAGTGTTGTCAGCATAGGGCAGCTGCTCGGCGTCGGCCAGTTCGATGATCAGGTTGCTAAGCCCGCGCGCAGGCGCGTGTTGACGCACCTGGTCAAGCATCTCCGGGGTGATATCGGTGGCCCATACCTGGCGCACGTGCGGCGCAAAGAGGAATGCCGTATGTCCGGCGCCGGTGGCGATGTCCAGCACCGCCCAGTCAGGCTGCGGGGCGGTGAGCGCCAGTAGTCGCTCTAGGCTGGCGCCTTTGGCGTGGGGGACGCTGGTGACGTAGGCGGCGGCATTGGCGCCAAATTCACGCTGCACGGTCGCTTTGGTCTGTTCAGTCACGTGGCGGCTCCTGTCTTGCATGGATTGTATTCAATGCTCTTCCCGGAAGTTGTCAGCTTCCGGGAAGATGATCGCGTCCCGCAAACCTGCCCTGTGGACGGCTCAGGCAGCGAGCCGCTGTGGTCGAGCGCGTCGTCCAAACACGGCGGTGACGGCGTCTTCGATCAGGTTGAGCGATTCGTCGATCACGGCGGCGTCGTGGCTGGCGGACATGAACCACGGCTCGCGCGGGTCATCGTCCACGAGAATGCCACGCTGGATCAACTCGGCGCCCAGGCGGCCAAACAGCTCGGCGTCGAACTCGCTGTAGCTGCGGTAGTCGGTGGGTGGCTCATCCTTGCCCAGCAGCACGCTAAACATCGACGGGACGCCTGTCACGACGTGAGGCACGCCGGCGCGCCTCAGAATCACATCGATCCCATCTATCAGCCGGCGTCCGTTGGTGAAGATCGTCTCGATCACGGGCTGCGTCTCGATGATCTCCAGCGTGGCGGCGGCAGCGGTGGCGGCGACGACATTACCGCAGTAGGTGCCGCCATGCGCCACGCGCCCCGGCTCGACGACGGCCATGATCTCACCGCGACCGGCTACAGCGGAGACAGGAAAGCCGTTGCCCATCGCCTTGGCATACGCCGCTAGATCGGCCTTGACGCCAAAATACTCCTGCGCGCCACCCTTGGCCAGCCGGAAACCAGTCTTGACTTCGTCAAAAATCAGCACGATGTCGAACTCATCACACAGTGCGCGCACGCGGCGCAGCCAGGCCGGGTCAGGCAAAATGCAGGCGACGTTGCCCATGATCGGTTCCAGCACGATGGCGGCCAGCTCGTCGCTATGTTCGACGACGGCGCGTTCGAGCAACTCGATGTCGTTATAGGGCAGCGAAATCATGTAGTTGCGGATGGCGACGGGCATGCCTTCGGTGGCGCGTAGACGGTGTGGGTGACTGCGCGGGCCGAGCAATTCGGCTTTAGCCGTAGGCCCGCTGAACATCACGTAGTCAAAATTGCCGTGATAGTTGCCTTCAAATTTGATGAACTTTTCGCGTCCGGTGTAGGCGCGGGCGATGCGCAGCGCGTGCATGTTGGCTTCGGTGCCAGTGTTGGACAGGCGCACCTTGTCCATGCCGGTCATGCGCGTAAAGCGCTCCGCCAGCTCAATCTCGATCGGCGTGGTAGCGGCAAACAACACGCCGTTCTGGATCGCCTCTGCCACGCGACGGTTCACCTCTGGATGGGCGTGCCCCAAAATGATCGGGCCGAAGCCGAGGCGATAGTCGATGTAGCGGTTGTCGTCGGCATCCCAAACGTACGCACCGGCGCCGCGTGTCATAATCGGCGTCTCTTCATCGCCCCAGTAGCGGAAATTCGAGTTGACGCCGTAGGGAATGTACTGTTTGGCTTGGTTGAAAAGTTGGTGGGTTCTGGTCTTGTTGATACTCATGATTCGCTCTTTATGGCTTGCACAAGGTCGATCGAACGGGTGACAAACAGGTTGATAGGGCGCTGCGGTCAGCAACGCGTGTCACCCCCCTTGTGGAAGCCACGAAGCGTGTCCGTGGGATCCTCGTCCATAAAATGCTCCTCGGTAGTCGCCGAGATTGAGCGTGGTGCGTGGATTGTGGTGTGTGTTGCATGGGGATGGTCTCGCCGCTGCGATCCACACACCACGATCCATGCACCACGATCCACGCTTTCACGCGCTGCCTGATGGTGGATTCCAGGCGTAAATCTCTTTGACGATGTCTAGATAAATAAAGGTCTCTGCCTCGCGCACGCCTTCGACGCTGTAGAGCTTGTCGCTCAAAAAGCGCAGCAGGTCGGCGTTGTCGATGCAGGTCACTTCCACCAAAAAGTTGTAGGCGCCCGATGTGATGGCAAGGTAGATGACTTCCTCGAACGCAGCGATCTGATTGGCAATCTCGCGCAGGCGCGTGCCGTCTGCCTTGACGCCGATCATAGCCATCGTGTGGTAGCCGCTGCGCAGCGGGTTGGTGACCGCCGCAAATTGCAGCACCCCGGCATCGACCAGCCGCTGCACGCGCTGCCGGATCATCCCCGGCGAGACGTTGAGCTGCGCTGCAATCGTGCTGAATGGCAGCCGCCCGTCATTTTTGAGCGCTTGAATGATCGCCCGGTCGGTTTTGTCCAACGTCAGCGTCGCCAACGTCTTTTCCTCACTTCGCCTTACATCGTACACTGACATTGTCTACCCTATCATGTACGATGTGCATCTGTCAAGCCGTGAAAATGCAAAAAACGCAACGAAAAGATGATATCGTGACGATATTTACGTATTTTGGTGTTATGAATGTGGATTTTGCAATTTGGGGGTGGATGCCAGGCATCGCTGGCAGATCGACGATGGGTAAACAAAAACGGGAGGACGCCCTCCCGTTTTTGTGTTTCATGCTGTGACGCATCAACCTTGCGGTGCGTCGTCCTCGCGGCTGGCGGGCGGCTGGACAGGCGGCGCTGACGGTGCAACCGGCGCGGCCGCAGGTGGATAGTAGACGCGTCCCGTGCTGTCTTTGAAGGCGATTTGGCCGAGCAGATTGAACTGATAGATATAGGTCACGAAGGTCGCCACTGGCACGGTTATGATCAGACCTACGATGCACAGCAGCACGCCGACGATGCCTGCTACGGTCGAAATGACAAAGCTGGCGACGATGTAGGCGAGTGTGAACAGAATCACGTCGGTGACATGCGCGCGCGTCCACTGAAAGATGTCGCTCAATTGTAGGCCGCTGCGAATCTCCTCATCCCGCGCATACCAGAGCGTGAAGCCGGGCGTCATCAAGGTGATGAAGATGCCGTACAAGGCTGTCAGACAGGATGCACCGACGACAATTGTCACGCCCAACGTCGTGGCAACTGCACTGTCGGAGTCAGTCATGATGCCGCCGATGGTCATTGGAATTGACACCAGGAAGAGCGGCAGCGCCCAGATGAACCAGACCACTGCCAGCTTGAAGCCGCGCACCAGGTCGCCGCTCCAGTCGTCCCACTCTGGCAGCGGGAACTGCTTGCCATCGCGCATGTTCTGCGTCAGACGCACACAGTAGCCGAGCGTGATGACGAGCGGCACGATCAGAAAGCTGAGCAACGCCAGCGCGCTGCCGATGGCGACTTTCTCCTTCCAGCGCGGGTCTTCGGTGATAAAGGTCAATGCTTTTACAAAATCCATGATCAATCTCCTCTGTGCTCAAAACCGACTGCGGGTAACGCCGGCAAGCTGTTGTTCGTGGCGCTACACCGTTCATTGCATCGCCCCAAAGCATTACGCATTGTCGGACAAGAAGTTGCATTGCGCAACTGCCACTTCAGTTGGGGTCTATTTCACCCTGGGGGTAGAGGTTGTTTGGTAGGTTATCGCTTCCGGCATGACGGACGCCGTGTCGCTGCCCACTTCGGTTGGAAGCGAGGCGAGCGCTGTCAACGCACCAGGTGCAAGCCCAGTCTGGTTGCCAGCCGCCGCGCCTCCGCCACTTCCTCTGTCGTCAGCCCCTTCGCCAGCGCGCCGTGCATGTGCGCCGGCGCCAGGTATTGCGTGAGCAGACTTACCTGGACGGTGGGCTGCGTCGCCAGCCAGGTCAGCGCCGGCGCTGTGCAGCAGGCAAAGTGACCCGGCATCAACAGATGGCGCACGATGACTCGCCGCCCCAACCTTGCCACGCGGGCGATGGCGCCGGTGACAACATTCCAGTAGTCGGGCATCCCTCCAATCGCCTCGCCACAGCTTTGCGCGCCGGTCGCCGGGCCAAATTTCAGATCGGGCAGATAGATATCGATGGCGTCTGCAAGCAGGTCGAGGGCGGCGTCGGTGAGATAGAAGTTGCTGTTGAACACCGAAGGGATCGTGCGTCGAGCGCCGAGCGTTGCCAACGTCGCCAGGATCAACGGGATGTGAGGCGCTGGGTCGCCGCCAATGAAGCAGATAGCGCGCGCACCTTCCGCCTGCCGTTGTAGGATGCGCGCGGCCAGTTGCGCGGCGGTGACGGGCGCGCCGTAGAGAGGGTTAAAGGCAAAGCGCGCCGCCGTGCAGAAGCGACAGCGCGCTGTACAGCCGCTAAAAAAGATGGCGTGCGCCGGGCGCAGCAGCTCCTCCTCACCGTAGTGCAGCATCTCGCTGGCGACATAGCTGACGGCGCCGACGCGACAGACGCCGCTCGCCGTAGCGCGGCGCGTGCCACAATGAAAGGGGCACAGATGACAGTCGGTGAGGTGGCTGGCGCCAGTGGCGTGCGCGCTGCTGGCGTTCATAGGCCCAATAATCCACGCAATCGGTCGAGCGCGCTGAGCTGGCGCACCATGACCACGCGGTGCGGTTCGGCATGGTGATCGACCACGACCACGGCCGTGCTCATCATGGCGCCCTCACCGAAATAGATGTCGTAGCGTCGGTTGCGGACGTGTTTCCAGCGGTAATGCGGCGCCATCTTGTGCGCCTGTTCGTGATCGCCCCATGCCAACGCCTGTCGTTCCACTGTCACGCCTTCTGTCGCAATGGATGTGCAGGTGGCGCAGAGACCGGTGGCGCTGACGCACGCGCGGCAATACTCTTGTCCACACTGGATGCAGCCCCTCCCGTCCTGTTCACAATGATAGCCGCCACAGATCGCGCATGTCGGCGTGCAGCGCGGGCACACCAGGCTGTGACAAACGCTGCACTCCTCCAGGTCGCGATTGCAAACGACGTGCCCACACGCTGGCATCACCAGGCTGTGCTCGGCGCAGACGGCGCGTGCACAGACGGCGCAGCGGTGGATGCACGCACCACAGCCAACGCGCTCACAGACGGAGCATGTCGCCAGTTCGTGCGTCAGCGCATGGCAGGTGGGGCATTCGCGCAGACATGTATGGCAGTAGGGTTGGTGATCGGCAGGATCGTGCTGGTAGTAGCCCGGCCCCACGCTACGCCCACAACCGGCGCATGTGACCAGGCAATTTTGACAGAAACGCTGACCACTGGCGCTGCAGACGCCGGTGTGGGCGCTGAATTGCTGGCAGCCGGGACAACGCACGGCGCAGTGTGGACAGATGAGCGCGTGTGCGCCATGTTCGTCGGCAACGCAATCCAGCCGCAAGTGACTCTTGCACTGGCGCACGCCGCATGCTGCGCATTCGGCCTGGCAGGCGTGACAGACCATGTCGTTGCATACCGGGCAGGTGCTGATATGGTGCGCACAGGCGCGTTCACCGCACGCCCAACAGACGCGTCCGCACTCCTCGCAATTTTCCGCCCCGCAGACTGGACAAGGCGCCACGCCGCACGTGCTGCACACCAGCTCATTGCATGTGGCGCAGAGGTGTGTGCAGCGTTCGCAGGTGACATGACCGCGAGCGTCGATGGAGAGTTCGGTTGTTTCTGCCCCACACGCGTAACAGGTCGGCCGATGCAGCTGGCCGCTGTAGCGATCCTGTTCGACCTTCACAGCAACTTCGCGTCGTCCGGTGGTCAGGGTAAGGTCGGCGACAGCGATCGGCGTCTCCAGCGCCACGTAGCCGATCAATTCCACCTCGACGCGTAGCCGGTGATTTTCGATCTCTTCGGCGATCTTGCGCTGCAGGTCGGCTTCCAGCGTGCGCCGGCGTTCGCCCTCAGGGTCACGCGCAGGCTGAATCTCGTCGATCTGTTGCTGATAGTAAGTGACCAGCCGGTTGAGCGTTTTGTAGAGACGGGGTAGAATATCTGCTTCATGGCTGGCGCAACGTATGTCGGCGTGGTAGGTGGCGTAGGTGCGCGCCTGTTCGGCGATGCGCACCAGTTGGGTGAGCGGCGGCAACCGGGGTGGCAACGTTTCGCCCGCTGCGTTGGTCTCGACGGGAACAGCTTCGGCATCGGCCAGCATCTGCTCCAATGCGGTGATTGTCTCCGCCGCTGCGCTGGATTCCGTCAAGGGGCGCGCCTCATCGTCCATCCAGAGGGTGTACAGTTCCTGGCGTTTGTCGTCGGCGCGATAAGTGATGCGCCAGGTGAAAGCAAAGACAAAGCGCGTCTTTTCCTGCATCCGTAAGCGGCTGACGCTGGCGTTGGTCGGGCGGATCGCGCGCAGCAACGCTTCGCCATCGGTGTGACGGACGGGAGCGCGCTGCACGGTGAAGGCGCTCCGCTCCGCCAGCAGCGCCATCATCTGGTCGAAGACGCGGCTACCGTGGGCGACCAGCTCAAAATTCTCGCCTGTTTCCCCGGCTTGAAAGGTCAGACGCAGGCGCTCACGTCCGAAATGGGTGGCTAGCGCTGGGGGGAGCTGTACATCTAGTCGTTCATGGGGCGCAGCGCTGACGACGTGGACGGTGGCGCCTAATGTCGTGAAATAGCGTCGGGTGAACGCGGGCAGCGTTGTGTCTGTGTCGGCGGGCGTACTGTTCTGTGTCTTGCGTGCCTGTGTCTTGCGTGCCATGATGGGTGAATTATAGCCGCAATGAAAGCGCGAAAGAAAGTGTGGCTGGTTTCAGTTTTTATGCAAAGTTATGTTACCATGCGGAAATACTAAGGTTAGCTATCAAGTGCCAGACTGGGGAGCAACCGTATGCAAGAGGAAGTCCAGCGCTACCTGCTATCGCTTGGCATCGAGGAAGAGGCTTCTGATAACACTGTAGCGGCTTATCGTAACGATCTGAGCCAACTGCTCACGTTTCTGATGCACTATGCCGCGCCCGATGGCACGCGCGTCAACTCTTGGGGGCAGGTAACGCCGGCTGTAATTCAGGATTATGTCTTTCACCTGCGCGACCGCGACTACGCGTCCTCGACGGTGGCGCGCAAAGTCGCCGCTGTCAAGAGTTTCTTCGAGTACATGCGCACCCATGACCTCATTGAGGATGATCCGGCCGCGTTGCTGGAATCACCCAAGGTCAAGAAGCATATCCCCCATACAATTTCACATGTCGATGTTGAACTGCTGTTGGCGGCGCCCAAGCAGCAGGATACGCCCCAGGCGTTGCGCGACAGCGCACTGTTGGAGACGCTCTACGCCACTGGCATGCGCGTCACCGAGCTGGTCAGTCTTGACGAGAGCGATCTTGACCTGGAAAAGGGCGCGCTGGTGTGCGGCGCCGATAGTAAACGCCGGCGTGTGGCCCCGCTCGACGCCGCTGTGCTCGATACGCTGCGGGCTTACATGGAGCGCGGACGGCCGGCGTTGGTCGTCCGTCCGAACGAAACTGCGCTCTTTCTGAACCATCGCGGACAACGACTCACGCGGCAGGGATTGTGGCTCATCATCAAACGGTACGTCAAAGAGGTTGGCATTCAGGAACAGGTGACGCCCCACACATTGCGTCATAGCTTCGCCGCACATTTGCTGCACACCGGCGCAGGTCTGCGCGAGGTGCAACGTCGGCTTGGTCATGCCAGCCTGAGCACGACGCAGGTCTACAAACAGGTTGTCGAAGAAACGTCGCCTGAGATTATGATCGACGGGAAACCTGTGGATAAACCTGTGGATAAACCTATGGATAAACCTGCGGATATCGAGCGCGATGCGAATTGATCTGACCGGGCGCGTTGCCATCGTCACGGGCGCCAGTCGTCGTGCGGGCATCGGCGCCGCCATTGCACGCACGCTGGCGGCAGCTGGCGCCGACATCTTGCTGACCTACTTTCTTCCCTACGATGTCGAAACATCGCAACTGGGTGGTGATGTACGCGAAGTCGAGGGCTTGTTGGCAGAACTGCGTACACTTGGCGTGCGCGCCTATGGGCTGGAGGCAAATCTACGCCAGCCGCAGACGCCGCACTACATTTTTGACGCCGCGCACGGTCTGCTGGGTGCGCCGACAATCCTGGTCAATAATGCCTGTCATTCCGAACCTGGCGGGCTGCTGGAACTCGACGCGGACCAGCTTGACCGGCACTACGCCGTCAATGTGCGTGCGACGGTGTTGATGGCTCAGGAGTTCGTGCGTCACTGGCGGGGTGAGCGCGGCGGGCGCATCATCAGCATCACGTCGGGACAGGGCGCCGGGCCGATGCCGGGTGAACTGGCTTACGCGGTTACGAAGGCCGCGATCGACGCCATGACGCTCACGCTGGCGGCGGAGCTGGCGGGGCGTGGCATCACCGTCAACGCCGTCGATCCTGGCGCCACCGACACCGGCTGGATGCCCGACGCGGTGCGCACTGCCATCGCCGCACGCACCTATCTTGGCCGCGTTGGCCTGCCGACGGACGCCGCCAACCTGGTCTGTTTTCTCGCCTCTGAGCAAGGAGAGTGGATCACTGGACAGGTGATTCGCTCGCGTGGGGGCGCATAGCACACCTGTCCAGATGGCGCACCTGTCCAGTCAATGCGGACGGATGATCCTGTTCAATCCTACTCGATAAACACTTCGACGCGCTCACCTTTTTCGTCATCCATCACTTCGACGATGCGCCCGGTGATGCCACTTTGAATGGCGCTGCGCAGCGCTGCAGCGTCGAACTTGTCGTTGCTGGGCACAAAGCGCAACCCGAAATCGACCAGCCCCAGCGGAATGTTGACCGCTACTTTCTGCTTGCCGGTGATCACGTTGCTAACGCGCACGCGCAGGGTGCGCCCGCTGGCGTCGCTGGCCAGGGCTGCTGATGACGGTTCCGCCTCTGGCTCCTCACCCTGACCGAGCGCCGACAGCAGGCGCGCCCCATCTTCGGGCGATAACTTTCCTTCCTCCACCATCTGCAACACTTTGCGTCGTTCATCACTGATTGCCATGTTTTCCTCCTTGAAGATGTTTTGATGCGTGATGCGTATCTCGTATTGCGTGCGTCCCTGTGCAGCCCGATTCCATCTCGCCACGCAACACACAACTCGTTCTAACGTTTCTGTTCGCCGCCGTTCAACGCCAACAGCAGCTTTTCTGCCTGTTCGACCGAGAGTTTGCCCTGTTCGACCATGCGCAGGATCAACATCCGCTCTTCATCGGTAGCGGGCGTGCGTTTCGGTTTGGACGCTGCCGACGGTTTGGGTGCAGCAGGCGGTAGAGGGGGCGTTGGCGGCACCACCCATCCCGGCGATTTGCGCCGGCGGTTCTCCGCTTCCTGCGTGCGCTGCTCGACCTTGCGCAACGCTTCGGCTAGCTTCTCCTCGGCGCGGCGCATGGCGGATTGCACCTTTTCCTGGATCGAGGTTGCCAGCTCTTCACTGGTGCCGATGCGGGCAAGCTTGTCATCGAGCTGGCGGGATAGCTCATTGACCTGCGCCTCGATCTGTGCTGTAATCTGTTGCGTGATCTCCACCGAGCGCAGCGCCATCTCCTCCTCCAGTGTTCCGGAAAATTCGGTAGCATCGAAGTCGCGTAACTGCACCCCGCGTAGCAGAATGTTGCCCTCCGCCTCCAACGTCAACCGGGCGTGCGCCGGGGCGCGCTCGAAGTTGAGCACGCCATTGCGCAGGTTGCGTTCTTCCCCCAGGTCGCGCACGCGGATGTGCCCTTCAGCTTTGAGCATGAACACGCCGCCCGCCTCGCGCGGCACTTCGCAGGTGATGCCGCCCTCGGCGCGAATCGTGCATTGTTGGCCGGGCGCCAGCGTCGCCTGCACCTTGACATTGCCCTCCGCCGTTGCCTCGATGTTGCCGCCGGTTTCGTCGAGCACCAGGTTCCCCTCGACAATGCCCAGCTGGATGTCGCCGCCGACTTTGGCGATCTGAGCGTTGCCCTCGATGGCGTCGATGCGCAGGTCGCCGGCGATCAGGCGCGCCGTGAAGTTGCCCTCGATATGGCGCGCCGTGACGGCGTTGACGCTGTTCACGACCGCGTTGCCCTCGATGGCGTCAATCGTGATGCCGTTGAGGATCAGGTTGATAGCGGCATTGCCTTCGACGCTGCCAATCATGATCACGGCCTGCACCGGCGCTTGCAGCCACAGGTCATCTTCGCATTCGATAGTGATTACACCATCCTGTGGCTGGATCGTCAGAACGTCGCCGTCGCCGCGCACGCGTGCCTGCAGCTCAGGGCGATCCCAGCCATTCAGGGTCAGGTTGCCCTCGATGTTGTGCAGACGGATGGTAGGCGTCATGCCAGTCTGCAAGATTTGTGTGGCGCCCATCAGTCACCTCCCTGCAACTTCTGCATCGCTTCGTCGAAAGAGATCACGCCGGCGTCGAGATCGGCCAGCACTTGTTTGCGGTCGATAGCCGGCGGCGCTTCGTCCTTGCCGGGTTCATAACCTAGCGCACGGATCACGTCATGCAGGCGGCTGCGGATCGTAGGATATGACAGCCCCAACTCGTCTTCCAGGCGGTTGAGTTTGCCTTCGTTGCGCACAAAGACCTCCACGAATTTGATCTGCTCTGGTGTGAGCTGGGCGAAGGGTGGCTCGGCTACGGCAAAGCGCCCCTCTAATGTGACATCCGCATCTGGACAATAGATACGTGTGACAATGATTTCGCCGCCGGTCAGTGGGCAGCGTGTGGGTAGTGGCAGCATAAAGGCGTACTCCTTGTGATCCTTGTGAGTAATACTTGTGGTGACTGATGGTTTTGGCGACTGCTGGGTGTGACTATCGCCTCGGCAGCCCTGATCGGAATGGGCGGCTCTATAAGCTCGCCCGGCCATGCTTGTTGCATTCACCCGGCAGTCACCCCGCTTGGCAGTCAATAGGAAAAGGTTGAAAGGGAGGCAGCCGGGCGCCGGATTCGGCCAGCATGGTTGACAGCGCATGGGGCCGAAATCGTAGCCGGATGGCGCGGGTCGGCGTCAGGGCTGCGCTCCGTTCCAACCGATCGGGGCGCGCATTTCGAGCCGTCGCCCGCAACGCACCAACATCCGTCCGAGCAGCGCTAACCCTCGATCGAGCCAGGTCGGCGTCACCGGGCGCAGCTGCTGTAACAAGCGCGCTTGCGTGGCGTAATTCATCAAGTCCTGCCGGTGCATTCGTTGCGTCTCAACCAGGACGTATTCATTGGGTGGTAGCATTGCGGTCGCTCCTTGCTCTACCGTCTACTTGCTCTGCCGTGTATTGCGTATGCGGAAACTGAAGCCTGTTTTTAACTTTCTGGGGTTATAATAGCACTTTGGTTTAGGAAAGTCAATACTGTATTTCAATAATTTTGATAATTGCGCCGATTTATTTGATTTGTTTGATTGGGGTGTTTAATTTTATTGATCTGTCAATTCTTGCGGTGGTGCAGAGAACTGAAACGCCCGATGAGAATTCTCACCGGGCGTCAGATGGGTGGCTTTCAGGCGAGCTGGGGGCGCCAGCTCATGGCGGGTGCGCTTTAGAGCCAGCCTTGATCCTTCAGGAAGCTGGTCAGGCCGGGGATGGCGAAGCGTCGTCCCTTGTATGCCTGCAACCCGTAGTAGAAGAGCAGACCGATGCCAGCGATAAAATACATTGGCGTCAGGCAGAAAAAGACGAGGCCGACAAGCCAGCCCAGGAACCAACCCAACACCGGGATCAACTGAAAGACGCCAACGGCAATGCTGGCCAGCATGAAGATCGCCCAGAAGACCAGCGTCAGCGCCAGGCTTTGCACGGCGTGATAGCGCTGGAAGGGGCGCTTTTTGCTGCTCTCGCTCAGCAGGACAATGATCGGCATGATCACCGGCAACAGCAGCTGCGTCACATAACTCAACAGCGCAATCAGGCGGTCGTCGCTATCTGCCTGCGGATCGACTTCGGCGTGCTGCATCCACTCGCCGCGACGGAAGGCATCGGCGGCCTCGCCTGCCTGGGCGTAGGCGCTGCTGGCAAGGCGCTCGACCGGCGTCTGTTCGACCTGGCCTGGTGCGCTATTCGGCTGCGGGTCTTGCTGCGGTTGCCCCGTTTCTGGATTGATGGTTTCGTGCGTCATGTTACTTCTCTCCCTCCCGCCAATGGCGGGGTGTTGCGTATCGTTGTTTCACAGCGAGCCATCGCAATGGATGTCGGCGCTATGCACCGCGCATCTGCGTGCAACTCACCTGTGCTGATGGCGAATGCGCCATGTGGCGTCGTCTCCAAGCTATGCAACAGTACGCAAGCCCACGCCAAAAGTTGCGGATTGCATCCTCTGCGCCAATGCGAATGTGCGTAAGTTCTGCTACACTGTGCAGCGGCGCACGGCTGGCCGCCGTCATGCGCCGCACGCAATCCCTATTATGACGCGGAGCGATCATTCATGTCTTCATCATCTTTGCCGGCGCCAAGACGTCAGGCTGCCTACACCTTCTTTGAACGCATTCCGTACTGGCTGTTGGCTGCGCTCTTTCTGGGCGTCATCCTGGCCTGGCGCATCGTCAGCGACGACAGCTACGCCACGATCTTCGCCGCTGTGGCCAAGGGTGTCGGCGTCACGATCTATGTGACCATTGTTGCCTACGCCGGTGCGCTGGTGGTGGGGTTGCTCGTCGGGCTGGCGCGCGTCTCCAGGAATCGCGTGATCTACGAAGCGGCCACCTTCTACGTTGAGATCATCCGCGGCGTGCCGATGCTGGTGTTGTTGCTCTACATTGCCTTTGTGCTGGCGCCGGCGCTGGTTTACGCCATCAACTGGCTTGGCGCACAAATGGCTGGGCTGGGCGCGCTGGCGCAACCGCTGACCGCATTGCGCGTACGCGACTTTGACTACGCCGCGCGCGCCATCATCGCCCTGATTATCGGCTATAGCGCCTTTCTCAGCGAGATTTTTCGCGCCGGCATCGAGAGCATCGAACGCGGCCAGATCGAGGCCGCGCAGAGCCTGGGCATGACGCGCTGGCAGGTATTGCGTCTCGTGGTGTTGCCCCAGGCGATCCGCCGCGTGTTGCCGCCGTTGGGCAACGACTTTATCGCCATGCTCAAGGATTCGTCGCTTGTCTCTGTGCTGGGCGTTCCCGACATTACACAGATGGGCAAGGTCTATGCTGCCAGCACCTTTGCCTACTTTGAGACCTACAATATCGTCGCCTTTCTCTATCTGTCGATGACGATCGTGCTCTCCCTGTTGGTGCGCTGGCTGGAGCGTAAGATGCCACAAAACACTCGCTGACGCTGCACGGGAACCGACCTGCCTCTCAACAGCGTTTCCGAATCGCACTTGCTGCGCTGCCTTTGGCTGAATCGCTGCCTTTGGCTGAATCGCTGCCTTTGGCTGAATCGCTGCCTTTGGCTGAATCGCTGCCTTTGGCTGAATCGCTGCCTTTGGCTGAATCGCTGCCTTTGGCTGAATCGCGCAGTGCATTGATTGATCAAACATCATCCTTGAAAGGAGTCTACTCTTGAACAATATATCGCTGCGCTGGCTTATGGTGACGCTAGCGGCCGTGCTGGTGCTGGGCAACTTGCCTGCACCCCTGCTGGCTGCGCCCGCCTTGCCTGTGCTCCAGCAGACAACGGCGCCTGCCGACGTGCTGACGCCCGACGCGCTCGCCAATCTAACCTATCAATCGGAAGTGGCGCCCACCGGTGAAGTGACATTGGTCGACGGTAAGTTCGAAGACGTTGACAACCGCTACGTCGCGGTATTGTCCTCTAGCCCGCGGGCGTCTGGCGTGATCAACGGCCAGGACGCGGCGGCGGTGCTGCTCGGTGAGAACACCGGCGGCAGCGGCCTGTTTGTCAGCCTGGCAGTCGTGCTCGACCAGGACGGGACGCCGGTCAATGTCGCCAGCACGATCTTGGGCGACCGCGTCAATGTCTATGCGCTGGCGATCGACGAAAACGGCGTGATCACCGTTGAGATGGTGCGTCAGGGACCAAATGACCCGATGTGCTGCCCCACTGAGGTGGTGCGCATCCTCTACACGTTGGATGGCGGTCAGTTGGTGGAGGTTGGCGAGCCGACCTTGCTCGGCAGCGGCGCCCAGGTGACGCTGAATGTGGCGCCCGACGGCGGCTACCAGACGAATGTCGTCCCGGCGACGCCTTACGAGTTGTCGGGGCTGGCGCCAACCGGCGCGCCGATCCACACGCTGCTGACCGCAGGCACGGAGGACCCCGCCACAGTCTTTGCTGCTGGCGGCCCCTACATCGCCGTCTACCCGGTGCAGGCATACATCGATCTGTGGCAGGCGGCGGGCGACGCCACCATCGCCACGCTGGTTGCCGACCTGCAAAGCGTGCTAGTCGAACAACCTACCACGTTGACGGCGCCGTTGCCAATTGCGCCGCCAGCTGAACCAGATGATCTAGCTGCACAGGTGAGCTATCTCACCGGCGTGGGATATAGTGGCGTGCGTTTTGTTGGTCGCGCCACGCCTGGCGGCGCTGTTGCCGCCGACGATCAGCTCGCCTATTACTTCAGCGGGCTGACCGATGACGGACGCTACCTGATCGCAGCCCAGTGGCCGGTGGCAACGACCGCCGCCAGCGATGCGTTGGACGCTGTCGCTGATGAAGACTGGACGCCGACCCTCAGCTCGCTCGATGGCATCCTGACCTCGCTTATCTTCCAGGACGCTGAAGCACTCACTGCGGAAGAGCTGGCGAACATAACCTACAACTCGCTCTTGCTTGAACAGCCCGTGCTACTGAGCGGCGGCGTCTACACCAAAACTGGTGAGAGCGGCGGCGCCAGCGATGTCACGACGGTGCAACTGTTGAGCGCGCCAGTTGCCACCGGTCAGGTCGAGGGCTTGGCAGCGGCGGCAGTGCTGCTGGTGGAGAATGGTGGCGGCACTGGTCAATTCGTCAACCTGGCGCTGGTGCAGGATATCGGCGATGGGGCAGTGAATACGGCCAACGCCTTCTTGGGCGACCGCACACGCGTCACTAATCTGGCAATCACGGAGGACGGCGGTATCGTCGTCGATATGATCCAGGTCGGTCCGAACGATGGCGCCTGCTGTCCGAACATGCCGATGACCGCCAGCTTCGTCAAGGTTGGCGATCAGTTGGTCTATGAGGAACTGACGTCCGCCACTATCGACGCCACGCGCGCCACGACACCGGTGAAGGCGTTTGTAGCGCAGCCCACGGCATACGACAATACCGTTCCCCCCAGCGGCCAGGGCGAGCCGAAGCACTTTACCTGGGCCTTTGGCGACGTACAGGATGTCACGCAGATAGCTTTGGCGGGCGGCGGCTATGTCTCCGTCTATCCGGTGGCAGCCTATCAGGCGATTTGGGACTCACAGGGTGATCCACTCGTTGCCGACACGTTAGCTGCGCTGAAAGAACTGCTGGAGGCGCGCCCGGCGAACCCGGCGCCGCCGCTGCCCATCCTGCCGCAGATGCCAGCAACCAACGACTTTGCCGCGCAGGTGAGCTATCTCGACCTGGCGGATGGCGGCGCAGGCGTGCGCTTCGTCGGCCGCTTTGCGCAGGATGTTTCGCCTATCGAGAACTATCAGTTGCGCTACATCTTCCAGGGCTTGAGCGGCGATGGGCAATTCCTGATTGTGGCGCAGTTGCCAATTACGACAACGGCGCTGCCAGAGGAGCCGCAGGCAATGGACGGCGACGCCTATGACGACTTTGCCGCCAACTACGAAACCTATCTCGCCGAGACGACTGCTGCCTTTGACAACCTGGCGGCATCCGACTTCACGCCCGACCTGACCGTGCTCGATGCAATGTTGCTTTCGGTGACGCCAGAACTCTCCCGCAACCCGCTGGCGCCGAGTTCGCTGGCGAACATGGAAGTCAAGTCGGAGCTGACGGCGGATGGTGTGGCGCTGTTGGAAAATGGCGTCTACACGGAGAGCGTTGCGCCGGATAGCGCCAGTGTGATCGAGGTGCAGTTGTTGCCCGCGCCAATCGCTTATGGCGTGCTCAATGAACAGGACGCGGCGGCCGTGCTGATCGCCGAAAATGGCGGCGGCAGTGGCGTTTTCATCAATCTGGCCGCCATCGTCGAGCAGGAGGGCGCACCTGTGCACGTCGCCAGCGCACCGCTGGGCGACCGCGTGGCGGTGCAGTCGCTGGCGATCGCCGAGAACCAGATCACCGTCGAGATGTTGACGGCGCGCCCAAATGACCCACTCTGCTGCCCGTCGCAGCCGGTGACGCAGGTCTACGCACTGCAGGGCGATACGCTGGTGCTGGTCAACGAGACCTCCAGCCTGACGCCAACGCGCCTGCCCGACACGCGCTGGAACTGGGTGCAGACACAATACAGCAATGACACCATCATCGCCCCGCCGGACTCGGCCGCCTATGTGCTAACCTTCGGCGCTGACGATACGGTCAATCTGCAAGACGACTGCAACGCGGTCAACGGCGTCTACACCTATGATGAAGACGGCGCCCTGACCATCGACCTGCAAACCTCGACTTTTGCCGCCTGTCTGCCTGAGTCGAAGCACGATCAGTTTATCCTCGACCTCTCCAGCGTGGCATCCTATCTCTTCCAGGATGGCAATCTCTTCCTGGCGCTCAAGTACGATGCCGGCGTGATGGAGTTTACCCCGGCGCCGTAATGCTATCTGTCGGTCACCGCCTCTGGCCAGACACTTCGTCACGCCGGAGGCGATGACCTACGGAAGCACACCCCAGACCGGCCGCCTCTTTGCAACTTTCCTGCTTTGCCGCGATACTCTACGGCATGAGCAGCGCGCAACTCGACATCATCCTAACTCATGAACGCACGGACTTCGACGCGCTGGCGTCGTTGCTCGGCGCGTCGCTGCTCTTTCCTGAAGCAATCCCGGTGCTGCCGCGCCAGATGAACCGGAATGTACGAGATTTCCTGGCGCTCTACAAGAATCACTTTCGCTTTGTGGCGCCCGATGACCTTCCGCGCGGCAAGGTGCGCCGCGCCATCCTGGTCGACACGCGCGCGGCCAACTCACCCAAAGGCACGCAACCCGACACCGAGTACATCGTCATTGACCATCACATTGCGCTGGCCGAAAACAACCTGATGAGCGAGGCGCGCAAGGTGCTGCCGCAGGCGCATGATCTTTGGTGTGGAGCGACTGGCGCCAACACAACATTGCTCGTTGAGAAGCTGATCGAACACGCCATCGATGTAACGCCGGTTGAGGCGACGCTGCTGGCATTGGGCATCTATGAGGACACCGGCAACCTTACCTACGCCTCCACCACGAGCCGCGACGCTGCGGCGTTGGCCTGGCTGCTGGAACCAGCGCGCGGCGTCAACCTCGGCGAGGTCAATGAGTTCTTGCACCATCCTGTCACCGACGAACAGCGCCGCCTGCTGCAAGTGCTGATGGACGCCTGCGAGTTTCTGGACATCGAGGGGCACAGCATCGTGATCGCAATGGCGCGTGCACCTGACTTTGGCGACGAGCTGAGCACCCTGGCGGCGCGACTGCGCGATTTTCACGAGCCGGACGC
>DMDA01000059.1:12039-13110 GCA_003451595.1 Chloroflexota bacterium | reverse complement strand
GGCGGTCACAACCGGGCAGCGGCTGCCCACATCCGCGACACGCGGCTGGAAACCGTGCGGATGCGCATCGAGCAGTTGGTGCGCACGCATGCGCGGGTGGCGCTCACCGTGGGTCAGATCATGAGTGTGGGGCGGCCGCATGTGCTCCACCCGGACATGCGCATTGCGGAGGCCGACGAACTGATGCGCCGCTTTGGACACGAAGGCTTTCCTGTTGTCGCCATCGACGCGCACGGCAAGGAGGCGCTGGTCGGCGTCCTCACGCGTCGTGAAGTGGATAAAGCCATGGGGCATGGCATGGCCGATCTGCCGGTGCGCCGCTTTATGCGCGCCGGTCAGCATACGGTGCGTCCTACGGACTCGATCGCCGTCCTCCGCCGTCGCATGATTGAGAGCAACTGGGGGCAGATTCCCGTCGTCGATGACAACGGCGCTATTGTCGGCATCGTCACGCGCACCGACCTGATCAAGCTGTGGGATGAAGCGAACCTGCCGGGGCGCCGCGCGGGTGAGCTGGCGGCGCGGCTGCGCCGTGCGTTGTCCCCGGTGCAACTGCATCTGCTGGCGCTGATCGGCCGCGAGGTCGACGCCATGCACTACGATGTCTACGTCGTCGGCGGCTTTGTGCGCGACCTGATGCTGGACATCGTCAGCCAGCGTGCGCTGACGCTCGACGTCGACATCGTGATTGAGGGGGACGCCATCGCCTTTGCCCGGCGCATGCAGACCAAATATGGCGGGCGCATTGTGGAGCACAAACGTTTCGGCACCGCCAAATGGTTGTTGGATCGGCCCGACGCACCGGTGCGCACCGACATTCTGCTGGCCGGGCTGGAGGACGCCACCGCCGCCGGCCTGCCGCCCCATCTCGATTTTGTGACGGCGCGCACCGAATTCTACTCGGCGCCCACCGTGTTGCCTACCGTCCAGCAGAGCAGCATCAAACTTGACCTGCACCGCCGCGACTTCACCATCAACACATTGGCGCTCTGTCTCAACCCGGATCGTTGGGGCGAGCTGCTCGACGCCTGGGGTGGAGTGGCTGACCTGCGTGCGGGACTGGTGCGTGTG
>DMDA01000059.1:10881-11755 GCA_003451595.1 Chloroflexota bacterium | reverse complement strand
CAGATTCACCCCAGCCTGCACATGACGCCAGCTATGGTGCAACAGTTTGCTGAACTCCGCGCTCGCCGCGCGGCTAATGACGCCGATCCACATCTGGTTGCCGCACCGATCGAACGACTCTACCTGGCGATTATCGCCTTTCCGCTTGGCGCCGAAGCGACGCGCGCCGTACAGGCGCGACTGGGCCTGCGCGCAGAGACGCAACATCTGTTGCATGATATGTCGATTTTGCACTCCTATCTTGACGATCTGGCTGACCCTGCGGCGCGTCCTAGCCAAATTGTGCAGATTCTCGACCAGGTGACGCCGGTTAGTCTGGCGCTGCTGCCGGTGCTCTGTCATGACGCTGTGGTGCTTGACCATGTGCGGCGCTATCGTGAGGAGTGGCGTCACGTACAGCCAGCGCTGACGGGCGACGATTTACGGCGCATGGGGATTCCGCGCGGGGTGATCTACCGGAACATTCTCCGCGCGCTGCGCATGGGGCGGCTCGATGGCGAGATTCACAGCCGGGCGGAGGAAGACGCCATGGCCAGGGCGATGGCGGCGCTGACGTAGGCGGGGCTGCCATTGTGTCTCACAAATCCAGGTCAGTTCGCTGATGCGGGCGCGGCTCTGCTACAATGATAGGCAGCACCGGTCACAGTGACCGGCTGACAGGAGAGTTGCCACTATGGATCTGGCGTTCTGGCGGGACATTTCTCTCTTCTATCTGCTCCTCATGCAGATCATTGTCACGATCGCAACCATTGTCTTGCTCTATTTCATTGTGCGCGGCGTGATGAGCGCGCGGCGCAAGGCCACTCAGGGCGTCAAGCTGGCGCGCCACTACGTCGGCATTGGGCGCACCCAAACCGCCAGATTTGCCGACAAG
>DMDA01000059.1:8007-10688 GCA_003451595.1 Chloroflexota bacterium | reverse complement strand
CGGCGGAACCGCTGGTGCGCGGGCACGGCGCGGCAGCGCGCGGCGCGGCGATCGTAGCGGCGCTGCGACCAGGACGTCAGCCGTCTTCTTCGCAAACCAAACCAACCAAGGAGTAACGAATATGAGTCATAGAATGCGTTCGCTATTGATCGGCGTCACAGCGGGCGCCATACTGGGCGCAGCATTCGCCTGGGTCGCCAGTGACAACGACCAAGATGGTGAAGCAGACGCCGTCACCGCTATCAAGCAGCTTGGCCCGATGGATTACTTTTCCCTGGGGATTGCGATCCTGACACTGGCGCGCCAGTTTGGCGGTATGTTGAAAAAGGCATAAACAAGGCGAGCATCGCCATCAGCATATTTTTTATCACAAAGGAGTGGAATCATGGCAGGTGAGTTGGGGAGCGCAGCACGTCCGTTGCGGGCAGCAATTGTTGGCGCGGGGCCATCTGGCTTCTATGCAGCGGCGGCGCTGCTCAAGGAACCAACGGTCGTCACCGTCGATCTCTTTGATCGCCTGATCGCGCCACACGGATTGGTGCGTTATGGAGTGGCGCCCGATCACCAAAACATCAAGGCTGTGGCCAAGACCTATGACCGCACCGCCGCCGAGCCGACCTTTCGTTATTTTGGCAACGTCGAGATCGGCAAGGACATCACGCATGAGGAGCTGAAAGCGCACTACGATGTCATCTTTTACACGATCGGTGCACAGTCTGATCGGCGGTTAGGAGTGCCAGGCGAAGACCTCCCCAACAGTCTGTCTGCCACCGAATTTGTCGCCTGGTACAATGGTCACCCGGACTTCAAAGATCTGAAAGTTGATCTGAGTTGCGAGGCGGCGATTGTCGTCGGCGTCGGCAACGTGGCGATGGATGTGGCGCGTATCCTGGCCAAGTCGGTGGACGAATTGGCGGACACCGACATCGCCGACCATGCCCTGGCGGCGCTGGCGCAGAGCAATATCAAGGACATCTACATCGTGGCGCGGCGCGGCCCGGCGCAAGTGAAGTTCACCAATGCTGAAATCCGCGAAATGGGGCACCTGAAGATCGCCGACGCCATCGTGCTCGACAACGAGCTACGCCTGGATCGCGCCAGCAGCGCGGCCATCGAGGGTGACACCGCCATGCAGAAGAACCTGGACTACCTGCGCGCCTATGCCGAAATCGGCGCCACCGGCAAGCCGCGCCGCGTTCACTTCCGTTTCCTGCTCTCACCGGTGGAGATTATCGGCGAAAACGGCAAGATTGTCGCCGTGAAGATGGAGCGCAACGAGTTGCGCGCCTCCGTCAGCGGCGACATCAAGGCGTCGGGCACCGGCCAATTCGAGACGATTCCAGCTGGATTGATTCTGCGTTCAGTTGGCTATAAGGGCAGTCCCTTGCCAGGCGTTCCCTTCGATGCCCGCAATGGCGTAATTCCCAATGAGGTCGGGCGTGTCATCGATCTGAACACCGGCAGGGTCGTCACCGGTGAATATGTGGCCGGCTGGATCAAGCGCGGCCCCACCGGCGTCATCGGCACCAACAAACCGGACGCCATTGAATCGGTCAACAGCATGTTTGAAGATTTGCAGAAGGGCAAGCTCACGCCAGCGCCAGCGCCCGATCCCGACGCCATTCCGGCGCTGCTCCAGGCGCGTGGCGTACGCTACGTGACGCAAGAGGAGTGGAAGATCATCGACGCCAAAGAGGTGGCTGATGGCAAGGCGCGCGGCAAACCACGCGTCAAGATCGTCGAGCGCGAGGCGATGCTGGCGGTGCTGGATTCAGCACGGCAAAAATAGGGCGCGGATCGGGCGGATCGGGCGGATTTTGTCCGCGCCAATCCGCCCGATCCGCGTCATCCGCGTGCGATTATCACTGCGCCGCGCGCAGCGTCTCTACCTGGTCGGCGAAGCGCTGGCAGCCCGGCATACTGTAGGCTAGGAAGGGCGCCGCCTCGCTAAAGCGGGTGTTGCGGATCGATAGCTCGAAGCTGAGCGGCTTGGCATAGGGCGATGCAGCCACCAGCGCGGCGGCATGCGCCCAATCCACGACGCCATCCCCTACCGGCAGATGCAGATCCGCCACGCCGTCGTTGTCGTGGAGGTGCAGCACGCACAGCCGTTCGAACAGTGGCGCGTAGGCAGCGAGACGATCGTAGCCGAGGCGAGCATGGCCGGAATCATAACAGAAGCCGAGAAAGCCTGGGTCGTAGGCGGCCAGCAGCTGCGCCAGTAACCCGGCATTATCCCCCGCGTGCGCAGTGTCGGTGACGCCCGCTTCTACTGCAGCGAAGTCGATCAGATTTTCCAGGGCGATGCGCACGCCGCGTTCCCGACAGTATGTTTCCAGGTCATCCAGTGACCGGCGTATCTGGTCGTACAGATAAGCGTTATAGGCGACGAGTTCGGGCTGCACCGTCGGTGGGTAGACGTGCATAACGACGGCATCGCCGCCCAATCGCGCCGCCAGCTCGACGCGATTCTTGACCAGCTCGACGCCGGCCAGCCGGGCGTACTCCTGGGGCGCGTACCAGAATTTTTCGATCCCCTCGGAGCCGTGAACATCGTTGAGCCGGAGACCGTACAGTTGGAGCCAACGTCCGATCTGCTCGATCTCGCTGTCGGCATAGAGATAATCGGAACGCCACTGATGGCACCAGTGCACGTGGCTGAAGCCAGCCTCCGCCAGTGC
>DMDA01000059.1:6899-7846 GCA_003451595.1 Chloroflexota bacterium | reverse complement strand
ATTGTACAGCGTACGGGCAGTTATCTGGCTCTCAATCGGTTGGCAGTGCGCGCAGGGGCGCGCACTGTCGTGCACCGCGCCCGCCGACACCCGCGCCATGACGCCTGGTCGCTGCCTTATGAAGGCATTGTGGAGATGATGACGCTGGGCACGCCGTGCGGTGACATCCGCAGCGCTGATGCCATCCGCCAGCCTCTGGATCGGCTGTCCGTCATCACGCCGCGCAGCCCCATCCAGCGCCAGGTGATCACGACGCCGTTCTTTGCCGGCGAGTGGCTGACGCCGCCGCATGTGGATGCTCGCCGCGTCGTGCTCTATTTGCATGGTGGTGGCTACGTCTCCGGCTCGCCTGCCACCCATCTGGCCGTCACAACGCAGCTGGCCCAGGCAGCGGGTGCGCGCCTCTTTGCGCTTGACTATCGTCTGGCGCCGGAGCATCCTTTCCCCGCCGCGCTGGAAGACGCCTGGGCCGTCTACTGGTGGCTGCTCACCGAAGAGCATGTTGCGCCAGCGCAGATCGTCGTTGCCGGTGATTCGGCGGGCGGCGGCTTGACGTTGGCGCTGTTGCTGGCGTTGCGCGATGCCGGGATGCCATTGCCCGCCGGCGCTGTCGGCCTTTCGCCGTGGCTCGATCTTACCCTTTCTGGCGCCACACTCACTGCCAACGCTGCCACCGACTATCTCAATCGTGACATTCTACGCGCCTCGGCGCAAATGTATAGTCAAGGCCACGTGTTGGACGATCCGCTGCTCTCGCCCCTCTACGCTGACCTGCGCGGGCTGCCGCCGCTGCTGCTCCAGGCTGGCGGCGCCGAGATGCTGCTGGATGACAGCCGCCGCTTTGCCATGCGTGCGCATGCAGCCGGCGTCGATGTGAAATTGGCGATCTTCCCACACATGGTGCACGTCTGGCACTTTACCTGGCGCATCGAACCTCAGGCGCGCCA
>DMDA01000059.1:5201-6671 GCA_003451595.1 Chloroflexota bacterium | reverse complement strand
CCAATTCAGGTCGTCAGTGAGTTTCAACCGACGGGTGACCAGCCGCAGGCGATTGCAAAGCTGGCTGAAGGCATTCGCCAGGGGCTGAAGCATCAGGTGTTGCTCGGCGTCACGGGCAGCGGCAAGACCTATAGCATGGCCAAGGTCATCGAGCAGGTGCAGAAGCCAACGCTGATCATGGCGCACAACAAGACGCTCGCCGCGCAGCTCTACGCCGAGATGCGCGAGTTCCTGCCCAACAATGCGGTCGAGTACTTTGTCTCCTACTACGATTACTACCAGCCGGAAGCGTACATCCCGCGCACCGACACCTACATTGAAAAGGACGCGCAGATCAACGAGGAGATCGACCGCCTGCGTCTGGCCGCGACGAGCGCGCTCTTCAGCCGTCGCGACGTGGTGATCGTCGCCTCGGTGTCGTGCATCTACGGCTTGGGCAGCCCGCAGGATTATGGACGCGTCGTCCTCAATGTGCGCGTCGGTGACATGGTGCGCCGCAATCAGATTCTGCGTCACCTGGTCGAGATTTACTACGACCGCAACGACAATTTCTTGCAGCGCGGACGTTTCCGTGTGCGCGGCGACGTGCTCGAGGTGCAGCCCGCCGACCGCGAGACCGCCTATCGCATCAGCCTGTGGGGCGATGAGATCGAACGCATCAGCGAGTTCGATCCGCTCACCGGCGAGCTGATCGCCGATCATCAACAGGTGGATATCTTCCCTGCCAAGCACTTCGTCACCCCGCAAGACCGGCTGGAAGAAGCTATCGAGGAAATCCGCAAGGAGATGGAGGAGCAGGTTGCGACATTCCAGGCGCAGGGCAAGCTGCTGGAGGCGCAACGCATTCAACAGCGCACCAACTACGACATCGAGATGCTGCGCGAGGTTGGCTACTGCAACGGCATCGAGAACTACAGCCGACCGCTGGCGGGGCGACCGCCTGGCTCCACGCCGTGGACGTTGCTCGACTATTTTCCACCCGACTGGCTGTTGATCGTCGATGAAAGCCACATGACGATCCCGCAGGTGCGCGGCATGTACAACGGCGACCGCGCACGCAAGGAAGTGCTCGTCGGCTACGGCTTCCGCCTGCCCAGCGCGCTCGACAACCGCCCGCTCACGTTCAGCGAGTTCGAGGATCACCTGAACCAGGTGATCTACGTCAGCGCCACGCCCGGCCCCTACGAGAAGGAGCACGCCGAGCAGGTCGTGGAGCAGGTGATCCGTCCGACCGGTCTGGTCGATCCGGTGGTCGAGGTGCGCCCGACCAAGGGGCAGATCGACGACCTGCTGCGCGAGATCAAGCTGCGCGTCGCCAAAGGGCAGCGCGTGCTGGTGACGACGCTCACCAAGCGCATGGCCGAGGACCTGACCGAGTATCTGGCGGAGTTGTCGATCAAGGTGCACTATCTGCACAGCGAGATTCACACCATCGAGCGCGTCGAGATTCTGCGCGACCTGCGCCTGGGC
>DMDA01000059.1:3479-5031 GCA_003451595.1 Chloroflexota bacterium | reverse complement strand
CGCCACGTCGAGGGCAAGGCGATCCTCTACGCCGACGTGATGACCGATTCGATGCGTCGCGCCATCGACGAGACCAACCGCCGCCGCGCCATTCAGGAGGCGTACAACCGCGAACATGGCATCGAACCGCAAAGCATCGTCAAGGGCATCCGCGACCTGACCGACCGGGTGCGGGTAATGGCGGAGAGCAAGACCACCTACCAGGTCGAGGGCGACGGCGCCGCAGGTGTCACCGTTACGCTCGCCACTGACCCGGAGAACCTCTCGCCTGAAGATTTGGCGAAGCTGATCAAATCGATTGAACAAGAAATGAAAACAGCCGCCAAAGCATTGGAATTCGAGCGCGCCGCTGCGTTGCGCGACCAGTTGGTCGAGCTACGGCGCATCGAAGTGGAGCGCAAGGTGGCGGCGTAGGCAGTGGCGCCGGACAAGCACAGCGACTCCGCGCAGTGCAGAGATCATGCCCAGGCGAGGGAGTCGATAGGTCTGCGCGTCACATGATCGGATAGCGCCCAAAGCGCCGCGCCGCCTCGACCAGCTCCACCACATTCTCCGCCGGTACATCCGCCTGCAGGTGGTTTGCCGGCGTCAAGATGTAACCGCCGCCCGGCGCCAGTTGACGGATGCGGCGCTGCACCTCGGCGGCGACATCGGCGCGTGTCCCGCGCATGGCATGCGAGATGTCGATGCCGCCCATGAACGCAACCCGCTCGCCAAACGCCGCCTTGATCGCCGGCAGGTCCATCGCCGGCAGCGGCTCCAATGGATGGATCACATCGACGCCGAGGTTGATCAGGTCGGGCAGCAGCGGCGTGATGGCGCCGTCGCTGTGCAGCATCACCACCAGGTCGGGCCGCACTTCTTTGGCCACCGTCACCAGCCGCTGGAGGGCAGGCAGGATCAGCGCGCGGAAGAGGCGCGGCGAGATGATCAGGCTTGTGTTGCCAGCGTAGTCGTCGCCGGGCAGTTCCACCATGTCGATGTAAGGACCGCACGCCAGCAGATAGTTGCGCAGCAGCCGCGCATAGAGCGTTGTGATGCGGTCGAGCAGCGTCGCAGCAAATTCAGGCTCATCGAGCATATCGACCAGAAACTGCTCGGTGCCGCGCAGGTCGCACGCGGTCTGGAATGGCCCGTGCGAGGCCACCATGCGCGCTGCAATCCAGCAGTCGGTCGTCTCACGCAGCCACTTTGCGCGCTCACGCACGCCCGCGGTCCAGTGCGGCGCGTCGGGGTCGGGCCACGTCACCAGCCGGTCGATGTCGGCGACACTCTGCGCATCGCGCAACAAGCCGGGGCCGGCGTAGTAGTAGGGCAGCGCTCGCACCCACGGCTGACCGAGCGCGTCGAACAGTTGATCGGGCGTGGCGCCCACGCGGCTGGGGCTGGTCGGCGACGCAGCCGGGTAGACGTAGCGGATGTCCGTGCCCAGCGCCTGCCACAGCCGGTCATCCTGGTAGGAGATGTTGTGATACTGACGGAACGGCGCCACCGGATCACCCAGACTGAGTAGATCGAGCAGGCGAACATAAAGGTCATCGACAATGCCATA
>DMDA01000059.1:2375-3215 GCA_003451595.1 Chloroflexota bacterium | reverse complement strand
CCCCGCGCCCCTGTTCATATCAGTAACTCGGCACGCGCTGTCGCTCGATCACGGCGCGCTGGATGGCGCGTGCGGCGGGCACGTCCAGCACAGCGTTCAACAGATTGACGGCGGCTTGGTTGCCCTGGCTGACGACGATCACGGCTTCGCTCAGCGGCGCCAGCATCGGATCGTCGGCGGCGCGCAACGGGATGGCGGTGATGTCGCTCAGCGCGGCGGGCGTCTCCGGATTCGTCCACACCACAGCGTCGATGGCGCCGGTGACAAGCAGATCGAGCGCCTGGTCGTACTGGATGTTGACCAACTCAACCCGCTTGCCGCGGCTGATTGCACGCGAGATATACGCGTGATCCGCCGACAGGAAATCGACGCCCAGCCGCACGCCGTCGAACTGCGCCGCGCTCAGGTGGCTGCGCAGCAGGAGCACGTGCCCCTCCAGATAGCTTTGTTCACCGAACGCGATGCACGGCTCGACGGCAAAACCATGCGCAGCGGCGGTGTCGGCGGCGAAGCGCGAGACCAGCGCCCAGTCGATCACGCCACTGGCAAGCGCCTGCAGGCGTGCGGTCGAGCCGCGCATAAACCGCAGCGACAGGCTGGTCTCGGCAGCCGCAAACTGTGCTTGCAGCGCGGTCGCCAGCCCCTCGACGTGGCGCAGATAGGGCAGCGGCATGGCGCCGATCATCGGGCGGTGCTGGCTGATCTGCCACAGACGCCGGTAGTCAACTTCGGCGATGTAGGTGCCCAGCCGGCCGCGTGGCTCCAGGCGCGCGGCGGCGATATCCTGCAAAAAGTCGAGCGCACTCTGCACCGTGCCCGCACCGGCCTGAAACAGGTCGG
>DMDA01000059.1:1165-2095 GCA_003451595.1 Chloroflexota bacterium | reverse complement strand
GCCATGACAATCTGACCGTGCTTTGTCAATAACCCCTGCGTAGTCGCCTGTTCCGTGTGCATCATGGCGGCGCCCGTCATCATCTTTGTCCCTTGGGGCGAGGGGCGAGTTGCCAGGGGCGAAACGCCGACGCCTGGTTTCGGTGTTCGTTGTGTGTCGACATGGTGAATGACACAGACTCTGATTTATTCATAATATCGAATGATTTCCATTGCGTCGTAGCGTAGCATGACGCGGCATAAATGTCAATAGAGCGGCAATTTGTGGGTTTGTTGGTCTATCCAGCAACAATTCAATCGGCATTTTGTATTTTTGGTTGAAAATCTGTTGACAAGAGATCGCTGGTCTGCTAGAATATCATTCAATTTATCGAATAAAACTACTTTAAGGATTCTCCATGCACTTACCGGTCTTCGATAGCGCAGATGTGGTCGTGCTCGGCGCCGGCTCGGCGGGCTGCACCGCCGCGATTGCCGCTGCACGCGCGGGCGCTGACACGTTGTTGGTCGAGCGCTACGGCTTCCTGGGTGGCACTTCAACGATGGTGCTCGACAGTTTCTACGGCTTCTACATCCCTGGCAACGATGCGCGCCGCGTCGTCGGCGGCATTCCCTGGGAGATCGTCGAGCGGCTGCGGCGTTACGGCATGGTGATCGAGCGCCCCAGCAGCTACGGCGCGGGGCAAGCCGTGACCTATGATCCGCCCACGCTGCAGGTGGTGTGGGAGCAGACCGCGCGGGAAGCGGGCGTGCGCCTGCGGCTGCACACCTTCTGCCTTGACGTGCAGAAGGAGGGCGACCGCGTCACCGCCCTTCTGGTCGGCGGCAAAAGCGGCATGGGGCTGATCACCGGCAAGGTCTTTATCGACGCCTCCGGCGACGCCGACCTCTGTTTTCGCGCTGGCGCGCCCTTTCAACCTGCCGGCGAGGA
>DMDA01000059.1:496-924 GCA_003451595.1 Chloroflexota bacterium | reverse complement strand
CTGCGCGGGGTCGTCGCCACCAACATGACGCGCGTCGCCTATGTCGATGGCACAGACCCGGTCGAGCTGACCAAAGCCGAAGTCGAGGGGCGCAAACAGGCGATGGAATATGTGCGTTTCCTGCGCGAGCGCATCCCCGGCTATGAGCAGGCGTATCTGATCAACTTCAGCACGCAGATCGGCATCCGCGAAACGCGGCGCGTCTATGGCGACTATCGCCTGACGCGCGAGGATGTGCTCAGCGCCCGCCACTTTCCCGACGCCATCGCGCAGTGCGGCGCGCCCATCGAGGATCACCATCCCGGCAGCGACACGCGCTGGGAGTATCTGCCCACCGGCGCCACCTATGACATCCCGCTGCGCAGCCTGATCCCGCAGACGGTCGCCAACGTGCTCATCGCCGGGCGCTGTCTCTCGGCGACGCATGA
>DMDA01000059.1:0-378 GCA_003451595.1 Chloroflexota bacterium | reverse complement strand
CGCGCAGTCTCGGCGCCGCGCTTACAGCAACAACTGCGCAGCGACGGCGCACTCTTCTCCGGCGCAGGGTGAGCAGGATGATTCTGGCGGGCATCGACCTCGGCGGCACCAAGATCGCCGTCGCCATCGTAGAGCAGGCAAGTGGGCGCGTGCTGGCGCACAGCCAGGCGGCGACCGACTCGCATGAGGGGCCGGAAGCAGTGTTGCAGCGCATGGCAGCGCTGGTTCACACCGCCTGCGCCGAAGCTGGCGTCGTCGTGACAGAGCTTGCTGCCGTCGGATTGGGGGTGCCGGGCGTCTATGATCTGGCGACAGGGCACACGCAGTTTTTGCCCAATCTTGCCGGCGCGTGGCGGAATGTGCCCGCCGGTCCGGTGC
>DMDA01000029.1:59283-60599 GCA_003451595.1 Chloroflexota bacterium | reverse complement strand
TCGACTGGCACGAGCTACAAGGACTGCGGTCATCCGTGCGAAAAACACAAGGTCGCGCTGCGCGACAGCGCCGGTCGCCAACACCCGGTCATGGCGGATGTCGGTTGCCGCAACACCGTCTTTGGCGCCGAGGCGCAGGACGCCAGCCCGCATCTCGACGCATGGCGAGCTGCCGGCATTCGTCACTATCGGTTGGAATTCGTGCATGAAAGCGGCGAGCAGGTGCGTCAGATCGCCGCGGCGTTTGGCGCAACGCTCGATGGCAAACGCCCCGCGGCTGAGCTAAAGAAGCAGTTGCAGCGTATTGCGCCGCAGGGCGTCACCGAGGGCAGCCTGTTCGTCCCGCCGAATTACACGGAGATTCCGCTGATGGTGTGAGGAGGGGCGAGTTGCGAGGGGCGTTGATCTGCAGATTGCACAGCACAGCCTTCGATTCAAATCGAGGCTGAAAGCTGAAGTCGGCTCATGGAGTTTAACCAATGGATGCGGTAACCGTAGGTTCGGCTTCCAGCCGGACGTTTCCGGTCAGCCACGCCGTCACGCCGGAGGCGATGACCTACGGGAGAGGAGGCTTTGTGCGCTGAAGGCAGCAACGTCGATTACCGGATCATTTTGTAAATCCTCATGATTCATCGGTGCGGCGCAATTTGCCCCGGACGTGGAGTAGACCCGCCTCGCTGCCGCTATTTGCACAAATTGGACGAACATACTACACTCAGTCATGCGAATAAGTGTTCTATTGTTGTGGATGAATAGACACATCGACCTGTGTTGAAGTCGGTTGGTGGTGGAGATGAATGCAACGGCGCTGGTCAGCTTTTTGCAGGAGCTGGCGGAGAACAACACAAAACTCTGGTTTGACGCGCATCGAGCACAATACCAGGCGCTGCGTCAGGCGTTCACGCACCTGGTTGGTGAGGTGATCGCGGGCGTGGGCGAAGTGGATGCTGCGGTGGCGGAACTGGCGCCGGCAGATTGCATCTTCCGCATCAACCGCGATGTGCGCTTTTCACGCGACAAGAGTCCCTACAAGACGCAGTTCAGCGCCGCCATCTGTCCGCAGGGGCGCGGCACCGGGATGCCATCCTACTATTTTCACATCGACGCGGCGGGCGAACTGCTGATCGGCGGCGGCCTCTATGCGCCTTCACCGGAGCAGCTCGCCAACGCGCGGCGCTTCATCCTGGCGCATCCGGAGCGGCTCGATCAACTGTTTGCCGACCCGATTTTTCGCGCCGCACACACGACCATCGACGGCGAGTCGCTCAAGCGTCCGCCCGCGGGCGTGCCGGAGACTGCGCGCCATCTCGACATCT
>DMDA01000029.1:56378-59027 GCA_003451595.1 Chloroflexota bacterium | reverse complement strand
ACGGGCCAGATCCGCTGCCGATCGATATTTTTTGAGAAGTCTGAGGGAATTGAGTGTCAAGGTTGACAACGACCCTACAAAGAACAACTATGCACAGTAATCCTCTGCCCAGACTCGACGAGCACCCTGAGATTTGCCAACAGTTGCGCAAGCTCTGTAGGCTTCGCCCTGGCGAAATCTGGACTGATCCGATTCGCGGGCACAAAGTGGCGTGTATGGATGCAGGTGATACACCTTCGATTGCAGCTTTGATGGGAGGGGACAGGGCAGTCTTAGCGATTCAGGATCCGCCATACAACCTGGTTGCATTTGAGACGCGCAGACTGGATGAGTACATAGCATGGTCGCAGCGGTGGGTAAGTGCAACGCTCAGCGCCACTGCGCCGAACTGCTCACTGTATGTCTGGCTTGGCGCCGATCAACGAGATCATTTTCAACCGCTGCCAGATTTCATGGTGATGATGCGTGCATTTCCGGTGCAGGCGCGCAGTTTCATCACTGTCCGTAATCAGCGCGGCTATGGAACGCAGAAAAACTGGATGGCGGTGCGGCAAGAGCTCCTGTATTATGTGCGGGGAAATCCGATCTTTAACGTCGAAGCCGAGTACACCGACATTCCCAAGACGTTGCGCGGTTACTATAAGGATGTGGGCGGCGAACGCACTGAGAATCTCGAACGCAGCAAAGCGGGGACAATCCGCGCGGGCAATGTGTGGATCGATATTCAGCAGGTCTTTTATCGACTAGAAGAAAATGTTTCTGGCTGCTACGCCCAAAAACCGTTGAAAGCGATCGACCGGATCATCAAAGCCAGCTCCAAACCGGGCGATCTGGTGATCGACTTCTTTGCGCATTCAGGTACGACGCTGTTGGCGGCAGAGATGGCAGGACGATGCTGCTTTACGGCAGATATCGATCCCATTTTTTGTGAGATATCGATTCGGCGGTTGGAGCATTATCGGCGGACAGGGCGCACGGGTTGGCAGAATGGACATGCTTTCGAGCATGAACTCCAACTTGGAAGCCTTGACGACGCGGGGACAGAATCTCCGATCAACGGGAGCACCACACCAACGCAAATTAGCCTGCTGTAGAGAGTAAATCAGTATGGAGAAACTGCGGCGGGAGCTTGAAAACCTGTTATCCAGACTAGATGATGCTGAATCTGTACGAGCACAGGTATCAAAGCTCTATTCTGTTTATCCTTTCAATGAGTTTGAGTATGTGATTTCGACCTTGCTTGGGCATGGCGTGTTATCACTCGACGACTATTATGAGATGCGTGATAGCTACATGGAACGTAACGCATTTCTGTACATTTTTGAGATCAACGCCCCGCGCACATTTGGTGAGGCATGGGCGCAAGGTCATCTCAAAGAGCTGGTTCCAGAACTTGCCAAGCCATCTAAAAAACTTGATGCAACGTACTCAGGTGAGTATGACTTCTTCTTGGACAATGCAATCCGGATTGAAGTAAAAGCATCGCGTGCCGTCGATGCAACTAGTGACGAACCGTTAGTCGTCAAAGCACTATCATCCGATTCCAATCGTCCTTTTTGGATGAACTTTCAGCAGATCAAACCTGCGTGTTGCGACGTGTTTGTTTGGATTGCTGTTTGGAGAGACAGGATTCGCTATTGGGTGCTTGCCTCGCATGAGATTGAGACTCATCCGGCATATTCACCTGCTCAGCATCGGGGTAATACAGGTGAAGGGCAATTGCATGTGCGCCAAGACAACATGGACAGCTTCGCAGTATTCGAGGTGCGACCTGATCGGTTGGCCCAAGCTATCCGTGACGCGTATCAACGCCAGTTGCGTGCAAAATCAACTACGTAATAGACAACACAAATAGACTTTGCTCATCTTCCCGGAAGCTCAGAGCTTCCGGGAAGATATCGGATGTACGATGTTTAATTGTGCTATCTATAAGCGCATCAAGCAGGTTTTCATCCGTGGGACCCAACGGGCCAAGGGTCTCAGACCGTTAGACCTATAAAATCAACAGGAATTCACCTTCATGGCAAACACCAACGGCGCCGCCGCCGCAACCAATGGCGCAACGGGCGCCTCCGACAACAACGCCGGCTTTGTCCGCGCCGCCGACATTACGCAGGAGATGCAGACCGCGTACCTCGACTACGCCATGAGCGTGATCGTGGCGCGCGCGCTGCCGGATGTGCGCGACGGGCTGAAGCCGGTGCATCGCCGCATCCTCTACGCGATGTGGCACGATCTCTCGCTCACGCACGACAAGCCGCACAAGAAGAGCGCACGCATCGTCGGCGAAGTGCTGGGCAAGTACCATCCACACGGCGACAGCGCGGTCTACGACGCCATGGTGCGCATGGCGCAGCCCTTCAGCCTGCGCTACCCGCTGATCGACGGGCAGGGCAACTTCGGCAGCATCGACGGCGACAACGCCGCCGCCATGCGCTACACCGAGGCGCGGCTGGCGCGACTGGCCGACCTTATGCTCGAAGACCTGGAGAAGGACACCGTCGACTGGCACGACAACTTCGACAACACCCTGCGCGAGCCGGACATCCTGCCCGCCGCGCTGCCCAACCTGCTCATCAACGGTTCCAGCGGCATCGCCGTCGGCATGGCGACCAACATCCCGCCGCACAACCTGAGCGAGGTCGTCGA
>DMDA01000029.1:52933-56199 GCA_003451595.1 Chloroflexota bacterium | reverse complement strand
GAGCGCATCGCCGACCTGGTGCGCGACGGCAAGATCGAAGGCATCGGCGACCTGCGCGACGAGTCCGACCGCACGGGAATGCGCATCGTGATCGAGCTGACGCGCACCGTCGAGCCAAAGGATGTGCTCGCCGATCTCTTCAAGTACACGCCGCTGCAGCAGACTTTCGGCATGCAGATGCTGGCGCTGGTCGATGGACAGCCACGGCTGCTCAGCCTGAAGCGCATGTTGCAGCTCTTTATCCACCACCGCCAGGAGATCATCCGCCGCCGCTCCGAGTATGAACTGAAGAAAGCGCGCGAACGTGCGCACATCGTCGAAGGCTTGCTGCGCGCGCTCGACATCCTCGACGAGGTGATCCAGACCATCCGCCGCAGCCAGACGGTCGAGACGGCGCGCAACAACCTGGTGAACAACTTCAAGTTCACCGAAATTCAGGCGCAGGCGATCCTCGACATGCAACTGCGTCGGCTCGCCGCGCTCGAACGCAAGAAGCTGCAAGAGGAGTTTAACGACCTCAAGAAGCGCATCGCCTATCTTGAAGACCTGCTGGCGAACCCGCACAAGGTGCTTGGCGTGATCAAGGACGAGTTGCTGGCGATCAAAGCCGAGTTTGGCGACGCGCGGCGCACGCAGATCGTCGACCGCACCAAAGGCACGCTGACGACGACCGACCTGCTGCCCGACCAACTGGCGTGGGTCAGCCTGAGCAAGAACGGCGACCTGCGCCGCCAGGCGGTCAGCAAGCCCGGCATCGCCACGCTGCGCCAGATCGGCAAAGACAGCCAGGCAGCGCTGCTCACCGCCAACACGCGCGACTTCCTCTATGTCTTCAGCAAGGACGGGCGCTGCAGCCGCATCGGCGTTCACGAAATCCCGGAAGAGGGCGGCAAGAAGGTCTCCGAGTTGACCGGCTTCATGGGGCGAGATGCGATCACGGCTGCAGTGGCGCTGCCGCGCGAACGCAACGGCGACGACGGCGGCTTCCTCTTCCTGGTCACCGACCAAGGCACAGTCAAGCGCGTCGCCGCCCACGACGTGCAGGCAAACACCGGCAGCGAGTTCACGGTGATGAACGTCGAGGAGAAGGAACGGCTGCAATGGGTGCTGCCCACGCGTGGCAACCAGGAGGTGATCCTGGTCAGCGCGCAGGGGCAGTCGATCCGCTTCAGCGAGGAGGAAGTGCGCAGCATGGGGCTGGCGGCGGGCGGCGTCGGCGGCATGAAGCTCAAGAAGAAGGATCGCATCGTCTACGCCGGTGTGGTCGATCCTGCTGGCGAACTGTTGACGGTGACAACGGCGGGCTTCGGCAAGCGTTCGGCGCTGGCGGAATACAGTGTCCAGGGGCGCAACGGCGGCGGCATCGTCACCCACAAGATCACCGAGAAGACCGGTGAGGTGGCGGCGGCGCTGGTGCTGCCGCCCAAAGCCGACAACGCCTGGCTGATCTTCGTGACCGGACGCGGACAAGCCAAGCCGCTGCTCACCGTCGAGATTCCCGCGATGGGGCGCAGCGTGCAGGGGAAGGTCGTCATAGAGTTGTCGCCGCAGGATGGATTGGCAGCAATCTGGCGACCGGACGCCGGGCCGCACAGCGAGGAGCCGTCTGAGGAACCGTCGCCCCCAGCTCAGAAGTCGGCGGCGCCCGCCACGCGCAAACCACCTGTCACTGCGCCGCTGCCGTTGCGCACGATGGCGACGCCGCCGCAGAAGATGGCTGAGCCGTCGCGCGCGACCACGTCGGAGCAAGATGCGACGCGTGCCCGCCAAGCCGGACCGGCAACATCGGAGACTGAGTCGGCGTTGAGGGCCAGCAGCCAGCCGGCTACGGCTAAATCGGCGCCACTAGCCAACCGTAAACCGCCGTCGTCGGAATCAACCGCAGCGGCTGCCACACCTGCAGCGGCGCCAGCCGGTGCGAAAAAGCAAAAGCAAGCGGTTGAAACCGGGTCATCGCCCGCATCATCCCGTAGACAGGGCGCGCTCGACCAGGCTGCGGCGACGCCGCCCACCCCGACTGACGCCGGCGCTACACCTCTGGCCTTTGATTTTATCGATGATGTCGCACAGGCTCCGCCCGTCAAACCGGCTGCCACCAGGCGCAAACTTTCTGCTGTGGTCAGCGTGCCTAATGCTCAGGCGAAAGCAGCCAAAAAAGCAAAGAATAACGAGTAGGGTAGAATGAACGCCAGTCTCCGCACCACCGCCGATCTCCAGCACTTTATCGACGCGCACGCGATTCAGGCTGAACTACTGCGCGACATCGGCCATACGCCGACCGTGCCCGCCGCCGCATTAGCGTTAGGCGTAACGCCGGATCAAATCATCAAGACGTTGCTCTTTCTGATCGAGCAGCCTGGGCAGGATGCAGCCACGCCGGTCGTCGTGATCAGTCACGGCGACCGGCGCGTGGATAAAGGCGCGCTGGCGGCGCATTTTGGCGTGGCCAAGAAGCGCGTCACCCTGGCGCCGTCGGAAGTGGTGCTGTCGACGCTCGGCTATCCGGCGGGTGGGGTGCCGCCCTTCGGCCACATGACGCCGCTGCCGGTGATCGTGGATGCCAGTATCCAAACGCTAGATGCCCGACACGGTGGCGTGATCTTTGGCGGGGGTGGCGACGACCGCACGATGATGCGGCTGACAGTGGCGGAGTTGCTGCGCGTCACCGGCGCAGAAGTGTTGGCGGTGAGCGTAGCTACTCCAAGCGATTCTTGATGGATGAGGTCAGAGAGAACGCTAACAAGTAACGCAGGTGGCCCTTCTGCTTTACACTCCCGGCCTGCTTGAGTCGCTCCGTTCCTTGTGTTACACTCTTGGGCTAGAAACGTTTGAGTCATTTGACCATTTTTTCAGGAGGCAACATCTGGAAAGCCTACAACTTGCCCATACGCTGGTGGACATCATCGAGCAGAAACAGGCAACCGACATTGTGTTGCTCGATGTTCACGAGCAAACTTCCCTCGCCACTTATTTTATCCTTGCCACCGTCGATAACGAACGCCAAGCCAAAGCCATCGAAGACGACTTGTTGGAGAAACTCAAACTTCAGCAGAATTTGCGCCCGCTGAGCGTCGATGGTCTCGACGGGCAGGGCGGCGGCTGGTCGATCCTCGACTATGGGGATGTCATCGTTCACCTACTTACTGAAGAGATGCGCCGCTACTATCGCCTCGAAGAACTGTGGAGCAAGGCGCACGTCGTCGTGAAGATGCTGTGAGACGTGGTTGTGAGGTGAGTGGTGAGTTTACGTGGTGTGTGCTCAATCT
>DMDA01000029.1:39944-52604 GCA_003451595.1 Chloroflexota bacterium | reverse complement strand
CTCTTCGCTAGAGACAAGCTCATAGCCAAAGAGGTCGTGTAGCCCGCGTTGGTTCCAGATTGGGGGCAGACCCGCACACCCAATCGCCGTACCGACGGTGCCGATGCGCCAGGCGCGGCCATGACTATCGTTAATAATTACCGCTGGCGCCACACCGGTGAGTTCAGTCAGACGGGCGCGGATCGCGGCGGCGCTGGCGTCGGCGTCGGCGGGTAACAACGCCAGATAGTCGCTATCGTCGCCGGGTTGCACATTGCTGCGGTCAACGCCGGCGTTGGCGCAAACCCAACCACTGCGTTGCTCGACGACCAACAATCCGCGTCGCACGCGCAGCACCTCCCGGCTGTCGTCCAGCACCACCTGAATTACGCGTGGGTCCTTGCCGACGATGGCGGCAATTTCCTGCGCTTGCGCTCCCGGCGTCACGTCCGCCAGCCGCACCAGCCGTCCTTCCGCCTTGCTGATAACTTTCTGCGCAATCACCAGGATGTCGCCGGCTTGCAGCGTTTCACCAGCAGCAGTCAGCCTTGCTGCGATTAGCGCCGCCACGTCATCCCCAGGCTGAATGGACGGCAGCCCTGGGACGGCAAACAAGTGTATGGAAGCCATGAAGTCCTCGATATCCCGTTCGATTACCCGACGACGGCGATGCACTCGATCTCGACGCGCGCACCCAATGCCAGGCCGTTGGCGCCGAGCGCGCTGCGCGCGGGCAGATGGTTTGGAAAGTAAGTCACATAGACGCGGTTCATCTCTGCCCATTCCGCCATGTCCGCCATGAACACAGTCACCTTCACGACGCGATCCAGCGAAGCGCCATGCCGCTCTAGCGCCGCTTTGATATTTTCCATTGTCTGACGCGTTTCGGCGGCAATACCACCGGGAACGATGCGTCCGCTGGCGTCGCGTCCAAGCTGACCGGAGAGGAAGAGTAGATTGCCGACGCGCACTGCTTCGGAGAAGGGCAGTCCCGCCATCGCTGGCGACGTCAGATAGGTGACATCGGGTGTAGTGAAATATTCCATCGTCGAATCCTTCTATGTGTGTTTTCCACCAACTCTTTGCTGCATTGTAGTCTCTGCACCGGCGGTTTACCAAAGGTTGCGCCCCATGCCCGCCGCGCCCCACGCAGAGACGCACGCGTGGGGGAGTGATATACTTGACGCACGAAAGGAGCGTTTATGTCAGCATATCAGCAATCTGTTTCCTGGTGGTGCATCACCCCGCAGTTGCTCAGCCCACAACAACTGGTGCGCGCGGCAGCCGATATCGGCTACGCTGCCGTCGAATTGCTGCCGGAGCCATATTGGCCGCTGGCCAGAGCACACGGTCTCGCCATCGCCTCGGTCAACGGTCATGCGTCGATTGTCGATGGCCTCAATCGACGCACCAACCATGCCCGCATCGTGCGCGAACTTGCCGATATGATTGCAAAGGCTGAACAGTGGCGGATCGCCAACCTAATCTGCTTCAGCGGCAGCCGTGATGGGCTGGCCAATGCAGCTGGGATCGAGGCTACTGCGGAAGGCTTGCACCAGGTGGCGCGTCGCGCCGAAGACGCCGGCGTGACACTGGTGCTCGAAGTGCTCAATAGCAAAGTCGATCACCCAGACTATCACGCCGACCACACGGCCTGGGCAGTAGAGGTGTGCCGCCAGGTTGGGTCGCCAGCGGTCAAGGTGTTGTACGACATCTACCACATGCAGATCATGGAAGGCGACATCATCCGCACCATTCAGGCGGTGCACCCGTGGATTGGGCACTACCACACGGCGGGCAATCCGGGGCGCACCGAATTGGATGACCGCCAGGAGTTGAACTACCGCCCGATCTTTGCCGCTATTGCCGCCACAGGCTACACCGGCTACATTGGTCACGAGTTCATCCCGCGCGGTGAACCAATTGCGGCGCTGGCAGCGGCATTTGCGCTGGCACAGTCGATTTGAGGCGCTAGACAAATTCGTCTGCCGCACGTTCGTTGATCGTGCGGCGACCGGCGTGGACGGTGTGCTCGTCCTGGCCGGGGGGCTGGCGCAGCGCAGCTCCCCGCACCCCAGGCGGCGCTGCGATCTGCTCCTGCGTCACCACGGGGTAGGCGGCGAAGATCGCTTCATCTTCCGCTGCGCCAGCAAAATAGATGCGCTCTCGCCGCAGCGTGCGGGCGAAATCATCGAAGCCCAGCGCGTCGACCACCTCATCGGGGCGGCCGGTGGCGCCGTTGCGCATCTGCACGCGTAGAAAGATGCGGTGCTCTTCCTGCGCTGTGTCGTAGCCAAGATAGCGTAGCTCGAAGACCAAGGGGCGCAGGTTATAGGTGTAATACTTACCTTTGCGCTGACGTTCGCGCCAGATCGTATCGCTGTGCAGGAACGCAGCGATACGCGCCTCAATCAGGTCAGCGGTGATCTCGTCCGGCTCCGCAAAGAGGATGATCTGATAGTCGGCGCCGATGATCAGGTTTTGCAACGCTTCAGTCGCCAGCGGCGCTTCCGTTACTGACCGCAGCTCGACGCCTGGAGGCAACGCAGCGCGCAGCCGGGCGGTCACCTCTGCCAGCGGCAGCGGCGGCGCCAGAATAATATCCAACGGCTCGTTGACGCCAGTGATGCCCACGCCCAACGGTGCTGCGAATTGCATGTGCGGCTGTGGGTTGAAGCCTTGTTTGTAGAGCAGCGGCAACCCGGTGCGACGCAGCGCCCGCTCCCACAGACGAAACTCGTCGTGATGTGAAATGAACTTGATCGCCTCGCCTTTGGTGTAGTGAATGCGTACGCGCTGGCGCGGCAGAGTCTGCGTTTCTGCGGTCATGGTCGGTTATCCTAAAAGGGGCTGAGAGAGTGGGGCGATGCGGAAGGCAGCGTAAGGCTTACCAAATCTCGCAGTCCCCCCAATTCGCCCAATTTCCTGATCTCTCAATTTTGCACGCGCTTGCTTACTGTCCCAAAGCGGCGTTGTGGCACCCGTTCAGCAAACTGGCCGGTCAGCTCAGGGGACATCTCGTCGTTGAAGTAAAGCGGGATAGGCGTAACGCTGACGGGTTGGCGCGCCTTGTCACGCCCTAGCGGCGGACAACCCCATCCGGCGTCAGGTGCATCGCGACGCTGTTCCTTGAAATAGCCAAGAATCCCACACGAGAAACAATGCTCACGACAGTCGTCCACAACGCCCCCCTGGTAGGTGTGGATGTACTCATCCATCAGGAACTGCTTCTTCAACCCTGCGGAGATATGTTCCCACGGCAGCACCTCATCGAGCGCGCGCTGACGGCGAGCGTACCAGTTCATGTCCAACCCTAGCTCGGCAAAAGCAGCTTGCCAGGCGCCAAAATTAAAATAATCGCTCCAGCCTTCCATCCTGGCGCCCTTGCGCCACGCCAGTTCGATCACATCCGCCATGCGTCGGTCGCCGCGCGTCAGGAACGCCTCCACCAGCGTCTCCGCCGGGTCATTCCAAGAGAAGTGGATGCCTGGCCCGCGCAACTCGCGTTGTAACATCTCGATCTGTGCATTGATCACCGCCTCGTCCTCCATCGGCACCCATTGGAAAGGGGTGTGAGGCTTGGGCACCAGTGTGCTGACGCCGATGCGCACATTGGCCTTCTTGCCCAGCACGCGCCGTCCGACAGCCAACACCTGCTTCGACAGATCGGCGATCGCCCTGACATCCTCCAGTGTCTGCGTGGGGTGGCCGATCATGAAGTACATTTTGATCGTGGTCCAGCCGCGCTTGTAGACTTCTGCGGCGGTCGCCAGTAGCTCGGCGGAGGCAATCGGTTTGTTGATGACGTCGCGCAAGCGGTCGGTGGCGGCTTCGGGCGCAAAGGTGAAGCCAGAACGCCGCCGCCCTTTCTCCAGCAGATCCATCAGATCGACGCTGAAGCTCTCGATGCGCAGGCTGGGCAGGCCGACGCTCAGCCGTTTGGCGCCGTGTCGCTCCACAGTGCGGCGCACCAGCTCTTCGACATAGCTGTAATCACTACTGCTCAGGCTCAGGAAGCTCACTTCCTCGAAGCCGCACTGCTCGATCATGGCATCGACCGCCTGCAACACCTCTTCGACAGGACGTTCGCGCACGGGTCGGAAGATCATGCCAGCCTGGCAAAAGCGACAGCCACGCGTACAGCCGCGCATAATCTCGATGGCAGCGCGATTGTGTACGACGTTGATGTAGGGCACGATGAATTTCGTCACGGGCGGCGGCAACACTGTCACCACGCGCTTCAGCACCTGCGCTGGCGCGGCCGGATGATTAGGCGTCACCGCTGCGATTGTGCCGTCGGCGGCGTAGCTCACCGTGTAGAACGCCGGCACATAGACGCCGGGGATGGCGGCAAGTTTGGCCAGGAGGGAAAGGCGATTAGGCGATTGAGAGATTGGAGATTGGAGATTGGATGCAGTCGCCACTTCCCTAATCTCCCTATCTCTCAATCTCCCGATCTCTAGTCGCCATTCCTCATACGCCGCGATTACCTCGAAGATCACCTCTTCGCCCTCACCGATGATCATGGCGTCGAAGAAGGCGCTCATCGGCTCCGGGTTGTAGCAGGCGGAGCCGCCCGCGATCACCAATGGGTCATCGACCGTGCGCTCGGCGGCGCGCAGCGGCAGGCCGGCCAGGTCGAGCATCGTCAGCACATTCGTGTAGAGTTGTTCGTAGGGCAGGCTGAAGCCCAGGATGTCGAAGTCGCGCACCGGGTGACGCGTCTCCAGCCCATAGAGCGGGATGGCGTCGCGGCGCATGTACATCTCGAAATCCGGCCAGGGGCAGTAAACGCGTTCCGCCAGCAGATCGGGGCGCCGGTTGATCAGGTCGTAGAGCACCATCAGGCCGAGGTTGCTGCCGCCCAGCTCGTAAATGTCGGGGAAGGCAAGCGCGACCTTCGTCTTGATGGCGGGGTCGCGCCAATCCTTGACGACGCTGTTGAGTTCGCCGCCGGTGTAGCGCGCTGGCTTCTCAACCTTATGCAGCACGCGGTCAAGTGCGCGCGTGATCTGACGCGGTGTAGTGAGCATGTGCAAGATTCCTTTCCTTCGCAACTGCCGGGCGCAGCAAGGCCCTTCGTTCGTCAGGTGCGCCGGACTCGCCAGCGAATCACAAAGATTCGCAACATCATCCAACCACCGGCGGAGTCGATCGCGCCTGCGCTGCACGCCCTGGGTGGGACTCGAACCCACATTTGAATTGTGGCGGCTATCTTATCACATCACATAACGGAAGCGACAAAGCGCCACAACGCCCCCCACACGTTGGCATTGTGGCGCGCCGCCTGCTATAGTTGGGACATGAACTTCGAATCACGCAACATCTATCTCCATGACGTCCCGTTGAGTGAGGCGCTGGCTGCCTGGCATGCGGCGTTGGCGGAAAACCAGCTCTTACAACCGCTCGCCAGTGAACGCGTACCGCTTGACCGAGCGTTGGGGCGCGTCACTGCCGCGCCGGTGTGGGCGCGCATCTCGTCGCCACACTATCATGCTGCGGCGATGGATGGCTTTGCGGTGCGCGCCGAGGCGACGCGCGGGGCAACGGAAACTAGCCCGCTGCGCCTGAAGGTGGGCGAAGAGGCCTTCGCTGTCGACACCGGTGACCCGTTGCCGCCCAACACCAACGCTGTCATCATGATCGAACAGACGCAACCAGTGACAACGCCGGAGGGCGTGTACATCGAGATTCTGGCCGCCGTGCCGCCCTGGCGCGATGTGCGCCCGATGGGGGAAGACATGGTGGCGACCGAACTGGTGCTGCCCGCCAACCATCGCATCCGCCCGCAGGACATCGGCGCCATTGCTGGTTGCGGCCACACCGAAGTCATCGTCTACCGCCGTCCACGCGTGGCGATCCTCCCTACTGGCACCGAGCTAGTGCAGCCGGGCGACCCACTCCAACCGGGCGACATCATCGAGTATAACTCGCTGGTGTTGGGCGCTATGGCCGAGGAGGCTGGCGCCGTCGTGACGCGGCTCCCCATCGAGCGCGACGACCGCGCTGCGATCAAGGCCGCCATCGAGCAGGCGCTGGTGGAGCACGATCTGGTGGTGGTCAATGCCGGTTCGTCGGCCGGTTCGGAGGACTTTACCGCGTCGATTGTCGCCGAACTAGGGACGCTCTGTGTCCACGGCATCGCCATACGCCCAGGGCATCCCGTGATCCTGGGCGTGGCGCGTGGGCGAGCGATGGCGGGCATCCCTGGCTATCCAGTCTCGGCGGCGATGACCTTTGACATCATTGTGCGCCCTTTGCTCTACCGCTGGCAGGGACAACTGCCCCCCGAACAGCCCCAGGTGGAGGCGGTGCTGACGCGCAAAGTGCTCTCACCGATGGGCGAGGATGAGTTCCTGCGCGTGGCGTTGGGGCGCGTCGGCGACCGCATCGTCGCCACGCCGCTGGCGAGTGGCGCCGGTGTGCTGATGTCACTGGTCAAGGCAGACGGCATCGTGACGATCCCGCGCTTCTCTGAGGGGCGCCACGCGGGTGAGCGGGTGACGGTGACGCTATTGCGTTCGCCACGCACGATCGAGCATACGATTGTTGCCATCGGCAGTCACGATATGACGCTCGATCTACTCTCCGACTTCTTGCGCCGACGCCACCCGACCTTGCGCCTGGCGTCGAGCCACGTCGGCAGCGTCAGCGGGCTGCTTGCTCTGCAGCGCCGCGAGGCGCACCTGGCCGGCAGCCACCTGCTGGATGAGGAGACGGGCGAGTACAATGTCGGTTATCTGCAGCGTATGTTGGCGGCGGAAGGCATCCACGGCGTATTGCTCGGTTTTGTCACGCGCACCCAGGGGCTGATCGTGCCGAAAGGCAACCCGCAAGGGCTGGCGCAACTGGAAGACCTGCTGCGCGAGGATGTGGTTTTTGTCAACCGTCAGCGCGGCGCTGGCACGCGCGTCCTGTTGGATTACGAGCTGAAAAAGCGAGGATTGAATCCGCGACGGATTCAGGGCTACGAACGCACAGAGTTTACACATCTGGCTGTAGCAGCGGCAGTTAAGAGCGGGGCGGCTACGGTTGGGTTGGGCATCCTGGCAGCGGCGCGCGCGCTCGATCTAGACTTCTTGCCGCTCTTTGATGAGCGTTATGATCTGGTGATCCCTGCTGAACACTACACGGCGGAGTTGTTGCAGCCGCTGCTGTTGCTGCTACGCGACCCTGCCACTGGCTTTGCCGCCGCCGTCACTGCACTCGGCGGCTATGACGTCAGTCAGATGGGGAAGGTGCTTGGAGAGTTCTAATAGATAGCACAATCAAACATCGTACATCTGATATCTTCCCGGAAGCGGGTCTATTTCACCGCAGGGGCAGAGTCTGTTTTGTAGGTCATCGCCTCCGGCGTGACGGGCTGCCATGTCACGCCGGAGGCGATGACCTACGACACGCGCCCCAAACTTGAATTACACCCCCCGGAAGCTCAGAGCTTCCGGGAAGATGAACAAAGTCTATTTGTGTTGTCTATAACTTGGAGAGTTCTGAGCAATCAGCGCAAAACAATCGGCCCAAAGGAGACTATTGCGCGCAACAGCTCACCTCTCATTCTTTATTGCTTCAACCACCTTTCCAGCACGGTGTATAGTTCCTGGGGATTCACCGGCTTGGCGACGTAGTCATCCATGCCAGCGGCCAGACAGCGGTCGCGATCACTTTGCAACGCGTGCGCCGTCATCGCAATGATCGGGATGTGTGGCTTACTGGTTTCGGCTTCTTCGTGACGGATGCGCTGCGTCGCCTCCAATCCGTCCATTTCTGGCATCTGCACATCCATCAGCACGATGTCATAGGGCGCCTGACGCAGCGCTTCAATCGCTTCACTGCCGCTGGCGACCGCATCGGCGTGCGCGCCCATCCGCCGTAAGACCCCCAATGCCACTTGTTGATTGACTGCGTTATCTTCCGCCACCAACACGCGCACGTTGCTGCGCGCCAGTTTGGGGATCGGTGGGCGGCCGTTGGTGGACCTGGCGGGTGAAGCAGCGGATTGGTTGAGCACCCGCTGGAGCGTAGTAAGCAATTCTGATTGGCGCACGGGTTTGACCAGATAGGCGGCAAAGCCAAGTTGTTGCAGCCGCTGCATGTCGCTGTCCACACCCATCGAGCTCATCATGAGCAGCGGCAGTGTGGCAAAGCGTGCGTCCTGACGCAGCGCCGCCCCCAGCATGGCGCCATCCATCTCCGGCATTTGCATATCGAGAATAGCAAGACGTGGCAACATCTGGTCGGCAGCTGCCTGCCCCAGCAACTGTAGCGCCGCTGCACCACTGGCCGCCGTGACCGGCGCCATACCCCACGCTGCAAGCTGCGCGCAGAGAATCTCACGATTGGTGGCGTTGTCATCGACGACGAGCACGCGCAGGCCGCGCAGGTCGACAGGCAGCGCGGGTTGGTGCTCCTCATGGCGCGTCTGGCGCGGCAATGTGACCACGAACCAGAAGGTGGAGCCTTGCCCTTCCTCGCTTTCGACGCCAATTTCACCGCCCATGAGTTCGACGAGTCGCCTGGCAATCGCCAACCCCAGCCCGGTGCCGCCGTAACGTCGCGAGGTTGATGCATCCACCTGGGTGAACTTCTCGAAGATCAGTGGCAACTTGGCTTTGGGGATGCCGATGCCGGTGTCGTGGATGACGAAGCGCAGCGTAACGCGCGTCGCGTCCAGAGCAACCGGGGCGACGCGCACGCTGACTTCGCCGGTGTGGGTAAAGCGCAGCGCATTGCCCACCAGGTTTGTCAACACCTGGCGCAGCCGGCCGGCGTCACCTTGCACGAAGCGAGGGGTCTCCGGGGCCGCTGCGCAAATGAACTCAAGCTGCTTTTCCTGCGCCTTCACGGCCAGGCTGGCGGCGAAGTCCTCCAACAATTCAATCAAATCGAAGTCGGAGTTTTCCAACTCGAGTTTGCCCGCCTCAATTTTCGAGATGTCGAGAATGTCGTTGATGATGGTGAGCAACGCTTCGCCGCTGGATCGAATTGTCTCAGCATAACGGCGTTGTTCATCGTTGAGCGGCGTTTCGAGCAGCAGCCCGGTCATGCCGATGACGCCGTTCATGGGCGTGCGAATTTCGTGACTCATGTTGGCGAGGAATTCACTCTTGGCGCGACTGGCTTGTGCTGCCTGCATCGCCAACTCTTCCGCGTGCGTCACCGCCTGCCGCAAGTTGAGAATGGCATGTTGCAGACGCTGCTCGGCGCGCTTGCGCTCGGTGATGTTGTGAAAGGTGCTCACAACTGCGTAGGGTGTGGTCTTGTCTGGTGCATCGCCGTCGAACTTGAATAGCGGCTCCGAGTTGACCGACGTCCAGACCAGCTTATCGTCGGGACGATAGATGCCGAGCACCACGTTGCGCAGTGGTCGCCCGGTGCGCAAGCTGACCATTGCAGGTTGTTCCTGGATCGGGAAATCTTCGCCATCCTCGTGCACGACGCGCCATCGCGCGTCCGTCGCAATGATCTGCGCGAATTGCTCCGGTGGTGCGCCTAGAATCTGCGCTGCCGCCGGATTGGAGAAGATCACTTGACCATGTGCATCCTGCATGACGACGCCTTCCGCCATCACGTTCAAGAGGCTGCGGAAGCGATGCTCACTTTCCATCAACGCAGCCTGCGACGTGACCGGCATGGTTACGTCGGTGAACAACGTCACGACGCCCTTGCGCTGCCCCAAGGCATCGTACAGTAGCGCCGTATCGATTGCCACCCAGCGCCGTCCATCCGGGAGATCGATACCCATGGTGGCGTTGTGCACGGGTTGGCCGGTGCGCAACGTCACTTCACACGGATGCTCTTCCGCAGGCCAGACGCTGCCATCAAGACGCACGGTGCGCACAAATTCCGCCAGCGAGTGGCGCCCCAAAATCTGTTGACGCGGGATTTGAAGGAACTGCTCGGTGCGTTGGTTGCACTCGACGATGTGGCCTTCCTGGTTGTGCACGATCAAAGCAGTAGCCATCGACGACAGGATTGACTGCAAAAAGATGCGTTGTTCCACCTGCGTAGTGACATTGCTTTCGACCGCAATAAAGCCAGTGACCGTGCCCGCGTCGTCGTGCAAAGGCTGAATATCCAGATCGATCCAATATTCGCCGCCGTTCTTGCCGCGATTGAGGATTTCGGCGCGCACGGGGGCGCCTGCTGCCAGCGCGGTACGAATCGTCTGGATGGTGGCAGGATCGCTCTTCTCAAACTGAAGCAGATCGCCCGGCTTTTTGCCGATCACTTCGTCCAATTTGTAATGGGTGAGCCGCTCAAACCCGGCGTTTACCCAGGTGATACGACCGGCAACGTCGGCGATGATGACGGCATTGGTGGTGCGTTCGGCAACCAATGCCAGCCGATGTAGCTCCTCAGTGCGACGCTGCATCTCTGTGACATCACGAAAGACCATCACGGCGCCCAACACGAGGCCGTCGGTCTGCTGGATCGGCGCACAGATGCCCGTGATCAGACGCTGCGCACCTGCGTTGTCGAGCAGTTGTGTGTTTGCCGTCAGCTGCGCCGGCCGCCGTGAATCGATGACCGTTTGCACGAAGTCGGCAAGCTGGTTGTGGCCGGGCAGGGCGGTGATGTGGAGGATGTCGGCCAGCGGCCTGCCGCACGCGTCCTGCTCAGTGCGCCCGGTCAATTCTTCGGCCATGCGGTTCAGGCCGGTGACGCGCCCGGCGGCATCGGTGGTGATGACGGCGTCGCCGATCGAGCGGAGTGTGGCGGTCAGCCGAGATTCGCTAGCCGACAACTCTGCAGTGCGCGCCGACACCAAGGCTTCGAGCTGGCGGCGGCGCGTGAGCGTGGTGGCAACCCACAAGACGGCGACCACGGTCGAGATCATACCGGCGATGGCGGCGCTACTGCCGGCTACCGCCGGCCGCATGGCGTGAAAAGCAGGCGCCGCCGTCACCAACACGGCGTAAGTCTGCCCAAATGCGAAGACAGGCAAAACGAAGCGCATCGCATCTTTGTTCTCGATGCCGCCAGCCAGGGTGGCGGTCGGCGCCGTGGTGGCGATGAGGTGCGGCGCTTCATCCCGCACCAAGTGATAGAGAGAGACCCAGGTCAGCGCGTCGCTGTCTGCAGCACGGCTGTCCAGGCTGCTCTCCAGGAATTGCTGTAGACGCAGCACCGCCAACACAAAGCCTCGCAATGTCGCCGGATCGTCGCGCTGATAGACGGGGGCTGCCACCAATGCACCAAGATTGCCGTCGATCAAAGCCAGCGGTTGGGTGGCGGTGGTCAGTCCGGTGCGCTCTGCTGTGGCCAACATCTCACGCCGCGCTGGCTCCGAGGCGATATCGAAGCCATACGCGTAGCGATTCGGCGCTTCAGGCGCCAGATAGAGCACCGGGAAATAACGGTCGCGCGGCGCTGCCGGTTTACGTTCCCCTGCTGCATCGACCTCCCAGATCGTATAGTCGGGCGTCACGCTGGCGCGCGCCGCTGCCTCGAATTGAGTGCGCGCCGCTGCCGGGACGCTGGGAATCCACTCCCAGGCGCTGACCGGCGAATCGGTGACCAGTGGGACTGTGTAGTCGGCGAACTCTTGCGGCTCGATTTGGCGGCTGTTGGCGACGAAGCGCGCCAGCCCATCCAACTGCCGGACATCGAAGACGTGCAACGCATTGCTGACGCGCGCGGCAACCGCGTCGGCTATCTGCTTGAAGACCTGCTGATTGGTGTCTCTCTCAATGGCATTCGCCAACAAGACTGCGCCAAAGGTGATCAAAATGCCAAAGCCAGCAACCAGGACGACCTCCAGATGACGCAGGCGATGCTGCCACGGCGCCGGGCGGCGATTGCGCCAATGGAGTAGCCAGTCGCCGGTCAGCGCCAGCACTATCAGCGCGGCGGCAAAGAGGAAGGGAAGCAGCCGCGCCCGGTTGACTTGCGCCTGCCATGCTGACGCTTCGATGTCCACGCCAACCACCAGGGCTACGTCGCCAGTGATCGGATGGAGCACGGGGACAAAGCTCGAGATGAAAACGCCGTACTCATCGGCGTAGGGGCCGATAACAGCGGGGTGACGTTGCGAAAAAACCTTCACCAGCTCGGTAGGCGGCTCCTGATAGGGCAAGCCCGGCGCTGTGGCGTAAGGATCATCTGCGACCCAGTTCTCCGGCCCAAAGCGAATCTCACCTGCCCGCTGCGCCATGATGTAGATGTCGGGACGGTGAGCGCCTGGCTGGAAACCGACGCCAACCTGCCCGGCATAGATCGTCAGGCTCTCTGTCAGGCGCTGAAAGACGGTGCTGTCACGATCCTCCGCCGTGAAAGTAAGTTGATCGACCAGGAGCGGATCGATCGAATCCGCCACTCCCTCTGCATAGGCGAGTAGCGCCTCGCGCATCTGGCGATCGGTGTGGACGCCATTCCACCAGCCCAGCCATAGCCCTGCGCCCAAAGTGGTCAGTGTGACCAGCCAGAGCACCCAGTGCTGAATTCGACCCAGATATTGGGGTGGAAGTTCCGGCGCTACTGGCGACTGCGTCGTGCGCATCATTTCCATTTCTTCTCACCTTTTCGCCAACAGAATCACACCGTGCCTGATCACACCGTGCCTAAAGTTCATCTTCCTGGTAACTTTTGAGCTTCCAGGAGGATGAACAGCTAACCTGGAGGTGAGTGGACTGTAGTTCACAGGCCATACACAAAAGTCTACTTCGATTTGTGACTGTAGAT
>DMDA01000029.1:32724-39654 GCA_003451595.1 Chloroflexota bacterium | reverse complement strand
GGTAGTGTAGTCTTCACCTGCAGCCGGGCTTGCTTCGCTCAATCCGTCGATCAGGGTACAATGCGGTGCAAAGTCGGCTAGATAACATGGCTTGAGCTGGATAAGGATATTGAGGATGAATACTGAGCGTTTGGTGGCATTTACACAAGACCTGGTGCGGCTGCCCAGTCTGAGTGGCGAAGAACAACATGTTGCTGCCCGCGTCCAAGCCGAGATGACCGCGCTAGGCTTCGACCGCGTCTGGCAGGATGTCAATGGCAGCGTTATCGGCGTGATCGAGGGCGCACGCCCCGGCAAGACGATGCTGCTCGACGCGCACATCGACACCGTCGGCATCTCGCCGGGTGCACCCTGGGTGCACGATCCCTTTGGCGCCGTGATCGAGGATGGCGCCATCTATGGACGCGGCGTCGCCGATATGAAGGGCGCGCTGGCGGCGATGGTGCATGCCGCCGCTGCCCTCGACCGCCACGCCCTGACCGGGCGCGTGGTTGTCAGCGCCTCCACGCTGGAGGAAGTGCTCGAAGGCGTTGCCCTGCGCACGGTCATGGAGGCCACGCAGCCGGACTTTGTGGTGATTGGCGAATCAACCAATCTCAACCTGAGCCGGGGCGGGCGCGGCCGCGCCGAGGTGCATCTGACGACGATTGGGCGACCATCGCACTCGTCGGCGCCACACCTGGGACGCAATGCCGTCCTCGACATGATGCGCGTGATCGCCGCCGTCGAAGCAATTGCGCTCCCCACCGATCCGATCATGGGGCCGGCGCTCTTCGCCTTGACCGACATCGTCTCCGCACCCTACCCCGGCCATTCGGTGATTCCCAGCATCTGCAAAGTGACTTACGACCGACGCCTGTTGCCTGGAGAACACACCATCGGTGTGCTGGCAGCGATCACCGACAACCCGGCGCTGGCTGATATTCAACTGCAAGCCGAGATTGCCGCAGGCGAGTATACGGCTTTCACTGGCGCCACGTTGCGGGCTGAGAAATTCTTCCCGGCATGGGTGCTGCCGGCGACAGATTCCTTTGTCGCCGGTTCGCTGGCGGCGCTGCACGGCGCCGGCATCGCTGCCGAGCTGACGGCCTACCGCTTCTGCACCAATGCCGCCTACAGCGCCGGCATTGCTGGCGTGCCGACGATCGGGTTTGGTCCGGCCACCGAAGCGGATGCGCACGTGATCGACGAGCGGCTGCGCATCGCCGATCTAATCGCTGCCGCGCAGGGCTATCAGGCGATCATTGCTGCGACGCTGGCGGGCTGAGGCAGGCGCTGCCGGGAGTGCGTCGCGCTCAGCCCTCGCCAAGCTGGCGTGCAGTGGCGATGGCGTCTTTGCCGCAATGGGGACAGGTGTAGCCAGGGCGCCTTGTCCAGTGGCTTTCACCGCCTAGCGGCTGCCCACAGTGGGGACAACGCAGGTCATGCACGCGCAAGATGCGCCACTGCCAGAGATTATTGGTGAAGAAGGCAACGCTGATCAACAGCGCCGCCAGCAGCAGAAAGAAGGCCAGTCCCGCCTCGGCTGCGGCGTTGCGGCTGATCCAGTAGCTGGCGGCGAAAATCGCGCCCAGCCCGATGCCAAGCGCGCCGAGCAGAAACCTGGCCATACGCACCCGGGCGCGGCGTACAGCGCGCTGCGCGGCAACGGTCGCCTCATCCAGGACGTTGCCGTCAAGTACAACTGTGGTTGTGTTGGATTGTGAGTTCGTTGGCATCGTTCGTTCCTGTCGATACGCTTGTTGCTCTTCGCTTGCGTGTGATCCAGTATCGCACACTGGCTGCATCTGGGAGAATCTGGAGACGAGATGCTACTCCATCAAGGTTTGAGACTTACGCTGAATCCACTTGCGCCCGATGTCGTTGCATTGGTGGGCGGTGGCGGCAAGAGTAGTACGGCCTTTCGTCTCGCCGCTGAAGTCGCCGCCGTAGGCAAGCGCGCGGTGATTGCCCCGAGCACGCGGATTGCAGCTTTTCAAACGGCATGGGCGCCCGCTTTTCTGGAGGTAGGCGACGCAGAGTTGCCCTTCACTGCCATCGAGCAACAGCTGGTGCAGCATGGCTATTGTCTGCTCGGCGGGCCGGTGGTGGGCGACCGCCGGCTAGGGCTGCAGCCCGAACAGATCGACGCGCTGGCGCAGCGCGCCGCTGATCTGGGGGTTGCCGCCATCACCGTTGAGGCGGATGGCAGCAAGATGCGGCCGCTGAAGGCGCCTGCTGCACACGAGCCGGTGCTCCCCGCCGCCACGACGCACCTCGTGCCTGTCGCCGGTCTGGATGCAGTCGGCGCTGTCATCGACGAGCGCGCCGTGCATCGCCCGGAACTGGTGAGCGAGGTGCTTGGTGCGCCGTTGGAGCCACCGCTGCGCCTGACGCCAGCTCACCTGGCGCGGCTGTTGCACCATCCCGCTGGCGGCGCCAAGGGGCTGCATCCGGGTATGCATTTCGTCCCCCTCCTAAACAAGGCGGATACGCCCTTGCGCCTTGTCTATGGCCGCTTGACGGCGGCGCTCCTCGCTGAACAGGGCGTAACCTCCCTCGTGGCGCGGGTGGGAGAGACCGCGCAACCGCCTGTTGTCGAGCGGTGGGGGCCGGTGGCGGTGGTGATTCTCGCAGCGGGCGGCAGCCGCCGACTGGGACGCCCCAAGCAACTGGAAGTTGTTGCCGGCGCGCCGCTACTTGCGCACGCCGTGCGCACGGCGCAGCAGAGCGGCAGCGGCCCAGTGCTGGTCGTCACCGGCGCCGAGGAGCAAAGCGTCCATGCGCTGCTGGCGGAAATCGGGGTGAATGTCACCATCGTCGCTAACCCGCTGTGGGCGGCCGGTCAGGCTACGAGTGTGCGCGCGGCGTTGCAGGCGCTGCCAGCCGCCGTCACAGCTGCGATCTTTGCGCCCGTCGATCAGCCGTTCCTGGAGCCGTTGCTGTTGCGGCGGCTGGTAAATGCCTGGCGTACAGGCGGTGACCTGGTTGCCCCTCTGGTTGAGGGCGAACTGCGTGGGGCGCCGGCGCTCTTTGACCGCAGCTACTGGGGCGAACTGGCCGCGCTGCAAGGCGATGTGGGCGGGCGACGCGTGTTGCAGGCGCACTATGCCCAAGTCATTCCGGTTCCGGCTGAAGCGGCCTGGCTGTACGACATTGATTCTGAGGATGATTTGCAGGCATTGCGCTATTGATCTCTCGTGCCCAGGGGCGTCACTACCTGACGCGACGGGACACGCAACACCTGAATCCCGTGCATCGTCGGCGATTCGTAGGCAAAACGTAGCAAGGATTTATTGACATTTTGCGATTACAGATGGGGAGTATTGACTGATTTGTTGCTGCGCCGACCGGGCGCGGCGGCTCGTTGGAGTTTTGTACATGTCGAAATCGCACTTGTCATCGAAGTTGGTACTCGGTTGTGTCCTTTCTCTTGTCCTCATCACTACGGCGGCGCCGGTTCACGCCCAGAGCGTATCGCCCGCCGATCTCTTCTACAATGAAGTGCAGATTGTATATCTGATCAACCTCGAACGCCGCGCGGCTGGTTTGGCGCCGCTGCGCTGGAACAAAGAGCTGACCCAATCCGCGCGCGCCTTTGCCGAAGATGTGGTTGCCAATCAGCCGTCGAGCTACTGTGGTCACATCGACAGCGCCGGTCGCACACCAGGTGAACGGATACAGTCGGCCGGCTACACCAGATTGACGGCGTGGGGCGAGAACTCGGTGTGCGGCTATACGACGCCCGAAGCCGCTGTGCGTGCCTGGATGAACAGCGCCGCCCATCGTAGAAATTTGCTGGATAGTCGTTTTCGTGAGCTTGGCGTGGGCTACGCGCTGAACAGCGCGTATCGTGGCTATATCGTTGCCGACCTGGCGTTGGATGCCAACTACGCACCAGTCATCATTGCTAATGAGGCGCCTGCCACCACGACGCGCACGGTGCAACTCTACATCTACGATCAGGCGACACGCGCCGGCATGACGGGGCAAGGCGCCTCTGTGGAGATGATGATCGCCAATGATCCCGACTTCACCGGCGCCGACTGGCAGCCGTACACAGCCGAACCCACCTGGACGCTGAGCGAGGGGGAAGGGTGGAAGACTGTTTACGTCAAAACGCGCGATGCGCTCGGTCGCACGGTCGTAGCGCAGGACTCAATCTACTTCGGCGCGTCACTCCCACACGCCGAGCTTGACTTTACTGGCGCCAGCTACTTTGACACTGGCTTCCGGCTGGAGCAGATCGAGGCCGACGGGTGGCCACAGGTGCAGTTTAGCCTGGACTGGATCGGCGATGATAGCGACCCCAATTTTTCCGCCAGCGGTGAACGGTTTGCAGACGCTGCCGCTATCGGCGGCGCCGCGCTGCGGCTGGCGAACAGCGGCAACGCCACTATGTGGAGCAGCGGCTTCCTGGCAGCGCTGCCTGCCACTGCCTATTTCCGCCTCAGGGTCAACGACAACCTTACCACGCAGGATGTCGTGCGGCTGCGCGTGATCGGGGCGGGTGGTGATGCGGGCGTGCGTGTGCTGCGCGGCGTCGATTTCGCCGCCGCCGACCGTTACCAGGAGTTTGCCGTCCCCTATAGCCTGGGCAGTGGGGCGAACTCGGTCACCTTTCGCGTCGAGCGGTTGGGCGCCACTGAGGTGGTCTTCGACGCCGTGACGCTATACACGGCGCCGACGCCGGTGGTGGCGCCGTTACAGTGGCAGTCGCCGGAGAACTATCTGCGCAATTGCGGCGTGCAGGCGCGCTTTGTCGATGCCGACGGCGCCTTTTCCGAAGCGGTGGAGATGCATCCTGCCAGCGGACGGTTGATGGCGCCTGGAAATCCCGTCGTGTCACCGCAACTGGCGGTGTCGCCCGATCGTGTGCAGTTCGAGAGCGCACCCGACAGCGCGACGCCCCCGCCCGCGCTGGTGAGCGTACAATGCATCCATTGCGATGACGGCCCCTGGCAGGCCAGCACAGAAATCGCCTGGCTGCGACTGTCGGCCACGCCCGATGCGATTGAGGTGGCGTTAGTGCCCGACGGATTGACGCCCGGCATCTACCAGGGCGAGGTCATGGTCGAAGCACCGGCGACGACGGGGCTGGCGCCGGCGCGCGTCCTGGTGACGGCGGTCATTGGCGATCTGGAGGAATTGTTGCCGCAGAGAGTCTATCTCCCCGTCACGGTGCGGTGATCTGACAGCAGGAGCGGCTCAAGTTGGCGAACCGCAGAGCGTCGCCCTCGGCATGACGCGGCGCCAGTCACATCTTCCTGGGAGTTCCAGTGCTTTCAGGAAGATCGGCAAGCGCGCCGGAGGTCAGTAGTTGCTCGATCACGGCCGCGCTCTGCGCACCCGTCGCTGTCAATTGCAGGATGCGTGCTTCGGGGTCGTCTTCGCTGGCAACCAGGGTGATTGTAAGGAGGTCCGCTGGCAGGAGCGCCGCCACACGATCTGCCCATTCGATGGCTACAACATTCACGCCGTCCATGCCGGCTTCGGCCAGCAGATCGGCCAGCCCAAAGGTGGCGGCGTCGGCGAGCGTGGCGCGCTCCGCCAGCCGATAGGCGTCGATGTGCACCAGGCGGCGGCCGTCTTCCGTTGCATATTCGTTCATCAGGATGAACGTTGGGCTGGTGACGCGCGCATGCACGCCCATCCCTGCCGCGATGCCTTGCACGAGCGTGGTCTTGCCTGCCCCAAGGTCGCCGCATAAGGCGATTACTTGACCGGCGGCGACGGCGCGCCCGATGGCAACGCCGATGCGTTGAGTGGCGGGCGGTGAATCGGTGTGCAAGGTGAGCGAGGCGGGCACGTGGCGGCTATTCATCCTTCTTATGGCTGGCGCCCAGGCCGGCGTCGTGGATGATCTCTTGAATCATCGCGCGATATTCTGCAACGATCTCCCAGGCGCGTTCGTCAGAAGCGGCTTCCGCCACGATCTCAAAGCGCGGTTTTTCCGGGTTGGGCGAAAGGTGAACCCACTCACCGTTGTCGAGATGCACCTTCAGGCCATCCATCTTGTCAACATGGCGATGCTGGTGGTGTTGGATCAGCGTTCGCATCACGGCGCCTTTGGCATCCCACGAACACTCGACCGCCTCCTTTGCCAGGTGGTATTTGGGGAGATAAGCCACAATCTCACTGACCGGCATCTTGCGGATAGCCAGATATTCGAGCAGCCGGATCGTCGCCATCATGCCGTCGACTGCAGGCTGGAAGCCGGGGAAGATGAAGCTGCCTGCGCCGTCACAGATCAGAAGCACGCCAACATAGCTGGCAGTGTGCATCGGGCCGTGCAGATTCTGCGGGACGCGGAAGAGGCGTGCGCCGTGCCAGCTGGCAATTGTCTCGAACGAGTTGGGCATCGTAATGGGCACCGCAACTGGCCGCCCAGGGTGTGCGTAGAGCGCCAGTTCGAGCATCAGCGCCGCCGCCGTGACATCATCAAGCACGCTGCCCAGTTCGTCAACCAGGAAAATCTTCTCACCGCCGACGTCTAGTTGCACGCCGAGTTGCGCACCCAGCGCGTTGACGATCTTGCCCATGCGCTCCTGGTTGGCCTTGAATTCGGCTTGCAGCATCGCCAGCTTTGTCTCGTCGATACGGGCGTTGAGCGGCACGACATCGACGCCGAGCTGGTTGAGGATGTCCGACAAGGTGTCGCCGGCCAGTCCGTGTGAGTAATCACAGACCAACTTGAAGCCGTAGTCGCGAATACGCTGCGCATCGACATGGCGCATGAAGTCCTCGGTGTATTCTTCAATCGGCTCGTGGGCGTAGGCGATGACGCCGATTTCATCCAGGAAGGCGCGGCGAAAGTCCTCGCGAAAAAAGTTGCGTTCGATGGTGCGCTCTGCGGCGCTGCTTTGATTCAGTCCCTGGCTGTCGATGATGCGAATATCGACCACGCGCTGGTCGAAGGGGCTGAGCCGCACGTGAATGCCCGCCGAGGAG
>DMDA01000029.1:29107-32483 GCA_003451595.1 Chloroflexota bacterium | reverse complement strand
ACACTGTCCTTGATCGTGGCGCCCGCCTCAATCTCCTTGTGCGGCCAGAGTTTGACATTGGCGTGCAGCACTGCGCCTTCGCCGATGACGCAGTTGTCGCCTATCACCACACCTTCGTAGGCGATCACCTGTGCTTTGATGCTGCACTGACGCGTGATGATGACCCCGCGCAGCTCGCAAGATTCCCCAATATAATTGTTGCGCCAGATGATGCTACGTTCGATGCGGTTGTAGTTGTCAATGACGGTGTAGTCGCGGATCACCGCCGGTCCATAGATGCGGACGTCGCCTTTGATCTTGACTTCGTTGCCGAGATAGATCGGGCCAAACAATTGTGCGCTGGGCGAGATTTCGACATTTTCACCCACCCAAATACCGCCGCCCAGGTGCGAACCGATCGGCTCAGCCAATTGCAACTTGCCATACAGTACATCGGAGTTGGCGCGCATGTATTCAGCCATGTTGCCAACATCGCACCAGTAGCCATCCGCCACGTAGCCGTACAGTTCGCGCTGTTCCGCCAACAGGAGCGGGAACAACTCGCTGGCGAAATCATGGGGCACGCCGTCGGGGATGAAGTCCAGCACTTCCGGTTCAAGCACGTAGAGACCGGTGTTCACTGTGTCGGAGATCACCTCGCCCCATGAGGGCTTTTCGAGAAACTGGGTGACGCGACCGCTTTCGTCGGTGACGATGACGCCATATTCGAGTGGATCGGGCACGCGCGTCAACGTAATGCTGGCGAGCGCCTTGCGCTCCTGGTGGACACGCACGATCTCTTTGAGGTTGAAATCGGTCAATGCGTCGCCGCTGATGACGATGAAGGTGTCGTCGAGATATTGGGCGGCATTTTTGACGCTGCCAGCGGTGCCGAGCGGCGCCTCCTCGATGACGTAGGTGATCTTCATGCCGATGCTGCTGCCGTCATCGTAGAAGTCTTCGATGGCAGAGGCCATGTAGCGCAGCGTCACCACGACTTCGGTAATGCCGTGGTGCTTAAGCAGGTCAAAGATGTGGCCAATGACTGCCTTGTTGACGATGGGCACCATAGGTTTGGGGCGACCAATCGTAATTGGGCGCAGGCGCGACCCCTCACCGCCCGCCATGACAACTGCTTTCACACAACCTCCTAATGTGCAGCTGGCGCACGCTCCATACGCATCACTACTCCAGGACAGGGCGAGAAACTGAGGATCAAATCGGCGGCCATGGATAGTTGCGCCGTTGCAACGATGGCGCCGGATAGCTGCGCACCCGGAGCAGATGGTCGATCCGCCTGTGCATGGCTGCCAGTTCAGGCGGGCTGACCAGTCGGGCGATGCGCTGTCCGAATGGGTTCGCCTGATCGTCAAGCGCCGCCCGCAGGGCAGCCAGATCGGCCAGGTCGTTCATGGCAATGGGTGTGCAACTGAACTCCCAAATCACCGTGCGCAACTTGTATTCGTGATGAAAACAGATTCCGTGATCGATGGCCCACACGCGCCCGTCGTGACCGATCAGGCAGTGACCGCTCTTGCGGTCGGCATTGTTGACAACAAAATCGAAGAGCGCCAGACGCCGAAAAGCCTCAGCATAGCGGGCATCTTCGGCAGCGGTAAAATAGTGCGCCTCGCTATCGTGATCGACAAAGAACTGCACACTGCCCAGGCCGCGACTGCCCTCGCGCAGCACTGTCGGCGGCACAAGATTCCAGCCCAGTGCACGGCTGACTTCGTAAGCAGCCGTCTCCCGCTTGCAGAGCGTACCCCACTCGAAGTCCCACAAGGGCGCCTCACCGCGCTGTGGCTTGTAGACGGCAGGCAGCGTCAGGTTCTCATGCGCGACAACCACGAGAAAGCTGTGGTTCGAGCTGTAGGGCAAAAGCCCCTTCTCTTCGATGGCGCCGTGTTGAAGTGTTTCCAACACCCGGGTTTCTGTGAGTTCGATAGCCATCTCAACACGCAGTCTGACTTAGTAGATAATCGGCATGGCGTGGCCATCGGTGCGTGGGCAGAAATGTCCCTGTCGGTCGATGGGGCGGCCACACAGGGGACAACTCGGGCGCCCGGCGGCCACAACTTCCAGCGCGTATTCACTCAGGGCGCGCATTTGGGAGCGTGTGGCGACAAAGCGCGCTGCTGGCACTCGTTCATCTTCTGGGTCGATGATAGCGCCGTCGGCATCCGTCACCAATGCCTTGGCGATTAGCCAGATCATGTCTTCTTCCTCGTCGTAGCCGATGATCAATTGCGCCACGCGGAAGGCTGGCTCGAAGATGGTCTCGACGTGGGGCGCGCGGTTTGGACGCATGGCCGGCGCCAGGTCTGGATATTTTTCTTCCAATTCTGCCAGCAGTTGCAACATGCTGATCGCCAGGTTATTGACCTCCTGCTTTTCCAGCGTCACGCTGACAAGCTGACGCCCCATGCGTCCCTGCAGGAAGAAGGTGCGGTGTCCCGGCTCACCAATGGCGTCGGCAACGATGGAGTCTACTGGATTCAGGTCATACTTGAACTGCGTCATAGCCTTGAACTTTCCTCTGGAGGAAGCCCATGATGGTGTTATCCATACTTGAATGATCGATTGGGTGTGGCCACAACCTGTGCGACATCCGTGACTTGTGCAGGATCTGTGGTCTGTGCAGCATCTGTCACTGTCTGGCTCTGTCCGGGCAGCGTCTCCGTAGCAGGCAGCTTGATCTCAAACTGCGGCGGCTCGGCCAGAAAATTCATGCCCAGGATCGATGCAACGCCGTCGCGGAAACTCAGCACACTGACGGACGCCGTCTGAATGACGATGCGCTGAAACAAGTCCAGTGGCACGCCAAGGTAGTGCGCCAGCGTCGTGCGGATGACATCCCCATGCGCAAAGATGGCGACGACCTGGTTGGGGTGCTGACTCCGCACCGCCTCTACGCCGGTCACGGCGCGATGTTGCACTTCACGCAGGCTTTCGCCGCCGGGAAAGCGAAAGGTGCTGGGCGTCTGCTGCACCTTGCGCCAGTCGTCCAGCTTGGCCAGCTCGCGCAGATCGGCGCCCTGCCACGCGCCATAGTCCACTTCCAGGAAGGCGCTGTCCTCGATAATCGGCAATGACCGCGCCTGCGCCAGCGGCGCCGCTGTCTCGAGGCAACGCACTAATGGGCTGCTGTAGATGGCGTCGAGCGGTTGGTTAGCTAGATAGCTCACCAGCCGCTCGGCCTGCGTTCGTCCCTTTTCGTTGAGATGTACGCCAGCGGTGCGTCCTGCTAACCGATGGGTGGCGACATACTCATTTTCACCGTGTCGAATCAGTAAAACCGTCGTTGCATTTGCCATCATGAATTCTTATTTGCGTCGCATCCAAAAAGGTGCTAAAACATAAACGGGTGCGGCCTAACTGTCGAAAGCATACCATA
>DMDA01000029.1:28494-28907 GCA_003451595.1 Chloroflexota bacterium | reverse complement strand
GCAACGCTCGATCCGGCAGCGTTGAAACTGACCGGGCGCGCCACTGTCGTCGTGCCCAATACTAGCATCGATCCCTGGACCTATCTGGTCTTTCGCCTCTACCCGATGTTGCCACACTACGGCGGCAACATGGTGATCCAGAGCGCCCTTGTGAATGGGCGTCCCGCAACTTTCGTCTACACCAATGATAACACGGCGTTGCGCATCGATCTCGATGAACCGTTGTTGCCCGATCGCAGCGTTACCGTCGATCTGACCTGGCGCCTCGAAATTCCGTCGTGGACCGATCAGTCAGCCATCTACGCGCTTTTTGGGCGTAGTCAACAGATGATCAGCCTGCCGTTGTTCTACCCGTCGCTGGCGGTCTATCTCAATGGCCCAACCCTGGGCGCCGGTCAGTGGTGGTTGACCAA
>DMDA01000029.1:26293-28248 GCA_003451595.1 Chloroflexota bacterium | reverse complement strand
GTAACCGGCCCCTCGCGCGAATTTTTACTTCATGTCAGCCCCGTCTTTGGCGCCGTGACCGATGAAGCCTACGGCACGCGCGTGACCAGTTACTATCTGCCCGGCGCCGAGGCGGCGGCGCAGGCGGCGCTGAAATATACAGTGCAGGCGTTGCGCATTTACAGCGACCACTTCGGCGAATATCCCTTCACGGATATGCGCGTGGCGCCGGCGCCGATCTCTTTCCGTGGCATGGAGTATCCACAGGCGATCTTGCTCGGCGTCGAAACCTATACGCGTTTCCGTGACAAGTTGGAGATGCTGGCCGTACATGAGATGGCGCACCAGTGGTGGTATCAGATCGTGCACAATGACCCGGTGGCTGAACCCTGGCTAGACGAGGCGTTGGCGGAGTTCTCCATGCGCCTGTACATAGAAAGCACGCGCGGCGAAGACGACGCACAGCGGCTAGTTGTGCAGCGCTGGCAAACGCCGCTCAACGGTCTCAAAGCAAAGCAGCAAGATACGGCGGTGGATCAGCCGGTGCCGGCCTTTCTCAACGGGACACAATACGAAACTATTGTCTATGCCAAAGGTGCGCTCTTCTACGACACTGTGCGCGATACGATTGGCGTGCGACGTTTCGACCGCTTTCTGCAAAATTACGCCCGCAAATATCGCTGGCAGATTATCACTTCGCAACAGTGGTTGGATGCGCTGCGTGACCTGCCTGACCCGGCGTTGATGACGCTCTTCGAGGAGTGGATCCAGCCGCCAACACCGAAGGTGCGATGAAGCCCATTTGATAAGGCGCCACCTTCCCGAAGACTTGATGAAGATTTGCAAAACAATCTGCCAATCGGTGACCGAGTCTATTGGCGTCTATTGGCAAAATTCCATGAAGCCCTCAGGAAGGTTTGGGATTATAAGCTACATGCAGTCTGCAATTCAGTTTGCACGTGTGAATGTGTAGGTGCTTGCTCCCTCGCCTAGCTCAATGATCGCTGCACCAGCACTCTCTTCCGCAAACTTGTAAACCAGCCCCTGTAGGGGTGCATCCATCTGGATGTAGCCTTCCAACTCACCTTGTTTGTTGCGTTTGGGGCGCAGCTCTGTCGCGAACTCACCTGCGTCGAGCATGAGTTTGCCGTCGGTCAGGGTCAGGTTGATGTCGCCTAGCGCCGCATTGGTGAAACGACCGAGATGCGCGGCGACCGCATCAGCATCGACTTGCGCGTCGATCTGTGCCGCCAACTCCTGCACCTGCTTGTCGAGCTGTTCCAGATAGAAATCGATCTGTTCTTGGGATTCAGCTGGCTGGTCGAAGATCAGTTCCAGAAAGCGCCCGGTGACAGCGTTGTTGAAGAGATTGGTGCCGCGACCGTTGGTCAACACAATGACGCCCAATCCGCGCCCCGGCAGAAAGGTGAAGCCCGATGTGAAGCCCATCGTGTTGCCATCATGGCTGATGATCGGCTGCCCTTTATAGTCGCTGATGATCCAGCCCAACCCATAACTGACATCGTTGGAGATGGCAATCTGTGGCTTCCAGGTCTCCTTGAGGTTCTCGGCTGAGATCACGCGTTGACCGTCAGGCGCCACACCCTCCTGCAGCTCGGTGATCATGTATTTGGCCATGTCGTCCAGTGTGGACCAATGTACGCCTGCAGGCATGACGGGCGTCAGCAAGGTTTCCATCACCAGCGGAATCGGTTGATATGAACCGTCAAGCATCTGCGTATGCGGCGTTGCATAATGGTTGCGCGCCGTCACCGCCTCGAAGGAAACCGTTGTGTTCGCCATGCCGATCGGGTCGAGGACGCGCGTCTGCAACGCCTGGGCGTAGGCGCTCTCCAGGTCGGGGGCATCGGCAACGGCGGTCTTGCCGGCGATATAACCGGCAGTCGCCACCATCTGATTGCTGTACTGGAATGCCTCACCAAAGTCGGTGTAGAACTCGAAGTCGGCGAGCGCCG
>DMDA01000029.1:24924-26027 GCA_003451595.1 Chloroflexota bacterium | reverse complement strand
GTGCAGGCGCAGACCAGGTTGCGCATGGTGATCTTTTCGCTCAGCGCCGGGTCTTTGACGGCGAAGCCCGGGTAGAGCGTGCGCGCCGGGGTGTCCCATGTCATCAGGCCGTCATCGACCAGTGTCCCCATCAGCATCGTGGTGAGACTCTTGCCGGTCGAGCCGATCATGACGTGCGTGTCCGGCTGCATGGGCGCACCGGTGACAGGGTCGGCCACACCAAAGCCTTTGGCATAGACCAATTCGTTGTTGGCGACAATGCCGACGACAGCGCCGGGGACGCCGAAGCGCGTCATCATGTCGGTGATGAATGGCTCCAGGGCTGCCAGCAGCGCGTCATCCACCGGCAATGGCTCGACGCCGCTCAGGTCAGTCTCCTCGACACTGAGTATCTTGAGGCCAGAGCCGATGATTGCCACCTGGGCGTTGCGTCGCTGGAATGCCGCCAGGTCGCCGCGCACCAGGATCACATACGCAGCACCGTCCTTGAGCTGCGCCACCGCCTGCACAACGCGATTCACATCACCTGTGTCATAGCTGGTCGCCAGCACGGCTTCGATGCCGTTGCCGGCAGGCGGCGTCACGCTCTCGTCGATGGCGACCGCAAAGGTCGGATCAACCACTTGCCAGGCGTCAGCGGTGGCTTGCGCGAGGTCATCACCGGCAACCACCACGATGTACATCTCGATTGCTCGCTCTGGATCGGTGAACAGCACGTAGCCGTCGCCCTCAGTCACGCTCCAATTGGTCGGGATCGGCGCCGAGAAGCGACCATCGGGATCGGTGTAGGTGTCGCTCACGCCAGCTGTAGCCGCCGACGTTGCGGCGCCAGCCGTTGCGTCTGGCGTGAGCGTGAAGTTGCCTTCCACGCCAGCTTGCGTAAAGACGCCGTTGAGCGTCCCATCTTCTGCCAGCGCGCCGTCAAAGGTCGCCAACCCCGGCCCTTCCAACATCTGGAAGGAAATAGACGGCAGCTCGACGCGAATGTCGTGCAGTGGAATCCCGCTGGCGCCTTGCTCTGGGATGTCAATTGCGCCGGTGTAGCCATCGGCGCCTGCGCTCAGGTTGACCGTGATCGCCAACTCCATGCCAGCAACGGTGAG
>DMDA01000029.1:23761-24649 GCA_003451595.1 Chloroflexota bacterium | reverse complement strand
GCCACGACGAGGGTGAAAAACAGCAAATGCTTTCGTTTGGTATGCATCGTATATCCTCCTGATGCTTGGGACGTATCCGTCGTTCAATTTGTTGCATCATCGTTTCGTTCACCAATCCACCAGCTATCAGTATACCGTTATCATCCATGCACCTAACGTTTTCTGGCGGTCTTGAATGAAGGACTTTTCGGCGCGGGCATGCCGGTGGAGAGTATGGTTCTCCCCGTGTTTGTCCAGTGTTGCTTTTCGCGTCTTCATGCCCGTTCCGCAGAGGCGCCACGGTGCACCGCTAGACGCTAATTCTCTGTACGCACAAAGGAGCTACCCATGAAGTATGTATCTGGTCTGGTGTTGATCGCGTTCGTGTTCGGTTTGGTTGTCATCGATTGGGGGGCGCCAGCCTTGGCAGACGAGACCCCCAAGGTGCTCGAATTCAAGACAATGGCCGGTGTTTCCCGCCCATACACAGGCGGCGCCAACGCGATCCGGGGCGTCAGCGGCGGTGGCTTGCCCTGGGTGCTAAACTCGGCAAAGGGTGAGTTGCGCGCGGATGGCAAACTGGAAGTCAAAGTCAAAGGGCTGGTCTTCGATCCCAACGATCCTGTCGTGATTGAACGCGGGTTGGCAGGGCAGAATACGGTTCCGGAGTTCCGAGCGGTTGTCAGTTGCCAGAGTGTAGACGGGAATGGCAACGCCACTGTCATCAATCTTGCCACCGCTCCTTTCCCGGCGACAACTGGGTTGGGCGCTGGCGACGCCGAGATCAAGGCTTATGTACCGTTGCCATCACCCTGTATCGCACCAATCATTTTTGTCACGAATCCTGCTGGGGCGTGGTTTGCTGCCACCGGTCAGTGAGAAGGCCTGCAAACACGACGGGCGCCACAC
>DMDA01000029.1:10782-23527 GCA_003451595.1 Chloroflexota bacterium | reverse complement strand
GTGTGGCGCCCGTCGTGTTTGCACCGTAGATGGAAACAGGCCTATGCTTGCAGCTATGCTTCCACACGCTCCGTTGTCAACCGCTCTGCAATGATTTCTGCAATGTCCTTGACTTTGATGCCTTGATCTGCCTGCTTAGAGGCGTCGGTCATCATGGTCAGGCAGAAGGGGCAGCCAACGGCGATAGTTTTTGCGCCGGTGGCGGCGGCTTCGTTGTAGCGCGTCACGTTGACCGCTGCGTCGCCGTGCTCCTCCTCTTTCCACATCTGCGCACCGCCTGCGCCACAACAGAAGGATTGTGCACCGTGACGCGGCATCTCAATCAGAAAAGCGTTGGTTTCGAGCAATAATTGGCGCGGCTCTTCGGTGATGCCATTGTGGCGCCCCAGGTAGCATGGATCGTGGAAGGTGATCATGTCCACATCTTTGCTGCGGGCAACACTGATCTTTTTGGCTGCCGTCAGCTCGGAGAGCAATTGCGTGTGGTGGATCACTTCGTAGTTGCCGCCGTATTGCGGATACTCCTTGCCGAGCGTGTGCAGACAATGGGGGCAGGTGGTGACGATGCGTCGCTTTTTGTCGCCCATTACTTCGTTGAGCGTCTCGATGTTGCCCTGCGCCAGCTCATAGAAGAGCGCCTCGTTGCCAGAACGCCGCGCTGAGTCGCCGGTGCAGCGTTCCATTTCGCCCAATACGGCAAAGTTGACGCCCGCTGCGTTGAGGACCTTCGCCAGCGCACGCGCCGTCTCCTGCGCACGTGGATCGTAAGAAGGCGCACAGCCGACCCACCACAACACGTCGAAGTCCGGGTTTTCATCGATCGTGGGCACTTCCAGCCCGGCAGCCCACTTCATGCGGTCGCGTGCACTGATGTTCCACGGGTTGCCGTTGCGCTCCATGCCGCGATACGCCTGTTTGAGTTCGGTCGGGAAGGCGTTCTCCATTAACATTTGATGGCGGCGGATATACAGGATGTCGAACATCGGTTCGTTGCCGACCGGGCAGATGTCCACACATGCACCGCAGGCTGTGCATGCCCACACTGCCGACTCGGAGATGGCAAAGTCGATCAGCGAGAACTCGGATTCCTTGCCTGCGGCCAGGTCGGTCAGGTGTTCGTTGAGATAGTAGCGTTTGTTAATCTCCAGCGCCGAGGGTGAAAGCTGCTTGCCAGTGGTGTAAGCCGGGCAGACATCCTGGCAACGGTTGCACATGATGCACGAGTAGGCGTCGACCAGGTGCGTCCACGGCAATTGTTCGATCTTGTTGACGCCAAACTCCTGCTGACTTTCGTCTTCGAAATTGATCGGCTCCAGCGCCCCCAGCGAAGTGCGCTTCGGCTTGGTGAGGAAGTTGACGCCCGACATGATGAGATGGAAGTGCTTTGTGTATGGGAAGTAAGGCAGGAACGCCAGGATCAAGCCGATTGCCAGCCAGAAACCGACGTGTTCGCCCACAGTGAGCGCACCTTCACTCCAACCCGCCCAAAGTTGGCTGAGCGCCGTACTGAAGGGCTGCCACGCGTCGCCGCCTTCGAGCGCCAGCTTGAAGCTGTTGCCAACCCAGCGGAACCCGACATGAAACAGGATAAAGAGGGCTACGATCAGCGAGTCGCGGCGAATGCCACCCTGCTTGACGCGTTCGATCAGCTTCACGTTGTCGCGGTAGCTCAACGCCTTGTCATTGAAAACGAAGCGGCGGAGGATGAAGTAGATCACGCCAATTAAAACGCTCATCGTCGCCAGGTCCGCCAGGAAGCGGTAGAGGTCGCCGATGATGTTATGGCCGAGGAAGGTGACGGGGAACAAAGCCTCGATCACATCGCCAAAATTGACGAGGAAATAGAAGACAAAGCCCGCCGAGATCATGATGTGGAAAAGGCTGCTCCACGGACGCGTCTTCCAGATCGGGCGCGTGGTGATCCAACTCGATGCGGCAAACCAAAGACGCGATGTCATTGCCTTGACGCTAGGTTTTTCACCAGCACCGCGCATGATCACCTTGTAGACTTTGTAGAAGCCAACTCCAGCAAAGTACACCGAAGCGCCGACCGCCACGATAAAGAGAATTTTTTCGACCAGGGTTAACATAGAAGCCCTTTCTGCTGAGAGATGAAGGGGAAACGCAGACCTGTCCTACGACGGTTATATGGTTCCCAAGTTTCGATGCCGTTGCTGCCAGGTTGACAGCCATCAGTTGACAGCCATAAGTTGACAGCGGTAAGCAGCATTCCAATCATACGCAGTGGTCACGCTTGGGGCAAATGGATTCGTGCCCCCTTTTGTGGGGTGCGTATGTCACAAATTGGGCGATCCAGGTGACATACGACACGTGCTACATCGCGCCCGCTGCGCGACAATCTGAGTGTTTGCAGAAAATTCGTACTTGTAAGGAGATCGAACAATGAAACGAATTTTGCTGGCGACACTGCTTTTGAGCCTCGGCGCACTCATCAGCCTGGGGCTTCATTCGCCCACTGTGCAGGCCGCACCGATCGCGCAACACATGGAGCCGGTTTCGATCTATTTTTTCTGGGGCGATGGCTGCCCACACTGTGCGGCGGCCAAGCCTTTCCTGGCGGGGCTGGCGGAAAAATACCCTAGCGTCACCATCCGCGCCTACGAGGTCTGGCACAATGAAGCCAACCGCGCCCTCTTCATCAAGATGGCCGCCAAGTACGGCTTCGAGCCATCGGCTGTGCCGACGATATTTATCGGCGATAAATATTGGATCGGCTACGCTGAGGAACCCTATGCGCGTGAAATCGAAGACGCCGCCAAAGCCTGCATCCTCGGCGGCTGTCCCGACGCGGGCGCAGGCGTGATCGAACCGTTGCCGACGCCGGCTGTCAGTGCACCAACACCGGCGCCGCCGTTGGCGATCGCTAACGCTGCGGGCGTCACAGACCAGGCCACCACTGCGGCGGTTGCACCCGCGTCCAGCGTCATTTCCGTACCCTTTGTCGGTGCAGTCGATCTGGGCGCACAGTCGTTAATTCTCAGTACAGCACTGATTGCGTTTGTGGACGGCATCAACCCTTGCTCGCTGTGGGTGCTTTCCGTATTGCTGGCGCTGACCATCCACACCGGCTCGCGGCGCAAGGTCTTCATTATTGGCGCTGTCTTCCTGACCGTTACATCGCTGGTGTACGTGCTCTTTATCGCCGGCCTTTTCACGATGTTCATGGTGCTGGATTGGGTGCCGTGGATTCAGGTCGTGGTGGCGTTGGTGGCGCTCTTCTTTGCCCTCGTTAACATCAAGGATTATTTTTGGTACAAGGAAGGCGTCTCCTTAACGATTGCCGACGAGCAGAAGCCCGGTCTCTACCGCAGTATGCGACGGGTCTTGCAGGCTGGTGACTCGATGCCAGCCTTGATCGGCGCCGCTGTCGTGATGTCGGCGGGCGCATCGCTGGTCGAGTTTTCGTGCACGGCTGGTTTCCCGATGCTGTGGAGCAATCTACTTGCTGCGCAGGGCGTTGCCACCCTCACCTTCGTGCTGTTGCTTATTTTGTACATGGTGATCTACCAGCTTGACGAGATCATCATTTTTGCCGGCGCTGTGATTGGGTTGCGCGCCAGCAAACTGGAGGAGAAGCAAGGGCGCATCCTCAAGCTGGTCAGCGGCATGTTGATGCTGGTGCTGGCGATCGTCATGCTGGTCAATCCATCGCTGATGAGCAGCCTAAGTGCGACGCTCTGGGTTTTCCTGATTGCGTTTGGCGCAGCGTTGTTGGTGTTGCTGATGCATCGCAAGCTGTTGCCCGCGCTGGGCGTCTACATCGGCACCGAGTTGCAGCCCGCCAACAAGAAGCATCCCCGCAAGCCCCAGCATGGCAAGCCCCATCACGGCAAAGCTGCACATTGAGACAAGGCGTAAGGAACGAGGAGCGATGCTTGTCGGCGCTACTGACAAAGAATAGCAGTTGTCAACGTCGCTCCTCACAACTCGCCATTTCGCCCCCTCCCGTCCGCTTTATCGATTTCCAGGTTGTATGGTCAGTCATTGCGTGCAGAGAGCGTCATAAACACATCTTCCATCGTGGCGACGCCGGGCGTTAGCTGTAACACCTGGATGGCGCGCGCGGTGAGCGCGCTGCGCAGCGCCCCCGCATCGACATCGGTCGGCGTCACCACGCGCAGATGATCGCCCGCCAGCGCCGCTCGTAGCACAAAGGGTTGTGTCTCGAGCCAGTCCAGCGCGTCGAGCATGGGGTCGGCGTGCACTTCCCACACCTGGCCGGGCAGCGCCTGCTTGAGCCTGTCTGGGGCGTCAAGCGCCAGGAGTCTGCCATCCCGCATGATGCCAACTGTCGTGCAGTACTCGGCCTCATCCATGTAGTGGGTGGAGACCATAATTGTGATGCCTTGTGCCGCCAGATCGTAGATGATGTCCCAGAAAGCGCGGCGGGCAACGGGATCGACGCCGCTGGTCGGTTCGTCTAGAAAGAGCAGCCCTGGCTTGTGGATGATGGCGGTCGCCAATGCCAGCCGTTGCCGCCAGCCAGTGGAGAGATTGTAGACGCGCTGATCACGCACGGCTGCCAGCCCCAGGGTGTCCAGCATCTCGCGCACGCGTGCTGTGCTGTTGACGCCGTAGACGCCTGCGTAAAAGGTCAGATTTTCCAGCGCTGTCAGCTCGCCGTAGAGAGCAAATTTCTGTGACATATAGCCGGTGCGGGCGCGCACCGCATCGGGCTGCGCGGCTACATCCAGGCCCAACACCTCGGCGCGCCCTTCGCTAGGATGCAGTAGCCCCAGCAACATGCGGATTGTGGTCGTCTTGCCTGAGCCGTTGGGACCAAGATAGCCGAGCACCTGACCGGCTTCCACATCGAGATTAAGATGATCCACCGCCACGAAGTCGCCAAAGCGCCGCGTGAGATTCTCGGTGTGGATGACGAGTTGATGGTTGTGACTGCGCGTTGCAAAGCTCTGTATCATATCAGTGCCCGGCAGTGCTCTCCGCCAGTTCGATAAAAACGTCCTCCAATTGTGGGTCGATGACATGCAGGCTCTCGACAACGCCGCCTGCTGCGCGAATGGCGGCGCCCACTCGCTCAATGACAACGTCCGCCTGACCGAGCGCCACGCGTAGATGGAAGCGGTTGCCAAAGCGCTCCGCCGTCTCGACGCCAGGGTCGCGGCGCGCCACATCGACAATGAGCTTCTCCGGCGCACCGGCTAGTTCAAGGATGCGCCCATCCAACCGGCGACGCAACATGGCGGGCGGTCCCTCGCTGATGATGCGCCCACTACGCATGAAGCCGACGCGCGTACAACGCAGCGCTTCATCCATGTACGGTGTGCTGACAAGGACGGCCAGGTCGCCGCGACGCAACAGCGGCAAGATTAGCCGCCAGAAATCCTGTCGCGTCACCGGATCAACGCCGGTGGTTGGCTCATCGAGGAGCAGAATGCGCGGGGCGTTGATCAAGGCTGCCGCCAGCCCCAGCTTTTGTTTCATGCCGCCGGATAGCTGGCCAGCGCGACGGTTGCGAAAACTCTCCAACCCTACGAACTCCAGAATTTCCAGGCTGCGCGGCGCCCATTGGGCTGGCTTCAGCCCACGCACCTCGGCAAAGAAGCGCAGGTTTTCCTGCACAGTCAGTTCCTCATAAAGCGAGAAGCGCTGCGCCAGATAGCCGATCTGCTCACGGGCGCGTTCGACCTGCCGTCGGATGTCGAAGCCGCCGATCGCCGCATCGCCGTCATCGAGTTGCAGCGCACCGCACAACAGCCGCATCACCGTCGTCTTGCCTGCGCCATCCGGCCCCACTAGCCCGTAAATTTCCCCTGCCGCCACACGCAAGCTCACCCCGGCGACGGCATGGGTCTCGCCAAACGATTTGTGCAGGTCGTGAGCATCAATCAAGAGATCAGACATAGGCGATTTGAGATTTGAGATTTGAGATTTGAGATTTGAGATTGGAGATTGAATGATTGTGAGATTGTGCGATTCCACGAGTTCCCAGTCTCCAGTCTCCAATCTCCAGTCTCCAATCTCTACTCTCCAAAATTCACATCCGCCGGCATCCCCGGCTTGAGCTTGCCGCTGCTAGGCGCCAGATCGAGATCGATGGCGAAGACCGTCGTCTTGCGGCTAGCTGTCGTCTGCACGTTGCGCGGGGTGAATTCGGCGCGGTCGGCGATGTGGCGCACAGTGCCGGTGAAGACTTCGGTTGGAAATGAATCGACTGTAACGGAGTAGACGCCGCCCAACGCAATCTGACCATAGCGATCCTCCGGCACGTAGACGGTCAGTGTCAAGTGATCGAGGTCGGCCACGGTGATCAGCGGGGCGCCCGGTGTGGCAAACTCGCCCGGTTCGACCGAACGATAGAGCACAACGCCGGCGATCGGGGTGCGAATCCGTTCGCGTGACGAAGTGCGCGAACTGGCATTGGGCTTCACCGAGGCGACGGTTTGGTCAGCAATCACAGGATCGCCCTCCTGCACATAGACTTCATCGACGACGCCGCCAAACTCCGACGCCAAACGCACCTCCGTGGCCTCGATGGTGCCGGAGACGATCAGCGCGCCATCCTTGTTCAGCGCGGGCCAGACCAGATAATAGCCCGCCAGCCCCAAGAGCAGCAGCAGGCCAAAGATGGGAACGATACGTCGTGGATCAGGATGCATACACTAGTCCCCTCACTAGTCCAGACTCTTGCGGAAACGGCGGACAGCAGCGCTCATGACAATGAAGGCAAAGATGCTCAACGCCACCACTTCAGGCCACACGGCAGGCAGCCCGACGCCCTTGAGCACGATGCCGCGTACGATGATCAAGAAGTAGCGCAACGGAATGACGTAGCTCACGACTTGCAGCCACACCGGCATGGCCGCCAGCGGAAAGAAAAAGCCGGAAAGAAATATCGAGGGCAGCAGTGTAAACATCGTTGTTAGCATTGCCTCCTGTTGTGTGTTGGCGATGGTGGAGATCAGCAGCCCGATGCCCAGCGTCGTCACCAGGAAGAGCGCAGTCAACACGAGCAGCAACATCAAGTCGCCGTTGATCGGCACCGAAAAGAGCACGACGCCGATGGTCAGCACCTCGATGGTGTTGAGGAAGGCGATCAAGACGTAGGGCGTCAACTTGCCGACAATCAGCTCCCACGAGCGCAGCGGCGTAACAATGAGCTGCTCGATGGTGCCACGCTCCCGCTCCCGCACAATCGAGGTGGCGGTAAGCATCGTCGTCAGGTATTGCAGGATGATGCCGATCATCGCTGGCACCATGTAGTAAGAGCTAACCAGCCCTGGATTGAACCAGACCATCGTGCGTACGTCGATCGGCTGCGCAGTGGTCACCGTTTGGCCGCGCGCTTCCAACCGCTCCACCATGATCTGTGTTGCCTGCGCTTGACCGATGAGTTGCGCCGCCGCCAGCGCCGTGCTCGCCACGGTCGGGTCGGAGCCGTCGAGCACAAAGGCGACCTGTGTGTTGCGCCCGCCTGCCAGCGCCCGTCCATAGCCCGGCGGGATGATCAGCCCGGCGCGCGCCGCGTTGCGGTCGATCAGGTCGCGCAGTTCCTCTTCAGAGCCAACAGGTTGCGCAATGACAAAGTAATCCGCTACGCGATAGGCGTCGATCAAACGGCGCGAGGCGGGCGTCTGATCTTGATCCAGGACGACAAGCGCGATGTTGCGCACATCGTTCGTGGCGGCGTAGCCGAGCAGGAACATCATCACCACCGGCATAATGAAGGTCATCGCCAGCGTGCGCGGGTCGCGCGTAATCTGGATAAACTCTTTGCGGATGAGACTGCTCAGACGATTCCACATGGGCGGTTTGCCTCAAAAACAATCCAACGCTGATTAGGCGGTTGGCGCAGCGTTGCGCTGCCCATCTCTGCGGCGTTTGCAGCTCGGCATCAGTCTGTTGCCCCTGGCAACTCGCCTTTCGCCTCTTCCGCCAACACCCCGTGCAAGTAGATGTCGATGAAGACCTCCAGCGCGTCGTCGCTCATCAAGGCGCGCGCAGCGGGCGGCATCAGTACGTCGGTGACGTAATAGGCAAAGAAGAAACTCAGGAACGAGCGCACCAGGAGGGGCAGCGGCATTGCGCGCAGACCATCGGTCCGAGCGCTCACCAGGGCTAACAGCGGCTGCAGTTCTGGTAGGATGCGTGCGTAGAGCGCGGGAATGTGGACGCCATTGAACTCAACCAGCTCAATGAACATCATGTGCAAAAAATCTTTGCGTTGACCCAACTCGCCGACCATTCGCCGCGCCGCGTCGCGCACGAACGCCTCGGCGGTTTCGCCCTTCGCTTCCTGCAGCAGCGGCACGATGATGCGATAGGGATGACGTTCGAAGATCACCGCCTCCCAAATCTCTTCCTTGCTGGCGAAGTGGTTGTAGACGCCTCCCATCGTAACGCCAGCGCGCTCGGCGATCTGGCGCATTGACGTGCCGTGATAGCCTTGCTCCATAAACAGGGTGTACGCTGCATCTAAAATTCGCGCCTGGGTTTGTTCTCCCTTGCGCAGCGGCTCTTCGTGCATCGATCCTCCCTAAAAAAGCGAACGTTCGTTATGATTTTTGATCGAAACAATCAATTTGTCACTGGCCAGGTGGCTAGTTTTGGGCTACGTGAAGTGGTGCCCTCGCGTTGGTCATCGCCTTTGGCATGACGAAGTAGCTGGGGGGGCTGCAACGGGAAGATTGACGCCGCCTTCATCCCAGTGCTAGAATCTTCATCAGGAACCAATAGTGTAGTGGTTTTGATCTGTGGGCTGCTCCTCAGCATACGCCCGTCAGATTGTTGGTATTGACTCCCTAACCAGTCTTCGCTCCAACACATGGAGGTTTCACAATGTTAACCGAATACGATGTTCGCCAGGCTGTAGAATTTGAGAGTCACGATAGCCCGGTGCTCAGCGTCTATCTCAACGTAGATCCGCAGCGCCGTACGGTGGAAAAGTACAGGCTGGCGTTGCGCAACCTGCTCGACAAGGCCAGCGCCGCCAACCCGGAAGATGTGCGCCGCGTCCAGAACTACATCGAGATGGGCTATAACCGCACCGGTCGCGGCGTTGTGATCTTCAGCTGCGCCGCCAAGGATTTCTGGTGGGTGCAGAGTTTTGCTGTGCCCGTCGAAGATGCCATGTTCGTAAGTTTTCGCCCCTACGTCCGCCAATTGGCGCGTTTACTCGACACCTACGAGCGTTGTGGCGTGGTGCATGTCGATCAGGAAGGCGCCCGCCTTTATCTCTTCAACATGGGAGTGCTCGAAGCCGCTGATGGCTACCTGGGGCAGGAAGTCAAGCTCCACCGCTCTGGCGGCTGGGCGAACCCACGCTATCAGCGCCAGGAGGCGCAGCAGGCGCGGCGGAATTTACAGGAGGCAGCGGAGGTTGCGGAAGAATTTTACCGTGAAACTGGCACCAGGCGGCTGATCCTGGCGGGCACAGAAAAAAACGTCGCACGCTTCAAGGAATTGCTCAGCCATCGGCTACGCACAATGGTGATCGGCCAGTTCAGCGCCGACGCCAACGCCAGCCAGACCGACATTCGCGACAAGGCGTTGGAACTGGCCGCCAAAGCTGAGGAGAAAGAGGCGCAGCTCCTGGCAGACCGTGTACTGGCTACGGCGCATCAGGGAGGCAACGCCGTCCTCGGCTTGGTCGATACGTTGACCGCCGTACAGCATGGCCGCGCTCAGCATGTGGTGGCGCTGGCCGACTATAGCCAGCACGCCTATCGTTTTGTCGATAGCGGGTTAGTCGTCCTCGAATTGAGCGAGGAGGGTGACCTGGCCAGTGGGCGTATCCAGGACCTGCCCGATGCGGTCGAAAGCACGCTGCGCCGCGCATTGGCGCAAGGCATCGGCGTGACGTTGCTCGATCAACATGCCGAGCTTGCTGAGGCCGGCAAGATCGGCGCGCTGACGCGCTGGTGATGGCGCAAACCTGCACCATCACCGGCGACGTTTCTGCCCGTTGTCGTTTCTCTCCTGCTTTCACTCCCTCACAATGTTTGCTTTGCGTTAGAAGAAGGGGGCTTCGGAATCCTGATTACGCAAGGCTGCGTTCTGTACGCGTACAACAGAAACAGCAATGGAATCTATTCAGGAGAGTTTTCTGACATATGATGCGATTTGATCGATTCACTGAAAAAGCGCAAGAAGCCGCCATGCGCGCTTACGAAATCTTGCAACACTACAAGCACACACAGGTTGACACCGAACACGTCTTCCTGGCGTTGCTGCAACAGAGCGGCGGCGCCGTGCCGCAGATTATGCAAACGCTCGAGGCGCCTGTACCGGAGATGGTGCAGAAGTTGGCTGACGTGCTGGAAAACATGCCGCGCGCCAGCAACAACCCCTATGGCAATGCCACGACGGCGCAGGTCTTCATCACGCCGCGCCTGAAGCGCATCATGGACATCGCCTACGAAGAGGCGATGAAGATGAAAGACGAATACATCAGCACCGAGCACATGCTGTTGGCCATTGCCAGCGAACGGAACACGCCCAGCGCCAACATCTTACGCGATGCGATGATTACCAAAGAGCGTATCGCCGAAGCCATTGAGCAAATCCGTAAGGGACAGCGCGTCACCGAGCCGAACGCCGAAAGCAAGTATCGCGTGCTGGAGAAATATGGCCGCGATCTGACGCGCGCCGCCAAAGAAGGCAAGCTCGACCCGGTCATCGGGCGCGAAACCGAGGTGCTGCGCGTGATTCAGGTGCTCTCGCGGCGCACCAAGAACAATCCGGTGCTCATCGGTGAGGCTGGCGTCGGCAAGACAGCCATCGTGGAAGGGCTGGCGCAGAAGATCGTCGCCAGAGATGTGCCCGATAACCTGTACGGCAAGCGCGTCATCTCGCTTGATCTGGGCGCACTGGTGGCAGGCACCCGTTTCCGTGGTGAGTTCGAGGAGCGCCTCAAAGCCTGCATCGAAGAAATCCAGCGCAGCGAGGGCGAGATCATCCTCTTTATCGATGAGTTGCACACGATGGTCGGCGCCGGCAATGCGGCAGGCGCTATGGACGCCAGCAACATGCTCAAACCGGCGCTGGCGCGCGGCGAACTGCAGTGCATCGGCGCCACCACGCTGGACGAATACCGCGAGCACATCGAGCGCGACTCGGCGTTGGAGCGGCGCTTCGCCCCGGTCTATGTCGACGAACCAAATGTCGAGGACAGCATCGCCATCCTGCGTGGGCTGCGCGGACGCTACGAGGATCATCACAAGATTCGCTACGACGATGAGGCGTTGGTGCAGGCGGTCAAGCTCAGCCATCGCTATGTCACCGATCGGCGCCTGCCCGACAAGGCGATCGACTTGATGGATGAGGCCGCCGCTAAGCTGCGCGTGGCGATGTTCTCCATGCCCCCGCGCATCAAAGAGATGAAGGTTGAGTTGGACGAGCTGCAGACGCAAGAAGAAAAAGCCTGGGAGGCGCGCGATTACGAAAACGCCGCCCGCTACAAGGCCGAGCGCGTCCGTTTGGAAGAGGAGTACAACGAGCTGGTGGCTGGCTGGCGCGTCGAAGCCGACCTCGATGACATCGTCGACGCCCGCGACATTGCCGCCGTTGTCAGCGCGTGGACAGGCATTCCGGTCAGCAACATGCTACAGACCGAAACCGAAAAGCTGCTTCACATGGAGGACGCGTTGCGTCAGCGCATCGTCGGCCAGGAGCAGGCAGTCGAGGCAGTGAGCGACGCCATCCGCCGCGCCCGCAGCGGTCTGAAGGACCCGCGCCGGCCTATCGGCACTTTCCTCTTCTTGGGGCCGACCGGCGTAGGCAAGACCGAGCTGGCGAAGGCATTGGCTGGCTTCCTCTTCGACGATGACGAGGCGTTGCTGCGCATCGACATGAGCGAGTATCGGGAGCCACACACGGTCAGCCGCCTCTTCGGGGCGCCGCCCGGCTATGTTGGCTACGATCAGGGTGGGCAGTTGACCGAGCAGGTGCGGCGCCGTCCCTATCGCGTCGTGCTCTTCGACGAAGTGGAGAAGGCGCATCCCGATGTGTGGAACTCGTTGCTCCAGATCATGGACGATGGGCGGCTCACCGATGGCCAGGGGCGGCAGGTCGATTTCCGCAACACCGTGGTGATCATGACCAGCAATGTTGGCGCCGAGGCGGTGAAGCGCGGGCCGTTGGGCTTTGCCACGCCCGCGTTTGACGAGAGCAAATACACGCAGGGTGAGTACGCTAACCAGCTCAAGCGTCTCTTCCGCCCGGAGTTCCTGAATCGCATCGACGAGATCATCGTCTTCGAGACGCTGACCAGGGAACAGATTCGGCGCATCGTCCAGTTACTGATGCACGACATCGGCATGCGCATGGATGAACTGGGCTTCACTGTGGAGATGACCGACGCTGCCGCCGATCACATTGCGGCGGTGGGCTACGACCCCAACTACGGCGCCCGTCCGCTGCGTCGTCTGTTGCAGCGCCAGGTTGAGAACGAACTGAGCAAGCGGTTGCTCAAGGGTGAGTATAAGACCGGCGATCACGTCGTCGTTGACTACGACCCAGACGCACCCCACGACAGTAAGCTGGTCTTCCGCCTGGTCGAGCAGGCGCCGATCGCGGTGGAACTGCCGGTTGACGCCCAGCACACGTAACCCTGCCTATGGAGATGCACGAAATTGCTTTCCGCCAACGCTCGTGCATCTCCACCACGCCTTCTTTACGGATTTCTTTCCAGGCTGATATTTTCTGAGCGCAGTGTTGCGTATGACGTGTTGCGTGAGGGATGCTGACACCTAGCACGCAACAT
>DMDA01000029.1:0-10532 GCA_003451595.1 Chloroflexota bacterium | reverse complement strand
GCATCGCGCTGAACGCAACATTTTTGGGTGCGTCCTCCACTGCCGCATCGAGATAGACGAAGCCGCTGTCGCCCGCAGCGAAAGGATAACTGCCCAGCGTCAGCCACTCATTGTTGCGCGGCAGCTGATCCTGCTCTGTCGTCGTAGCGCCGTTGCGATGATAGATCGTATAACGAGCACGGCTGGTGTCCGGGCTAATCGTCTGGTCGCGACATGGCCAGGCGATGGCGCCGTGGCTGGGGATCAGCGCCTCTACGCGATACGTGCCCGTGATCGGCAGCGTCGGGCGCCAGATGCCGTAGTTGAGCGGTGGGATCGTGGCGCCAAGCGGCTGGCTGTAGGCAAGATAGGCCGCTTCCCCGCGCACGTTGGTAAGACGACGCCAGCCATCGACACACGCCGTCCCCTCGTCGAAGGCGGGCGACAACTCCGGCGCTTCGAGGACAACCGTCAGCGGGGGCGGCGGCGTCACTCCGCTCAGGTCTGCCACAATGCCGTCGAGTACGTTGCTGTCGATCTCCAGCGTGACGCCGCCCCATGTCTCGTCGTGGCTGCCCGTGTACTGGCGGATGCGTTGTTGTTGGCTCCACAGCGTCGGCGGCAAGCATGTCGATGCGAGGTTCCATACCGTCATCGCTGGGTCGAACTCGTTACGGGTCCACGCTGCAAACCAGACAGCATCAGGCGCAGGCGCCGCGTCGGCGTAGCGGGCGATGGGCGGATTGCAGGCCAGGGCATAGAGGCCAGCGTAGCTGCTGCTTTCTTGCAGCCGCTGCGTCCAGCCGGCCACGAAGGCGCGCGCTGCCTCCACACACGCCGCGTCCTGACCGTCGTAGGCTTCAAGATCGTAGTAGATCACGGCGCCCGCCCCATTGGCATCCGCCAATGCGAGCTGACTGGCGACGACCAGCGCTTTCTCGGCTTCGCTGCGCCCCTGCGCAAAGGCAGTCGCCGGATCAAGGTCGAACTGCTGGCTATAGCCGGTGCACGGCGCCTGTGGCCCAACCCAGGTCGGGATGAAAGTCCAACCTTGCGCCGTCAACGCTGCCAGCAACCGGGCGTCGAGGGCGGCGTTGTCGCAGGCGCGCAGCGCACCGCCGATGTAGAGGTTGACCGCACGATAGGGGCTGTCTTGGCTCCAGCGGCGCAACTCCTCCTCGCTGGCGATGTTGCATTTGTCGAAGCCAGGCGCTGCCAGCCGTGCAGTGCGATCCACGCGCGCGTCGCCAGCTGCCGTGCCGCGTCCGGGGCGTATGCGCGTGGGCGCCGGCGTCGTGACAGTCGCAGCGTTGACAAGCTGCACCTGCCAGCTCTGTCCGCCGTCCTGCGTGCGCAGCAGCGTCACGCCGCGCGCATCGGTCGCCCAACCGTCGTCAGGGGTGCTCATGGCGAGATTCGCCAGCGTCACCGCTGGCGCTGCCAATGTGGGATTGGCAAAGAAGGGCGCCGCCAGCGTCGGTTGTTGGAGTGGTTGGCCGGTAATTGCCATCAACCAGGCCGCTGCATCGAGACGCGCCACGTTCGCCGCTGCGTCAGCGCTGGCGGGAGAAGCGCTGGCGCTAGCCCAGCTTGCGCCACCATCGTCGGTGACATACCAGTCCATACGCTGCCCGGCTGGCGTCGACGTTGTGACGACGACAACGCCGTGCAACCTGTCGGCAGTGAAATACGGCGGGTAGTGACGACGTTGCCCGCGTCCGACAACATCGGGATAGGGCAACGCCACCACCGCCCAGGTGCGGCCGCCGTCATCGGAGCGAAACCAGGCGTCGCCGTGCGGCCCTCCCGCTGTCCAGCCGGTGGTCGCCGAAATGAAATAGACCGGCTCGCCGCCGGGCAGCGCCAACCGTTGCCAGCTTGCGCCGCCATCTTGCGTGCCAAAGAGCGTCCCCTGGTTGAAATTACTGCTTGTCGCCTGCCGTACGACCAGCCAGCCGGTGTTGCGATCCAGCCAGTGCATGGCAAGCGCGCTGGCCTGCCCTGCCGGGTCATTGACGGCGAACAGGGCGTGCACCCTCACCTGCCAGGTGCGCCCGCCATCCGTGGTAGCCGCAACACGGACCGCGCCCGGCGTCTGTGGGGCAACTTCCGCCACCCAGCCCGTTAGCGGGTCGCGAAAGACCACCGCCAGTGCTCCGGTCAATGCCATAGCTGGCGGCGTCGCCTCCCGCCAGCTTGCACCGCCATCCCTCGTGATCAGCAGGCGTCCGTCACTCACCACCCACGCGTCAGCCGTCGACGCAGCGCCAAAGCTGCGCACGGCGCCACCCAGCGCCGTCGACGCCTGTGCGCTCGCCGGTGTCCACCGCTGGAGCATCGGCGCCAGCCCTGCCAGCCCGGCGATGATCAAAAACGCCAGCCCCCATCCTGCCTGTCGCATGTGCACCTCCTGTCATAGCCTGCGACGCTCACCGCACCGTCGAGACGATCACCTCGCGTTGCAACATCGTACCAGGAAACGCCATCGCTATGCCGCTGGTTGCGTTAGAGAGGGTCTATTGCATGGTTGGGACGAATTACGGCGCCACCTCGGTGAATCATGAGGATTAACAAAATAACCCGGCAATCGATGTAGGCGCGGCTCTAAGCCGCACGTTCTCGTCGGACAGGAAAATGCGGTTACGAACCGCATCTACGATTACCGAATCGATTTGTTAATCACCATAATTCACCGGCTGAAAGCTCAAGTCCGCTCAAGTGGACTGACGCAGCGGCGCTCAGTCGGCTCGAGCCGACTTCAGCTTTCAGCCTCGATCTCAAGCGAAGGCTGTACGTTCTGAACATGAAATGCACCCCGTCAGAGGGAGAGCTTCACAGTGGGGGCAGGGTTTGTTTCGTACTCTCGCGCGCAGTGCGCTTTCTCATAGACAACACAAATAGACTTCGCTCATCTTCCCGGAAGCTCTGATAGACAACACAAATAGACTTTGCTCATCTTCCCGGAAGCTCTGAGCTTCCGGGGAGATATCGGATGAACGATGTTTGATCGTGCTATCTATCATAGGGTTGACAAATGCGCGCCGCGTCATGAACACCTTGCCGCTTTGATCGACGTAGGGTAGAATCAGGTTAATTTAGTGCGTCGTCGGTCGATGTACAGACCGCACAAGCTTCCCGACCAGGCACGCCATGCAACACCATTCCAACGAAAGCGATCAGCAACGCATTGAGCCAGGTAAGGCTCGTATCCAGATTTTCACCTTTGGCACCTTGCAAGTGATCCGGGACGCCACGTTCGTCACCGAGAGCGACTGGCACACGCGGCAGGCGCGGCAGTTGCTCAAAATTCTGATTACCGAACGCCCGCGCCCTGTTTCCACCGATCTGCTGATCGAGATTCTGTGGCCGAACAGCACACCGCATGCCGCTGCCACCACATTGCGCAGCGCCATCAACGCCTTACGCAACGTCCTCGAACCCGATCGCCCCAATCGGGCGCCGTCTCGCTATATTGTCACCCAGACGCCGGGGTATGCCTTTCATCTGACGCCGGAAATCTGGCTCGATGTCGATGTCTTTGATCATTTGTACAACCGCGCTCACAATGCAACGGATGCTGGATTGCGCCTGCAACTGTTGGAGCAGGCGATTGCACTCTACACCGATGACTATCTGATCAGTGACCCTTACGCTGACTGGTTGCAGGCCGAACGCGAGCGATTGCGCGAGCGCTTTTTCAATGCCTTGCTGATGGTGGCGGATTTGTACGCTGAAAGTGGGCACTATGCCGATGCGATCACGGCGTGCCGGCAGCTGCTAGCGCGCGACGAGGCGCGCGAAAATGCCTACCAATCGCTCATGCGCTTTCAGGCTGAATCGGGCGATAGCGCCGGCGCCCTGCTCACCTATGAACGCTGCCGGATGCTCCTCTCTGAAGAACTGGGCGCCGACCCCAGCCCGCTGACGCAGGCGTTGCATCAACGCATCCTCAATGGCGAGATTGCACCGCGCCCTGTCGTGCATACGCCACTGACCCCGACGCCGGTGGTCATGTTGCCGGGCGCCCCGCTCACCCCCCAACCGGTCGATTTGCCAGCGCTTACCCTGCTGACCGTGCTCGATGTTGGCTACCCAGAGGTCTTTGTCGGACGCGCACAGGAGATGGCGGTCCTGCAAGATCGGCTGGAACATGCGCTACACGGGCGGGGCGAATGGTTGCTGCTGCAAGGCGAGGCGGGCGTTGGCAAGACGCGGCTGGCCTATCAGTTGCTGCGTCGGGCGACAAAGGAGGCGGCCACCGTACTCAGCGCTACTTGCCAGGCGCTCGAACGCGATCTGCCCTTTGCCCCACTGGCGGATGCTCTGGGGCGCTATTTCTATAGTCTCCCTGACACAGTCATCCAGAACCTGCCCGTTGGCACGCTGAGCGCGCTGGCGCAAATCATCCCCAGCTTGCAAGATCGCCTGCCGCTTGCCACGCCGTCTTCACAGGAAAATGCGAACAGCGCTGAAGAGAACCGCCAGCGGCTGATCGACGCCATCGTGACCATCATCGTTGTGCTGGCAAAGCTACGACCGCTGGTCTTTTTTGTCGATGACTTGCAGTGGGCAGACCCGGACACGCTGGCTGTGCTCAACCGTATGGTGCAGCGACTGCCCGAATTGCCAGCGTTTTTGTTGATGGCTTACCGCCCCGAGGATTTGCCAGAAAATAGCGCGCTCGTTACCTTCACCCACACTCTGAACCGCCTTCAGCGCGACGCCCAATTGTCGGTGCCGCGTTTTGCTCGTCGGCATGTGCAGGAACTGGTCGAACGTCACCTGGCTGCGCCGCAGAGCAGTGAACACCTTTTGACGCCGGAAGCTGCCTACCGCCTGGGCGACTTGCTCTACGAGACGACGCAGGGCAATGCGCTCTTTGTCGCCGAAGCGCTGCATAACCTGGATGAACGACTGGCGACCAACAATGCCAATGCGCTGACTGCCATTTTCGACTCGCCTGGGCGCGACAGCCTGCAACCATCGCCACGACTTCACAGCCAACGGATTCAGGAGATCATTCTGGAGCGCCTCGACCGTCTGCCCACCGACGCGCGCGCTGTGCTCAATCTCTGCGCCGTGATCGGGCGCGACTTCAGCCTGGATTTACTGGAAAGCGCAGCAACGCTCGATCCGATGGGGGGGCTGGAAGCGCTGCTTGAACGCAAGTTTCTCATCGAACGCCCTGACGAGCGCATCGACTTTGCCCATCATCTGGTGCGGCAGACAGTCTACGATAACCTGAGCCTGTTGCAGCGACGTCGGCTGCATCTGGCGGTGGCGGAAGCATTGGTTGATCTGGGGCAGGGCGCCACCAATCCTGGTGAGATTGCCTTCCACTACGCCCAGGCTGGCAGTGGACATCGTCTGCTGGCCGCACAATTTGGGGTGCAGGCGGGTGAAAAACTGCTGCAGAGCTATGGCTTCCGCCAGGCTGTCGACGCCTTCGACCGCGTGATGTCCATGCTCGACGCCCTGCCCGACGCCCCGCCAGAATTGACGCGGCGTGCGCTGCAAGGACGCGGGCTGGCGTATGAGAGCCTGTTCGATCCAGAAGGAGTAACAACCACCTATCGCCAATTGCAGAGCTGGGCGCGTGCGCATGGCGACCGTGCGATCATTCTGGCGACCTACACCCGGCTCACCACCATGCTCACGCTGTTGGGGCAGCAGGCGGAAAGCAACAAAGTGCTTGACGAGTTTCTGCATGCGATCAAGCAGGCAGATGGGGAGGCGCCGACCTCGCGCGTACTGGTCGATCTTTTGGAACGGCGCCGGCGCATCTACCACGCCGATGTGGAGGAGGATGATGGTGCCTGGACGCGCTATCAACCTGCCCCGCCATCTGTCGCCGATCCCGAAGCCGACATTCTGCACATCCTGGAGCCGGTGCATGCGGTGGCGCCACTCTTCGAGTATGGCTGGGTGCTGTTGGTGCAAGGACAGCTCGGCGAGGCGACGCGCATCCTCGAAGCGGTGGTCGATCTGGCGACGGAGACCAATCAACCGTCCATTGCCAGCGCCGCCTACCACCAGCTGGCGATGACGGCGCGCATCTTGGGCGACATGGAGCAAAGTCAGGCGCTCAACGAGGAAAGTATCGCCATCAACCGGGCGGTGGCCGGCGCTACAGGTGAACTGGGCAGCCTGTTGCCGCGCATCTCTAGCGGCTTTCTTTCCTTGCAGGCGGGGCGGCTGGACGAGGCGGAACGACGCTTTCGCCGCGTGGCTGAGATTCTGGGCGACCGCGCTTTCTTCCGCAACTACCGCAACAGCGCCGAAATTGGTCTGGGGCTGGTGTCGCTGGCGCGCGGCAACGTTGAACAGGCGCGCCAGCAATTGGAAGCTGCGCAGTCTGATAGTATCAACATCTACCCGTACACTTATGTACAGGCATTGCTCGGTCTGGCGCGTATCGCCGACTATACACAGGACGTCGGACAGCGCGACCAGATTTTGCGCAAAGCGCTGCGGTTTGCCGGGCAGCGCAGCTTGTTGGAAGAATACATGGGCGTGCTGGTCACACTGGCGCACATGAAGGCGCCAGACGCACCGCTCGACGAGTTGATCGACTCCCTGCTGCAGTACGTCACTGCAATTCACCTGGAGGCCGGCATCGCCACCCTTCAGTCGCTGCGTCGCCCATCTACGCTTGCGTGAATTGTCCCTACGCACTCCACCAGCCCAGATCGGCGGCGTCAGCAAAAGCAATCGGATGGCCAACCGGCCATCCGATTTGGAAGTTTCATACAGTTCACTCACCATGCGGCGCACCTTCATTGCCCGTGATGCACGCCGTGTGTGCTTCGGCCACCGGTGCACGCAGTGTTGCCCGACACTGCGCCCACGATGTTACCCCTACAATCTTGTGTACCTCACATAGATGACGGCAACGCCGCCCTCCTGGAAGTACTCGACGCGGATTGTGTGCCAGCCTGCGCCTAGATAAACATCGTTGAAGACGCTCAACGCTGGGCCGACGCGCCAGGCATCGACCACTAGCTGATCATCCACGAAGATGCGCACGCCGTCATCGGTCGTAGCGAAGAAGCGATAGTTGCCGGCGTTGAGCCAGGCTGTCTGCGTCCACTTCACCGTGAAGTTAGAGCCGGGCATCCCTCCACCTGGCCCCCACGTTCCCCAATCAAAGGCGATAGCATTGTCTTGCCGCACGAAGGCGGGCGGCCCGGCAAAGTCGCGATTGGCGAAATACTCACCGATCCACACCCCTTGCACCGGCGGTGGTGGTGGCGGTGGCGGCGGTGGTGGTGGCGGCGGCGGCGGTGGTGGCGGTGGCGGCGGCGGTGGCGGCGGTGGTGGTGGCGGTGGCGGCGGACTCCAACCACCTGGAATGCACAGCTGCTGCCCAGCATAGATGTGATTCCAGTTCCAGATGCCGTTGCACGAAGCCAGCGATTGGATGCTGACGCCATACCAGCGCGCAATTCCGCTCAGCGTCTCGCCGGGGCGCACGATATGCGTGGTGCGGCATGAGCAGCCTGGGCCAGGGGGAGGCGGTGACCAGCCTGGAATGCACAGCCTCTGCCCGGCATAGATGTGATTTGGATTCCATATCCCGTTGGCCTGCATGATAGCCTGCACAGTGGTGCCATACCACGCGGCAATGCTGGAGAGCGTCTCCCCAAAGCGCACCGTATGGATGCATGTGCACCCCCATTGTCCTGACTGTGCTGTGGGCGCCATCGCTTCAGGGGGCGCTGCTGACGCCGCACCTGGGAACAACGCACCAAGCAGAGTCAGCACCAGCATGAAGGCCAGCAGGGTGCGTCGCAGTGGACGCAGCGATGCTGGTGAAAACTTCATAGTAACGACTCCTTTCCTTGACTACAAAACGAGATGACCTGTTGTTCGGGACAGGACTATGTCCAAACGCAGCCGATGCCTGCACTTCACGGAAGGGCCAGTTCACAGTACAGATGCAACATCGGACAGACGTTGAACGTCACGCAAACTCCACACTGGCGCCGCGCACTGGCGCCGTCACATTGGTAAAGCCAGCGCCGCGCAGCAATTGCGCCAACGTGTCGCTGGCTTGCGGCTCGCCGTGCACCAGAAATAGATGTTGCAACCGCTTGCGATCCAGTGTATCCGCCCAGGCCAGCAACTCGGATTGATCGGCGTGGGCGCTATAGCCCTCGATTGCCTCGATGGAGGCACGCACATCGTAGGTTTCGCCAAAAATGTGCACCCGCTTCTCGCCATCTTGCAGCCGACGACCGAGTGTCTGCTCAGCCTGGAAGCTGACGATCAAGACCGTGTTGCGCGCCTCCTCGATGTTGTTCTTCAAATGGTGCAGAATGCGGCCATTCTCTGCCATGCCGTTGGCGCTGATGATGATGATCGGCTCGGTGAAATAGTTAAGTTGCTTGCTACGCCGCACCTCGCGCACATACTCGATCTCTGGATAGTCGAAAGGACTGCGTCGGTTGTCGTGTTCCAGAAACTGCTGCACCTCTTCATTCCAGGCTTCTGGGTGCATCCGAAACACATCCGTGGCATTGACCGCCAGCGGGCTGTCGACAAAGACGCGAATACTGGGGATGTCGCCCCGCGCGTCAAGCTGGTTCAAGGCATAGACCAACTCCTGCGTGCGCCCAACGGCGAAAGCCGGGATGATCACTTTGCCGCGCTGGCGCGCCGTGCTGGTGATGACGTTGCGCAGTTTTTTGCGCGCGTCGTCGTAGCTCTCGTGCAGCCGGTCACCGTAGGTGCTCTCCATGATCAGGATGTCGGCGGCAGCAAAGGTTTCCGGTGGACGCAGGATCGGGCTGGTGGGGCGCCCGATGTCGCCGCTAAAGACCAGTCGCCACTGCTTGCCGGTGCTGACCTCGCGGATGTCGAGTTGCACCGATGCCGCCCCCAGAATATGGCCGGCGGGGATGAAGGTCGCCTCAACGCCGTCGGCCACGAGAATGGGCCGATGAAAACCAACGCCCATGAACTGCTCCAACGCCAACCGGGCGTCGGCTTGCGTGTAGAGTGGATCGACTGGCGGTTCTTGAGCGCGGGCGCGCTGCTTGTTGAGATAGGCCACATCCTGTTCGTGGATGTGGCCGCTGTCCATCAACATATAGGTGCATAAGTTGCGCGTTGCCGCCGTGCACCAAATGTTGCCGCGAAACCCTTGTTTGCAAAGATTGGGTAGATTGCCACTGTGATCGATGTGCGCGTGGCTCAGGACCACTGCATCGATCGTTGCTGGATCGAAGGGGAAGTGGAGATTCCGTTCATAGGTGTCGGCGCGTCGCCCCTGAAACAGGCCACAGTCCAGCAAAAGTTTGCGACCGTTGACCTCGATCAGATGCATCGAGCCGGTCACTTCTCTTGCCGCACCAAAAAAAGTGAGCCGCATCGACGGCGGTATTCCTTTCCGGCGATTTTTTTCAAGAACCTTGCTATCGCCGCCCAGACATGGCAATAGCATTTGCCATGCGCGTTGTTATTCCTTTTGCATATTGTAATGCATTTTGAAATAAGTTCAACCCCCCAAATTTGCAGCTCTGTAGTTTTTCCACCGTTTTTGCGAAGAGATGCGTCTTTTTGTGTAGTGCTTACACCTGTGGGCGTAGTCCTGGCGGAATCCGCGCCGCATCCTCAACCAGGGCGCACAGTCGCGCCAGGTTCATGGCGTCTTCTTCCAGCGTCTCCTCTTTGGGCGTCTCCAGCAGCATGGCGATGCCATCCCAACGTGGGTCGTTGAGGATGTGACGGAAACCATCTGCGCCGATCTCGCCTTCGCCGATGTGGACGTGACGGTCCAGGTTGCTGCCCAGGGCGCCTTTGCTGTCGTTGAAGTGCCACACTTTGACCGTCTCCAATCCCAGCCAACGTTCGACTTCAGCGACGAAGGCCTCATACCCCGCGTCGCTGCGGATGTCGTAGCCGGTGGCGTAGGCGTGGCAGGTGTCCAGACAGACGCCGACGCGCCGTTGATCCTCTACCTGGTCGATGATGGCGCGCAGCTGCGCCAGATTGCGCCCCAGCACGTTGCCCTGCCCGGCCATGATCTCCAGACAGGTGATGGTGTCGGTGCATTCCGGCGTGACAGCGTGAATGTGGTTGAGCGCAGCGGCGATGCGGGCAATGCCGGCGGCGTCGCCTGACCCCGTGTGCGACCCTGGATGCAGCACCACGTGCGGGATGGCGTAGGCGTGGGCGCGCACGATCTCATCCTGGTGTGCAGCCCGACTCTTTTCCCACAGATCATCTTTGGGGCTGGCCAGGTTGATCAGATAGCTGGCGTGGCTAACAGCGTACGCAATGCCCAGCGCCGGCTTCCGTTCATGCCAGCGGGCAACGTCTTCCTCGTTGATGGGGGGACCAACCCACTGACGATTGTTCTTGGTGAAAACCTGTACGGCATTGCTGTGCACCGACGCCGCCCGCTCCAGCGCTTGGCTGACGCCGCCAGCGATCGACATATGTGCACCTAAAAAAAGAAGACCCATTGCGTTTCGCTCGCTTTCATCTAGAAATTGCCTGTCAGTGTCCGTGCCCCCGGTTGCAGAGCCGGAATGTGTCAATAACAATGA
>DMDA01000115.1:45159-48680 GCA_003451595.1 Chloroflexota bacterium | reverse complement strand
CGAGAGCGACCTGCCTATACTATCGCTGTTTGGGAAAAAGTGCAGCGACTGCGCATTTTTCCAACATCCTGTCGCCCTCCTGACAGGATGAACACGGCGAAACAAGCTCATCACAGATATTGGTCGGAAGCGCATGACCTCTTCGACCGCAACACTGCTCAACGTCGAGCGTCTGGGAAAATCATTTCGCGGGCTGCAGGCGCTGGAGGAATACAGCCTTACCCTGCGCACCGGGGAGTTGCTGGGCGTGATCGGCCCCAACGGCGCGGGCAAGACGACGCTCTTCAACCTGCTCACCGGCATCGTGCCGTCGACCAGCGGCGCCATTCACTTCGCTGGCGTCGATGTGACGCGACGCCGCGCCGATGAGATCGCACGGCTGGGTGTGGCGCGCACCTTTCAGAAGGTGCGCCTCTTTCCGGCGCTGACCGCGTTGGAGAATCTGCGCATTCCGCTGCAGACACACGAACGCGCGGCGCTGTGGCAGGTGGTTCTGCGGACGCCGGGCTTTCTGCACAGCGAGGCGGCGTTGACCCGCGCTGCGCACGATCTGCTGGCGACGGTCGATCTGCAGGCAGCGGCGCACAAACCGGCGGCGCAACTCAGCTACGGTCAACAGCGTCGGCTGGAGCTGGCGTGCGCGCTGGCGCTGCGTCCGCGCTTGCTGCTGCTAGACGAACCGGCGGCAGGCATGAACCCAACCGAAGCCGACGCACTGATGCACTTGATCTTGCGGCTGCACACCGAATTCCAGTTGACGACGATCCTGATCGAACACAATATGCGGCTGATCATGAACATGTGCCCGCGCATTCAAGTGCTCAACTATGGGCGGCTGATTGCCGAAGGTGCACCGGCAGAAATTCAGGGCAACGCGCAGGTCATCGAAGCCTATCTGGGGCAGGCGGAGACTTATGCTGCAGATTGAGGGGTTGACCGTCGCCTACGGCGGCATCGAAGCGGTGCGCGGCGTTTCGCTCGACGTGGCAGAAGGCGAGCTGGTGACCATCGTTGGCAACAACGGCGCTGGCAAGACCACCACGCTGATGGCGATCTCCGGCGTGGCGCCGATCCGCAGCGGGCGCATCGTCATCGACGGCGCGGAGACGACGCGGCTGGCGCCACATGCCATCGTGGCGCGCGGGGTTGCCCATTGCCCAGAGGGCCGGCTCGTCTTTGGGCGACTGACCGTGCATGAAAATCTGCGGCTGGGCGCGTATCAACGCAGAGATGGCGCCGGCGTCCGGCAGGACATCGACCGCATCTATGCGCTCTTTCCGCGCCTGCTGGAGCGCCGCACCCAGTTGGCGGGCACGCTTAGCGGCGGCGAACAACAGATGCTGGCGATCGGGCGGGCGCTGATGAGTCGTCCGCGCCTGCTGATGCTGGACGAGCCTTCGCTGGGGCTGGCGCCGCTGATCGTCCAACGTATCTTTAGCGTGATCCGACAGCTACACGCAGAGGGCGTGACGATCCTGCTGGTGGAACAGAATGCACACCTGGCGCTCACCGTCGCCGACCGCGCCTACGTGCTGGAGACAGGGGAAGTGCGGCTCGCCGGAAGAGCAAAAGAATTGATCGACAATCCAGAAGTTAGAAAGGCGTATTTGAGCCAATGACATGGTGGAAGAATACCTACGTGATTGTTGGCGTGATCATGTTCGTGTTTATCTTTGGGATGGGCGTCTGGCTCGACTTTAGCTGGCGCGATTCGCTGCTGGCCGCCGCCGCCTTGACGGTGGTGGGGCTGGTGGTGGAATGGCTCCGGCAGACGTTTGGCTGGGAGTTTTGAGAGGAGAGCACCGGCATTGTTCACACCGACCTATGTGGTGCAACAGATTATCAACGGCGTCAACCTGGGCAGCATGTATGCGTTGATCGCGATCGGGCTAACCATTGTCTACGGGTTGCTGCGGTTGATCAACTTTGCGCACGGCGACTTGATGATGCTGGGGGCGTACCTGGGGCTGCTGTTGCTCAGCGCCACCTTTACGCCGCTGCTGCTCACGCTGCTGATTCCCATGCTGGTGATCGGTTTCGTCGGTGTGTTGGTGGAGCGCGTGGCGTACCGCCCCTTGCGCGGCGCGCCGGAAGTGACCATGCTGATCACCTCGCTGGCGGTGAGCAGCATCATCGAGAACACGATGGTGATGTCAGTGACGGCGCAGCCGCGCGCGTTCACCTTGCCGCCTGGCGTCAACCAATTGCACACCGTGGCGGGCGTCAGCTTCAGCACGTTGGATATGCTGACGGTCGGGTTGTCGGTGACGCTGATGATCGCCTTGACCTTGTATATCCGCACTTCGCGCACCGGCATCGCCATGCGCGCAGCGGCGGAGAATCTGCGCGCGGCGCGGCTGATGGGCATCGACATCAACCACGTGGTGATGGTGGCGTTCTTCCTGGGGTCGGCGCTGGCGGCGGTGGCGGGCTGGCTGTGGGCGGCAAAGTACAGCACGGTGGAGCCGTTCATGGGCTTTCTGCCGGGGCTGAAGGCATTCGTAGCGGCGGTGATCGGCGGCATCGGCGTGATTCCGGGCGCCATGTTAGGCGGTTATCTGCTCGGCTTTGCAGAGATTTTCTTTGTCGGCTTCCTGCCGCCCGCCTTCTCCGGCTACCGCGACGCCTTTGTCTTTGCGCTGTTGTTGATCATCCTGCTGATTCGCCCGAACGGTATCCTGGGCGTGTCCACCGACGAGCGAGCGTGAGGGTATGAAAGGTTCAACGCGCAATCTGCTGGTGGGCGTCATCTACGTGGCGCTGCTGGGCGGGCTGTTGTGGCTGGCGCAAAGCACGCTCAACAACTACTACCTGCGCATCCTGGCAGTGATCGGCATCAACATCATCCTGACCGTGAGCCTGAACCTGACCAACGGCTTCACCGGCGACTTCTCGCTCGGCATCGCGGCGTTCATGGCGATCGGCGCGTACACGGCGGCGCTGCTCTCGCTGCCGGTGGCGATGAAAACAGCGTCGTTCCCCGGCTTGCCGGAGTGGCTGCAAGGGATCGCCGTGCCCTTTCTGCCCGCCACGATCGTGGGCGGAGTGCTGGCGGCGGGCGTGGCTACGCTGGTTGGGATTCCGGTGCTGCGGCTGCGCGGGCACTATCTCGCCGTCGCCACGTTGGGGCTGATGGTGATCGTGCGCATTGTCGCCAACAACTGGCAGGATGTGACGCGCGGCGCACGCGGCATCAACGGTCTGCCGCCAGTCAGCAACATCTGGTGGACTTTCGGCTGGGCGGTCGTGACAGTTTATGTCGTGTGGATGATCGTAAATTCACCCTACGGTCGCGCCATGATCGGCGTGCGCGAGGATTGGCTGGCGGCGCAGGCGCGAGGCGTGCGGCTGTTGCGCACACGGATGTTGGCGTTCACGGTAAGCGCCTTTTTTGCTGGGGTGGCGGGCGCACTGTGGGCGCACCTAATCACGGCGATCACGCCGTCGTCGTTTTCGTTCGTGATCACCTTCAACATCGTGGTGATGCTGGTGGTGGGCGGCATGGGCAGTATCACCGGTTC
>DMDA01000115.1:42009-44999 GCA_003451595.1 Chloroflexota bacterium | reverse complement strand
GCCTTGCTCGCTGCGCTGGTGATGATCTTCCGTCGGCAAGGGCTGTTCGGCGGGAAGGAGTTGCGACTGCCGGGGATGGTGGAGAGGGATTAGAGATTAGAGATTAGAGATTAGAGATTAGAGATTAGAGATTAGAGATTAGAGATTAGAGATTGGAGATTGGAGATTGGGCGAGGGGACGTCAATCTCCAATCTCCAATCTCCAATCGCCAATCTCCATCTCTGAATTGCTTTCGTCAATTTTTTGTTCAACAAGGAGGAAACTGTATGCGACACACATGGAAGCTGCTTTCGTTGTTGGTGGTGATGAGCCTGTTGTTGGCGGCGTGTGCCGCGCCGGTGGCGGCGCCGGCTGGTGCGCCTGCTGCGGCAACTGAGGCGGGCGGGGAGGAGACGGCGGCCGGCGGTGAGACGATCAAGGTCGGCGCGCTCTACGGCGTCACTGGCGGCATGTCCTCGATCGACGAACCAGGGCTGAACGGCTTCAAGCTGGCTGCCAAACAGATCAACGACGCCGGCGGCGTCAATGGCCAGATGATCGAAGTCGTCGCCATCGACGGCAAGTCCGACCAGACGGCGACCACCAGCGCGGCGACCGAGTTGATCGAGGTGCACAAGGTCGTGGCGATCGGTGGGCTGAACGACTCCACCTTTGCGCTGGCAGCCGGACCGTTGGCGCAGGCGGCGGGCATCCCCTTTGTGACTGCGGGCGCCACGCTGCCGACGCTGCCCGAACAGATCGGCGACTACTTCTTCATGGCGCCCTTCGGTGACGACACGCAAGCACACGCCGTCGCTGACTACGCCATGAATGAACTAGGCGCCAAGTCAGCCTACATGCTGGTCGACCAGGCGTATGACTTCACGACGGCGCTGGCGCGCTTCTTCAAGGAGCGCTGGGAAGCCAACGGCGGAACCATCGTGCTCGAAGACACCTACAACTCCGGCGACACCGACTTCTCGGCGCAGATTGCCCGCGTCAAGGCGCTCGACCCGCAGCCGGACGTTCTTTTTATCTCGGCGATCCCGAATGAAGCCGGCATCACCACCAAGCAGTTCCGCGAAGCGGGGCTGTTGCAGCCGATTCTCTCCGGCGACGGCTTCGACACGCCGCTGATCGGCGAAGTGGCTGGCGAACTGGCGGACGCAGTCTACTACTCGACACACGCATCGCTGGACAATGCATCCGAAGTTGTGCAGGGATTTGTCAGCGCGTATGAGGCCGAGTACGGTCGCAAGCCGGAGAATGCCTTCGCCGCCCTGGGCTATGACACCATGAACCTGATCGCCGACGCCATCCGCCGCGCTGGCTCCGCCGACCCGGCCGCCATTCGCGATGCGCTGGCAGCGACGCAAGGCTTCCAGGCTGTCACCGGCACAATCAGCTACCCTGAAGGCAAACGCAGCCCAAGCAAATCGGTGACCATCATCCAGGTGCAGGACGGCGTCTACTCCTTCGCAGCAGAAGTGCAGCCGTAATTGTAAAGACGTGGTGCGTGTTGCGTGTTGCGTGTTAGCGCTCGTCACGCACCACGCAACACGTAACACGCACCACCAGGAAAGGACATTAGACTGTGAACATTGACCAAGTCGTCACCCAGTGCCAGGCGGCGGGTGTGCGCCTGGTCCGGTTCTTATATTGCGACAACGGCTGCACGATCCGTGGCAAGCTCGTCCCCATGGAACGTCTGGCCGGGCGCATGGCGTCGGGACAGGGGCTAACGCTGGCGATGCAGGCGATGAATATGCTCGACCAGCTCCAGCCGGTCGAAGGCATGGGGCCAGTTGGCGAAGTTCGTCTGGTGCCCGACCCGGACTCGCTGGTGATCCTGCCCTACGCGCCGCACAGCGCAGCCATGATGTGCGACATGATCAAGCTCGACCGCCAGCCCTGGGAGGCGTGCCCGCGCTCCTTTCTGCGGCGAATGATCGCTCGCCTGGCGGACGCTGGCATGACCATGCAGGCGGCGATGGAAGGCGAGTTTAGCCTCTTCCGCGAAGAAGCGCCGGGCAAATATGTCCCGATTGACACCGCGCTCTGTTTCAGCACCATCGCCATGACCGCCGCCGCGGAAGTCGCCGACGCAATGGTGGCTGCGTTCGAGGCGCAGGGCATCTCCGTGGATGCCTACTATCCGGAGCTGGGGCACGGTCAGCATGAGATGCCGCTGCGTCATGCGCCGGTCTTGCGCGCCGCCGACAACCAGATTTGGTTCCGCGAGACGATCCGCAACGTTGCCGCCCAGCACGGCATGATCGCATCGCTGGCGCCCAAGCCCATGCCCGACCAAGCCGGCAACGGCTGCCACATTCACTGGAGCCTGTGGGACCTGGAAGGCAAGCGCAACCTGCTCTACGATCCTGCCGACCCGTACCTGTTAAGCAAAGTCGCCTATCACTTCATCGCCGGCGTGTTGACCCATCTACCGGGGTTGCTGGCGCTGACGACGCCGAGCTACAACTCCTTCCGGCGCCTGCAGCCGCACTTCTGGAGCAGCGCCTACACCGCCTGGGGCCCGGACAATCGCGAAGCCGCCGTGCGCGTGGCTTCGGGCGCCTGGGGCAGTGAAGCAACCAGCATCAACATGGAGCTGAAATCGGCGGATTCTAGCAGCAATCCTTACCTGGCGCTGGGTGGGCTGATCGCGGCTGGACTGGACGGCGTGCACCGCGAGCTGTCCGTCGGCGACCCGGCGCTGATCGACCCGGGCAACTACAGCGACGAAGAGCGCGCCGCGCGCGGCATCCGTCGCTTCCCCACGACGCAGGCTGAGGCGCTCGACGCGCTGGAAGCCGACGCGGTCTTAATGGAGGCGCTGGGGCCGGTGCTTGCCAATGCCTACATCACCGTCAAACGCTCCGAATACGCCGCCTTCTCCGCTGAAGACGTCGACTTTGAGATCAAACATCACATTTACAAATTCTGAGCTTCTCTGCGCAATCTGCGTCATCTGCGGTTTCGTCAGTATTTGATCCGCAGATTGCGCAGA
>DMDA01000115.1:25037-41802 GCA_003451595.1 Chloroflexota bacterium | reverse complement strand
GGCGGTGCGCTGGCTGGCGGAGTTCCTGGGCTGCGAGGCGACAATCCCGGCAATTCTGGCGGCGCGGGCGCAGATCGAGGAGCGGGAATATACTGCGCGCTTGTTCGGGAACGTCAACATCGGCATGGTGCTGTGCGACTATGGCTATGGCAGCGCCGACGCCTACGACCACGCCGCCATGCAGAGCGTACTGCCCTGCCCCGTATATCCGGTGCTACGGCTGGAGCGGCTGGCGGAGGAGCTGATCGTCGCAGAGCCGAGCTTCGAGCGTATGATCGAAGCCTTCAACACGACGCTGGCGGAGGCGCGCGACCGTGGCGTCGTCGCGCTGAAAAGTATCGTCGCCTATCGCACCGGGCTGCACATCGAAGCGCCCGACCGCGCCGCCGCAGCTGCGGATTTTGCAGCGCTCAAAGAAGTTGCCGCACAGCAAGGACGCGTGCGGCTGGCGCGCAAGGCATTGTGCGACTATCTGCTGCACTTTGCCCTGGCCGAGGCGGCGCGCCAGGAGTTGCCCTTCCAATTCCACACCGGCTTTGGCGACAGCGACGCTGATCTTCGCTATGCGAACCCATTGCACATGCGCGCCGTGATCGAGGCGTACCCCAATACGCAGTTGATGTTGCTCCACGCTGGCTGGCCCTTCTTCCGCGAGCTGACGCACCTGGCCGCGATCTACCCCAACGTGTGGATGGATCTCTCGCTGGCGGTGCCCTTTGCCACCGTCGGCATTCCGGCGATGATCCGCGATATTTTGGGGATGGCGCCGTTCAGCAAAGTGCTCTTCGCCACCGACGCGTTCACTATGCCGGAAATCTACTGGATCGCCGCGCGCTGGGGCCGTTGGGCATTGACGCAGGCATTGGGTGAGCTGACCACGCAGGGCTTCCTCACCGAGACCGAAGCCTATCAAGCCGCGCAGGATATTCTCAGCGACAACGCGCGGCGACTTTATCAGGTGTGAACGAGTGTAATGACTGCTCGGTGGGCTGCCACAATCTAGGCGAGCAAGAACATCCAGTGAATCGCAGAGGCACGCGGCGCAACAGTTGACAGCAAGGCGCAGCAGCCATAGAGCCATGCTAACTCCCGTCATTGACCCCTTGAAGTTGCCCCGTCCCCATCTGCTGGTCAAGCTCGAACGGGCAGTTAACGCGCATCTTACCCTCGTCCTTGCTCCGGCCGGTTACGGCAAAACCACGCTCCTCAGGGAATGGGCGCAGGAGCAGGCTGGCCGCGTCCTGTGGCTTGCCCTCAGTGAGTTGGATAACGACCCTGCTCACCTGCGCCAGACTTTGCTGGCAAGCCTGCGCGTCTACACCGAGATTGCGTTCACGCTGGATGCCTTCAGCCCACTGGCTTACTCGCTAGATCAGCTTTTCCAGCAAGTAGCTCGACCGGGCGGCGAATCCTGGCTGCTCGTGCTCGACGATTATCATCTCATCACCAACCCGGCAATTCACCAGGCTTTGGATACGGCTTTGAGCCTGCCCGCCTGGCCAGTGCACCTGATCATTGCCAGCCGCAGCCAGCCGCCGTTGACGATGATCGCCCGGTTGTGGGTGGAAGGCCGCCTGCTCGAATTGGATGAGGCCGATCTGCGCTTTACACTGGCCGAGACGCAGCACTTCATGACTGCCAGCGGCCTGGTCATAGAAGAGGAGACCGCGCGTCAGATCGCCAGGCGCACCGAGGGTTGGCCGGTTGCCCTACGCCTGCTCTGTCAGACGGCACAGCGCGCGCCGCAGCCCGATTGGGCGACCATCCTGGGCCGCATCGGCGATGAGCGACCGTTGTTCGACTACCTGGCCGGGCAGGTGTTGGAACATCAGCCGCCGATTCTGCAGGACTTTTTGCGGCGCACGTCACTGCTGCCCTACCTCAGCGCCGAGCTATGCAACGCCTATCTGGACATTTCTACGGCTGCTGCAGTGCTGGATGAACTGGAGCGCCAACATCTCTTCATTTCACGCATAAACAAAGCTGCAGACCGCCGCTATCGCTATCACGCGCTCTTTCAAGAATTTCTTTTTCGTTGTCTGGAGCAAGAAGAAGGCGCCGCAGCGGTGCGCGAGTGGCGCAGACGCGCGGCGGCCTGCTTGCTGGCGCAGCATTCCGGGGTCGAAGATCAGGCTGCGGCCGTCGAGCACCTGCTGGCGGCGCACGACTGGACAAGCGCAGCAAAGGTCATCGAAGAGTTGGCCGATGCGCTCGACTTTGGGAGCCTGCCGCGGCTAGAACCCTGGCTGGCGCGCCTGCCGGCCGAGGTGATGGCGGCCAGCCCCCGCTTGCTGGTGGCGCTGGGACAATTGCGCGAGCGACAGGGTCGCTGGGCGGAGGCGCTGATGGCCCTGAAGCAAGCCGAACGGACAGCGCATCAGGCGGGAGCCGTCAAAGAGCTAACGCAGGCGTATCGCTGGCAGGCCTGGGTGCATTTCAGACAGGACCACTATGCCGAGTCCATCGCGCTTTGCCAGCAAGCCCTGTCCATCCTGCCGGCTGAAAACGAGCAAGAGATAGCAGCCATCTACAACATCCTGGCAAGCTGCTACGGCAACCTGGGCGACCTGGAGCAGGAGCAGCAACACTATCGTCGCGCGCTCGAACTGTTCCGCCGTCTGGGCAATCGCGAACACGAGGCGCTGATCCTCCACAACATGGCGGCCTATGATTTGCTGCGAGGGTTGTTGCAAGAAACCCGCGAGACAGAGCAAGCCAGCCTGCGCATCCTGGAAGAACTGCACAGCTACCGTATCTGCTTTCCTCTTATCACGCTGGGGCAAACTTACCTGGAGTGCGGCGAATTGGAAACGGCGCGCACGGTGTTGGAACGGTTGCTGCGCCTGAGCGACGCCTATCAGGATGCGGTCCGACGCGGGTATGCGCTCTTGTTGCTGGGCCACTTGCACCGTGAACAGGGCAATACGGCAGCAGCCCGCGCCTGTTACGATGAAGTGTGGGGCATTGCCGAGCAAACCCAGGATAACTTTGTGTGTTTTGAACTGTACCAGGGGCAGGCGCATCTGGCGCTGAACGCCGGCGATCTGCGCGAAGCGCGGCGGCAGGCGCACATGGCCCTTCAGCGTGCCGACCCATTGCCTGACCGTCAGCTCGTAGGGCGGGCGCTCATCACGCTGGGACAGGTCGCGGACGCCGCCGGCGACATGCAACAGGCTGAAGCCCATTACAGCCAGGCTTTGCGTGCTGTTGAGACGGCCCAGGCTCGTTTGGATCAGGCCATCCTTCATCTGCGCCTGGCCGACCTCTGCCGCCGCGACGGGCGCGCTGAGGAGGCGCAGGCTCACCTGGGGCAGGCACTGGCGCTCTCGCAAGCGCACGGCTACGACTTTCTCTTTACCGGACGCGAACGGACCCACGCCCTGCCTCTCCTGGTGCAAGCCCTGGAGCTCTCAGAAGCTTCAAAAAAAGTCTCTGAAGCCTACCGCCTCCTGACGCTCATTGGGGCGCCGGCCGTCGAGCCGCTGATCGAGCTGTTGGGCACGGCGGACGATGCGGTGCAGGCGCGCGTCATCACCCTGCTGGGTGAGATCGGCGACGAACGCGCCGCACCGGCGCTGAGCCGCCTGCAGCGCCACCGTCACCTCAAAGAAGTGGTCCAGGCCGCCTTGGATCGCATTGCCGCCATGCCGCGCCCGCCGCTGCGGGTGCGGGCCCTGGGCGACTTCCAGGTGTGGCGGGGCGACGCCCTGGTTCCTGCTTCCATCTGGCAGCCGCGCCGCAAAGCTCGCCTGTTGTTGCTCTATTTGCTGAGTCAGGCCCCGCATCGCGTTACCTGCGACGAGTTGATCGAAGCCCTGTGGCCGGACCTTGCGCCCGATTCGGCCCGGCGGGCGCTCAACACCACCTTTTCTGACTTGCGCCACATTCTGGAACCTTATCTGGGCCAGGGGCAACCTTCGCATTACCTAACGCGCGATGAAGAGACACTGACCTTTACGGGCGAGGTATGGTACGACGCAGCCGAATTTCAGCGGGCGATGCGTGCCGGCGGTCAGGCAGCGCGGCAGGCGCTCGAACTTTATCGGGGCGACTTTTTGCCCGAAGAGCCGTATGCGGATTGGGCGCTGCGCGCGCGCGAGCGGCTGCGCGACCTGTATCTGAACACCCTCATCGCCTGGCTGGAAGAGCAGATGCAGGCCGGGGCCTGGCGCGAGGGCGCCGAACTGGCGCGCCGCATCCTGGAGCTGGAACCCTGGCTGGAAGAAGTCTGGCGGGCGTTGATGCTCTGTCTGGCCCGCCTGGGCCGCCGCAGCGAAGCACTGCACACCTATCAAGCATGTGCCCGCGCCTTGCGCGTCGAACTCGACGCCGATCCCGCGCCCGAAACTTCATCATTGTACGAAGCGATCAAAGGAGGGAGTATAGAGTAAGAAGTAATGGATAAATGAGCGAGTTTACTTTTGATTCCCTACTCCATACTCTCCACTCTTTACTCCGCCCCCGTTATTCCCCCGTTATTCCGCTTTGCTTTAGTGTTCTCCAGATACTCGAGGAGGCGTGCTATGCGTCAGTTGATCACCTTCATCGTGCGTTTGTGGGTGAAACCGCAAGCCGAGCCGCCTGCCTGGGAAGGGCAGGTGGAGTGCGTCGCCGATGGCGAACGCGCGCATATCTGCGCACCGGAGGATTTGGTCAGGTTTATTCACATGCACGTCGCAGCCGGCACGCTGCCCCACGCGGAGCAACGGTCGGCGGATGTACAGCAAACGACGCATAACGACTGAGACGAGGCAAAGCTCGCAATTTTGGCAGAAACAGGGGGATAGTATGGATGTAAAACAGGTTTGGCAATCGAGCAAGAAGGAAAGAGGAAGGAAACTACGAAATGGATTAGCCCTGTTTTCGGGCATTGCCGGAGGATTGGCGCCTGTGCTGGTCGTGCTGACTTTTCTGGGAAACAACGCGCTTCCGGCGAGTGCGGCGCTTTCCGCGCCGCAAGCCGAGCTGCGCGTCTGCGCCGAGGGTTGCCCATACACCGACGTGCAGAGTGCCATTGATGCCGCCAGTCCCGGTGACGTGATCCAGATCGCCAGCGGCATCTACACCGGCACAGTTTCGCGGGCCGGGCTGTGGCAGATGGCTTACATCACCCAAAGCCTGACGCTGCGCGGTGGCTACAACGCCGATTTCACCGCGTGGGACCCCGCGCTCTATGCGACAACGTTGGATGCGGAAGGTACGGGCCGGGTGGTCTACGTCCAGGGTGATATCACCGTCACGTTGGAAGGCCTGCGGCTGGTCAACGGCTATCATTCGGCCAGCGGCGCCGGCGTCTACGCCGACAGTGCCACGCTGCACGTGTTGAGCAGTACGATTAGCCACAATCGCGTGAACCCCGCCTTTCACGGCAATTTCGGGGTCGGGCTGTACATCGCTGGCGGCACACTGCTCATGCAAAACAGCATCGTGCAGGAAAACGAGCCGCTTCCTGGCGGTAACTATTCGCACGACGGCGGCGGCCTGTACGGCTATCAATCTGTGGTGGAGATTCGCGATTCCCAGTTTTTGAGCAATACCGCCGCCTTCGAGGATGGAGGCTCCTGCGGGACGGGCGGCGCTATCCGCCTGGAGAACTGTACGTCACTGCTCCAGCGGGTAACCTTCCGCAACAACGTCGCCACCACCTGCAACCATGGCGGTGGTGGGATTTGGACGCGGATCGGCTCGCTGCGCCTGCTGGACTCAACCTTCGAGGGCAATACCAACGGCGGCGCGGTGGTGCAAACGGCCGGCGCGTTGATCGCGGACAACACGTTCACCGGCAACGTGGGCAATGGCCTGGTGGTGTCCTCGTGGGGCGAGCCGGTGGTGAATATCACCGTCACCCATAACCTGCTGCGGGACAACACCGGCTATGGCTTGGTAGTTCCCGTGAGAGCCGTCAGCATCATCGTGGAAGGAAACGACTTGATCGGTAATGGCAACAGTGGCTTGAAACTCGCCGCCAAATCCGATACCGGCGCAGCCACCACCGTGATCGTGCGCGATAACCTGTTCCAGGGCAATACCACCACCGGTAACGGCGGCGGCGCGTATCTCACCGGCGCGGTGGATGTGCTGTTTAACCGCTTTCTGAATAATCACGCCAACGGCAAAGGCGGCGGCGTCTATCAGGAAGAATACTGCTCGGGCAGTAGCAGTTATACCTGTCAAGACAACGCCAGCGCCGTGTACGATGGCAATCTGTTCCGCGGCAACTCGGCGGCTGAGGGCGGCGGATTATACAGCGTCCCCAAATACAGCGACAATCTCAACATCACCTACCGCAACATGGCCTTCCTGGATAACACGGCCACCAGCGCCGGCAGCGCCCTCTACTTTTATCGCTACAGCAATACCCCTGCACGCTTTGAGCACTTGACCGTGGCGAACAACACCGGCGGTGACGGCACGATGATCTATCACATGATGGGCAAAGCCTTTTACACCAACACGATTCTGTACAGCGGGACGATCGGCATCAAGCGGCAAAACGACTACGTCACCCTGGATCACGTGCTGCGGTATGATGTCCTCACGCCGACATTGAACGCGGGGACATGGGGCCTCACCGACCGCTCGCCGATCACAGGGACGCCGGCTTTTGCCGCCGACGGCTATCACCTCACGGCGGCTTCGACGGCGGTGGATGCCGGCATTCCCACCGATGTCACCCACGACATAGACGGGCAACCGCGCCCGCTGGGCAGCGCGCCCGACCTCGGCGCCGACGAAAGCCCGTACTCGCTCAGTGGCGGCGTGCAAGCCTCAAAAATCGCCAGTGCGCCGCAGTGGAAGGTGTATTACACTGGGATTAACGTTCCCCCTTCCACCTACTTGCAGCAGGACTATCTGATTCCTTATGCCTATTACGCCCCCACCACCGCGCCGCAAGTGACCCGCTATGCCGTACACGACACGTTTCCGACAAGCCTGGACCTGCTCTCGGTTTCCAGCCCGCCGGGACTGAGTTTTGCTCGCGATGGCGCAGCGCTCTCGTGGTATGCGCAAGCGCCGCTCCTTCCCGGTGAATGGGGCTGGGTCGGCCTCAGCGCACGTTCGGACACGGCGACCAGCGGCGACACGATCACCAACATCGGGCAGATGACCTACACGCTGGCGAACGGCAATGCGGGGACGATTCCCTTCACGGCGACGACCGAGGTTCCCCCGCGCCCGGTTTTCCCGCCGCTGTTCATCACCCCGCTGGATGGCGAGATGTGCCTGGACGAAGGGAAGTACTTGAGCGCCTCCGGCCTGGCCGGCGCGGGGATGATCGTGCGTCTCTACGAGGATGGCGAATTCAAGGGCGAAACGACCGCCAGTGCTACCGGCGAATTCGCGCTCACCTGGACTTCAGCCTTGACCCACACCCATCCCGGAGTTGATCTGTATGCCATCGCCTGCGAACCGGGCGCGGGTGGTGCGTGCAGCGCGCCTTCCGATCACGTGAGCATCGCCTATCCACAGGCGGATTGGTGTCCGCAGCGTTCGTATTGGGAAGGCGATGCCTTCGGCGTGCATCACACCTTCTTCTTTCGCAATGATGAAGGCCGCTACGCCGCCAACGACTTTCATCTGCCCGGCGTCTACGGGTTCTGGAACACACAAATGCACCTGTACTCGTGTTGCCCGCACGACACAATCAACCCGTTCAAAGTCAAAGCCGATGGAGTCATATATGAGAATCCGGTATCCCATAACGGACGCTTCTGGACCTTCAACATTGGTGGGGCGCACGATGTCACCGTCGAATCGCAATGCTATGGCGTGGGCGGCGCGGAAGGCGATCCCAAGTCCACGCATGGCGCGGTGTTGATTGATCCCGACGGTTTCGTGTTCGATGTGGATGCCGGCGGCAGCTACAACGCTGCGACGGGGATGTATGCGCCGGTGCAGGCGCTGGCGGGCATCACGGTGACGGCTTACGTCTCGGTGCCGGAATGGGGCGGTTGGATCCCCTGGCCGGCGCACCTCTACAAGAACCAGGTCAACCCGCAGGTGACCGGGCCGCAGGGCTACTTTGCCTTCTTCACGCCGCCGGGCTTTTACTATTTGCAGGTCGAAGGGGCGAATGGCTACCAATCGTGGCGCAGTCCGGTCGTGCAGGTCATCAACGACATCGTCCACGTGAACGTGCCGCTCACGCGGTGGACGGCGGAAAATGTCGCCCAGGTTGCACTGCTGCCAGATGGCCCGCATCCCGCAGCCCTGACCATACCGGCAAACACCAGCGTGGAATGGATTTCCACCCTAGACGCGGACGCGACCGCCACCGACCTGGCGCGCCTGAACACCAACCCGGTCGCGCAGCCGCGCACCGGCGATGCGCTGGATCCGCTCACCAGTACCCTGGGGTTTGACGGCGGCATGTTGGCGCCGGGTCGCGTCTACCGGCGGCAGTTCACCACGCTGGGGACGTACACCTACAGCGATGGCCTGGGGCACACGGCGACCGTCGTCGTGACCGGGGTGGAGAAGAAGATCTACCTCCCGCTGGTGTCGCGAACGCAGAGCAACGTCACCGCAGCGGAGGCTCGTTTGGTGGAGAAGAATATCTACCTCCCGCTGGTGTCGCGAAGCCACTACTGATTTCTAGGCAGAGTTTTCATGTTTTCAGTGTTGCGTGTTGCGTGCTACGTGTCGGAATCCCTCACGCAACACGTAATATGCAACACTGCGCTCATAGAATGTCAACCTAGAAATCAGTAATATCGAGTACCGCCAAGAGATTGGCGGCGATGTTGACATACTGCCAGCCGACGGGAGCATTGAGAATCGAAATGGGGCGCTGGTATGGAATGGCGCCGTGTGGGTCGTCAACAACGCCTGGGCGCACAGTTACTTTACCTACTTGAACACCGGCCGGCGGATATATGAGCATCAACGCCTGGTCTCAATTGATGGGAGCGGGCCGATGGGCGTGGCCTATAGCGGGCAGGGTTACACGGTCACGCAACGCGTCTACACCTACACGATCCCCGCTGCGGGCGGCGGAGCGGACTATGTCTACGCAGCGGTTGAATACCTGCTGACACAGCCTGACGGCAAGCGCCTGCTCTTGCGTTCGCGTGGCTGCGGGCTGGGCACTGCCACAGCCTATCTTGACATCGACCTGGCAAATCCTAGCGGCGCAGGCGTCACTGCGTTTCGCGGCGACCCGGTGATGTACACCTACACGGTCAACCTGGAACAGTCGGTGCTGATTACGGATGAGATCGGCGGCGCCGTCGCCTCGCTGCCAACCGTTGCGCCGCGTGAGCGCGCCCGCTACTGGTTGGATGTCAATAACGGGACAGATTTGGGCGGCTATACCTATGCCTTGCGCGCCCAGGCCATCGACTGCCAGACGCGCAACCTGGACTCCGCCTTTGTCACAGGCTTCAGGCTCATGTACTTTGAGGACCTCGACGGCGTTGTGAAGGAAATCAAACGGCTGCCGAGGCTTCTGAGCGAAACGCGCGCGAACAAGCCCATCTATTTGCCGCTGCTCCCTCTTTGTTGATTTCCTCTTTTTCTGGTTGCGCGCCAGCAAGCGTGTGATATACTAAATGCGGTTGATCAACTACATACGCCGCAAGCTCATTGTGAGAGAGCACCGGCTCCCTTGCCGGTCGCCGAAGGTGCAAGCCGTGCGGGCAGGCCACAGCCCGGCGGTGACACTCTCAGGCAAATGGATCGCAATGTGCAGGCAACTCTGGAAAGTGCCTCAGACGATCTTCAGGGTCGCCTGAGCGCCACCCACGGGGCAAGCCGGTCGCAACGCTGCACCGGTCAATCTCTCAGGTCAAGGACAGAGACAACGGGCAGCTTTTTGGAGCGCCCGTTTTTTGTTGTGGAATTGCCAGTACAAAGGAGAATTGAGTCATGCCACACACCAACCCGGTCGAGTTGCTCCAGCCCCTCGACACCTTCCCGCGCCGCCATCTCGGCCCCAGCCCCTTCGACATTGAGCGCATGGTCGAGGTGCTCGGCGTCGACAGCCTGGACGCACTGATCGACGCTACCGTACCAACACAGATTCGTTTGCAACAGCCGCTGCGCCTCGACCCACCGCGCAGTGAATCCGAGGTCATCGCCGAGCTGCGCAGCCTGGCCAGCCGCAACCGCATCTATCGATCTTTTATCGGCATGGGCTATTACGGCACGCTCACCCCCGGCGTGATTCTGCGCAATATCCTGGAGAACCCCGGCTGGTACACTCAATACACACCCTACCAGGCCGAAATCTCACAGGGGCGCCTGGAAGCAATGCTCAACTTCCAAACCATGGTGATGGAACTTACCGGGATGGACATCGCCAATGCCTCGCTGCTCGACGAAGGCACAGCCACCGCCGAGGCAATGACCATGGCAAAACGCGCCCAGAAGCGTGGACACACGGGCAACACCTTTTTCGTGTCGGAAAAATGCCATCCGCAGACAATCGACGTGGTGCGCACGCGCGCCGAACCGCTCGGCTACACCATCGTTGTGGGCGATCACGCCACCTATGCATTTGACGACCACACCTTCGGCGCGCTGGTTCAATATCCCGACACTGAAGGCACAATCCAGGATTTCAGCGGCTTTTGTGAACGCGCTCACGCCGCCGGCGCGCTCGTGACTGTGGCAACAGATTTGCTGGCGCTGACGCTACTCACGCCGCCCGGCGAGTTTGGCGCCGACATCGCCGTCGGCAACAGCCAACGTTTCGGCGTGCCGTTGGGCTTTGGCGGGCCGCATGCTGCGTTCATGGCGACCAGGGAAGAGCTGAAGCGTCTGATGCCAGGTCGTCTTGTCGGCGTCTCCATTGACGCCGAGGGCAACCCGGCGCTGCGCCTGGCGTTGCAAACGCGCGAACAGCACATCCGCCGCGACAAGGCGACCAGCAACATCTGTACGGCGCAGGTGCTACTGGCTGTGATGGCCTCGATGTACGCAGTCTATCATGGACCGGATGGCCTGCGCGACATCGCCCGGCGCACACATCTGTTGACCGAGCTGCTGCGCGCCCGGCTGCACGCGCTTGGCTACACGACCAATGCCGGCCCCGTCTTTGACACGCTCAAGATCAGTGGCGGCCCGCACACGCAGGCGCAGATTGCGCGGCTGGCGCACGCCAATGCGGTCAACCTGCGCTATTTTGCCGATGGCGGCGTGGGCGTTTCCCTCGACGAGCCAACCACTCTCAAAGACATGCGCACACTGCTGGAAATTTTCGGCGACGACGACAGCGCTGATCTTGCAGCATTAGCGCAGACGATTGCGCTGGAGATACCGGCGCCCTTTGCGCGCAGCAGCGCCTTCCTCACCCACCCGGTCTTCAATAGCTACCACAGCGAACATGAAATGCTGCGCTACATCAAGCGGCTAGAGGCGCGCGACCTCTCACTGGCGCAATCGATGATTCCCCTCGGCTCGTGCACGATGAAACTCAACGCCACGACCGAGATGCTGGCTGTCACCTGGCCCGAATTTGCCAACCTGCACCCCTTTGCCCCAACCGATCAATCGCTGGGCTATCAGGAACTCTTCAGGCGACTGGAAGCGTGGCTGGCGGAGATCACCGGGTTTGCCGCAGTTTCGCTACAACCCAATGCCGGCTCACAGGGGGAGTACACCGGATTGCTCGTGATCCGCGCCTATCATCAGGCGCGCGGGGAAGGACAGCGCAACGTCTGCCTGATCCCTTCGTCGGCGCACGGCACCAATCCCGCCAGTGCGGTCATGGCAGGGATGGAGGTCGTCGTCGTGGCATGTGACGAGAATGGCAATGTGGACGTCGATGATCTGCGCGCCAAAGCCGATCAGTATGCCGACCGCCTGGCCGCGCTGATGGTGACCTACCCCTCCACGCACGGCGTCTTCGAGGCAGCGATTCACGATATCTGCGAGATCGTTCACGCGCGCGGTGGGCAGGTCTACATGGACGGCGCCAACATGAACGCCCAGGTCGGCCTGACCAGCCCGGCCGCCATCGGCGCCGACGTCTGCCATCTGAACCTGCACAAAACGTTTACGATCCCTCACGGCGGCGGTGGACCTGGCGTCGGCCCGATCTGTGTGGCGGCGCATTTGGCGCCCTTCCTGCCCGGCAGCGCGGTTATGCCAGGCGTGGGTGGTTCACAATCGGTTGGGTCGGTGGCTGCCGCACCATGGGGCAGCGCCGACATCCTGGCAATCCCTTACGCCTACATCGCCATGATGGGTGCAGAGGGCTTGACGCAGGCCACGAAAGTTGCCATTCTCAACGCCAATTACATTGCGGCGCGGCTCGATCCATATTTCCCGGTGCTGTACAAGGGTGAGCATGGCCGCGTGGCGCACGAATGTATCATCGACCTGCGCCCGCTGGAGCACGAAACGCACATCACGGCGGAAGATGTGGCGAAGCGACTGATGGACTTTGGCTTCCATGCACCGACGCTTTCCTTCCCGGTGGCGGGCACGTTGATGATCGAGCCAACCGAAAGCGAGTCGCTGGCAGAGTTGGACCGCTTCTGCGAGGCGATGATCCAGATTCACGGCGAGATCATGGCGGTGAAGGAAGGGCGCAGCGACGCGCACGACAACCCGCTCAAGCATGCACCGCACACGGCAGCTGTGATCGCTGGCGAGTGGGGACGCGCCTACAGCCGAGAGCAGGGCGCTTTCCCGGCGGCGTGGGTGCGAGAACGCAAGTTCTGGCCCTATGTCTCGCGCATCGACAACGTCTATGGCGATCGCCACCTGGTATGTGCATGTCTCCCGGTGGAAGCCTATGCATAGATAAATTTTGCCCCTAATGCGAAACAGTCCCATTGAACGGGAAAGGCTGTAACACCCCTGAAGCACCCGGCGTTCCGGCAATCCTCCAGAAAAGGGGATTGCGAGAACGCCGGGTTCAGTTTATGATGCAGACATCGTCGATGATCTGGCGCAATTCGTTCCCAAGCAAAAGGAAGCAGCAACGTGCTTGAGTTGATGCAAAATTTCTTCACCTATTTCGATCATCTCTTCCAGGTCATCCGCTATGCGTTGGCGCTAGATCCACGCCTCTACGAATTTGTCGCCACAAACCCGCGTTCAAGCGGGTTGGTGCTAGGCGTCGTCTTTCTGGCGGGGGCGTCCGTGTTGTTAGGGCAGAGTGTAGTGCTCTTTGTGAATCGCGTCCGCCGTGGACGCTTTCTATTCAGTCTGCTGCTCAACGGGATCATGTATGTCATCAGCTATTTTGTTTGGGGTGTGACGATTAGTGCGATCGGGCGTTTTCTATTCGAGTTCGCCCCGGGGCCATGGGCGATTGTGCGGATGGTCGGTCTGAGCACTACACCGCTAATCTTTGGTTTTTTCATTCTCATTCCGTGGATGGGGCCATTCATTGGCAAAATCCTTAACATCTGGGGGTTTCTGATCCTGGTCAGTGTGGTTCAATTCGGCTTTCAGGTCGGTCTGATTGGCGCCCTGGTCACCGTGGGGCTAGGATGGCTGGCGATGATATTGCTCAACAACCTGGTGGGCAAGCCGATCGCGGCTATGCGCAACCGCATCTGGCGGAAGGTGGCGGGCACAACGCTTGACGCCACGGCGCAAGATTTGCTGCTTCAGTTCAGCCAATCTGAACACGCGCCTGAATTGCTGAAAGGCCAGCACCCATGATCACCTACCTCTTGATAGGCGTGTTCTTGCTACTTTTTGTCACTGCAGCCCTGGCGCCGCTAGAATCGCTCAACTGGTGGGCGGGTTGGACGCGTGAAGGAGAGAAGAAAGGGCCGACCGAACTGAGTGAGGCGGAAGCCGCCGCCAACAATGAAGCGGAGCCAGATTTCTATGTCATCTACCTTTCCGGCATCGGCGCCATCTCCGGCGACTCGTTCCCCGAAGAAGAATATCCGTTTCTACACGGGTTGGAAGAGCGACTGGCAACAGCAAAAGTCATCACCGACGTCTACCCTTACTCGGTCACCAACAACGGTTTGACCGGACAGCGCCAGCTCGCCTGGTTGTGGCGTCGCATCGAAAAGCTGCGCTTTAAGAATCCCAACAGCGTGCTCTCGCTGCTGGTCAATTTGCGCAACGCGCTGCAAATGCTGGTCTCCGCCGATCGGCGCTATGGGCCAGTCTACAACCTGGGCATTGCCAACGAAATCTATCGGGTGCTCCGCGAAAAGGGCTATCGTCCTGAGAACAAGCGCCCGATCATCTTGTTAGGCTGGAGCGGCGGCGGGCAAATCTCTATCGGCGCGGCTAGCTATCTGGCGGCGCTGCCCAGTCCGCTCTACGTGATCTCGCTGGGTGGGATGCTCTCCGACGATCCTGGGCTGGAGAAGCTGACGCATCTTTGGCATCTCTACGGCGTCGCCGACCCCTTGCAGGCATTGGGCGGCGTGCTCTACGCCGGACGTTGGCCGATTCTGCCCAACTCACCGTGGAACCAAGCAATGGCGAACGGGCGTATCGACATCATCTGTCTGGGCGCATACACGCACAACGGCAAGGGCAACTACTTCGACATGGAGACGAAACTACCCAACGATGCGCGTGGGCGCACACACGGAGAAAAGACCCTTGATATGATTATCCATATTTTGACCGACCAAAAGCTGTTGACGCCCGGATATCAGGTCTGGGCAGCGACCGCCATGCAGCAACCGAGTGCACCCGGCGTCACCTTTTCCGAGGTCGCACCGATCGGCGCAAGCGATCCGTCGATTTAGGGGGAGCAAAGCGTTGTGTGTTGCGTGTGACGTGATCAATACGCAACACGCGCGGCGTTGCACTCACGATAAAAGTGATTTAGAATACAAAAAGCGTTACCATCCCACTTCGCAGTAGCGCACAGATAGAACAGCGCCCGTTCGCCATCTTCGGCGACGGCACAATTTAATGGTCAAGCCGCACCGCAAGTCAGGAGCCGCTTTATGCCAAAACGCACTTATGTGCTCACGCTCGTGCTCATCCTATTGGCGCTTTTGGGCATTGCGCCAGCCGTGCTTGCCCAATTCACGCCGGACATTTTCACCGTCGATCAGCCCGTTGTCGATGGCCAGGTCAACATCACCCGGCTGACCAGCAATGGGCCAGGCTGGGTGGTGATCCACGCCGATGCTGGCGGTAAGCCCGGCGCTGTACTTGGCTATACGCAAATTCCAGGTGGCATCAGCGCCAACGTCAAAGTTGCTGTCAGCCCCACTGGACGCACCGATACGCTCTTTGCCATGCTTCACAGCGATCTCGGCGCCCCAGGCGTCTACGAATTCCCTGACGGACCGGATGCACCGGTGGCAGTCAATGAACGGATTGTCATGCACCCGTTCGCCGTGACGGGCGTCGAGACGACAGCGCGCGGGCTGATTGCGGGTGACCCAGAGTTTTCCACCCTGGCGGCGGCGCTGGCGACAGCCGATCTGAGCGATGCGCTGGCGGGGCCGGGACCTTTCACCATCTTCGCCCCAGACAATGACGCATTTGCAGCACTGCCGGCTGATGACCTGGCGACGCTGTTGGCCGACCCTGAGCAACTGGCGCAGGTGTTGCTCTATCACGTTGTTGACGGACAGGCGCTCACGGTGAATGAGTTAGCCACAGGCGAATTGCCGACGCTGCAAGGCGCACCCGTCAACATTACAGTGGCGGACGGCGTCGCCAGGGTCAACGACGCAACCGTCACCACTGCCGATCTGTCTGTTGCCAACGGCGTGATCCACATGATCGATCAGGTGCTCCTGCCGCCGACCGAAGCTGCCGCTGCAACGACGGCGCCTGCGGAAGAAGCCACGTCAGATGCGGCAACCGCCAATCTGATTGAGACCCTGGCCGCCTCCGAGCAATTCCCAACATTGACAGCCGTCATCGAGGCCGCAGGGCTTGGCGAAGCGCTGGCTGGTGCGGGACCGTTCACACTCTTTGCACCGAGCGAAGAAGCCTTTGCCGCGCTGCCTGCCGGCGCCCTCGACGCGCTGCTCGCTGACCCACAGGCGCTGGCAGACGTACTCAAATACCATGTCATTGCAGGTGCGGTGCCCGCTGCGGAGTTCGCCAATGGCATGAATGCAGCCACCCTTGAAGGCAAGCCGCTCACTTTCGCCCTCAACGGCGGCCTCACCGTCAACGGCGCCCACGTTGTGGCCAGCGACCTGCTCGCCAGCAACGGCATAATCCACGTCATTGATCAGGTGTTACTACCGCCCGCCGTCGACGAACAAGCGGCTGGCGCCCAAATTGCCGCCACCGCGATCCCGGCGCCATCGCCAACTGGCGACACAATCGCCGATCTCGTCGGCGAACTGCGCGGCTTCTCAACGTTGCTCAAAGCCGCCGAAACTGCTGGCCTGGTCGATGACCTCGCCGCCCCTGGCCCGTTCACGATCTTTGCCCCTACAGACGACGCCTTTGCCAAACTGCCGGCAGGCGCGCTCGACGCCCTGCTTGCCGACCCATCGGCGCTGCAAAATGTATTGCTCTACCACGTGATCCTCAACCGTCTCAACGCCGAAGAGTTGGCAGCAGCGGGCATTGCAGAAGCGGCGCAAGGCAACCTGCTGGTCTTTACCACCATGGGTGATCAGGTGCGCGTCAATGGCGTCCCGCTGGCGCAAGCTGACATCACAGCCAGCAATGGCATTGTCCATGTCATCGATCAGGTTCTACTGCCGCCGCAACGCCCAACTGCAGAAGTTGCCACAGAGTCACCTGTGGCAGAAGCGACGGCGACCAAAGCAGAGACTGTCATCGCTGCCGCTGCCACCGAGGCGCCAACCAATACGCCCGTCCCGCCGACTGCGACGAACACGCCGCTGCCCAC
>DMDA01000115.1:0-24774 GCA_003451595.1 Chloroflexota bacterium | reverse complement strand
GCGACGAACACGCCGCTGCCCACTGCCACGGCAACACCAACGGCGTTGCCGCCGACGAGTACGCCGCTGCCGACGCCGACCAACACACTGGCGCCAACGAGCACACCGCTGCCCACTATGACACCAGCGCAAGCGACCGAGGTGGCGACCGAGGTGGCGACCGAGGTGGCGACCGAGGTGGCGACCGAGGTGGCGACCGAGGTGGCGACCGAGGTGGCAACCGAAGTGGCTGAAGAGGCAACAGCAACGCCGACAGAGGCAGGAGTCGAGGAGCCGACGGAAGCAGTAGCCGAGATGACCACAACGTCGCCAACAGAAGCAACTGTTGCGCCGACTGAGGAAGCAACGGCGGAAGTTGCAGCAGCGCCGACAGAGGAAGCAACAGCAGAAGTTACAGCAGCCCCGACTGAGGAACCAACGGCGGAGGCAGTCGTCACGGACGTCGCCACCGAAGAGGTTGGTGCAGAATCGACTGCGACCGCAGCGGAAGCAGCAACATCTGTAGCAACGGAGGAAAGCGCCACTGCGGCGCCAGAAGCTGTCGCCACCCAGACGCCAGACGAGATGCCAGGCACGGGTCTCGACTTGACTTCGGGGGGGACAACGCTGCCGGTTGTCGCCGTAGTGTTGGCAGCACTCGTGGTTGGTGGCTTCGTGACGCGCCGCCGCGAAGATTGACACTGTGCGTACATGGCATGATCGGTGTTGCTGCCCACCACCGATCATGCCTAACTGTCAATGAATGCCGATGTTTGCACCCCAGATTCTTCACAGGCAAAGCCGCCCAAGCCGGGGCCTCCGGCCAAGGCGCGTCGTTTCACATCCAATTTCGAATCAATTGAAGGAGGCTTTATGACCAAACAACGCATATCGGCTGTGCTGAGTGTTTTTGTGCTCGCGGCCCTGATCTTTGGCGGTTGTGTTGCCAGCCAACCGGCAGCGCCTGCAAGTGCACCGGCGGCAGGTGACACAGCAGCAAGTGCACCGGCGGCCGGCGGTGAAGCCGCTGCGCCAGCGCCAGGCAGCGCAGCGCAAATCCCGGATATCGAGGCGGGCAAATACAACGTTGCCTTTGTCTACGTCGGCCCGCACGACGATGGTGGTTGGTCGCAGGCGCATGATGTGGGGCGCCAGTATGTCGAGGCGAATGTGGAGAACGTGCATACCGCATACATCGAAAATGTTGCCGAGGGCGCCGATGCAGAACAGGTAATCCGTTCCCTGGCGCGCAAGGGCTTCGACGTGATCTTCACGACCTCTTTTGGCTTTATGGACGCTTCGGAAATGGTGGCGGAGGAATTCCCTGACGTGGACATCATCCACATCAGCGGCTTCAAGTCCAATGGCGCCAACTTTGGCAACCTGATGGGCGCCATGGAGGACATGAAGTATCTCGCCGGCATGTTGGCAGGCAGCCGCGCCAAAGTTGATGGCAACCCCAGGCTTGGCTACATTGCCACCTTCCCGATTCCGGAAGAACTGCGCCTGGGCAATGCCTTTGCCCTGGGTGTGCAGAAGACTTGCCCCGAATGCAAGATCGATGTGCGCTGGATCTACACCTGGCACGACCCCATCCTGGAGAAGGAAGCCGCTGCCTCACTCTTCGATTCTGGCGTGCAGATTGTCATGACAGGCGCCGACACTCCGGCGCCAGCAGAGGCTGCGCCCGCTGGCAAGTGGGGCATCACGTATGACTATTCTGGCAACTGCAAGGTTGATGCCTGTCTGACCTCGATGTACTGGAATTGGGGGCCGGTCTACGCCGACATCGTCGAGCGCTCACGCAACGGCGAATACGTAGGCGGCTCCGAGTACTTTGACGCCGACAGCGGGGCGTTGGGGTTGTACGGCTTCATGGAAGGCGAAACTCCGCAGCCAGGCGTGGAGGGTCTCCCTGAAGAAGACCTGCAGCTGATCCGCGACACTCTTGCCAAGATGCTGGCGGGCGAATTCACCCGCTTCGATGTCTTCAAGGGGCCGATCACGGACAATCAGGGAAATCTTGTCCTGGCGGAAGGCGTGAGCCTGGAGCAGGCCGATCTCGACGGCTTCGCCCAATTTGGCAGCCCGTGCAAGACCTGCATGTACTGGTGGAACGAGAACATCACGGCGGAACTGCCCGCCCTCGAGTAAAGCATCGACGGTGAGGTGAACCTCACCGTCGTAGTTATCTGCAAGACAGTTGGAATATTCACTCATGTGAAGCAATGGCGTCGAGGCTCCCCCCAAGACGCCATTGCTTCACACCAGGCCCAAAGACACAACCAACAAGAATCTACATGAGCGACTCACCCTATGCCGTCGAGATGCACGACATCGTCATCCGCTTCCCTGGCGTGCTGGCGAATGATCATGTCAACTTCACACTCAAGCGGGGCGAGATTCACGCGTTGTTGGGCGAAAATGGCGCTGGCAAAAGCACCTTGATGAACGTGCTTTCTGGCCTCTACAAACCGAACAGCGGCGTGATCAAGGTCAACGGACAGATTGTCAGCTTCAACTCGCCGCGCGATGCCATCGCCAAAGGCATCGGCATGGTGCATCAACACTTCATGCTGGTGCCGACGCAGACTGTCACCGAGAATATTCTGCTGGGGCTGAAAGAACCGCGCTTTTTCATGAACCTGCCACGCTTCGAACGCAAGGTGCAGGAGCTCCAGGAGCAGTTCGGGCTGCACGTCGACCCCAAAGCCAAAATCTGGCAGATTTCGGTGGGCGAGCAGCAGCGCGTCGAGATTCTCAAGACACTCTATCGCGGGGCAAATGTGCTGATCTTCGACGAGCCAACGGCTGTGCTGGCGCCACAAGAGATCAACGACCTGATCAACACGATGCGCGCATTGGTGGCACAGGGAAAGTCGATCATCTTCATCAGCCATAAACTGCACGAGGTGGAAGCCGTCGCCGACCGCATCACCGTGTTGCGCAAGGGGCGCGTCACCGCCGAAGGATTGCCGATGGCAGGGCGCACCCGCCGCGAGCTGGCGCAGTTGATGGTCGGGCGCGATGTTGTCTTCACCCTGGAAAAAGAGCCGCACACACCGGGCGAAGTGGTGCTCCAGGTGCGCAACCTCAAGGCGACCAATAACAAAGGCGCGCCAGCGTTGCGCGGGTTATCGCTCGACGTGCGCGCCGGGGAGATTCTCGGCATCGCAGGCGTGGCCGGCAATGGCCAAAGCGAGTTGGCCGAGTGCATCACCGGGCTACGCGTCTGTGACGACGGCGCGATCACGGTTTCGGGCATTGAACTGACCAATCAACCACCGCTGGCCGCAATTCTTGCGGGCGTGGCGCACATCCCAGAGGATCGCACCCGCGTCGGCTCTTCGCCCAACCTGACGATTACCGACAATGTCATCATGAAGACCTATCGCAGCGAGCCGATCGGCAACGGTGCCACGATCGATGAGAACCGGGCTGCCGAGTACGCCCGCACCCTGAAACAGACATACGACATCCTGGCGCCAAGTGTGCAGACACTGGCGCGCAAGCTGTCGGGCGGCAACCTGCAGAAGGTGATCCTGGCGCGCGAGATCACGACCAATCCCAAGGTCATCGTCGCCGTACAACCAACGCGCGGGCTGGATGTTGGCGCAGTTGAGGCCATCCAGCGCCACCTCCTCCAACAGCGCCTGGCAGGCACTGCCATTCTGCTGATCTCGGAGGAACTGGAAGAGTTGCTCGCATTGAGCGACCGTATCGCCGTCATCTACGACGGGCAGATCATGGGCATTGTCGACGCCGACCAGACCGACATCAACGAAATCGGGCTGATGATGACCGGCACCCGCCAGGAAGCCTTGCGCAGTAGCTGACTTGCGCAGTAGCTGACTTGCGCAGTAACTGAAACGGCGCTCGCTGTACAGAAAGACGAGAATCATGGCTCTACCGATTGCTGTTTCTGTCGAAAAACGCACCGAGGACATCCCCCGCTGGATGCCGGCCGCGACTTCAGTCGGCGCGGTGGTGCTGGCCTTTGTCGTCAGTGGTATGGTGCTTTGGTTGATCGGCGTCAACCCATTCCAGGTGTACAACTTTTTCGTGCGCGCCACCTTCGGCAGTTGGGCCGCCTTCTCCGACACGATGGTCAAGGCGACGCCGTTGATTCTGGTCGGCCTGGCCTGTACGATCGCCTTCAAGATGAAGCTGTGGAACATTGGCGCCGAGGGACAATTCTACATGGGCGCCTTCTTTGCCAGCCTGGTCGTGCTCGTGCCGCTCCTGCCAACGGGCAGCCCACCCGCCATTGTGATCCCGGCGATGATGATCATGGGCATGGCAGGCGGCGCAGTGTGGGGCTTCTTTCCTGGCGTGTTGAAGGCAAAATTTGGCGTAAACGAGATCATCACGACGCTGATGCTCAACTACGTGGCGGTCTTGTGGAACAATTTCTGGATATTTGATCGCTGGAGCGACGCCGGTTTCCAGATGACACCCACCTTTGCGCGCAACGCCTGGCTCCCGCGCCTTTCCGATTACGCCCGCGACTACCCCATCTTTGCAGGCATCACGTTGCATCTGGGCGTTGTCTTTGGGCTGCTGGCCGCCGTACTGGTGTGGTGGGTGCTGCAGCGTAGTCGCTGGGGTTACGAAATTCGGCTCATCGGTGACAACCCGCAGGCGGCGCGCTATGCTGGCATTAATATCGCCCGCAATATCATCCTGGTGATGATGTTCTCCGGTGCGCTGGCAGGACTGGCAGGCATGGCGGAGATCAGCGGCGTCGTTCACCGGCTCCAGGAGCGTATCTCGCCGGGCTATGGCTTCACCGGCATCATCGTGGCGTGGCTGGCGAAGCTGAATCCGTTTGGCGTCATCTTGGTGTCGATCCTCTTTGGCGCCTTAATCGTCGCTGGGCGTGAGGTGCAGCCCTCCGGCATTGCCCAAATGATCCAGGGCTTTGTGCTCTTTGCCGTCATCAGCAGCGACGTGCTTCTGCGTTACAAAATCCGGCTGATCCGCTCCACCGATCGCTCTGCCACTGCTGGAGAAAGCGCATGAATCTGGAGATCATTCTGCACGCCGGGCTGGCCACCGGCACGATCTTGCTGTTTGCCGCCATCGGCGAAATTTTGGCTGAACGCTCTGGCGTGCTCAACCTGGGTGTAGAGGGGATGATGCTGCTCGGCGCCATGACCGGCTTCAGCGTCTCGCTGGCAACGGGCAACCCCTGGTTTGGCGTAGCGATGGCCATGTTGGCAGCTGGCATCCTGAGCCTGGCGCACGCAGTCGTCACCATCAGTTTTCAGGCCGATCAGGTGGTCAGCGGCCTCTCGCTCACCTTTCTCGGCACCGGGCTGGCGTTGGTGTTGGGAAACGGATTGACCGGCCAAAATGCGGCGTTGATCCCCAACTACGACATTGCGGGGCTGGCTGCGATCCCGTTCATCGGCCCCGTCTTCTTCAAGGATCACAGTCCGCTCGTTTACCTCGGCTATATCTTTGCGCCGCTCGTCTGGTACTATATCGAAAAGACGCGCCCAGGCTTACATCTGCGAGCGGTCGGTGAGAAGCCGGTGGCGGCGGACACGATGGGCGTCAATGTCTATGCAGTACGCTACCTTTACGTGTTTGCAGGTGGTTGTCTGGCCGGACTGGCTGGCGCCACCATCAGCCTCTCGGTGTCGCCGGGTTGGTACAGCGCCCAGACAACCTCTGGGCAGGGTTGGATCGCTATCGGTCTGGTCATTTTTGCGCAGTGGAACCCGTTGCAGGCTGCGTTGGGCGGCTATCTCTTTGGAGCGTTGCGCCGCGCTATTCTGGATTTACAAGGACCGGCCACGCTACTAGGCTTCACGAATCCCTTGTACATCAACTCGAACTTTGGTTTCTTTTTGCAGATGACGCCCTACTTGCTGACGATCCTGGCATTGGTGATCGGCTCACGGCAGGCGCTGCGTAAGCGCCTGGGCGCGCCGGCGGCGCTGGGTGAACCCTACATACGCGGCGAACGTGGTCTCTAGAGGAGTGCTCCTTTGAGAATCGGTTTCTTGAGCACAAACCACCTTCGAAGAGCAATTCCAGAAGGCTCCTGAGGGTCAGGGCGCGGTCAAGGGTATCCTTTGCCAACTGTTGCGCAGATACAGCGAGGACAGCGACCTTTGCGACGACTGCCAATGATTGCGCTCTATGCGCTGCCACTGATCTTCCTAGCAGTGTTCTATCTCTATCCGCTGCTGGCGATTTTGCGCATCAGTGTGGGCAGCGGCGACTTTGCAACGCAAGCGGTGGCAGCGTTGACCTCAGCAGCGTTTTGGCGGCTGCTCTGGTTCACAACCTGGCAGGCGGCGCTCTCCACTGCGCTGACGGTGCTGGCCGGGCTACCACTCGCCTACATCTTTGCACGTTTCGACTTTCCAGGGAAGCGCATTCTACACGCGCTGCTGACCATCCCCTTTGTCATGCCAACGGTTGTCGTCGCCACTGCATTCATGGCGCTGATCGGGCGCACCGGCCTGCTCAACGGCTGGCTGCAGCACTGGCTGGCGCTGGACGCGCCGCCCATCCAGCTTGAACAGACAATCTGGCTGATCCTGATCGTCCATGTTTTTTACAATGTCGCCATCGTCATTCGCACCGTGGGTGGCTTCTGGGGCAACCTTAACCCACATCTCAACGAAGCAGCGGCGGTGTTGGGTGCAGCCCCCTGGCAGGTGTGGCGCACCATCACACTACCACTGCTGCTACCCAGCGTGCTTGCTTCCAGCCTGCTCGTCTTTCTGTTTTGCTTCACCAGCTTCGGCGTCATCTTGCTCCTGGGCGGACTGCGTTTTGCCACCATCGAGGTCGAAATCTATCGGCAGGCGGTCAGCTATTTCAACTTGCCGCTGGCAGCCTGGCTGAGCATTGTCCAACTTGTGCTGACCTTCAGTGTGATGATTGTCTACACACGGCAGCAGGCGCGCTTGAGCCGTCAATTGCGCGGACGTCGCCCAGCACGCAGCCAGCGTCCGCGCAACCGACGACAGTGGAGTCTGGTGATTGCCTCGCTGCTTGTCACGGCGCTGGTGTTGCTGGCGCCGTTGCTGGCGTTGACGGTGCGGAGCTTCACCCTCGGCGACCAAGGGCCGACGTTGCTCTATTATCAGGCGCTCACCGAAAATCCACGCCAGAGCGCGTTCTTTGCACCGCCGATCACCGCCGTCGCCAACTCGCTGCTCTATGCGTTGGCGACGCTCGCCATTAGCCTGCCGCTCGGTGTGATCAGCGCATACATGCTGGCGCAGCCACGTTCGCGCACTGCCGCCATACTCGATCCGTTGCTGCTGCTGCCGCTCGGCACATCAGCGGTGACGCTCGGTTTCGGCTATATCGTGGCAATGGGGCCGCTGCGCGCCTCACCCTGGCTGACGCCGATTGCACACGCCCTGATTGCGCTGCCCTTTGTCGTGCGCACCCTGCTGCCGGCGCGGCGGGCGCTGGATCGGCGACTACAGATGGCGGCGGCTACACTTGGCGCCAGCCCATGGCAACGCTGGTGGACGATCGACGCGCCATTGCTGGCGCGCGCGCTGGCGATCAGCGCGGCCTTTGCCTTTGCCATTAGCCTGGGCGAGTTTGGCGCAACCCTGCTCGTGGCGCGCCCCGACCGCCCAACCATGCCGATGGTAATCTACCAGGCGCTGGGGCGCCCCGGCTTGCTCAACTACGGCCAGGCGCTGGCGATGAGCACGCTCCTGATGGTGGTGACGGCGCTGGCGCTGCTTGCCATCGAGCGCTTTCGCCTGCCCGGCGAAGAGGAGTTCTGATGCTGGAAGTCGTGGACATTCACAAACGCTTTGCTCCCGACAAGCCGGTGCTGCAGGGCGTGTCGCTGACGCTGGCGCGTGAGGAAATTCTCTGCTTGCTGGGGCCAAGTGGTTGTGGCAAGAGCACATTGCTGCGCGTCATCGCCGGGCTGGAGGCGCCCGACCAGGGCGAGGTGCGCCTGCACGGCGTCACGATCACCGGGCTGCCCGCCCATCGACGCGGCATTGGTCTCATGTTTCAGGACTACGCACTCTTCCCCCATCTTGATGTGGCGGGCAATGTTGGCTACGGGCTGCGGATGGCAGGCATCAACGCGGTCGAGCGTCGCGCCCGCGTCGATGCCCTCCTGACATTAGTCAATCTCCAGGGTTATGCACAGCGCTCAGTGGATGAGCTGAGCGGCGGTGAGCAGCAACGGGTGGCGTTGGCGCGCACACTGGCGCCCAATCCGAAGCTTCTGCTGCTTGACGAGCCGGTTGCCAACCTGGATCGCCAGTTGCGCGCCGAGCTGGTGCAGGAGTTGCGCCGCATCCTGAAAACGCTGCAGGTGACGACGATCTTTGTGACCCACGACCAGGAGGAGGCGTTCGCCCTGGCCGATCGCATCGCTGTGATGCGGGCGGGGCGCATCGTGCAAGTGGATGCGCCGCCGCAACTCTATCGGCGCCCAGCAAACACCTTTGTCGCTGAATTTTTGGGTTTTCGCAATCTCCTGCCCATCACGGGAATGCTGTCGGGATGTCAGGCGTCAACAGCGATAGGCGTCTTCACCCTGCCGGAGCTACCGCTTGAGTCATTTGCTCCCGGCGCCCGGCTGCTGATTCCACCGGATGCGGCTGTGCTCGACGCACAATCACCTGGTGCAACGTATGTGTCGTTCACCGGCCGCGTCGTGATGACGACTTTTCGCGGCAGCATCTTTACCGTGCAGGTCACTCCGGAGACAGGTGCAACAGACGTTCTCTTGAGCTTCGAATTCCGCAATCGCGGGCGTGACCGCCTGCCACAAGTCGGTGAAACCATCAGACTCTGGCTGGACGCCGGCCAAATGCTCGTTATAAACGACGCAGCCTGACAAGTGATGGGTCCAGCATCACTCCACCGGCTCCAGCAGCGTCAACTGGCTGGTGTTGGCAGGCGTCCAGCCGCTGACACCGTTTCCGGTTGCGATGTACCACCACACGATAGTGTCGCTGTCGCCTGGCAGCCAGGTGGGACCGCCGGTAATTGTGGCGGTGGCGCCATTTTCCAGGAAACCGACGACTTCGCCCGCTTCTGCCCCCGGCGCGGAGCGCACAAACGAACGTAGACCGGGGCGGATGCGCACCTGCATGCCGACAGCAAGTGACGGATCGGCGTTGATGCTGGGTGGCAGTCCATTCGTATTGGGCTGAAGCGGATCGACCGTCTCGACAGTGGTTGTATCGCCGGCGGCTGTCGCAGCGCTGGCAGCCAACGGCGCCGTGCGCTCGGCGACGGCTGGCAACGCCACCGTTGCCAGCGTGGGGCGGAGCAGCGTCCGGTTGAGCAAGCCAACCAGCAGCAGCACAGCCACAAGCGCCGCGTACCCTATGGCAAAGGGCCAGATGCGCACGCGCTGCTCCGGACGATAGGTAGGATCGGGGTTGTTGTGTTGGATGACTTCCTGCGCCATCGGCTTGCCATCGATCACGGCGAGATCGGAACTGAGTCCATTGCCGAGATAGTTGCTCTCGACGATCTCCACTGCGCGGTCGAAAATTTCCTCCTGCACCGGCTCCAGGGCATGGTAGCGTTCGTAGTAGCAAAGCTCGGCGCGCAGCACGCGCTGTTGGCTGTCGAGCAACACCGTCAGCCCGGCGCGGCGGTGGCCGGTGCGATCCAGGATCTCGTAGTAGTGAGCGTTGGTAGGCGCCGGCACGACCTCGACAAATCCCGATTCATGCCCAGTCGATGTGGTCGCAGGTGAGTAGGTCATAGCTTCGCTTCTTCTTTGCTGCGTGTTGCGCGATGAACGGTGGTCAGTAGGCGCCAAGCTCTAGCAGGCGTTCGTCGCTGATACCAAAGTGATGGGCGATTTCGTGCAAGACAGTGCGCCGAATCTGTGTGCGGACGGCGTCTTCGTCGGGCGGACAAATCTGCAGGATCGGACCGCGGAAGATCGTGATCTTGTCGGGCAGCACCAGCCCGTATTGACTGGTGCGCCGCGTCAGAGCAACACCTTCGTATAAGCCGAGCAGCGTGCCGGCGCCTGGTCCGATCCCAACGCTTTCAAGTTGACGGCGTGTGGGCCACTCTTGCACAGTGACAGCCACATTATCCACCACCCTCCACAGCTCGTCGGGGATTTCTTCGATGGCCTCGGCGACCAACTCCTCAAAGCGGCGGCGTGAGATGTAGAAAGGTTGGGCAGCGGATGGCAGCATGGGGTCGGTGGGTCACTCCTCAGGACAGATAACCTTCTCGCCATCGAGCCGACTGTCGGTGTGGACAACGAGCGTGGCATCCGCCCCCGTAAGCACGACGCGATAGCCGGGTGTAATGACCGCTGCGTAGATCATGTCTGGCTGCGGGCAACCAAGCGCCGCGTCAGGCCAGTTGACTGCTTCCACCGCAATGACACGCAGGCTGCCGGGCGCCAGACCGAGCGTCGCCGCGGCAAAGTCAATGCTTGCCGTTGCGATTGCCGCCATCTCTGGCGCAAGGGCAGGCGTGGCGACAATCTCAGGCGCCGCTGCTGGCGTGGGGCGCACTGGCTGGCACGCAACCAGCCAGAGTGACGCCAATGCCAACAGCAACCAGGAAAAACTCTTGCCGGATTGCATGAGCTTCACGCCAGCGTTTGCAGCATCTGCTGCAAGATCATCAAAGCAAAGAAGACAACGATCATGGAAATGTCGATCGTCCCACCCAACGGCGGGATCAAACGGCGCACCGGCTCTAACACCGGCTCGGTGATCTGGTAGAGAAACTGCACAGCCGGATTGTAGGGGTCGAGGTTGGGAATCCAACTAATCAACGCGCGCGCCACCAACACCCAGCTGTAGAGTTGAATCAACATGGACAGGATCAGGAAAACTTCTCTCATGGGACATCCTTCTTCTCACTCAATGCGCCAAGCTCCTGGCTGCGCCGATAGGCTGCAAAGATTGCATCGTTGATGATGGCGCGAATACTCGCTTTTTCTAGCTCGTAGAGACCGGCCGCCGTGGTGCCGCCGGGGCTGGTCACCTGATTCTTGAGTTCAGCGGAGTGGCGGCCACTGGCGCGCATCAAAGCGACCGTGCCCTCGATGGTCTGGAGCACCATTTTCTCGGCGTCGCGCCGCGAGAAACCCATATGCACGCCAGCGTCGATCATCGCCTCGATCAGCAACAGCACAAAGCCAGGGCCAGAGCCGCTCAACCCGGTTGCCATGTCGAGAAATCCTTCTTCATCGACCTGAAGTTGCTCACCCATTGCCCCCAGAATCGCTTCTGTCTGCTTAAGCTGGCGGGCGGTGACATGATCGGTGGCTGTCCACACTGTCATGCCTTTGCCGAGCTGCCCAGGCGTGTTGGGCATGGCGCGCACAATGCGGTCGTGGTAGAGCTTGTTTTGCAGTGTACTGATGCGCGTCCCGGCAATGATGCTCAGCACCAACGCGTCGGGATGAATCTTGCTATGCAGGTCTTTGCCGACTTTGGGTAGCGACTGCGGCTTGATGCTTAACACCACGATCTCCGCGTCGCGCACGGCGGCGACATTGTCGGAGGTCGTTTCAACGCTGTAGGTCGTGTGGATGTACTCCAGCCGCTCTGCCCAGGGGTCACTGGCGCACAGACAAGCGGCGGTTGTCAGCCCCTGCGTCAGCAGCCCTTTGATCATCGCCTCGCCCATCACGCCGCTGCCGATGAAGGCGATTTTGGTTCCGTTGAGCATTCTTCCTCATCCATTCCTTACGCCGAAGATCGCTGAACCGATGCGCACGATGGTGGCGCCTTCTTCAATCGCGATCTCGAAATCGTTAGTCATTCCCATCGACAACTCGCGCCAGTCGCCAGCCGGGAAACGCAGCGCCAATGCATCGCGCAGTTGACGCAGCGCCCGAAAGACAGGACGCGTTGCCTCTGGTACAGCTTCGTAGGGCGCCATCGTCATCAGCCCGCAAATGCGAATGCCAGGCAGCGCCAGCAATTCGGCGGCGACAGCCAACACCTCAGACGGCGTAAAGCCATGCTTGCTCGCCTCGCCACTGACGTTTACCTCGAGCAGCACATCCAGTACGCAGCCAGCTGCCTGGGCGTCGCGGCTCAGGCGTTGGGCAATTTTGACGCGATCCACTGCGTGGATCAGCGCCAACGGACCCACAGCGTCGCGTGTCTTGCGGCTCTGGAGCGTGCCGATCATGTGCCAGCGAATGACGTCGAGTCCTTGCACTTTGGCGGCGGCCACCTTCGGCCACAGTTCTTCCAGGCGATTCTCACCGAAATCGCGCTGACCTGCCACATATGCTGCGGCAATATCGGCCAATGGGTAGGTCTTGCTGACCGCGACCAGGCGAACCGCAGCCGGATCACGGCCGCTACGCTCGGCCGCCGCCGCCATCCGCCGCCGCACCTCCGCCAGGTTGGCGGCAATTTCAGCAGCGCGCTCAGGATTGAGAATCATAGTGCTCGATTCTACCAACGAATCAGGCGCGGGGCAAGCTGTTGCGGATGCTCACAGCGGATGGTGAGAGGGGCTGCAATGCTACTCAGGTCTTACGCCCCGGCCCATCGACGATGCGTCCTGGTTTGGCGTTGGTATGGGCGCCGTCCGCCAGCACCTGCACGCCGTTCACCCATACGTCGCGCACACCGATGGAAAGCTGGTGCGAATCTTCGAAGGTGGCGCAATCACGGATCGTCACCGGGTCAAAGATGACGACGTCGGCGAAGTGACCGGTCTGGAGCAGTCCACGTTCGCGCAGGCCCAATCGCGCCGCCACCGACCATGTCATCTTGCGAATGGCATCCTCCAGTGGGAGCACTTTTTCATCACGCACATATTTGCCGAGGACGCGTGGATAGGTGCCGTAGCCACGCGGGTGCACCGGACCGTAGGCAGCGCTCCAGGCAGGGTCATGGCCGCCAGCGTCAGTCGAGATTTTGATCCAGGGCAGGGTGAGCTGACGCCGCACGTTCTCCTCACTCATCGAAAAGTAGATGGTGCTGATGCGATCTTCCTCTGACAAGAGCAGATCGAAGGTGGCGTCGATCCAATCCTGACCGCGCATAGCCGCAATTTCGGTGATGCGCTTGCCGACATATTGCTTGTTCTCTGGTTTCTGGAAACCGATCGGCATGACGCTGGCAGGGTCGCGGCTGCCCATTGCTTCCCAATCACCCGATGGTTGCAGCATCTCTTGCTTGATTTTGGTGCGCATCGCCGGGTCGCGCAGATACTCGAAAAGCTTATCATCCGCTTGCGCCCAGGGGGGGATCACAGCGGTCAGTCCGGTGCCCGAGGCGGCATACGGGTACATGTCCGCTGTAATGTCGATACCTTCTGCACGTGCGGCTTCGATAACGGCAATTGCCGACGTCATAAGCGGCCAGTTCGGTTTGCCAGCAGCCTTGAGATGGTACACCTCGACGGCGACATTGGCGCGGCGTCCAATCTCCACTGCTTCCTGCATTGCTTCGACCAACAGCTCAGCCTCAGAGCGGATGTGTGTGATGTAAATGCCGCGATAGGCGGCCACAACCTTGCAGATTTCCACCAGCTCATCGGTGTCTACATAGGCGTCAGGCGGATAAATCAGCGCGTAGGCAACGCCCAATGCACCATCCTCCATGGCCTCCGCCATCACTGTGCGCATCAGGTCAAGCTCTTCAGCAGTGGCCTTGCCCATCGCCATGCCCTTACCGACCATGCGCAACGTGCCGCCACCCAGAAAGGAGCCGATATTGGTCGAAACGCCTTGCTCGATCATCGCCTCCAGCCAGTGTCGAAACCGCGTCCAGCTTTTGGCGCGTTCACCCCATACCTCTAGCGGGTAGGGAAAGATGGCGTGATCCATCGGGTTGGTGTTGCGCCCTCGCATGGGCGCGGGCGTCCAGCCCTCGCCCATAATCTCCGTGGTGACGCCCTGAGTGATCTTGGAGAGCGAGCGCCCGTCCATCATTAGCGGCAAGATCGAGTGGCTCTGAATGTCAATGAAGCCAGGACAGACGACCATGCCAGCAGCATCGATAATCTGAACGGCGTCGGTGCGGGCAATCGCTCCGGGTGTGGTCACGGTGGCAATACGGTCGCCTCGGATCGCCAGGTCGCCGTAGCTCCAGGGGTTGCCAGAGCCATCAACCAGTTTACCATTGATGATCAGCGTGTCGTAAGTAGGCATAGAAAAGTTCTTTCTGTCGATGTTTGGCGGCTATTCTTTGGGATCAAGCGCGTCGCGAAGTCCATCGCCAACAAAATTGAACGCCAACACGGTGAACACGATCATCACACCAGGGAAAAAAGAGATGTGCGGATACCGCAGGATGTAGGCGCGTCCATCCGCAAGGATGGCCCCCCACGATGGCGCTGGCGGGCGGACGCCAAGGCCAAGAAAGGAGAGCGCAGCTTCCAGAATGATGATGCCACCGATGCCCAACGATGCCAGCACAATCACGGGGCCCAGTGCATTGGGCACCAAATGTCGCCAAATGATGCGCCAGTTGCGCACGCCGGAGGCGTACGCCGCCACAATGAAATCGCGTTCACGCAGGCTCATCACATCGGCGCGCACAACGCGGGCGTAACGCGACCAGACGGTGACGCCGATGACAACCACTGTCGTGAGCAGGCTTGGCCCCAGCACCGCCGCCAGCACAATCAACAGCGCAATGATCGGGAAAGACATCAGGGTATCAACAAGGCGCGACAAGATCGCATCAGTCCAGCCGCCCAAGAAGCCAGCCAGGGCGCCGACGACAACACCGATCGTGACGGAGATCAGTGTGGCGCCGATGCCGACAGTTAGGGCGATACGCGCACCATAGATGACACGACTCAACAGATCACGTCCCAGATGGTCGCAACCAAACCAGTGCTCTGGCGAAGGTGGACAGCCGCGCCGTGCAGTGTCCATATCATTGATTGGATCATAAGGGGCAATGACCGGCGCCAGGATCGCGATCAAAAGGATCAAGGCCAACATTGCCAGTCCAACCAGGGCAACGCGGTTAGTGCTGAATCGACGCCACGCGTTCTGTATTTCTGAGCGATGCTTCGACTCGACAGTCGTTGCATCCAGACGCGCCGATGAAGTGCCTACCGCCATGAACTTACCTTTCTCAACGGCTGAGACGGATGCGCGGATCGATGAAGGCGTACACGAGATCGGTCAACAAGTTGGCAACCACCACCAACACAGCCAACACGACCACCAACGATTGCACGACCTGATAATCGAGACGGAAAACGGCATCGGTAAAAAGACGGCCAATGCCCGGCAATGCAAAGACCGTCTCGATCACGATGGTTCCGCTGAGCAGGAAGGCGATATTGAAGCCGATCACTGTCACCAGCGGGAGCAGAGCGTTGCGCACAGCATGGCGTAGGATCACGGCGGAGCGCGACAAGCCTTTGGCTGTCGCCGTACGCACATAATCCTGCTTGAGCGCTTCGATGGTGGAACTGCGCATCACGCGCGTGAAGATCGCCATCTGTTCGACTGCCAGCACCACCACCGGCAGGATGAAGCCCTGCCAGGAACGCAAGCCGAAGGGCGGCAGCCAGCGTAGCATCAGCGAGAAGATGATGATCAACATCAGCGACAGCCAGAAGTTTGGCGTAGCAATTCCCACGACTGAGATCACTGAGGAGGTGTAATCTGCTGCTGAGTTGCGCTTCACCGCCGCTCCAATGCCCATCGGCACCGAAATCAACAACGCTAACAGCATCGAGTAAATGTTCAGCTGCGCCGTGACCGGGATTGCCTCGAAGATCATCTCCCGCACAGGCACGCCAGTGCGGATGATCGACTCACCAAAGTTGCCGGTCGCCATGTTGATCACCCAGATCAAATACTGCTCTGGATAGGCTTTATCCAGCCCCCAACGTGTACGAATCGCTTGAATCTGTTCTTCGGTGATGCGCACCTGTCCCTCACCCATCATCAGATAGACGGGGTCGCCCGGCATCATACGCATGACGACAAAGGTGAGAATGCTGATTAACAAAATGACGATGACGCCATGAAAAAGACGAACGGTGATGTAGCGTAGCATTGCAAATCGCTCGTTCGAACCTGGATGATCGGCGTAATGCGTGACAGTCACGCATTACGCCTGACGTTACTCATTCCAACCACCACTCATGAGCGCGGTAGAACCACACAGTCGATGCTTTGGGATCGACGGGTAGACCTTTGACGCGACTGCTGAAGACATTCAACCATTCATCGAACTGGAGATAGAGGCATGGCACTTCTTCGACGAAGATTTCTTGCACGCGATCATAGATCGGTTTGCGCGCCTCTGGAATGACGATCTTCAGCCCCTCTTCGAGGAGCTTGTCCATTTCCTCGTTCTTGAATTGATTGAAGTTGTTGCCGCCCTTCGAATGCAGCGTCGAGAATGCGTCTGGCTCAATGGCGCCATTGTTGTAGGTCCAGTTGAAGATTGAACTTTCCAACGTGCCTGCACGCAATCCTTCTAGAATTGACGCCACTGGGGCTTCGGCAAGTTGCACTTCGATGCCAACCTCCTTGAAGAGTTGTTGCGCCAATTCGGCGATGGGGCGCCGCGCCTGATCACCGGTGATTGTGGTGATGGTGAAGGCAAGCCGCACACCATCCTTCTCGCGAATGCCATCGGCGCCAGGCATCCATCCGGCTTCATCAAGCAGCGCTTTTGCTTTGTCGACATCGTACGGATATTGCTTGAGGACTGAATTATGGAAAAAGCTAGAAGGCGGAATGTTGGAATGCGCCACGCTGGCCGCACCCTGCCACAGGTCGGCGACAATTTGCTCACGGTTCAGGGCGTGCATCATCGCCTGGCGCACACGCTTGTCTGCTAGCTGCGGCAGTGAGTTGTTCAGCGGGAAGTGCTTGATGGAGTTGCCCAACGCCTTCAGCACAACGAAGTTCGGGTCTTGCGCCAGCGCCAGGCTGTCCTCGACCAGCAGCGGCCAGACAGTAGCGTCGGCATCGCCGGTCTGCAACGCAATCGTGCGCACGGAAGGCTCCGGCACCACGTCCAGCCGGATCACGTCGATATTGGGGCGACCGCGGAAGTGATCCTCGAACGCTTCCAGCTCGGTGAATTCGGCGGCGCGCCATTCCTTGAGTTTGTAGGCGCCAGTGCCGATCGGCGCTGTTCGATAGGTCGCCTCACCTACCTCAGCATGATAGACCGACTGCACAATCGGGAAGGCAGCCCACGTCGACAGGGACGCCGCGTTGATGTCAGACATCTTCACGACCACGGTGTAGTCATCCGGCGTTTCGACTGCTGTAACGTTGGTAAAATCCCCCGCATTGACGGCGCCATTGTCGGGGTTACGATAGTAGTCGTAGGTGTACTTCACGTCCTTCGCGGTGAAGTCAGCGCCATCATGGAATTTGACGCCCTGTTTTAGTTTGAAAGTGTACGTCAAGCCATCGTCCGACACGTCGTAGGAATCCGCCAAAACCAATTCCAGATCATTATACTCATTGTAATAAACAAGCGGATTGTGGATGTTGTAAATGAGCACAGACTGAACGTCGGGGCCTGTGTCGTCCGGGCTGAGACCGGCCACTTCCTGATGCCCCAGCCAGACCATCGTACCGCCCTGCTTTGGAGCACCTGCGGCAGGCGCTGTTGCTTCGCCGCTAACCGGCGCTGCTGCTTCGCCGCCAGTGGGTGCTGCTGCAGGCACGCACGCAGCCAGCAAAGCCGCCGAGCTGCCCAAGGCTGAGTAGCGCAGAAACGCACGTCGCGACAGCATACGTTTGCTAAATGGGTTGTCCTTTCCTGTCGATTTCATTGAGTTGCTCCTTGCTCAGTTGTTCCATGTGCGATGTTGCCACAAAGATGCCGTTGCGCGCCCACTATGGCAGACACAAAGACATCATCACCCGCTGACGACGCCAACGTGAGGAAGCCGTCATCAGCTCATACCAAGAATTGGATTTTCTGAGTCTACACAACTACACAGATTGACGTCAACCGGCAATTTTGCTGGGTGCACTTCACATTTCGGGCAAAACGATTTGCATTGATGCTTCCGCCTCGCATTGCACCCGGAACGGTGGTGCTAAGAACAAAAAATATCCACCACTTGCGATATACCCAATCGATACAAGTGGTGGATATTTACTGTGTGCACTGCCGAGCATACACACTATGTTACATTTTGGCGGAGACGACGGGATTTGAACCCGCGACCTACGGCTTGACAGGCCGTTATGCTAACCGCTACACCACGTCTCCATGTCGAAGCATGTAGCACTGTTCGACGGTTGAAAGCATATCATGCTGCCTGCGCGCTGTCAAATCAACCGACTTTGCAGAACACACAATTATCCTGCCGCCACCAGGCGTCCACGCCACAGCCCGCTGTCAATCTGCACGGCGTGCGCACCTGCTGCGAGTGCTTGCTGGATGCATCCGGCATGATGGACGCCGCCACACGCAATCAGCGCGCAACCGAGTTGCGCCGCCGCCACCTCACGCAGCGCATACAACATCAGCGGATACACGCCAGGCCCATGTAGTGCACCGCTGACAATCCCCGGCGCCTCTGTGATTGGAGCATTGTCAGGGGCGGCGCCTGGCGGCGCCTGGCCGACGACCACCCCAACCGCGCCTGCCGCCACGGCGTGCGCCGCCAGTGCCGCAGCATTGGCCAATGGCAGCTTTACCCAGATCGGTGCATCGCACACCCGCGTCAGTGCTCGCACGCCGTCGACGAGCAACGCCGGCGTTGCGGTTGGCGGCAGCTTCCACTCGATGGCAGCCACACCTGGCGCGTGCGCAAGGTGACGCGCCGACCGCGCCAGGTCAGTGGCTGTTGCGTCGACCAGGTGCACGATCACCGGGAGCGCCAGCCGCTGCCAGATGGCGCCATAGCGTTCCACGGCGCGGCGAGCGCTACGACTGAAGCCAGACCCCTGCACCACCAGCCCACCATCACTCTCAACCAACGTTGCTGGCCCGTTGTAGCCGCGCCCTGTCGCACTGACCGGCCCTACGATCAGAGCACCAATTTCCGTCAGCTTGAGGCCATATGGCAGCATATCCCCAAAGCCAGCAGCTTCTGGCGACAACAATATCGGTGAGGTCACCACCAGCCCGAGTTTATGACCAGGGGCCAGATCAATTTCACCCATCAGGTTGCGCGGCACACTTTCGCTCATGGCATACCTACCGCCGATCGCTGTTCGCTAGCACGGCCACCTCGCCAGTGTCCTGATTGCCAAGCAACACCGCCCCCTCAAAGCCTTGAATCACCACCGCAAAGTCGCGGGGCTGCGACTCAGTGGCAAAACCCAGCGTCTCCCAACGCCGATCCGCTTGCCACAACGCCGCAAAGCGATCCGCTGGGATGAAGCGTCCTTCGGGTGGCGCCGGCAGATCAGGCGGCGGCGCGCTCACTTCAGGGATTGGTTGGCGCTCCCAGGCATTAGTGGGGAAGTAGACGACATAGAGTTCAGGCGCCGTCACCAGCCCGACCATGTAGCCAGATTCAAAAGGCAACATCTGCGCCGGACCGCGTTGAGCGTCACCAATTGGGCAGCCAATCGTGCGACGCTCTTCAGCAGAGAGTTCGGACAGATGCTGGCGCAGCGCCTCGTCGACTTGGGGCAGACACGCCACCAGCGTTGCGTCCGGGTCGGGCATTGGGGTGGGTGCGATAGTCGGCGTCGCTGCCTCCGTAGCCGTCGGTGTGGGTGTTTCCGTCGGTGTGGGTGTTTCCGTCGGTATGGGTGTTTCCGTCGGTGTGGGTGGCTCGGTCAGTGTGGATGGCTCAGTCGGTGTGGATGCTGGCGTCGCCGCGACAGCCATTGCGGCAGCATCAGCGCTTGCGACAGGCGCAACGGAGGCCTCTGGCACAGCCGGCGTCAGCACTGTGCCAGCCAGGGCGACCGCCGAGCCTGTCGCAGACGCGGCGGGTGCTGTGAGTGTCAGTGGCGGAGCGCCGCCGCGAAAGAGGCGCGGCGCCTGCATGCCCAACAGCATGCCCAGCGCCATCACCAGCAAGCCGCCAACGATGACCAGGAAGACATTCCCCCACGTTGGCCGCGTGCCAACGGTCTGCACCGGCGGCGTAGAAGTGGGTGGCGTCACCACGGGCGAGGATGTTGTGGTGGGCTGTGTGCTGCGCAACAGTGGATTGACCGAGCGCGTTGCAAGGGCGCTTCGGGGCGCAGGCACCAACACGGTTGCCGAGGAGGTTGTCTCGGTTGGCGGGTTGACCACCGGCACAGCGGTCATTGTTAGCGTCGCAGTGCTTTCACCTATCGCAGTGTCAGGGCGCAGCGGCGTCCGTCCGGCTGCCAGCACCAGTGCATCAGCCATCTCATCGGCAGTGGCATAGCGCTCCTCCGGGCGTTTTGCCAGACTGCGCTGCAGCACCTCCACCATCAGCGGTGAAAGCTGGCGAAAAATGCTGTCCTCGATAGTAAGCGGTTCGTAGACGTGCGCGTGCAGAATCTGCGTCGTCGTACCCGTGAAAGGCAGGCGGCCCGCAATGCAACGGTAGAGCACTGCGCCCAGCGCGTAGATATCGGCGCGGCCATCAACCTCGCGGCTCCCTGCGCATTGCTCTGGCGCCATGTATGCAGGCGTGCCGACTGTGCGCCCCATGTTGGTCAACTCTGGCGCATCCAGCGCGCGGGCAATGCCGAAATCGGTCAACAACGGCACCACCGGATAATCAAGCGCTTCGAGTTGAATGCTGTGCGCTGCACCCGGACTGGCCGGACGCAGCAGGATATTGCCAGGCTTGACATCGCGATGCACCACGCCATGCCGATGCGCCTCCGCCAGAGCACGCGCAATCGGTTCAAGCAGATTGGCGGACTCTTCTGGCCGCAGCCGCCCTTGCTGACGGAGGAGGTCGGCCAGGCTTTCACCCTCTACCAATTCCATGGCGATATAGGCGACCTCGCCCTGCGGTGCAATGCCAATCTGCAGAATGCGCACGATGTGGGGGTGACGCAATGCGCCGGCCGTCATCGCCTCATTGCGAAAGCGCGTATAGGCCTTGTCATCGGCGCCAGGGAGCAGCAACTTGAGCGCCACGGTCTGTCCTTGCACCTGGTCATAGGCGCGATAGACCGTTGCCACCCCGCCGCTGCCTAGTCGCTGGCCGATCAGATAGCGCCCTAACTGTTTACCGGTCAGGTTCGTCAGCCCTGCACCTGGGCTTTGGCCATCGCCCTGCGTCCCTGTGGCGTCTATCGTATCCACTGAATCGAATGCTCCAGCCAGTTTGTCAACACGCCTTCGACCGCAAAGAGAGGAACGGCGGCGCCTCCGTCAATGGGTACGGCGTAGATGCGCCACACCCCGCCCCGGTCGCTGGCGAAAATCACCAGTTTTCCGTCAGGGCTGATAGCGGGCAACCCATCTTGCGCCGGATCATTGGTCAATTGTAGCAGCGTGCCATCGCGTAGGGATAACCGATAGACGTCCCAATCACCGTTGCGCGTGCTCATGAAGACTACGTTATTGCCGTTGGGCGACCATACTGGGCGGATGTCGTTGCCGTTGTCGGTAAGTCGTAGCCGATTCTCGCCAGTTGTTGTCATGATGTACAGTCCTGGCTGCGCGCCGCGGCTGTCCACGCCGTTGTAGATGATGCGGTTGGCGGCTGGCTCCCATGCCGGGTCTTTACCCAGACCGAGATCGACTTCTGCACCATCTGCCAGTGCATGAATGTAGATGCGCGACTGGCGATCGCCAGCGCGCACCGTGCTATATGCCAGGGCGCTGCCATCCGAAGCCCAGGCAGGCGGCGCGTCCCGCGCATCTTCCGGCGCCGAGGTGACTTGCTGCGCCCGTGCATTGGGATCGCGCGTCGTGGCGAGATCAAACAGAGCAATACCTGCCGCGTCCGGGCGTGTGCTGCGGAAGGCCAGCACCGGGCCGTTGCGCGGCGCACCAACCTGTGCGCCGTCGGCAATCAACAAGGTCGAACCGGAATTGACCTGCGCAGCCGCCGAATAGATGTTGTAGCGATCTCCCTCCTGAGTAGAGTAGAGAATACGCCCACCATTTTCGACCAGCAGCGCGTCAATCGCAGCCAACGCCCGCGCCTGCTCGCAGCCAGCGCGAAATTCGGTCAACTGCGTGTCGAGAACGCCATCGGGCCAGACCGCCAGCGCCGCTGTCAGCTGCGTCGCCGCGCCGCAATAGGCTTGCATCTGCGCCAATTGGTCAGCATAGTTCACCAGGCTCCCCCACAACACGCGCCGGATCGACGCCGCAGCATCACCTTCGGCGGCGATCAGCGCGCTGGCGGCCGTGCGGATGCGTTGCACCAGCTCGGCGTCGGGGCGCAACGCCAACGCCGCATCGAGCGCCTTGACTGCACGTTCTGGTTGGCCATCGATCAATGCCGCCGCTGCCAACCCCATCTGCACGTCGAAGAGCCGGCTGGCAAGCAGATCGCGCTGATAGTTGGCGTCAATCCGCTGCACCAGCGTGTAGAAATCAAGCGCCACTTGCCAATCCTGGTCGGCGTAGGCATCCTCCGCCTCGCGCCAGTACCCTTCGATGGCGCCAGCTGGCGTCGGCGGAGGTGGCGGCGACGTAGCGGTGGCTGTAACCATGACAGCTCCGCCTGGGGTGACATCCGGCGTTGTGGCCGCCGCGCCAGGGACAACATCAGGCGTTGACATCTGAGCGCCGGTGGGCGGCGTTGCAACGTCCGTGGAGACGGCAACCGGCGCTGCGCGTCCCAGCAAATTGCCCGGAAGTATGCTGAGCGCACCCCAAACCGCGCCGGCGATCAACAGGGCCGCCAGCGTCGCACCCAGGATCGCGCCAAGCCAGCGGCGACGCCCTGACGCCGTCGTTGGCGAAGCGACAGGTGCGACCGGCGCCGGCGAAGGCGTCACGGAAGGGGGGGTGTGCACGCCATCCTGTGGCGACGCCTCCAGGAGTGCATCCAGTGGACGGACGGTGGGCGCAGGCACCAGCACCTGCATCGCCACAGTGGGGCGCACTGCGGGCAGCGCGGGCATAGTCGCTGTGCTTTCGACGGCCGCCAGCGGCATGACCAGTTGCTCCAGCGCCGCCGCCATCTCCGCGCCGGAGGCGTAGCGATCGGCAGGGTTCTTCGCCAGTGAACGCTGCAAGATCGCAACGGCGGCGGTGGGCAATGTCGTCAACACTGCTTCGGGGATCAACAGCGGCTCATAAACATGCGCATGCAGTATCTGCGTGGTTGATCCAGAAAAAGGGGGGCGCCCCACCAGGCAACGGTAGAAAACCGCCCCCAGCGAGTACAGGTCTGACCGTTGATCAAGTTCGTGACTATCGGCGCACTGCTCCGGCGACATGTAGGTGGGCGTGCCGATCGTGCGCCCGATGCCGGTCAGTTCTGGCGCGTCCAGCGCGCGGGCAATGCCGAAATCGCTGAGCAACGGCGTCACGACGCCACCGATTGCCTCAACGAAGACAGCGCCCGGTTGCCCGGCTGTGGCGGCCTGTAACAACACATTGCTCGGCTTGACATCGCGATGAATGATGCCCTGGCGATGAGCGTAATCCAGCGCGTGCGCCACACGCGCCAGAATGGCCGCCGCGTCGCTCACAGACAGACGTTCTTGCGCCTCAATCAGACCACTTAGCCCGGCGCCAGCAACCAGCGGCATGACCAGATAGGTGAGACCGCTAGCCTCTTCGTAACCCTCGGCAAGGATCGGGACAATGTTGGGGTGGCGAAGTTGCCTGTGGGTGCGCGCCTCTTGCTGAAAGCGCGCCCGCACAACTGCATCGGCGTCGGGCAGCAACACCTTGACCGCGACCGGCGTCCCTGTCGTCAGCGACTCGGCGCGGTAGACAGCCGCCATCACGCCGCCGCCAAGTTTCTCGACCAGTCGGTGCTGACCCACTTGATAGCCGATCAGCAGCCCGCGCGCACTTTCGCGCTGTGGCGTGGGCGACGCCGCAGGGAATGCTGTTTCCTGCTCGATGGACGAACGTTCGGCTGACGACATGCTCGGCAGATCAGACCTGCGCAGACAGATACTTTGCGGGTTGCTCTGGTTACTGCTATAGTTTTCAACCTATAGGTTTTAGTTTTCAACCTGTAGGTTTCAACGATGTGCAGCGGACAAAAGATTCGCCATACTGCACTGCGAGTATAGCACAGCGATTGGGCGGAAGCTAAAGGAGTCCAGGCGTGAGCAGGTTTGGTCGATTGGTCTGTCTCAATGGCCCCCTGGCTGGTCAGGAGATCGAGTTGGAGCGTGAAGTGACAACGGTTGGGCGCGCCGCCGATGCCGGGGTGCGACTGGAAGATCAGTACGCCTCACGTCAGCACGCTGAGATTTTGCGTTTTGACAACGGCTACCAGGTGCGCGATCTGCACAGTAAGAACGGCGTATTCGTCGATGGCCAGCGATTGGCGCCGGGCGGTTCAGCCTGGCTCGCCGATGGGCTGGAGGTGCAGTTTGCGTCGACCCGCTATCGCTTCTACGACCCCGCCGCCACCGTGACCGCTCCCTCGCTCATTGCCGTCAGTGAGCCAGGTCTGCGTATCGACATCACCACGCGCCAGGTCTATGTCGACGGTCAGCCGCTCGACCCGCCGCTCAGCGTCAAGCAGTTCGACCTGCTCTGGTTTCTGTATCAGAATCGTGGCCGCGTCGTCAGTAAAGATGAGATCGCGCAGGCTGTGTGGCCAGAAGCGCAAGGCGATGTCTACGACGCCAACATCGACCGCATGGTCAGCCGTGTGCGCAGCCGCATTGAACCCGAACGCGAGGACGACCCGCGCTTCATCCATACCATTCGCGGCTACGGCTACAAGCTAGAAGTGTGACCGGGTGAACTTCAGATACGGGGCGCGTCGCCTTCGATTGAAATCGAGGCT